>NZ_SEWE01000134.1 GCF_004167665.1 Hymenobacter persicinus | reverse complement strand
GGCACGGCGGGCGGCACGTTCAGCTCGGCCTCGGGCCTGAGCCTGAATGCCACCACCGGTGCCATCAACCTGGCCGCTTCGACGCCCGGCACCTACACCGTGACCTACAGCGTAAGCGGCTCCTGCCCTTCGTCGAGCACGGCGCTGGTGACCATCACTACCGCTCCGTCGGCCTCGTTTGCCTACGCCCAGAGCGGCTACTGCGCGGGCAGCTCCGCTACCGTAACGCCAACGTTTGGCGCCAACAGCAGCGGTGGCACCTTCTCGGTTTCGCCGACTACGGGTCTGAGCATTGATGCCAACACCGGCGTTATTACCCTGGCTTCGAGCGTGGCGGGTACCTACACCGTAACCAACACCATTGCCGCTTCCGGCGGCTGTGCTTCGGCCACGGCCACGACCACCGTCACCATCAATGCGGCCCCGGTGGCCACGCTGACGGCGGGCGGGGCTACCACGTTCTGCCAGGGCGGGTCGGTGACGCTGACGGCTCCGGCCGGCACGGGCAACACTTACCAGTTCCTGCTCAACGGCTCGGCCATCAGCGGCGCTACTTCGGCTACCTATTCGGCCACGGCCAGCGGGGCCTATAGCGTCGTGGTGACCAACGCCAGCGGCTGCTCCACCACCAGCGCGGCAACCACCGTGACGGTGAATCCGGCTACGACGGCCACGTTCAGCTACAGCGGCTCGCCGTTCTGCCTGACCGGCACCAATCCCACGCCGACCATCACCGGCACGGCGGGTGGCACGTTCAGCTCGACTTCCGGCCTGGCTATCAACGCTACTACCGGCGTTATCAATCTGGCGGCTTCCACGGCCGGCACGTATATCGTTACGTATTCCGTGGGCGGCACCTGCCCCTCGACGGGTACGGCTACCGTGGTGCTGAGCCCGGCGGCAGTGGCCAATGCCGGCGCGGCACGCGCCGTGTGCTCGGGCACAACCACCCAACTGGGTGCCGCCGCCATTACGGGCTACACCTACAGCTGGAGCCCCGCTACGGGTTTGAGCAGCGCCACCGTGGCCAACCCGACGCTGACGCTGACCAACACCGGCACTGCTCCTGTTGTGGCTACCTACACGCTGACGGTCACCACGGCCAACGGCTGCTCGGCCACGGCCTCGGTGCAGGTGACGGTGAACCCGGCTCCTACGGCAACCCTCACCGCCGGTGGCGCTACCACGTTCTGCCAGGGCGGCTCCGTGACGCTGACGGCCAACGCCACGACGGGCAATACCTACCAGTATTTCCTCAACGGCGCCATCATCAGCGGGGCTACCAACCCCACGTACTCGGCTACCACTTCGGGCAGCTACACGGTGCAGCTGACCAACGCCACGGGCTGCTTCACGGTGTCGGCGCCGGTGGTGGTGACGGTGAACCCAACGCCGGCCACGCCAACGCTGACGACCACCACCCAGGCTTCGGGCGCGGTGCTGCTGACGTCCAGCGCGGCTACCGGCAACCAGTTCTACCGCAACAACGTGCTGATTCCCGGCGCCACGGGCCAGACCTACCTGCTGCTCTCGGGCGCGCAGAACGGCTCTTACACCGTTGTGTCGACCAGCGCCAGCGGGTGTGCTTCGGCGCCTTCGCAAGCCGTGAGCATCATCGTGACGGCTTCGGGCAAGGCCACGCTGGCCGGCGTCAGCGCCCAGCTGTTCCCCAACCCGACCACGGACGGCAACATCACGCTGGAGCTGCGCGGCTACGCCAAAGCGGCTGAAGTAACGGTGCTGAACACCCTGGGCCAGGCCGTGCAGAGCTTCGCGCTGCACCCGGAGAAAGCCGCGGCCGGCACGGTCAGCGCCACCCCGGTTGACTTCTCCCAGCTGCCCGTGGGCGTGTACCTGCTGCGCATCAGCAGCCCGAACACGGCTACGCAGACGCTGAAGCTGGTGCGCCGCTAGGCCCCCGCAGAAGCACAGAAAAAAGCCCCACCGGTCTTCCGGTGGGGCTTTTTTTATGTTCTTAAAGCAAGACGAGCCGAAATTCAGCTAGTCTTCGTCGGGCAGGATGTTCACGTCCTGCACCAGCACCATCTTCTCGATTTCCCGGCCCCGGGTGGTGTTGGCCAGGCCGCCGAGGGCGGTTTCCTTGTAGCGGGTTTCCATGCTCTGCCCCACCTCGCCCAGCGCGGCCACGCACTGATCCACAGGAATCACGGGGTTGACGCCGGCAATGGCAATCTGGGCCGAGGAGAAGGCAATGGCGGCCGCCGAGGCGTTGCGCACCACGCAGGGCACTTCCACCAAACCCGCCACCGGGTCGCAGACCAGCCCGAGCATGCACTGAATCGTAATGGCCACGGCCGCGAAGGTCAGGTCCACGTCGCCGCCGAGGCAGTAGACGATGGCGCCCGAGCCCATGGCCGCCGCCGAGCCGGTTTCGGCCTGGCAGCCGCCCACGGCCCCGGCCAGGGAGGCATTCTGCTCGATGATAAGGGCAATGCCGGCGGCCACGAGCAAGCCTTCCAGGATTTTCCGGTCGTCGAGCTTGTGCAGATCCTGGAGCGTGACCAGCACGCCGGGCAGGATGCCCGAGGCCCCGGCCGTGGGCGCGGCCACCACCCGGCCCATGCACGAATTGACCTCCTTGGCGCCCAGGGCCCGCACAATCAGGTTCTTGAACTCCGGCGACAGCACGGTGATGGGCGAAGCGGCAATTTTCTTGGCCCCATTGTTAATCATGCCCGAGCGGGAGGTCATGTCCTCGGTCAGGCCGGTGTGCACGGCGTCGCGCATCACGTCGTAGGCCCGCTGCAGGCCATTCCAGATTTCGGGTTCAGTGCGGCCTTTCTGCTCGATTTCATAGGCCAGCACGGGCTGGTAGAGCGGCTCACCGGTGGCGGCGCAGTGGGCCTGCCAGGAGGCAAAATCTGTGAAGAGCAACGACATGGGGGGGCGGGATGTAAGAAGTGAGGTCAAAAACGATGCAAAGCAAGCAAGGTTTAAACAAAAAAAGCGGCCGCAACGTGCGGCCGCTTCTACGGTAAGTCTACTGAACGGGGAGCTAAGCCCCTAGCCAGCCCCGAAAATCTCGGCGTCGGTGTGCTGCCGGGCGGCCTTCTCCAGCCAGGCGTAGTCCTTCCCGGTGGCAATGACGAAGCCTTCCCCGGGCAGATTGATCTTGGCGGCCAGGCTTTGCACCCAGGTACTCTCGCTTTCCGTCTTGCGACTCCGCACGATGGGCGACGGCGCTACCAGCAGCACATACAAAGGCTTGTGCGTGAAATGCCGCACCTGCTTGCGCAGCAGCCAGGCCCGACCAATGCCGTATTCCGGCAAGGCTAACTCGGTCAGCAGTTCGCGCAGCTCGTCGGCCGTAAGCTCGTGGGGCAGCATGGTATCGGTGGGCCGCACGGCTTCCCGCTCGGCCATAGCCTCGTCCAGCGTATCGGCGTGGCGGAGCTGCACGGCACTCAGCTCACGCACCTGCTCCCGGTTGCCCCGGCGCTGGTAGTAAGCTTCCTGTAGGGCCAGGCCAGCGGCTACGTAGTTGGGCTCCACGTCCATCACCTCCTTCATCCAGGTCAGCCCCTCGGCATCGTCGGCGTTGGTCAGGATGCGGCCAATGGAAAAGCGGGCCGCCAGCTTCCAGCGCGCATCGTCGGTGAGCTGCCGGAACAAGGGCAGCGCCTCAGCTCCGCTCACGTGGTCTTCCGTCAGGTCGGCCAGCTCCCACAGCTCGTCGGAGGACAGCACGGACCCGGTTTCGTGCCGGCTGCTGAGTTCGCGCAAACGCTCTTGCTGCTGCCGAAGCACGGCGTGCCGCTCCTGCCACAGCTCAGCCCGGGTGCTGACCCAGGTGGCATCGAGCGTAGCGGCCAGCGCGGGCAGGCTGGGACCGAGCCAGGCTTCGGCCGCCGTTGTGGCCGGCAGCGCGGGTACCACGGCCGGCTGCCCCAATGCCGCCAGCCGCTCACCCAGCGTGGGGTGGGTGCTGAACAGGTCGGGGTCGGCTTCACAGGCATCCGTGAGCAGGGTCTGCTCATCGGCGGCGGACAACCGGCCGGTTTTGGCCAGGGGCAGCAGCCGACTGATGGCATCGGCGGGGGGAGCGGGCAGTTGGGCCAGCGAGGCGCTGACCACGTCCCAGTGCAGCTTGTCGAGCGTCGCGTCGCGCACCAGCACGGCGCACAGCGCTTCGGCCATGGTCTGGGCGCTGGTAAGATGGGCCGCGGCGGCATCGGCGGCAAACTCATCGGTACGCCGCACCGGGTGCGACCAGGCATTGAACCGGGGCACGTACCAAGAGGTGAAGCGGGAGAAAATGCTGCTGCCGGCCTGCTGCTCGAGCTGTTCGGTGAGCTGGGTCCAGGTCTGACTGACGCGGTAAATCCAGGCCCCGAAGCGGCCGTGGCCCCCGCGCAGGTGTCCCAGCTCGTGCGCCACTACCGCCGCCGCCTGTTCCGGCGACAACGCCTGGAGCAGGGGCAGGCCGACGAGCACGTAGTTGCGGGGCCAGCCGAAAATACCCAGGCGCGGCGCTTGCACAGCCGCGGCGTTGAACTCGGCGGTCAGCAGCACCCGGTGCACGGGCGGAGCCTGTAGGGCGGCGGTCTGCTGACTGAGCAGCGTCAGCAGGGGCGCGGCTTCGGTTGGAGTCAGCCGCAGTCCTTCCGGCGGGTCAAACTTCACCCACAGGGAGCGCAGCACCCGCCAGGCGAATACGGCCAGCACGGCGCCCAGCTTGAAAATAATGGCAAAGGCCCGGGTGAAAATGCCCACGGCCAGCGTCACGGCCATCAGCCCGACGGTACCCAGCAGCAACAGCAGAATAAATCCGTAGCCCAGCAGGGCCCAAAACCATA
Source organism: Hymenobacter persicinus (assembly GCF_004167665.1). GTDB lineage: Bacteria > Bacteroidota > Bacteroidia > Cytophagales > Hymenobacteraceae > Hymenobacter > Hymenobacter persicinus. Next base: position 8,989 of record NZ_SEWE01000134.1, on the reverse strand, counting down.
CCCGACGCTTATAGCCGGCCGGATTGGCTTCGGCCAGGGGGCTCTGCCGTTGCAGGCGAGCCAGGAATTCTTCACGAGTCATAACCAGTAGCAAATAAAAAAGAGGCCGGGAGCAGACGAGCTGCCTCCGGCCTCTAAAACTAGCTGGTTCACCCAACTTATCCTACGCCTCCTGTTTGTCACTCACCAGCTTCACGGCGGCCGAGTTGATGCACAGGCGCAGGCCGCTCGGCGGGGGGCCGTCGGGGAAAACGTGGCCTTGGTGGGCGTCACAGGTATTGCAGAGCACCTCCACCCGGGTCATGCCGTAGCTCGTGTCTTTCTTGTACTTGAGGGCGTTGTCGGCCACGGGCTGGGTGAAGCTGGGCCAGCCGGTGCCACTCTCGAATTTGGTGCGCGAGTCGTAGAGCGGGGTGCCGCAGCACACGCAGGCGTACAGCCCGGCCTCGTGGGCCTCGCAGTACTCGCCCGTGAAGGCCCGCTCGGTGCCGTGCTGGCGCGTGACGTGGTACTGCTCAGGGGTGAGTTGGGCTTTCCACTCGGCGTCGGTTTTTTCCACCCGCCGCGCGGGGGCCGGGCTGCCGTTGTTGGCCAGACGAATAACGTCGTTCCAGGTTTGCATATAGTAGGGGTTGACGGTTAGAATTGGGAGGGGTCCTGGTGCAAACGCCAAAACCCGACGGTAAGTTTTTTTGCCGCGACGCCCGGGCTTGCGTAAGCAGGCAGCCGGCCCCGCGCCCTCACCCAACTACCCCCAGCCCATGAAGATTCTCACCGCCGCCCAAACCCGCCAGGCCGACGAGGCCACCATCCGGGAGCAGGGCCTTACCTCGGCCGAGCTGATGGAGCGGGCCGCCACCGCCTTTGCCGACTGGCTCACGGCCCGGCAGACACCAGCCGAAGCCGGCGAAATATTGGTGTTCTGCGGCCCGGGCAACAACGGCGGCGACGGACTGGCCGCAGCCCGCCTGCTCCACCAGCGCGGCTACCGGGTGCGGGTATACCTGCTGCCGGCCCCGAAGTACTCCGCCGACTACACCCTGAACCGCGCCCGCCTGCCCGAACTGCGGGCCACAGAACTCCAGGCCGACGCTCTGCCCCCTATTGCGCCCGGCACGCTGGTCGTCGATGCGCTGTTCGGGACGGGGCTGAGCCGGCCGCTGACCGGGCTGGCCGCCGCCGTGGTAACTCACCTCAACCAGGCCCAGGCCCGCGTCGTGGCTCTGGACGTGCCCTCGGGCCTGCTGACCGATGCGCCCCAGCCGGCGGCCAGCCCCGTGGTGCAGGCCCAGCACACGGTCAGTTTCGAGCGCGCCAAGCTGGCGTTTCTGCTGCCCCAGAACGCGCAGTACGTGGGCCGCTGGCACGTGCTGCCCATCGGGTTGAGCGCGGCGTTTATGGAAAGCCTGCCCGGCACGATGCACCTGCTGGACGCGGCCCTGCTGGCGGGTCGGCTGCCGCGCCGGGCTCCTTTCGCCCACAAGGGCACCTACGGTCACGCCCTGCTGCTGGCGGGGAGCTTCGGCAAGATGGGCGCGGCCGTGCTGGCGGCCCGGGCCTGCCTGCGCAGCGGCGTGGGCCTGCTCACGGTGCGCACACCAGGCGCGGGCTACGACATCCTGCAAGTCAGCGTCCCCGAAGCCATGGCTCTGCCCGATCCGGCCACCGACTTCGTGACCGAGCTGCCGGAGCTCAAGCCCTACTCCGCCATCGGCATTGGTCCCGGGCTGGGCCTTGAAGACGGCCCGCAGCAGGTGCTCGAAAAGCTGCTGCGCGAAGCCAGGGTGCCGCTGGTGCTGGACGCCGACGCGCTGAATCTGCTGGGTCAGCACCAGGAGCTGCTGGCTTTGCTGCCCCCCGACTCCATCCTGACGCCCCACCCCAAGGAGTTTGAACGCCTGGTCGGCCCGGCCGCGGACGACTACCAGCGCCTCGACCAGCTCCGCGACTTCTGCCGGCGCCACCGCTGCTACGTGGTGCTCAAAGGGGCTCATACCTGCCTGGGCACGCCGGATGGTACGCTTTACTTCAACACCACCGGCAACCCCGGCATGGCCACCGGCGGCAGCGGCGACGTGCTGACCGGCGTGCTGACGGCGCTGCGCGCCCAACACTTGCCCCCGCTCGACGCGGCCCTGCTGGGCATCTACGCCCACGGCCGCGCCGGCGACCTAGCCGCCCAGCAAACCGGCGAAGCAGGCCTGGTGGCCGGCGACATCGTGCAGCATCTGGGCCCGGCCTTTCAGGAGCTGACCACCGACGAGGCTTTCTGAGCCCGACTCGCTTCTACACCACCCACCAGGCCACGACGAACTGCACCAGCATCAGCCCGTCGGCGAGCAGAGCGAAGTAGTAGTCGGGGCGGGTTTCGTCGGCGTACCAGATGATGACGCCGGCCAGCAGCGTGGGCACGGTGAGCACCAGCAGGTGGTGGGTGGAAACACCCGGCGGAATCAGCAACGCCGACACGGTCAGAAACGCCAAGCCCAGCCACTTCGTAGCCCGCAGCCCAAACAGGCCGGGAAAGGTGCGGGTGCCGCTGAGCCGGTCCTTGGTGTAGTCGCGGATGTCGAACACCAGGGCCAGGTTCAGAATAAAGAAAAACCGGCGGGCGTAGAGCACCAGCACCACCGGGTCGCCCAGGGCCTTGCCCAGGTACAGGGCGGGCACCCACACGGTGATGGCCGACCAGACGTAAGCAATGAGGAAAATCTTGAGCAGGGGCAGGTCGCGCAGGGCGCGCCAGCGGCCGTGGATGCGCACCACGGGCATGGAGTAGAGCAGAGAAATGGCCGCCAGATGGCCCAGAAACAAGGTCAGGTGGCGCCAGCCGTCGGTCCAGAACAGCACCCCGGCCACGGCCAGACTCAGCACGGCCAGCGCAAACAGCTCCCGGCGGTGGCGCAGCAGCCAAAGCTTGCGCTCCGAGAGCACGGCCTGCTGCCGGTACTTGTAGGGCAGCACGCTGTCAATGTTATAGAGAAAGAGCGTGGCGGCGAAAATCAGCACGCCGAGCCGGCCGGGAATGGGCGCGTGCCAAAACAAGAACGTGGCCCAGGTCAGCCCCGTGGCCGCCGCCGACACCAGCAGACTGCTATACAGCACGGCATCGGTGCCGCGCTTGAGCAACGCAACGAAAGGAAAGCGGGCAGCCGACGACTTCGGGTCGGAGTACTCGCGCAGGGGTCCGGGCGGCATGGGCGGGGTGGCAGCAGTCAGTCGGCGCCGCCTCCCAAAGATAGGGTTCCGCCGTTACTCCCCCGTTTCATCGTAGGCCGCATCCACGGGCTTCGACTCCGGGGAGCCCTGCTGCCGCAGGAAGATGGACAGCCCCACGATGGACACGATGGACAGAAACTCGCTCTGCCAGTTCTGCAGCGACTCAAACCAGAACCGCGAGGTCTGCATATATTTTAGGGTCGTAATCTGAGGCTTGCCGTCGTGCTTCTGCTCCACGTTGTAGACGCGCCGCCCGCCCACCGCGTGCAGCCACAGCGAGGCGAAGAACAGCGCGAAGAAGGCCAACGACAACGACTGCTTGTAGAGCCTGAGCACCCAGCCCCCGCGCTTCACCGGCCCCGGCGCATCTTCCTTGGTCGGGTCGGGCTCCCGGTCCACTTCCTCCTCCTCGTAGAGCTTCTTCGATTCCGACGAGCCTTTCTGCCGCAGCCAGATGGTGAGCATCACGTAGAGGCCCATCTGCAAAAACTCACTTTCCCAGTTCTCGAACGTGGCCTCCACGAAGTGGCCCGAGGTCAGGTACTGGCCCAAACCCAGCGGCAGCAGCTGCATGTCCTCCAGCTCCCCGTTGTACTCGTGCCAGCCCGTGAGGGCCTGCCCCACCAGGGTGAGCACCACCATAACCGTGACGACGAGCAGCAGGCTGTTTTCGTAGAGAAAGCGCTTAACCGGTGAGGCAGAGGGTTGGTTGGGCATACAGCGCCATACGAGCCGCTTCCCGAAATAGGTGCAGCCGAGCTTGCGGCCGCCCGAACGCAGAAAACCCCGGAACCAGCCTGATTCCGGGGTTTGCAGCCTCTGTCGGGAGCCGGTCGAAGCCTAGGCTTTCAGGCTCTCGATTTTGGTGGTCGTGCCGTCGGCCGTCTTCACGAACGTCTCGTTGTAGAGCTTGATGCTGTCCTCGATGATGCGGTAGGCATCTTCGCGGCCCATGAAGCGCTCCACGGTCACCTGCTTGTGCTCCAGGGCTTTGTAGTCCTCGAAGAAGCGGCGCATTTCCAGCAGCGTGTGCGGGGGCAGGTCGGCAATGTCGTTGTAGTGGTTGACGGAAATGTCGTTGGCGGCCACGGCAATGATTTTGTCGTCTTCCTCGTCGCCGTCAATCATCTGCATCACCCCGATAACCTTGGCGTCCACCAAGCACATGGGCACGATGTCCACGGAGCAGATAACCAGGATGTCGAGCGGGTCTTTGTCGTCGCAGTAGGTCTGCGGAATGAAGCCGTAGGCGGCCGGGTAGTGCACGGCCGAAAACAGCACGCGGTCCAGCTTGAGCATGCCGCTGTCCTTGTCGAGTTCGTACTTGCCTTTGGAGCCTTTCGGAATTTCGATGATACCGTTTACCACCGACGGAGCGCTTTCGCCGCGCTCTACATCGTGCCAGGGGTTGAAATGAGCCATTATTCGGTTTTTGTTATTTGTTGTTCGTTGTTTGTTTTCGATCAAGGGGGCGCCGGGCCAGCGGACAATTCATTGCGGTACTTCGTTGGCGGCACGGCCGGCAAACGAAAAACCAACGACGAACAACCCGCTATTTAAGAACCTCCAGCAGGGGCGTGCCGGTGCAGCCGTTAGGCTCCTGAATGTGCAGGAAGCGGGCCAGCGTGGCGGCCGCGTCCGTAATCTTGGCCGGCGCGCTCGACTCGCCGTGCTTTACGTGCCAGCCCCAGAAAAGGAGGGGCACGTGGGTGTCGTAGTTGTTCATCGAGCCGTGGGTCGTGCCCTTGTTCACGGGGTACGAGTACGACTCCAGCCAGCCCGGCTCCAGCACCACCATCACGTCGCCGCTGCGCTTGGGGAAGAAGCCGTTTTCCAGGTACATCAGCATGCCGCTTTCCCAGTGCGACTTCTGCAAATCGTCGGCGGCAATGGCGCGGTTGACCCCGCTGAGCGTGCCGGCAATGTCGACCACCTCATCCTGGACCTTGCGCAGATCCAGCTTCTGCTGGGCAATGAGGGGGCGGTTGAGGTAGACCTGCTGGTTTTCGTAGCTGAGCACCCATTTGCCCGGGCCGTGCTTCTGCACCAGCGCCTGCTGGATGGAGTCGCGCATCAGGCCCGGCCCCACCGAGCCGGCGGGCAGGTGGTGTTCGAGCATAAAGTTGGGCGACTGGGCCGCGGCGTGGTCGGCCGACAAGAACACCAGCACCTGGCCTTTGCCCACGGTTTTGTCGAGGTAGGCCAGCACCCGGGCAATGTCCCGGTCGAGGCGCAGGTAAGTATCCTCGGTTTCGATGGCCGTGGTGCCGAACTGGTGGCCCACGTAGTCGGTCGAGCTGAAGCTCAGGGCCAGAAAGTCGGTTTGTCCGCGCTGGCCCAGCTGCTCGGCCCGGATGGCCTCCAGGGCGAAGTCGGCCGTGAGCGAGTTGCCGAAGGGCGTGGAGCGGATCAAGTCCAGGTTGCGGGGCGTGGCCACGGGGGCCTTTTCACCCTCGGCCTTGAGGGCGCCCTGCACGGCAGCCGGCGCGGCGGCACTCAGCCGGGGCAGGTCGTGGGGAAACACGGGCTTGGTTTCGCCCTTGAAGGCCGATTCCCAGGCCACGTCGTCGGGGGAGCTTTCGGTGTATTCGGTGATGGGCAGCAGCGTGGTCCAGGGCTGGTCGAGGTACTGGGCGGCCCGCTGCTGGCTGTTGAACTTGGTGACCCACTCGGGCAGGGCATTCTGGTAGAACGTGCTGGTGATAAAGGCCCCGTTGGCCCCATCGTACCAGTAGGCGGCGTTGGCGGCGTGGCCGGCGGGCAAGATCGAGCCCCGGTCCTTGATGCAGACGCCGATAACCTTGCTCTGGAAGTTGGTGGCCAGGCGCAGCTCGTCGGTGATGGTGCTGGTCAGCATGTGGCGCGGCGACATCTGCCCGGCCAGGGCCGTGCCGCCCACGGCCTGCACGGTTTTGTCTTCCGTGACGTAGGTGCCCTTGCCTTCCTCGCGCACAAACCAGTTGTTGCCCACGATGCCGTGCATCGACGGCGTGGTGCCGGTGTAGATGCTGGCGTGGCCGGGCCCGGTGTAGGTGGGCACGTAGTTGTAGTGAGTATTCTCGTAGCTGAAGCCCTGGCCCAGCAGCCGCTTGAAGCCGTCGTTGCCGTACTTGGTCCAGTAGCGGTACAGGTAGTCGTAGCGCATCTGGTCCACCACGATGCCCACCACCAGCTTGGGGCGGCTCAGGGAGGCGGCTTTCTTCTGCCCGAGGGCAGTACCCGCCAGCGCAAGGGCGGCGAACAGGAACAGGCTCTTTTTCAAATCAGTACTGGTAGTAAACCACGGACGCGGCCCCGGACCGGCCAGGGCGGCTGCAAAGGTAACAGGCCGCGGGCGGAAATCGGGTGGGGCCAGCCAAAATAGCCCGGGCGGCGTACAGCCGGAGTAGCGCGAACTTTGTAGTTCGCGTGAATAAACGACTCGTCGGCCCGATGGTCGTTCTGGTACGCGAACTACAACCGCAGGTCAGCGCCGCGACAATACGCGCTACTGGTCTTACTTTCTCGCCCATGCCTTCCGCTCAATCGCCCCCCTACGCCCTGATCTTCGACATGGACGGCGTCGTCATCGACAACACGCCCTACCAGGCCAAGGCCTTCCAGCTCTTGTTCCGCGACCTGGGCCTGACCACCAACGCCCGCCAGCTGCTCCAGCGCCTGAACGGCATGCCGGCCTCCACCATTCTCCAGACCGTGTTTACCAACCCCGTTCCCAAGAAGCAGCTCGAGGAGTACGCCGCCCAGCGCGAGTTTCTCTACCGCACGCTCTACTGGGACAAGCGCCGCGAGACGGCCGGCCTCTCCCAGTTTTTGCGGGCTGCCCGCGCCGCCGGCTTCAAGCTCGCCCTGGGCACGGGCTCGGCCCAGGACACTATCAGCTACATCATCGACCACCTCGACCTGCGCCGCTTCTTCGATGTGGTGGTCGGCAAAGACGACGTGGATAAAGGCAAGCCCCACGCCGACACGTTCACGGCGGCGGCTCACAAGTTGGGCGTGACGCCGGAGCGGTGCGTGGTGTTTGAAGACGCCATCCTGGGCGAGCAGGCCGCCTACCGGGCCGGTATGCGCTGCATTGCCCTGAGCACGAGTTTGCGGCCCGCCCAGTTTCAGGTGCCCATGGCCGTGTTCAAAGATTTTACCACCCTCACGCCCCGGCTGGTGCTGGAGCTGCTGGAGCAGCATCCGAAAGCACCCAAGCCCAGCAAAGAGCTGGCCCAGCGGCAGTACATGCAACTGTAGCGCCGGAGCACCAGCGGCAGCTCCAGGGCCCCGAAATCAAGCCGGTCAGCCGCTGCTGCGCCCGGCGGGCCTGATTTCGGGGCGTTGAAAAACGCCAATTGCGCTACTCGCGCACCAGGCGCGCCGTCTGCGAGCCGCAGCGCACCACGTACACGCCCGCCGACAGCCCGGCGGGCAGCGTCAGTCGGGCGGTGCCGGCAGCATCGGCCGAGGCCGTGAGCACCGGGCGACCCAGCGCGTCGAAGACCTGCACCACGGCTCCGGGCTGCGCGCCGGTGAGCGTGGCTACGCCCGTGGTGGGGTTGGGGTGCACGCTTAGCAAAGCCGGCGCCACGCTCACCACCCGTACCGGTGAGAGCGAGGCCGTGCCATCAACGTCCACCTGCCGCAGGCGGTAGTAGAGCGCGGACGCGCCCTTTGGCAGCTGCTGGTCGAGCAGGGAATACGTGTGGCGGGTGGTGCTCTGGCCGGCGGCGGCCACTCTGCTGATGCTGCTGAAGCCTTTGCCATCCACGCTGCGCTCCACTTCGAAGCCGGCGCTGTTCTTTTCCGAGGCCGTAATCCAGGCCAAGCGCACGGCCCCCTCCCCGGCCGGCGCGGCCGTGAAGACCAGCAGCTCCACTGGCAGCGGCGTAGCGCCGTTGCTGCTCTGGCCCAGCTGCTGGGCTCCCGAGTAGATCCAGGGGCCGTAGCGCACCCGGCTGGCGGGGCCGCCCGTACCCGCGGCGGGCGCAGTAGCGGCCAGCGGGGAGCTGGCGTACTCCAGGCGCGCCCGCACCCGGCTGGCCCGCCCAACTTTATTCACGACGGCTTTTAGCTCCACGGACGTACCGCTGGCGGGCAGGGCCGTCCAGGCCCCCCGCCCGGTGTAGGCCGTGGAATTTTCCAACGACGCGGCGTTGGAGAAGGGCCGGCCGTTGGCCACGGTTTCCCATACCAGGCGGGCCAGTACCCGGCCGCCGGGGTTGCGGGCCACCAATCCGATGCCGAACTGGGACCCGGCGCGGCTGCTGATGCTGATGGGAGTGCTCAGGTCGGGGTTGTAGAAACGCAGGGCCCCGGCGCGGGCCGTTCCCTGGTTGCCCCGGTAGAAGTAAGCCTGCCCCTGGGAGCCACTGACGCCGTAGGACCCGACGAGCACGTCGCCGTAGCCGTCCCCGTCCACGTCGCCCGCGCCGGCTACATCACCGCCGAAGAATTTACTGGGCCCCGCGTTGGGTTCGGTAAGGGTAGTGGGCGCGGTCAGCACCCCCGTGGCAGCACCCCGATACAGGTAGGCCCGGCCCTGGTTGCTGCTGACGCCATACGCTCCCACCACCAGATCGGCGTAGCCGTCGCCGTCCACATCGCCCGCGCCAGCTACGCTCACGCCAAACGAGTTGCCGTTGGCCGCGTTGGGCTCGGTGAGGGTGGTAGGCGCGGCCAGCCCGGTGGCAGCACCCGGGTAGAGGTAAGCCCGCCCCTGGTTGCCGCTGACCCCGTAGGCTCCCACCAGCACGTCGGCGTAGCCGTCGCCGTTCACGTCGCC
>NZ_SEWE01000133.1 GCF_004167665.1 Hymenobacter persicinus | reverse complement strand
TTGTTGAGTCGCAAAACGCGGGGGTAGTAGTCCGTAGGGGAATCGAACCCCTGTTGGTAGAATGAAAATCTACTGTCCTAACCCCTAGACGAACGGACCAGATAATAAACCGGTGGCGTTTTGGTGCTGCAAAGGTAATAACGTTGCGGTGCAACGCAATACCTGCGGCAAACTTCTGCGTAAATTTTTGTGAAGCTGCTCTAAGACTTCCGTGAAGCAAGCTCGGCTCACGCAGCTATTGCCAAAAAATTAGCCTAGAAGGCAAAGGAGTTTTATGGCTGTCCTAACAAATGCTATTCAGAAAACGCGTACTGCGTGAGTTTTATGAACTCATTCGTCATCGGCAAAAGGGACGCTAATAAAATACAAACAAAAAGCCCGCTTCCGGGGAGGAAGCGGGCTTTGTTGAGTCGCAAAACGCGGGGGTAGTAGTCCGTAGGGGAATCGAACCCCTGTTGGTAGAATGAAAATCTACTGTCCTAACCCCTAGACGAACGGACCAGATAATAAACCGGTGGCGTTTTGGTGCTGCAAAGGTAATAACGTTGCGGTGCAACGCAATACCTGCGGCAAACTTCTGCGTAAATTTTTGTGAAGCTGCTCTAAGACTTCCGTGAAGCAAGCTCGGCTCACGCAGCTATTGCCAAAAAATTAGCCTAGAAGGCAAAGGAGTTTTATGGCTGTCCTAACAAATGCTATTCAGAAAACGCGTACTGCGTGAGTTTTATGAACTCATTCGTCATCGGCAAAAGGGACGCTAATAAAATACAAACAAAAAGCCCGCTTCCGGGGAGGAAGCGGGCTTTGTTGAGTCGCAAAACGCGGGGGTAGTAGTCCGTAGGGGAATCGAACCCCTGTTGGTAGAATGAAAATCTACTGTCCTAACCCCTAGACGAACGGACCAGATAATAAACCGGTGGCGTTTTGGTGCTGCAAAGGTAATAACGTTGCGGTGCAACGCAATACCTGCGGCAAACTTCTGCGTAAATTTTTGTGAAGCTGCTCTAAGACTTCCGTGAAGCAAGCTCGGCTCACGCAGCTATTGCCAAAAAATTAGCCTAGAAGGCAAAGGAGTTTTATGGCTGTCCTAACAAATGCTATTCAGAAAACGCGTACTGCGTGAGTTTTATGAACTCATTCGTCATCGGCAAAAGGGACGCTAATAAAATACAAACAAAAAGCCCGCTTCCGGGGAGGAAGCGGGCTTTGTTGAGTCGCAAAACGCGGGGGTAGTAGTCCGTAGGGGAATCGAACCCCTGTTGGTAGAATGAAAATCTACTGTCCTAACCCCTAGACGAACGGACCAGATAATAAACCGGTGGCGTTTTGGTGCTGCAAAGGTAATAACGTTGCGGTGCAACGCAATACCTGCGGCAAACTTCTGCGTAAATTTTTGTGAAGCTGCTCTAAGACTTCCGTGAAGCAAGCTCGGCTCACGCAGCTATTGCCAAAAAATTAGCCTAGAAGGCAAAGGAGTTTTATGGCTGTCCTAACAAATGCTATTCAGAAAACGCGTACTGCGTGAGTTTTATGAACTCATTCGTCATCGGCAAAAGGGACGCTAATAAAATACAAACAAAAAGCCCGCTTCCGGGGAGGAAGCGGGCTTTGTTGAGTCGCAAAACGCGGGGGTAGTAGTCCGTAGGGGAATCGAACCCCTGTTGGTAGAATGAAAATCTACTGTCCTAACCCCTAGACGAACGGACCAGATAATAAACCGGTGGCGTTTTGGTGCTGCAAAGGTAATAACGTTGCGGTGCAACGCAATACCTGCGGCAAACTTCTGCGTAAATTTTTGTGAAGCTGCTCTAAGACTTCCGTGAAGCAAGCTCGGCTCACGCAGCTATTGCCAAAAAATTAGCCTAGAAGGCAAAGGAGTTTTATGGCTGTCCTAACAAATGCTATTCAGAAAACGCGTACTGCGTGAGTTTTATGAACTCATTCGTCATCGGCAAAAGGGACGCTAATAAAATACAAACAAAAAGCCCGCTTCCGGGGAGGAAGCGGGCTTTGTTGAGTCGCAAAACGCGGGGGTAGTAGTC
>NZ_SEWE01000132.1 GCF_004167665.1 Hymenobacter persicinus | reverse complement strand
TCGGAAAACAGCGCGTAGGGCGCCACCGACTCCGTCTGGTTTTGAGTCTGGGTGCCGCTCAAAGCAAAGACCACGCTGCCCACGGTGGCCGGATTCGTGTTGGCCCGGATGTTCAGGTTGCGCGTGGGCAGGGTGGCCAGGTTTAGAATGCTGCCGTTAATGAGCGGCTGAATGTCCTGGTCGGTGGGTGCGTCGGCATCGACCAGCGTAAAGCTCGTGGTGGCGCAGTCCGGGTCGAGGCGCACTTCCTTCGTGGTGGCCAGCCCGCCGGCGTCAGTGACGGTCAGCACAATCCGGTAGTAGTAGGTTTCGGCCCCGCAGCCGTAGGGCACAATGGTGGTCGTGGTCTGCGGGTTGGTGTCCACGGGGTCCGGGTGCTCGTGGCCTTCGTGGTGCAGAATCGTCTGCCACTGGTAGCTGAGCCCGGCGCTGGTTTGCTCGGAGTCCGTCACGGTGGCCTGCAGGTTGTAGGTCGAGTTGCCGGACATCGGGTAGCGCGTGCCCACGGCCGGGCTGACGATGGTCACCTGGGGCGGCGTGTTATTGACCGACACCGTGAGCGACGTCTGGTTGGTGCTGCCCTGGGAGTCCTTCACGGTGAGCATGACGGTGAACTTGGTGGGCGCCGAGGTAGCCGTGGTAAACGTGTGCGTGGGGTTCACGGCCGTGCTGGTGGGAGTTCCGTCGCCAAAATTCCACAGGTAGGTCAGCGGCTGCCCGTCGGGGTCGGAGGAGGCGCTGCCGGTAAACTGCACGGCCAGGGGACTCGGGCCGTAGGCCTTATTAAGTGAGGCCACGGCCACGGGCGGGGCATTGCCGGTGGTGTTGTAGGTGATTTTGCGGATTTCGGACGGGTAGAAGTTCACGTAAAACAGCCCGGTTTCGGCCGGACTCACCGCCATGGCCACCACCACGGCCCCGCTGTTGACGAAGTCGCGCACGGCCGAGGGCTTGTTGGTGGCGTCCACGGTCATACTCCGGATCCAGCCGCCCACGTAGTCGCCGAAAAAGTAGGTATTCTGGTAGGCCGCCGGGAAGTCGGTGTAAGGATAAAAAACGCCGCCCGACGACGAGCTGCCCCCAAACTGCGGCCCCGACACCGGCGAGCCAGCCGCCCCGATGTTGATGGTGGAGGCTGTGGAGCCGCTGAAAATTCCGGTGCGCGAAGGCCCCGTGCCGTGGGCCCAGTCAATCAGGGGCCGGTTGTGCACGAACGTGGGCACCGAGGTCGGGATGGTCTTCGTGTTGTCGCAGGGATTCGTAAAAGTGGCCGTACCGGTGGGCGTGGCCTGCTTGATCAGGTCGCGGAAGTAGAAGTACTGCTGGGTGCAGCCCCCGATGCCGTACTGTGGGTTCGGCGCGTCCTGGTTGTAGGTGTTCTGAGTGGCAAAAGCGTCGTAGGGCGTCAGGCCCTCAAACAGGGGCCAGCCCAGGTTCTGCCGGGGCTTGTCCACCACGTGGGTCTCCTCCCAGCTGGCTGCGCCCACGTCGCCGATGTAGAGCGTGCCGGGGTTGCCCACGGTGCGGTCGGTGCTGCCCGTACCGGGCTTCAGCGTCATCCGAAACGGATTGCGGCAGCCCAGGGCCCACACCTTGGAGCGCGGGGCGTTGGGGTTGGTCGAGTCGTAGAACGGGTTGCTGG
>NZ_SEWE01000131.1 GCF_004167665.1 Hymenobacter persicinus | reverse complement strand
TAAAGAGTAGCGCCTTCCCTACCTTCCCAGCTTCAACGCCACCCCGAAGCTGATGAAACTCCCGCTCTGACTTATGCCAAGTATGATTAGCGCAGCAGACGCCGAAACAGTAGCAAATGGCTTAGGTATTCCCATTCAGGAGAGACAGGATTTATTTGAATTTCGGTTAGCCAAAGGCACGCACGAAATATGGATTCAGCTGCTAAAAAACGGGCAATACATCTTCGTAAGTCTTATTGTTGATCAACTGGAATACCCTATTGAGCATATCGAGTTTTACATGCAGTAACCGAAACCAGAAATACTACAGGAAGCGAGGGAAATGGCCGAGCTGCTTTACACCCACCAAACCCGGTTTGTCCGGGAAGTGAAAGCTGGTAAACTGAAGCTGGCTCTCGAAGTCCTGCAAGAAGGTAGCTGGGCTCAGTTTGGCTATTTTAATACTGCTAAAGAGTAGCGCCTTCCCTACCTTCCCAGCTTCAACGCCACCCCGAAGCTGATGAAACTCCCGCTCTGACTTATGCCAAGTATGATTAGCGCAGCAGACGCCGAAACAGTAGCAAATGGCTTAGGTATTCCCATTCAGGAGAGACAGGATTTATTTGAATTTCGGTTAGCCAAAGGCACGCACGAAATATGGATTCAGCTGCTAAAAAACGGGCAATACATCTTCGTAAGTCTTATTGTTGATCAACTGGAATACCCTATTGAGCATATCGAGTTTTACATGCAGTAACCGAAACCAGAAATACTACAGGAAGCGAGGGAAATGGCCGAGCTGCTTTACACCCACCAAACCCGGTTTGTCCGGGAAGTGAAAGCTGGTAAACTGAAGCTGGCTCTCGAAGTCCTGCAAGAAGGTAGCTGGGCTCAGTTTGGCTATTTTAATACTGCTAAAGAGTAGCGCCTTCCCTACCTTCCCAGCTTCAACGCCACCCCGAAGCTGATGAAACTCCCGCTCTGACTTATGCCAAGTATGATTAGCGCAGCAGACGCCGAAACAGTAGCAAATGGCTTAGGTATTCCCATTCAGGAGAGACAGGATTTATTTGAATTTCGGTTAGCCAAAGGCACGCACGAAATATGGATTCAGCTGCTAAAAAACGGGCAATACATCTTCGTAAGTCTTATTGTTGATCAACTGGAATACCCTATTGAGCATATCGAGTTTTACATGCAGTAACCGAAACCAGAAATACTACAGGAAGCGAGGGAAATGGCCGAGCTGCTTTACACCCACCAAACCCGGTTTGTCCGGGAAGTGAAAGCTGGTAAACTGAAGCTGGCTCTCGAAGTCCTGCAAGAAGGTAGCTGGGCTCAGTTTGGCTATTTTAATACTGCTAAAGAGTAGCGCCTTCCCTACCTTCCCAGCTTCAACGCCACCCCGAAGCTGATGAAACTCCCGCTCTGACTTATGCCAAGTATGATTAGCGCAGCAGACGCCGAAACAGTAGCAAATGGCTTAGGTATTCCCATTCAGGAGAGACAGGATTTATTTGAATTTCGGTTAGCCAAAGGCACGCACGAAATATGGATTCAGCTGCTAAAAAACGGGCAATACATCTTCGTAAGTCTTATTGTTGATCAACTGGAATACCCTATTGAGCATATCGAGTTTTACATGCAGTAACCGAAACCAGAAATACTACAGGAAGCGAGGGAAATGGCCGAGCTGCTTTACACCCACCAAACCCGGTTTGTCCGGGAAGTGAAAGCTGGTAAACTGAAGCTGGCTCTCGAAGTCCTGCAAGAAGGTAGCTGGGCTCAGTTTGGCTATTTTAATACTGCTAAAGAGTAGCGCCTTCCCTACCTTCCCAGCTTCAACGCCACCCCGAAG
>NZ_SEWE01000130.1 GCF_004167665.1 Hymenobacter persicinus | reverse complement strand
TACGCTCAACGCGACAACCTTCACGACCATTGCCGGAGTGCCTTCCACGCCGGCCCGCTTCTACACGCTCACCGGCTCAGATCTGACCAATGACGTGACGGTAACGGCCCCGGCCGGCTTCCAGGTGTCGACTACTGCGGCCTTCACGGGCATCACTACCGACGCCAATACGCTCTCCATCACTCCGAGTAGCGGCAGCATCAGCAACCGCACTATCTACGTACGCCTGACCGGCACCACCCAGGGTGCTTACAGCGGCACGGTGGCCAACACCAACGGCTCGGTTTCGGCGCCGGTGCTGGTATCGGGCACGGTGAATGCCGTAGTAGCCGCCACGCTCACGGTAGGTACGCTCAACGCGACAACCTTCACGACCATTGCCGGAGTGCCTTCCACGCCGGCCCGCTTCTACACGCTCACCGGCTCAGATCTGACCAATGACGTGACGGTAACGGCCCCGGCCGGCTTCCAGGTGTCGACTACTGCGGCCTTCACGGGCATCACTACCGACGCCAATACGCTCTCCATCACTCCGAGTAGCGGCAGCATCAGCAACCGCACTATCTACGTACGCCTGACCGGCACCACCCAGGGTGCTTACAGCGGCACGGTGGCCAACACCAACGGCTCGGTTTCGGCGCCGGTGCTGGTATCGGGCACGGTGAATGCCGTAGTAGCCGCCACGCTCACGGTAGGTACGCTCAACGCGACAACCTTCACGACCATTGCCGGAGTGCCTTCCACGCCGGCCCGCTTCTACACGCTCACCGGCTCAGATCTGACCAATGACGTGACGGTAACGGCCCCGGCCGGCTTCCAGGTGTCGACTACTGCGGCCTTCACCGGCATCACCACCGACGCCAACTCGCTCACCATCACCCCGAGCAGCGGCAGCGTCAACCAGACTATTTATGTGCGCCTGAGCGGCGCTTCCGCCGGCACTGCCAACAGCAGCGGCGTGATTATTCTCAATGGCGCCACCATCACCCACACCAGCAGCCCGGCCACGCCGAAAAACCTGACGGTGAATGGGAACATCGTTGTAGAACCAACGGTGAGCTCCAACATTGCGGCCACCACCGTGGGCTTCAACTCGGCCACCATCTCACTGAGTGACTTCGTACCCGGTACCGGTATCTATGCCCTGATAGTGGTGCGCGCCGCCGGTACTCCGGCCGTAGCCCCCACCGATCAGACGGCCTACACTGCCAACACCGTGTACGGCAACAACGGCGCGGCCTCCATCACCGGTCCCGGCAACTACGTGGTGCTGTCCGATATCGACGTGTCGGTAACCGTCACCGGCCTCAGCGCCAGCACGGCCTACACTGCCGACGTGTACGATTACAACGCTGATACCCCCGTGGACGGCGTGACGTTCGAAAACTACAAGCCCACGCCAAAGTCGGTAAACTTCACCACCACCACGACCCCGCTGGCCTACTACAACTTCACCAGCGGCGTGGCAGCAGCCTTCACCGCCACCAACGTGATGGCCTCGTCCTTCCAGCGCGGCGGTGGCCTCACGGTGAACACCGCCGCCGCCAGCGCGGGCACGTTTGCTTCCAGCGGCTACGGCACCAACTTTACGGCCAACGACTACGTGGGCTTTAGCATCGAGCCAGCCAGCACCTACCAGCTGAACCTGACGAGCCTGACCTACACCGACATCATTGGCACCGTCAACGGGCCGAGCACGATTGAAGTACGGGCCAGCACGACGTCCGATTTCAGCGGCACCGTGGTTAACCTGGCCACTTATACCACCAGCACCACCAGCACCGAGCGGACTATTTCGCTGACTGGTACGGCCTTTCAGGGCCTGAAAGTGCCCGTGTA
>NZ_SEWE01000129.1 GCF_004167665.1 Hymenobacter persicinus | reverse complement strand
CGTCGGCGGTGGGCAGCTACGAGGACTTCACCTGCACGTCCCGCGTGGAGCTGACCGAGGGCAACGCCCACCCCATCAGCATTACCACCGGCACGGCCAACGCCCAGGACACGCGGGTGTGGCTGGATCTGAACAACGACGGCATTTTCACGACCAATGAGCTGCTTTTCCAAGCCCTGAACCGCGTCAGCCCCAGCGGCACGCTCACCATTCCGGCTACGGCCGTGAAAGACCAGCCCCTGCGCCTGCGGGTGCTGTCGGACTTTGTGGGCGGGGCCAGCCTGCCGTGCTCGACGCCCCAGCTGGGTCAGATTGAGGATTATACCGTGACGGTGCGCGTGAACCGCAACCCGCCGGTGGCGGCCTTTACCTCGAACTACGTGCCCGCCACCTGCGTGAACCCGGTACAGTTCACCGACCAAAGCCAGAACGCACCCACTTCCTGGCTCTGGGACTTCGGCGACGGGCAGACCAGCACCCAGCAAAACCCGCGGCACTGCTATACCACGGCCGGCACCTACACCGTGGTACTGACGGCCACCAACGCTGTGGGCAGCAACAGCCGCACCCGCACGAACTACATCACCTACAACTCGGCCGTGCCCCTGGCCGCCAGCTGCACCCCGGCCACGGCCGCGCAGTGCTGCGGCTACGGCATCACCAACTTTACGCTGGGCTCGTTGAGCAACCCGTCGGCGGTGGGCAGCTACGAGGACTTCACCTGCACGTCCCGCGTGGAGCTGACCGAGGGCAACGCCCACCCCATCAGCATTACCACCGGCACGGCCAACGCCCAGGACACGCGGGTGTGGCTGGATCTGAACAACGACGGCATTTTCACGACCAATGAGCTGCTTTTCCAAGCCCTGAACCGCGTCAGCCCCAGCGGCACGCTCACCATTCCGGCTACGGCCGTGAAAGACCAGCCCCTGCGCCTGCGGGTGCTGTCGGACTTTGTGGGCGGGGCCAGCCTGCCGTGCTCGACGCCCCAGCTGGGTCAGATTGAGGATTATACCGTGACGGTGCGCGTGAACCGCAACCCGCCGGTGGCGGCCTTTACCTCGAACTACGTGCCCGCCACCTGCGTGAACCCGGTACAGTTCACCGACCAAAGCCAGAACGCACCCACTTCCTGGCTCTGGGACTTCGGCGACGGGCAGACCAGCACCCAGCAAAACCCGCGGCACTGCTATACCACGGCCGGCACCTACACCGTGGTACTGACGGCCACCAACGCTGTGGGCAGCAACAGCCGCACCCGCACGAACTACATCACCTACAACTCGGCCGTGCCCCTGGCCGCCAGCTGCACCCCGGCCACGGCCGCGCAGTGCTGCGGCTACGGCATCACCAACTTTACGCTGGGCTCGTTGAGCAACCCGTCGGCGGTGGGCAGCTACGAGGACTTCACCTGCACGTCCCGCGTGGAGCTGACCGAGGGCAACGCCCACCCCATCAGCATTACCACCGGCACGGCCAACGCCCAGGACACGCGGGTGTGGCTGGATCTGAACAACGACGGCATTTTCACGACCAATGAGCTGCTTTTCCAAGCCCTGAACCGCGTCAGCCCCAGCGGCACGCTCACCATTCCGGCTACGGCCGTGAAAGACCAGCCCCTGCGCCTGCGGGTGCTGTCGGACTTTGTGGGCGGGGCCAGCCTGCCGTGCTCGACGCCCCAGCTGGGTCAGATTGAGGATTATACCGTGACGGTGCGCGTGAACCGCAACCCGCCGGTGGCGGCCTTTACCTCGAACTACGTGCCCGCCACCTGCGTGAACCCGGTACAGTTCACCGACCAAAGCCAGAACGCACCCACTTCCTGGCTCTGGGACTTCGGCGACGGGCAGACCAGCACCCAGCAAAACCCCTCGCA
>NZ_SEWE01000128.1 GCF_004167665.1 Hymenobacter persicinus | reverse complement strand
CCGCGCCAACGGGGCGCGGTCTTTTTTGAGGGAGAGAGCCTGCGAAAAACTTACAGACGGCCTTGCTCGGCAGCCTTTTTCATCTTTTCGTTGGCGTAGATGGCAATTTCTACGCGGCGGTTAGCCTGCTTGCCTTCCACGGTGGTGTTGTCGGCAATGGGCTGGGAAGAGCCGTAGCCCGTAGCCGTCACGCGGGACGCATCAACGCCCTGGCTGGTGGTGTAGTTTGCCACGGCCTGGGCCCGGCGCTCCGACAGGGGCTGGTTGATGGCATCGGTGCCCGAAGCATCGGTGTGACCTTCAATCAGCACGTTCGTGTCGGGGTATTTCTGCAGCACGGCAGCCATTTTCTGGATTTCCGTCATCGAAGCCGGACGCAGCGTGGCGCTGTTGGTGTCAAAGAGGATACCCGAGTCGAAGGTGATCTTAATACCTTCGCCCACGCGCTCTACTTTGGCGTTCTGCATGTCGCGCTGCAGCTCTTCGGCCTGCTTGTCCATCTTGCGGCCAATCAGAGCGCCACCGGTACCACCCACGGCAGCCCCAATGATAGCGCCGGCAGCCGTACCGTTTTTGCCGCCAATCACGCGGCCCAGCACGCCCCCGACTACGGCCCCACCACCGGCTCCGATGATGGCACCCTTAGCGGTTTTGCTCCAGGGCTTCTTGGTGGTCGTGGTCGTGGTGGTCGTGGTTTGCGCTTCGGCGAAGTTCGAGCTCAGCAGCAGTACGGCCAGCATGGCGGCGAAATACGAACGGAGATTTTTCATGGGGTTGGTTTTGAGGTTTTGGTCTAGGATTAGAAGAGTTGGTTTCGGCGCTAAACTAGGGGAGAGTTTTCAGACTGCCGTTACCGTTGGGTTAGAAGCAGAATTGCAACCACCTTGCCAAAACGCGGCTGGCCGATTTGAAATTGCTTAAAATGTTGCCTAACGGCGCTACAAAGCTGTTTTTCAGGCCAGAATAATTCTCGTTTTTTCTCTAACGACTGGCTAATGGCGTGCAAAAACGCTACCATCAACTAGCTAATTTATACTTCGAGCAAACGCCCTTTGCGGCCGAATGCATCGAGGGCCGGCAACGAAAAAGACCGCGCCAACGGGGCGCGGTCTTTTTTGAGGGAGAGAGCCTGCGAAAAACTTACAGACGGCCTTGCTCGGCAGCCTTTTTCATCTTTTCGTTGGCGTAGATGGCAATTTCTACGCGGCGGTTAGCCTGCTTGCCTTCCACGGTGGTGTTGTCGGCAATGGGCTGGGAAGAGCCGTAGCCCGTAGCCGTCACGCGGGACGCATCAACGCCCTGGCTGGTGGTGTAGTTTGCCACGGCCTGGGCCCGGCGCTCCGACAGGGGCTGGTTGATGGCATCGGTGCCCGAAGCATCGGTGTGACCTTCAATCAGCACGTTCGTGTCGGGGTATTTCTGCAGCACGGCAGCCATTTTCTGGATTTCCGTCATCGAAGCCGGACGCAGCGTGGCGCTGTTGGTGTCAAAGAGGATACCCGAGTCGAAGGTGATCTTAATACCTTCGCCCACGCGCTCTACTTTGGCGTTCTGCATGTCGCGCTGCAGCTCTTCGGCCTGCTTGTCCATCTTGCGGCCAATCAGAGCGCCACCGGTACCACCCACGGCAGCCCCAATGATAGCGCCGGCAGCCGTACCGTTTTTGCCGCCAATCACGCGGCCCAGCACGCCACCCACTACGGCGCCGCTACCGGCCCCAATCAGGCCGCCCTTGGCCGTTTTGCTCATGCCGGTTTTGCGGGGGCCCGTGCCGTTAGCATCCGGAATGTTTGGGTTGCGGGTGGTAGCGCACGAGCCGAAGAACAGCGTCATGGCCATAAATAAGGCCATCAGTGATTTGGAAGATTTCATCAGAATGGAATTAG
>NZ_SEWE01000127.1 GCF_004167665.1 Hymenobacter persicinus | reverse complement strand
GGCGGCCATCGTGTTTACGTTGTCGGTGAGGTCTTTCCAGGTGCCGCGTACGTTGGGCACCACGGCCTGACCACCCAGCTTTCCTTCGGTGCCTACTTCGCGGGCCACGCGGGTTACTTCGTCGCCGAACGTGTTCAGCGAGTCCACCATCTGGTTGAGGTTCTCCTTGAGCTGGAGCAGCTCACCACGCACGTTTACAGTTACTTTCTGACTCAGGTCGCCGCGGGCTACGGCGGTGGCTACGTTGGCAATGTCCCGCACCTGACTCGTCAGGTTCGAGGCCATGTAGTTTACGTTGTCGGTCA
>NZ_SEWE01000126.1 GCF_004167665.1 Hymenobacter persicinus | reverse complement strand
AACACCGGCACCACGCCCCAGCTCTATACTTACACGCTGACGACCACCACGGCCGAAGGCTGCACCACTCAGGCTTCGGTGCGCATCACCGTCAACCCCGCCGCTGTGGCCGATGCCGGTCCGGATGCGGCCTTGTGCCCGGGCAGCACCGTGACGCTCGGCACGGCGGCCCGGACGGGTTACACTTACGCCTGGAGCCCGGCCACGAACCTGAGCAGCGCCACCACGGCCCGCCCGGTATTCACGGCTATCAACGCCACCCAGGCCCCGATTACGACCACCTACACCGTGACGGCCACCACGGCCCAGG
>NZ_SEWE01000125.1 GCF_004167665.1 Hymenobacter persicinus | reverse complement strand
CCTGGTGGTCGGGATGAAGGAGGAGTTGGAGAAGATTAAGGAGCAAATCAACAATATTCTCTGAGTCCAACTGTTCGGCAAATCAGCCCGCCAAAACTGAAAAATTGAACTTTTGATATAAATTTTGGTATAGCAGTATGCCAATAATGGATTGATGTCGGAAGATTTTTTTTCAACTCAATCCAAACGCTGCTGAGCTGCGTAAATGGCTTAGAATGCTCTTAAAGCCTGGTTTTGGGTTTAGAGTATATTGCCCGTGAATTATTTCTCTAGGAAATACTTGCGGTTTAAGTTTTTGTGCGTAAATTGTGTTATCCGAACAGAAGCCCTCTTCTTTTCGGTTTCTTCTTCAAGCTTTGAATTCCACCTTTTTTCAGCCTACAACTATGAAAAAAGCATTACTCGCCCCTGTTCTGTGCCTGACGCTGATGCTGATGGCCTTCCGCCCCTACGCTGAGGTCGAAATGATCAAGAAGCGCGTGTTGAGCGAGCGTGTCGAAATCCTGATTCCCAAGGGCTTCGAGGTGATGAGCGAGCAGCAGATGGACTTCAACTACGCGAAGTCGCAGAGCCGCCCGAGCGTTATCTACACCAACAGCAAGGAGGCTACCATCGCCTTCACTTACACCGACAACACGGCCGACCAGGACATGATTGACATGTACGCCGACAACTTCTACAAGATGTACTCGAAGCAGTACAAGGAGGCGAAGTGGTTCAACAAAGGCGTCAAGGAAGTCAATGGCCGCAAGGTTGGCTACATGGAGCTGATGAAGCCCGAACTCGGCCACGAGGTCTACAACCTGGTGTTCTTCACCGACGTGGAAGGCAAGCTGCTGATGTGCAACTTCACCTGCGCCGACCGTCAGAAGCCCGAGTGGGAAACGGTTGCCAAGCAGATCATGAACTCGTTCAAGACGAACGGCTAAGCTCCATCCGCTTCGGAGTTCTCCCAATCGTATAACAAACCCAGAATTGTCTGCTTCCGAGCCGACGATTCTGGGTTTGCTGCATTTAGCCCAGAATGGTGCCAATTACCCACTCCTTATAGTAGAGTGTGGTAAGTCGGACCAGTAGTGCCGGAATGCATGATGAGGACACTGCTAGGGCTTTGCCGCGGGAGTGGCCAGCTGATCCAGAAACCGGGTGGTAAGCCGAAACACGCCCCGGACGCTCGCTAAGGACAGATCATCGGGTCGGTCCTGCACGTCGTGGTAAGCCTTGCTGCCGCCGCGGGTGTAGAAGAAGAAAGCGGGTACGCCCTGCTCGGAGAAAGGGTAATGGTCGGAGTTGGCAGCCCGGCCGCGGGCCGCAACCTGGGGCACGTAGCGCCCGGCCGAGTTCAGGGCCGTAAGCTGCTGAAACGGCTTCTCCAGCACCTTACCGTTGACGACCGTGATGCCATCCTCCCCGGTGCCCAGCAAGTCCATGTTGATCAGGAAACGGATGCGGGTGAGTGGGAACAGCGGGTGGGCCACGTAGTAGCGGGAGCCCAGCAGCCCGGCTTCCTCAGCTCCGAAGGCCATGAAGGCAATAGAATAGGCCGGCTGGTTCTCGGGCTTGGCGTAGTGCTCGGCCAGAGCCAGCAGCATGGCCGTGCCGCTGGCATTGTCGTTGGCACCCGGAAAAAACGTTTTCTTGCCCATATGCCCCAGGTGGTCGTAGTGGGCCGTGACAACCAGGAAGGAATCGGGCTGCACGCGGCCTTGGACGTAACCAATCAGGTTTTGGGCGGGGTAGTCGCGTTCCAGCTTGGCCTCGACGGCCAGCGTAGCCTGCTGACGGGGGCCGGTCCAGCGGCTGGCCAGCACCTGCAGGCGGGGCTGCGGAAACTGCGCATCGGCGAGGGAGGCCGTGAGCTTGTCGGGCACCAGCGTGATGAGGGCCGCGGCTTGGTTGAGGTGCTCGGCGAAAGAATCAGGCAGGGTGCGCAGCCGCTCGGCGTCGCGCTGGCGCAGGACCACAATCTGCCCGTGCAGGGACTGGGCCAAAAACCGCTGACCGGCCTCCTCGCTGGTGAAAATCAGGCTGTCGAGGGGCAGCAGCGGACCACTGACGCGGCCAGCACCCGAGGCCGGCTCGGCAATGAACTCAACACCTGGCAGCAGTTCCCGGCCATCGAGGCGCAGGCTGAAGTCGCCGGGAAACGTGTTGACCGTAAGGGTAAAGGGCTGGGCGTAGCGGGGAGTGAAGGTGCGTAGGCCCAGCTGCTGGAACCGGCGGCGCAGGAAGGTGGCCGCGCGCTGGCTGCCTTGGCGCACGTAACCGCGGCCGTGAAAATCAGGGGAGGCCAGGGTGGTGATGGTGGCGCGCACCTGGCCCATATCCTGGGCTACGGCTGGCGTCAGCGTTAGCAGGGCCGTACCCAGACTGAGCGGCGCCAAAGGTCGAAACCACGATGCGGAAAGCGGAAAAGCCATAGCGAAACCAGAAGAAGACGGCCGCATTACTACCACCAGCGGCGGGTGACCCACATGCCCAACAGGCCCGCGGCCGTGCCGAGCGAGTCGCCGATAAGGTCCGACCATTCACCGTGCCGACCCAGGTCCATGGTCATTTGCAGCACTTCAATAAGAGCGCCAAAGGCAACGCCGGCGCCCAGCATCAGCCCGAAGGCGTGGCGGCGCAGTGCGGGAAAGCGCGTCTGCCGGCGGGCCGAAAAGTAGCTCAGCACGGCTAGCACCAAGAAGACGAAGGCATGGGCAGCCGTGTCGAAGGAAATCAGCTCCCAGGGCGGCG
>NZ_SEWE01000124.1 GCF_004167665.1 Hymenobacter persicinus | reverse complement strand
CCACGAGCTTCAACGTGGTTAGCGCCACGAGCATCACGGCCGTTGTGCCGGCCGGAGCCACGACGGGCGCCATTGTCGTCACTACCCCCGGCGGCACGGCTACCTCGGCCACCAACTTCACGGTTATCGTACCGAACCCAGTGCCGACCATCACCAGCCTCTCGCCCAACTCGGCCGTGGCCGGCAGCGGGGCCTTTGCCCTGACGGTAACGGGCACCAACTTCATCAGCGGCTCGGTGGTAACCTTCAACGGCACGGCCTTGACCACGACCTTCGTTTCGGCCACCCAGCTCACGGCGGCCGTACCGGCCTCGGCCGTGGCTACGGCGGGCACCTACAACGTGACCGTCACCAACGCTGCTCCCGGCGGCGGTACCTCCAACGCGGCCACGTTCACCGTGACCACGCCGGTACCGACCATCGTCAGCTTTACGCCCACTTCGGGCCCGGTAGGTACGGTGGTAACCATCACGGGTACCAACCTCACCGGTGCCACGGCGGTACGCTTCAACGGCACGCTAGCCACGGTCTTCAACGTGGTGAATGCCACGACCATCACGGCCACGGTACCAACTGGGGCTACCACGGGTACCATTGCCGTCACCACTCCCGGCGGCACGGCTACCTCGACCGGCGTATTCACGGTTATCGTACCGAATCCGGTGCCGACCATCGTGAGCATGACCCCGAACAGCGTGGCGCGCAACACTCCGTCGTTTACCATCACGCTGACGGGTACCAACTTCCTGAGCTCCTCGGTGGTGAACTTCAACGGCACTGCGCTGACGACGACCTTTGTGTCGGCTACGTCGCTGACGGCCTTGGTTCCGGCCAGCGCCGTCATGGTGGCTGGCACGGTGCCCGTTACGGTAACCAATCCGGCTCCAGGAGGAGGCACTTCAGCTCCCGTTGTGTTTACCATCCTCATGGAAACGGCGACGCTGAATGGCCAGGCCCTGGCCGGCTTCGCCCTGTATCCGAACCCCACGGTAGGGGAGGTGACCATCGAGCTGCCCAAAACCTGGACCAACCCGAACCAGCCCGTGCGCCTGACCGACCTGACCGGCCGTACGGTGCTCCAGACCCGCCTCGGTGCCGATGGTAAGCTCAATCTGAGCCAGTTGTCGGCCGGCGTGTACCTGGTGACCATTGGCGAAGGCCCGCAGCAGATTATGCGCCGCGTGGTGAAGAACTAACCATCAGGCGCTAGCCGCCGCTAAAAAAAAGACCTTTCCTAGCCTACAGGAAAGGTCTTTTTTTTGCCCTAGGGCGCAGGTTTAACTATTCCATAACACTTGAGCTTGGTACCCCCTTTAGAAGCAGTTGTAACTTTGCGGCTTTCGTGGTAGGTTTATATTCCCTAAGTACGCTCCTAATTCACACCCTTCCCCATATGATTGCAACCTCTACTTTGCTACCGCGCTTCACCCGGCCCGGTTCTCCCCCGTGGAAATTCCTGTTGCTGCTGCTGCTTTTGTGCCCGCTGGTAGGGTGGGGGCAAGCGGTTAGTATCACGCCGACTCACGATGGTGTCATTGCGAACAACCCAAGCTGGACGCATACAAACATCACGCAGAATACTGCGGGTGGCTATTTGCAGTTTACTTCTGCTTCGTCTCCGACGCTGATTTCCCCAGCGCTGAACTTTACTGCTTACGGAACCAAGACGCTGACTTTCTCGGCGCGAACTTTCGGGGGTACTACAGGTAGCAGCAACGTGATTAACGTCGCTATTTCGGTAAACAATGGGGGCAGTTACACCACTTTGACGCCTAATGCTGTTCCAAATAGCTCTTCCTTTTCCTCGTTTAACTATGATCTGACAAGCTACACCGGTACGCAGGTTCTTGTCCGCATTCAAGATCCGGGAGCAACTAACAGCATAGGGGTAGGGGTTGACAACATCGCTATTACCGGTGTTCTGAACACGCCTACCATTACTTCTATTGATCCAACGACTGTCG
>NZ_SEWE01000123.1 GCF_004167665.1 Hymenobacter persicinus | reverse complement strand
GTGGCCGATGCCGGTCCGGATGCGGCCTTGTGCCCGGGCAGCACCGTGACGCTCGGCACGGCGGCCCGGACGGGTTACACTTACGCCTGGAGCCCGGCCACGAACCTGAGCAGCGCCACCACGGCCCGCCCGGTATTCACGGCTATCAACGCCACCCAGGCCCCGATTACGACCACCTACACCGTGACGGCCACCACGGCCCAGGGCTGCGTGGCCACTGACCTCGTGCTGGTAACGGTGAACCCTTCCCCGCTGCCCGACAGCATTCAGGGCAGCCAGTCGGTGTGCCCCACGGTGCAGGGCGTGACCTACTCCATCCGTAACCCGCGCAGCACCAACTACCAGTGGACCGTGGTGGGCGGCACCATTGCCAGCGGCCAGAATACGGCCAGCATCACCGTAAACTGGAACGGCGCCAACCCCAACGCCAGCGTGCAGGCCTACGCCATCAACGGCACGCTCTGCCAGTCGACGCCCGTGACATTGCCCGTGCGCATCAATCAGCTGCTGCAAACGGCCCGCCCCACGGGCCCGACCAATATCTGCCAGGCCAACGGCCCCTACACCTACCAGACCGTCCTGACGGCCGGCTCGTCGTACGCCTGGAGCATCGTGGGCGGCACCCAGGTGACCAGCAGCGCCAACACCGTGACGGTGCAGTGGACCCGGCCCGGCATTGGCAAGATTGCCGTATTTGAAACCACCGACCCCAGTGGGGGCCGCTGCATCAGTCAGACGCCGCTCGACACGCTTTACGTGAACGTGCTGCCCTCCCCGGCTGCCAACCTGGCCATCACCGGCCCGAACCGCGCCTGCGTGAACGGCGGCAACCTGAGCTTCACGCTGCCGGGCGCCGCTACTTCGACCTACGCCTACACGCTCAACGGCACCGCCATCAGCGGCGCCACCGGCACCGTCACGCTGCCCGTACCCGCCAACCCGGGCACCTACACGCTGACGGCCATCGAGAAAAACAGCAGCCTGTGCTCGGGCCCGACGTACTCCAAGCAGTTTGTGGTGGTTCCGGCACTGACCATAACCGGCCCGGCCAACTACTGCCCTGAGTCGCGCACCGGCCTCTCGTTTACCGTGGGCCCCGTGGCCTCGGCCCTGCCGAATGCCAACTACCAGTGGACCGTCATCGGCGGCACCATCACCAGCGTTCAGGGCACCGGCACCATCACCGTCGACCTGCCCGCCGGTTCGACCAACGCCACGGTGCAGGTCAGTGACGTGAACAGCGCCGGTTGCGGGGCCACGTTCACCGTACGGCCCGACAACGCCAGCGTGGCCCTGCAAGCCGCCTCAGTGGTGGCCGGCGACCGGAGCATCACCCTGCAGCTGAACGTGCCCAACAACGCGGGCAACGCCAGCCAGGTCCGCATTCTGCGCCGCGTAGCGGGCAGCGGCACCTTCGCCCAGGTGGGCACCGTGGCCAACACCGCCACATCCTTCACCGACTCGAACGTGGATGCCGACGCCAACGCCTACGACTACCGCCTGGAGCTGCAAAACAGCTGCGGCACGGTGCTCCAGACCCAGGACCACACCACCATCCGGACCACGGCCACGGCCACGGAAGGTCAGGAAGGCCGCGACGAGGGCAAGGTGAAGGTGAGCTGGAATGCCTACCGCGGCTTCGACGTGAAGGAATACCGCATATTCCGCACCTCCGACAACGGCACGTCCACGCTGGTCGCCACCGTATCGGGCGGCACGCTGCAGACCGAGTTTGCCAGCAGCACCGCCGGCTTCGACCAGTGCCTGCGGGTGGTGGCCGTGAGCAGCGCCAACGCCAGCGTGACCTCGGCCTCCAACGACGCCTGCGTGAGCTTCGCCAACGACCTGGTGTTCTACAACGTCATCACCCCGAACAACGACGGGCTCAACGACAAGTTTGAAATCAAGAACGTGGGGCTCTACCCTGGCAACTCGCTCACGATTCTCAACCGCTGGGGCAAGGAAGTGTACCGCGCTTCCAACTACAACAACCAGTGGGACGGCGCCGAGCAGGCCGCGGGCGTGTACTACTACCTGCTCAAGCTGCCCGGCGGCAAATCCTACAAGGGCTGGTTTGAAGTGGTGAAATAACCCCGCTACTCACCCTCCTTCTCGAAAAGGCCACCCGGATTCGGGTGGCCTTTTTTCGTT
>NZ_SEWE01000122.1 GCF_004167665.1 Hymenobacter persicinus | reverse complement strand
CGGGCAGGCCACCAGCACGTGCACGCCCTGGGGCAGCAACTCGGTGCGCAACGCCTCCAGGAAGCCCTGCATGGCAAATTTGGAAGCCGAATAGCCCGTACGCCCCGGCAGACCCCGGTAGCCGGCAATGCTGGAAATGCCCACAATGGAGCCCTTGGCGGCCAGAATGTGGGGCAAAGCAAACTTGGTGGTGTACACGGTGCCGAAAAAGTTGGTTTGCATCAGGCGCCGGATAACGTCGAGGTCGGCGTCCTGAAACAGGGCCCGCATCGAGATACCGGCGTTGTTGATCAGCACGTCGAGGCGGCCAAAGGCAGCCACGGTATCGGCCACGGCCCGCTCAGAATCCGCTTCCACGCCCACGTCGGCGCGCACGATGCGGTGTTGAATACCGAGCTGGGTTAGCTCCTGGGCCGTTTCGGTGAGCTTGGCTTGGTCGCGGCCCGTGACCACAACCTGGGCCCCGGCCCGGCCAAACACGACGGCGCAGGCGCGGCCGATGCCGGAAGTGCCGCCGGTGATTAGTACAACTTTTCCTTTCATAAACGCAGACTCCAGTAAAAATGGCCCGGGCACGCCCGGGTGAACGGCGCAAAACTACGGCTTTCCGCGTTTATCGCCGGGTTTTCCCTGCTCATCGAGGAAGTTCTGGGGCTCGTCTGGGAGAAGCGGGAAAATTGGATTTAGTCGCTACATTTAGGGATAAAATTCACTCTTTTCGTCCCGGGCATTTTCTATGATGCAACTTCTACGCTTTCGGCGCAAAGCGCCAATGCTTTACGGCTTCTTACTTCCCCTGCTGACGATGCTGGCCACCGGCGTCGGCGCGCAGGCCCAATGCCCGGTTGCCGCCAGCTGCACCCCCGGCCCCGCCTCCAATTCGGGCGCGGGCAGCATTGGAATGGGTATTCTGAACGTCACGCTGGGCACCATCAACAACTCCACCAACGGCGTCCAGGACGGCTATAAGGACTATTCCTGCACTCTGGGCACCAACCTGACGGTGGGCGCGAACTACGCCCTGAGCGTGACGACCAACCCTAACGCCGACGAGAACGTGCGGGTCTGGATTGACCTCAACAACGACGGCTCGTTCAACGCCACTTCGGAGCTCGTGTTCAGCTCCGACAGCAAGCGCCTGCACACGGGCACGCTGCGCATGCCCCTCACCACGACGCTCAACACCAAGTTGCGCATGCGGGTGGCAGCCGACTATTTTGCCGCGCCGGTTCCGGGTCCGTGCACCACGCCCCAATTTTCACAAACCGAAGATTACGCCGTGACGGCCCTGGCCAACACCGCCGCGCCGGCCGTGGAGTTTGTGGCCGACCAGACCCTGACCTGCTCGGGCTGCGTGCAGTTCACGGACCAAAGCCAGAACGCACCGACCTCCTGGCTCTGGAACTTCGGCGACGGGCAGACCAGCACCCAGCAAAACCCGCGGCACTGCTATACCACGGCCGGCACCTACACCGTGGTACTGACGGCCACCAACGCTGTGGGCAGCAACAGCCGCACCCGCACGAACTACATCACCTACAACTCGGCCGTGCCCCTGGCCGCCAGCTGCACCCCGGCCACGGCCGCGCAGTGCTGCGGCTACGGCATCACCAACTTTACGCTGGGCTCGTTGAGCAACCCGTCGGCGGTGGGCAGCTACGAGGACTTCACCTGCACGTCCCGCGTGGAGCTGACCGAGGGCAACGCCCACCCCATCAGCATTACCACCGGCACGGCCAACGCCCAGGACACGCGGGTGTGGCTGGATCTGAACAACGACGGCATTTTCACGACCAATGAGCTGCTTTTCCAAGCCCTGAACCGCGTCAGCCCCAGCGGCACGCTCACCATTCCGGCTACGGCCGTGAAAGACCAGCCCCTGCGCCTGCGGGTGCTGTCGGACTTTGTGGGCGGGGCCAGCCTGCCGTGCTCGACGCCCCAGCTGGGTCAGATTGAGGATTATACCGTGACGGTGCGCGTGAACCGCAACCCGCCGGTGGCGGCCTTTACCTCGAACTACGTGCCCGCCACCTGCGTGAACCCGGTACAGTTCACCGACCAAAGCCAGAACGCACCCACTTCCTGGCTCTGGGACTTCGGCGACGGGCAGACCAGCACCCAGCAAAACCCGCGGCACTGCTATACCACGGCCGGCACCTACACCGTGGTACTGACGGCCACCAACGCTGTGGGCAGCAACAGCCGCACCCGCACGAACTACATCACCTACAACTCGGCCGTGCCCCTGGCCGCCAGCTGCACCCCGGCCACGGCCGCGCAGTGCTGCGGCTACGGCATCACCAACTTTACGCTGGGCTCGTTGAGCAACCCGTCGGCGGTGGGCAGCTACGAGGACTTCACCTGCACGTCCCGCGTGGAGCTGACCGAGGGCAACGCCCACCCCATCAGCATTACCACCGGCACGGCCAACGCCCAGGACACGCGGGTGTGGCTGGATCTGAACAACGACGGCATTTTCACGACCAATGAGCTGCTTTTCCAAGCCCTGAACCGCGTCAGCCCCAGCGGCACGCTCACCATTCCGGCTACGGCCGTGAAAGACCAGCCCCTGCGCCTGCGGGTGCTGTCGGACTTTGTGGGCGGGGCCAGCCTGCCGTGCTCGACGCCC
>NZ_SEWE01000121.1 GCF_004167665.1 Hymenobacter persicinus | reverse complement strand
GGTAGGGGGCAGCAGCCGGCTCAGGTGCAGGTGGTGCAGTACCCGCTGCCCCGGAAAGGCCTCCTGCTCGTGCAGGCCCAGCACGTGGCTTACGGTATAGGAAGCCGGCCAGGCGGCCAGTAGGGGGGCCAGGTCCCGAGTGGCGGCATTGGGCACGAAGGATTCCGCATCCAGGGCCAGCAGCACCCGGCGCGGCAGCTGGGCAGCCGGAGCCAGCTCGGGCACGAGCAGTAGCGGCCGGTGAGTTCCCCGCAGCACGGGCAGGGCCTGGTTGTGCAGCACGTGGTCCAGCGCGTCGTGCTCAGTGCTCAAGCCCATGGCCAGCAACAGGGGCTGGGTGCGGCGCACGGCTTCCTGCACCGCGTCGGGCAGAAACTGCTCCGACACGTCTACTTCCGCCGGTACGGGCTGGGCGGCGGCCAGCTTTAGCAGTTCGTGCTCGGTCTGGCGCTCCGCACTGCGGCTGTGGCGGTGGCCGTATTCCTCGGGGGCCAGCAGGCCGTCGTGGGGCACGTGCAGCAGCACCAAGTGGCCCCCCAACGGCACGGCCAGAGCAGCGGCGTAGTCGAGGGCGCGGTTGGAAACGGCCAGAAAATCGGTCAGGACAACGAGGGAAGGCGTCATGGCAACAGGTCGTAAGGGAAGAGGGCAGCGCGCGTAGTCAGAATGGCCGCCGCCGGGTCGCGGGTAGCCGGGCCACGTCGGCGGCCGGCAGGTCGGGATAGTCGCTGCCCCACACATCGGGGGCAATGGTGGCGTCGGCTTCGCGCGCGGCCTGCAGCGTGGCGGCGCTGATGGCCAGTGGCCCCCGGCCCCCGGCCCGAGTCCAGCCGGCGGGTGCCCGGCGCGGGAGTGATTTCTGGGGAGCAGGTTGCATAGGGCAAGGCAGTTAGTGGAGCCGATAGCTGCCGCCGCAGGCCCCGGCCGGTGGCCGGACCGGGGCCCCGGGGCCTAGGAGTAGGACTGCTGATTCCTGCCGTGCAGGTAAGCACTGGCGACGGCCAGCACCGTTATCAGCAGCACCGAAAACAGAAGAGTGGGCGTGACCATGGCGGAGTGGGGTAATGGGCCGCAACGGCCCGGGTGGAAGAAGGAATAGTCGGTGTTTCAAATATCCATACATATAAATATTAATGCCCTGACGAACATTGGCTTAGAGGATGATTTTTGTCATGTCCTGCCCCCGGGTGCCGGGGAGTAGAATCCCCCGCGAGGGTGTTTTTCTGGGCGCCGTCCGCGCTCCGCCGGCCCGGGGCAGGACAACCCGGGCCCCGGCAACGGGGTACTATAAGCAAAGCCCGTGGACCGCCGGGCCGTTTTTGCGCCGGCTGTTGCTGGCATTAACTCTGACTCTTGATGACGAAACACACCTATGACATGGGCCTGATCGGCAACTGCGCCTTTCTCGGGCTTATCGGCACCGATACGGCCGTGCGCTGGCTCTGCTGGCCCCGCTTCGACAGCAGCTTCGTGTTTGGCAGCCTGCTCGACGACCAGAAGGGCGGCGAGTTCAGCATCCGGCCCGCCGCGCCCGAGTTCCGCACCAGCCAGTACTACCAGGCCAACACCAACGTGCTCTGCACCGAAATCGACGCCCCCGACGGCCGCTACCGGGTCACGGACTTTGCCCCGCGCTTTGCCCAATACGACCGGTACTACAAGCCCCTGATGTTTATCCGGAAGGTAGAGCCGCTGGCCGGCACGCCCCGGGTGCGGGTGGCCTGCCGGCCGATGGGCCAGTACGGGGAACTGGAGCTGAGCCGCCGCCGCAGCTCCAACCACATTGCGTTTCTGGGCCTGGAGGAAGAAATCCGGCTCACCACCAACATCCCGCTCACCTACGTGCTCGACGAGGAAGACTTCGTGCTCAACGAGACCAAGTACCTGGTGCTCACCTACGGAGCCCCGCTGGAGGCGCCGCTGGAATCCACGGCCGAGCAGTTTTTGCGTAAAACGGTGGACTATTGGCACAAGTGGGTGAAAAGCACCAGCATTGGCACCTTCCACCAGGCGGCCGTGATTC
>NZ_SEWE01000120.1 GCF_004167665.1 Hymenobacter persicinus | reverse complement strand
TTTTCCGCAACGACCGGGAGCACCAGCTGCCCATCATTGCCGCCCTGCGCCGCTACCGGCCCGATATCGTGCTTTGCAACGCCATCCACGACCGGCACCCCGACCACGGCCGCGGCGCCCAGCTCATTTCGGACGCGTGCTTTCTGTCGGGCCTGAAGATGATTGAAACCTTCGACCACGACGGCCAGCCCCAGGCCGCTTGGCGCCCCCTGCACGTGTACCACTTCATTCAGGACCGCCAGATCAGTCCCGATTTCGTGGTCGACATCTCGGCGCACTGGGAGAAAAAATGGGAGTCGATTCAGGCCTACAAAACCCAGTTTTTCGACCCCGAGAGCACCGAGCCCGTCACCTACCTCTCCACGCCCGTCTTCACCAAGTTCATGGAAGCCCGGGCCCGGGAGTTCGGCCACCTGATTGGCGTCGAGTTCGGGGAAGGCTTCACCCGGGAACGGCCGGTGGGCGTGAAGCAACTCACGGATTTAATATAGACCAGCGGTAAAAAAAAGGTCATGCTGAGCAGAGTGAAGCATGACAGGATAACAAAACAGCCGCCCCGGTTCTGGGGCGGCTGTTTTGTTTTTAGCCCAGCGTAGCTTCCAGGGTCGCCGCTTCAGCTTCCAGCGCCACGATGCGGGCTTGCAGCAGGTGCCAGCGCGTGACGTCCTCGGCCGGCAGGGGGCGGGCGTGGTAGTGCAGCCGGCGGATGAGTCCGGCGTGGAGCTCGGCGTCGTCAGGGTCCGTAGGGTTGACCGGGGCGGGGTAGGCGGCCAGCAGGGCGGGCAGGGCCTGGGTACGCAAGCGGCCGGCTTGGTGCAGGCACACGCGGCGACGAAAATCGAGGGCGGCAGCATCGGGCGCGGCGGTACCAGGGGCCAGGCAAGGCGGCAGTACGGCCGCCGCGACTACGGGCGTTTCGGGCGGCGGCAGTTGTTGCAATAGCGGCAGCAGACCTATCAGCAGGTTACTGCTCAGGCTACGCCGGCCGCTTTCCGCCGCCTGCACGAGCTCGGGGCTCACATTAGCATAAAAGGCCACGTCCTCCTGCCGCAGCCCAAACCAGGCGCGCAGGCGGGAAATGACGTTTTGGGAGGCAGGAGCGCGGCGGGGCATAGCTGGCAGAATATGTACGGTATTCTCAAGAAACGAAAAATACCGTACAAAATCTTTCGGGTATTTGTACGGTATTTTCAGAATTTTAAAAATACCGTACAAAGGTCAGGGCCGTTGTCATGCTACCGCACTGGTTCGCAGGCGCGGCACTGGCGCAAGTTTAGGCGCAGCCGTAACTCGTGACACGCTATGCCGGAAGGCTGCGCCTCCTCGTCAGAACGAGCACGCCGCCCGGATGGCTTCAGGCGGCGCGGTTCCGGTTTGCTGCGTTGCAGCAGTGGAGGTACAACCTCCACGTTATGGTCTGGCACGAGTTAAGCGGTGCTAAACTCGCGCTAGGGAAGCAGGAAGGAAGTCTTTCAGCGCAATAGTTGTGAGGATAGGGTTTTGCCAGAAGTGTTCCACCCGCATTATTTTGCGCAGTTCGCTTCTGCTGAGCATTACCTCTGAAGCACGAGTGTAAAAATCAGCAATATCCCTTCTGAGCATTTCCAGCTCCGGGGTGAATTCGGTAATATCTGCCCGCAGATAAGCGTTGTGCCGGTCTAGCAACTGACAGGCGTAGCTGGTCGCATAAAGGGTTAAATAATCATTCTGCCACGTGCAAATTCGCCATAGATACCGCAGGCGGGATTCTCTATAGCTATAGTTTGGTAGAATGTTGGCTGTGTTAGTCACGCTGACAGGACCAATCTTGCCTTTTAGATAAGAGGAAATTGTAGCTGATTGGATCCGACCACGGGTGTATACAAGATAATCAGCCCAGCCATTCCAGCGGCTTCTATCCAATGATAAGTCAAGATGCCGGAGGTAGGCGAATAGGAACACCAAGAAGTCGTGCTCAATCTTAATTCTTTCCATACTGGTTCTGGAAAAAAATAGAAAAGCCCGGCCAAATAACCGGGCTTTTCAAATCTAGCGGAATAAAAGCTTCCTACCGCGCCCCCAGCCGGTTGCGCTTCCAGTTCGAGCCCGCCGCGGCCGGCGCATCACTCGAAGCCACCACCGGCGCTTTCTTTTCCGTCATCAGCATGGCCGTGAGCACGGCGGCTACTTTGGCCACGCTGGCGTCGGGGGCGGCGGGAGTGAGGTCGGCGGGGGTGAAATGGTCCCGGATGAAGTTCGTGTCGAAGTTGCCGCTCACGAAGGCCGGGTGCTGGAGCACGTAGCGGCCGAAGGGCAAGGTGGTCTGGATGCCGGTAATCTGGTACTCGTCGATGGCGCGCAGCATCCGTTCGATGGCCTCCTGGCGGTCTTTGCCGAAGGTGACGAGCTTGGCAATCATCGGGTC
>NZ_SEWE01000119.1 GCF_004167665.1 Hymenobacter persicinus | reverse complement strand
CGAGGGTGGCAGCCAGCAGGGGCCGCCAGGTGCGCCGGCCCGCGGAAGTGGTCCGGGGCTCGCGCGGGGAAGGCTGAGCGGCACCAGTAATGGGTAAGGAAAGGGGCATAAAGCGGGGAAAAGTGAGAAAAGAAAGGATGAAAAGCAGGCTGACCCAGGCTCAGTAGCTTGGGCGGAGGGGGGATAACCGGGGAAGCCGGAAAGGCGGGCAACGCTGCGCAGGCAGCGCGTAGGAAGCTCAAAAAAACCTTGTACGGACGAACGGATAAAATAGCACGGTAGCAGGCCAGTAAAGATGCTGCCTTTTTCAGGGAGTTGCATTATCAGTAGACAACTATTACTTCCCCCATGTTGCCGCCTGCACCAGCCGGACCTCCCAGGGCCGATTTGCTGGGAGCAGCGTGGCGGACCAGCAGGGCTGAATGGTTGCTACGCGTTGATTTTCGCGCCTTATATTGCGGGTATTTACCCATCCTCCGTTTTTATGACCAAACGAATACTGGCTCTGTTATTTCTAAGCCTGAGCAGCACCCCGCTGTTCGCCCAGCAAGAGTCCCTCGAATCCCTCACGCGCAAACAGGGGCTGCGCAATCAGTACCTGCACAACGACACGGCCCAGGCCATTATCAACCTCTACGGCCGGCGGCAGGGCGGCGGGGTGAGCTGGATTGTGGGTTCGGCCCTGGCAGCGGCCCGCATTGCCACGGCCCCCAGCAACAACCAAGTAGTGGGCGGCGGCTACGTGGTGCAGGAAAACACGAACAACGGGGCGCTGGCCTTCGTGTTTGCGGCACCCTTCGCAGCCTACGGCGCCGGTAAGCTGTTGCACTACAGCAACGGCAAGCTCGAAATGGTGCTGACCAACTACGCCGCCGGTAAGCCCCTGGCCCGGTCCCTGCGCCGCAAGCTCAAGCCCCGGTTCTTCAATCAGCCCATCATCGACTACAAGCCCGTTGAAGCCGTTCCCGCCAAGTAGCCGTCCCCGCACCGTGGCGGGTCCTAAGCTCTGGCTGCTGGCTGTGCTGCTATTGAGCGGCCCGGCCGCGCTGGCCCAGGCGCCGGCTCCCGCAGCTACCCGCGCCGTGGCACCTGCCGACTCGGGCGCGGTGCTGCTGTTCAACGGCTGGTATCTGCCCCGCTACGAGCCCCGGGCCGGGGAGGCCGACTCCACGGGGGCGCTGCTGAGCTTGTTTCGGAAGCGCCGCACGGCGGGTTGGCTTTACACGCTGCCGTTTATAGCCGGCCTGACACTGGCCCTACCCGTCTCGTCCACTGACCGGTACGGGAATCAGCAGGTGGCCGACGAAGCCATATCCCCACCCCTGGGCACGGTCGTGCTGGGCGCCACCGTGGTAGGGTTTATCCTGCACGCCAGCAAGTTCAATAAAGCCCACCTGCTGGCCGTGGACCGGGCTTACTTCGCCGGGCAGCCCATTCCGGCCAAGTACCGCAGCCAACTCAACGCCACCCATTTCGCCGAGGCCGAGTATCTGCGCGAGGCCCTGCGCCAGCAGCGGGAGCGGGAGCAGCGCCGGCCGAAGGTCAATTAGCGTCCTGCCCCGGCTACTTATTCGCCAAGCAAAAAGTCCCCTCCGGCACCGCGCCGGAGGGGACTTTTTGCTAATCAGCAAAACTGCTGCCTGAGCTCAGAAACCCACTTTGACGATGGCGAAGCGCGGGGCGCTAGTCTGGTAGGGGTAGAGCACGTAGGCGTCGGCGGGGCTGCGGCGGGTGATGGTGGTCGGGCTGACGGCGCCCGTGGCAAAGCGCCCCGAAACGGTAGTCGTGGCCCAGGCGTCGGTGCTGCCCAGGCGGTACACGGTGCCCTGGCTGCCCGCCACCAGCAGCAGGGTCTGGCGGTCGACGAGCAGCAGGCCGTCGGCGCCGGTCAGGTTTTGGCCGCCGGTGGCCACGGTGGTAAGGCCGGTTGGGTTGCTCAGGGGCACTTTGTAGAGCGTGCCGTCACTGGATTTGGCCACGAGCAGGTAGCCATCGGGGTGGTACACGATGCCATTCAAACCAAAGGCCGTGGCCGGGTTGGCCGCCAGCCGGGAGTCTTCCAAAAAGACCGTGGCGGTGCCCTGCAAGTCAACTTTGTAGATGATGGGCGAGAGGCTGTCGGTGATGTAGGCGTTGCCGTCCTTATCGATGGCAATGTCGTTGGCAAAGTGTGCCAGCGCGGGCCGCAAGCCGCCCAGGTCCACGAACCGGCTCAGGCTGCCGTTGTCGGCGTTGAAGATGGCCAGGGCCGCCAGCTTGCGCTGGGTAGCGGGCTTGGTGCGGCGGGTGTTGGTGCCATTGTCCGAAACGGCGGCCAGCAGGCGCCGGCGGTCCGCATCAAGGTGCAGGCCGATGGTGGAAACCAGCAGCGAATCATCGGCAAACTGCGTGTAGGTGCTGTCGTCCTTCACCGTACCAATGCGGCCCCGGGTACGGGAGCTGACCAAGAAGTATTTCTTGGCCTCATCGTACTGGATGCCTTCCGGCGACAGAGTGGCCGCTTTCGGAACCGTGATTTTGGCCGGCCCGGCCGGCTGGACTGGTTCGTCGTTTTCATCATCGGAACAGGCCGGCAGCAGGGTAGTCAGGCCCGCCGCCAGCGCGGCCAGGCGGAGAAATTGGGAAAACGGGGCGGGCCGGCGGGCGGTGGTGGAGGCGGCGTGCAGCATACGAGTAGGGCTGAAGTCAATAGTTGAGCTTCTGAGGAATACGCGCTGCATCCCGGACCGATTGAATGAAATTACGGCTATTGCTGGCCTGACCCTGGTGCCGGGCCGGGGCTTGATTTGTCTGGTTTTACATAGTAAATTAACTATACTAAGTCTGACCGCTATGAAAG
>NZ_SEWE01000118.1 GCF_004167665.1 Hymenobacter persicinus | reverse complement strand
AAAGCACATTGTGCGCGTCAGCGGGCAAGACGTGCAGCGTGGCACCTTCTCCCACCGCCACGCCGTCTTGCACGACGCGGAAACCTCGGCGCCCTACAACTCGCTCGACTACATCGAGGAAGGTCAGGAAAAGCTGAGCATCTACAACTCGCTCTTGAGCGAGTACGCGGTGCTGGGCTTCGAGTTCGGCTACGCCATGGCCAACCCCACGGCCCTGGTGATTTGGGAAGCCCAGTTCGGTGATTTCGCCAACGGCGCCCAGACCATGATTGACCAGTTCATCGTGTCGTCGGAAAGCAAGTGGCAGCGCATGAACGGCGTGGTTCTCCAGCTGCCCCACGGCTACGAAGGCCAGGGTCCGGAGCACTCCAACGCCCGCCCCGAGCGTTTCTTGCAGCTGGCGGCTGAGCACAACATCATCGTGGCCAACATGACCACGCCGGCCAACTTCTTTCACGCCCTGCGCCGGCAGCTGACCTGGAGCTTCCGCAAGCCGTTGGTGGTAATGTCGCCCAAGTCGATGCTGCGCCACCCGCTGTGCGTGTCGCCGGTGGAGGAGTTCACCTCCGGCTCGTTCCGCGAAGTGCTCGGCGACACCTACGCCGACGCCAAAAAAGTGAAGCGGGTGCTGCTGTGCTCGGGTAAAGTCTACTTCGATCTGCTCGAGGAGCAGCGCGTGTCGAACCGCACCGACGTGGCCATTGTGCGCCTCGAGCAGCTGCATCCTTTCCCGAAAAAGCAGCTCGACGCCGAGCTGGCCAAGTACCCGAAAGCCAAGCTGTACTGGGTGCAGGAAGAGCCGGAAAACATGGGCTACTGGAACTACCTGCTGCGCTTCATGCGCCGGGAGCTGGAAGATGTGGTAGCCCGCAAGGCGTCCGCGTCGCCGGCTACTGGCTACAACAAGGTGCATGTGAAGGAGCAAAAGGACCTCGTGGCCCGCGCCTTCGACAAGCCCCGGGAAGCCGTAGCCGACGCCAACATCAAGGAAACGGCGGAAAAGGCCAAGGCTACCGATTAAGCGCCCACCACGTAGCTTGCCCGCTGAGTAAGCCAGTAGAATAAGATGTAGTTCAGGTCGCGCGGACCAGCTAGTCCGGGCGACAACCAACCACCGAAACCCTTCAACTCCCTCCCTATGGGTCTGGAAATTAAAATCCCCGCCGTCGGCGAGTCCATCACCGAAGTCACCATTGCCAAGTGGCTCAAGAAAGACGGCGAGGCCGTGAAGCGCGACGAAGTTATTGCCGAGCTCGAATCCGACAAGGCCACGTTTGAATTGCCCGCCGAAGCCGATGGAACGCTGAAAATCCGGGTGGCCGAGGGCGAAACCATCGGTATCGGAACCGTCATTGCCGACATCGACGGCGCTGGTGCCGCAGCTCCCGCTGCTTCGGCTCCGGCCGCTGCCGCCCCAGCTGCGCCGGCGGCTGACCCGGTCAGCAAGGGTGAGGAAAACCCCCAGGCCAGCGACCAAGCCGGCTACGGCGGTCAGCCCGCCGGCGGCGCGGCTTCCGGCACGCCTCCTGCGGCTGGCCCAGCTGCTGCGGCTCCGGCCGGCGGTGGAGCCACGGTGGAAATGAAAATCCCGACCGTGGGCGAGTCCATCACGGAAGTAACCGTGGCCAAGTGGCTCAAGCCCGACGGCGCCCAGGTGGAGCGCGACGAAATCATTGCCGAGCTCGAATCCGACAAAGCCACGTTTGAGCTGCCCGCCGAGGGCGCCGGCACCCTGCGCCACGGCGCCAAGGAAGGCGAAACCATCAGCATTGGCGCCGTGGTAGCCCGCATTGAGGGTGGTAGTGGCGCGCCGGCTCCGGCCGCTGCTCCCGCCGCTTCGGCTCCGGCTGCCCCAGCTGCTGCCGCTCCGGCCAGTTCGGCTTCCACTTCGACTAGCTACGCCACCGGTACGCCTTCCCCGGCCGCCGGCAAGATTCTCGGTGAGAAAGGCATTGCTGCTGCCGACGTGCAGGGCTCCGGCCGCGACGGGCGCATCACCAAGGAAGATGCCCAAAACGCCCAGGCCAAGCCCGCCGCGCCGGCTCCGGCCGCTGCACCCGCTGCTGCCCCGGCCGCGGCCCCACAAGCTGCGCCAGCCGTAGCCGGTGGTAACCGCAACGTGCGCCGGGAGCGGATGAGCAACCTGCGCAAGACAGTAGCCCGCCGCTTGGTGAGTGTGAAAAATGAGACGGCCATGCTCACCACCTTCAACGAGGTGAACATGCAGCCCATCATGGACCTGCGCACCAAGTTCAAAGACAAGTTCAAGGAGAAAAACGGCGTGAACCTGGGCTTTATGTCCTTCTTCACCAAGGCCGTGTGCGTGGCCCTGCAGGAATGGCCCTCGGTGAATGCCCAGATTGACGGCACCGACATCGTGTTCAACGACTTCTGCGACATCAGCATCGCCGTATCGGCCCCGAAAGGCTTGGTAGTGCCCGTGATTCGCAATGCCGAGCAACTCAGCTTCGACGGCATCGAGAAGGAAGTGGTGCGCCTGGCCACGCTGGCCCGCGACAACAAGCTGACCATCGAGCAGATGACGGGCGGCACGTTTACCATCACCAACGGCGGCATCTTCGGCTCGATGATGAGCACCCCGATTATCAACGCCCCGCAGTCGGCCATTCTGGGCATGCACAACATCGTGCAGCGCCCGATTGCCGAAAACGGGCAGGTGGTTATCCGACCGATGATGTACCTGGCGCTCAGCTACGACCACCGCATTATCGACGGCCGCGAGTCGGTGTCGTTCCTGGTCCGGGTGAAGGAGCTGCTCGAAGATCCGACGCGCCTGCTGCTGGGCGTGTAACGGAGCCAGTAGATTACATTTGAAAAAGGGCAGCCAGTGTATCTGAGCTGCCCTTTTTGCTTGTATGCCCCAACCGAAGAA
>NZ_SEWE01000117.1 GCF_004167665.1 Hymenobacter persicinus | reverse complement strand
TGCCCACGCGCAACCTGAACATCCGGGCCAACGCCAACCCGGCCACCACCGGCAGCGTGGTCTTCGTCCTGACCGGGGCCCAAACCCAGAACCAGACGGAATCGGTGGCGCCCTACGCGCTGTTTTCCGACAGCGGCGGCGACTACAATGCCTGGACCCCCGCCGTGGGCAATTATTCCCTGACCGCCACGCCCTACAGCGGCCCCGGCGGGACGGGCACGGCCGGCCCGAGTATTACCGCTAATTTCTCCGTTATCGACCAGGCCAGTCCCGGCCAGTACACGCTGACGGTGAATACGAGCGGCTCGGGCACGGTGACGAAAAACCCGAGTGCAGCCAGCTACGCCAG
>NZ_SEWE01000116.1 GCF_004167665.1 Hymenobacter persicinus | reverse complement strand
GCCACGCGGGTTACTTCGCCGGCGAAGATGTTGAGCGAGTCCACCATCTGATTCAGGATGTTCTTCAGGTCGAGAATCTCGCCGTTCACATTTACCGTCATCTTCTGGGTCAGGTCACCCTTTGCTACCGCGGTGGCCACGTTGGCAATGTCGCGCACCTGCAGCGTCAGGTTCGAGGCCATCGTGTTTACGTTGTCGGTCAGCTCCTTCCAGGTGCCACCGACGCGGGGCACGTTGGCCTGACCGCCAAGTTTGCCTTCGGTACCTACTTCGCGGGCTACCCGGGTTACTTCGTCACCAAAGATGTTCAGGGAGTCCACCATCTGGTTCAAGATGTTCTTCAGCTCCAGGATTTCGCCCTTCACGTTCACCGTCATCTTCTGCGACAAGTCGCC
>NZ_SEWE01000115.1 GCF_004167665.1 Hymenobacter persicinus | reverse complement strand
CTGCTCAACGGCTCGGCCATCAGCGGCGCTACGACCAATACCTACTCGGCTTCGGCCAGCGGCAGCTACTCGGTAACCGTAACCACGGCCCAAGGCTGCACAGCCACGTCGACGGCCACGGTCGTGACGGTGAATCCGCTGACGACGGCTACGTTCTCGTATCCGGCCGCCACGTATTGCCAGAACGATACGAACCCCACGGCTACCGTGACGGGCACGGCGGGCGGCACGTTCAGCGCTGCCTCGGGCCTGAGCCTGAATGCCACCACCGGCGCCATCAACCTCGCCGCTTCGACGCCCGGCACCTACACCGTGACCTACAGCGTGGGCGGCTCCTGCCCCTCCTCGGCTACGGCTTCGGTGACGGTGAATCCGGCCACCTCGGCGGCCTTCGCCTACGCCGGCTCGACCTTCTGCCTGAGCGGTACCAACCCCACGCCGTCCATCACCGGCACGGCGGG
>NZ_SEWE01000114.1 GCF_004167665.1 Hymenobacter persicinus | reverse complement strand
GAGAACTGGGTAGCGGCGGTGTTGCCGTTGCCGGCGCCGTCCTGAGCTACGTTGGCCGGTACGTTCACCGTCACTGCGCCGTTAGCCGACGGCGTCACGTTGAACGAGTAAGATGCCCCCGAGCCCGAGAAGCCCGAGATACTCCCGTTGGTCACGGTCACGTCCCCAGCTACGAAACCGGTCACGCTTTCCGAGAAGGTCACTGTTACCGGAATCGGCGTAGTATTCGTTGGGCTCGTGGCCGTGGAGCTGATAGCCACGCTTGGGCGAACCGAGTCGACGGTGAACGTATTCGTATTCGAATTGGCACTTACGGCCTGACCGCTGAGCTGAGCCGTGGCGTACACTGTGTGGCTGCCCTGAGCCAGAGCCGTGGGTTGGGTGAGGGCCCAGTTGCCGGCTGCGTTAGCG
>NZ_SEWE01000113.1 GCF_004167665.1 Hymenobacter persicinus | reverse complement strand
CAGGACCAGGCTGGCAACGGCAACACGGCCGCTGCCTCGGCTTACGCCCTGACGTTTGTAGCCCCCACCATCACGGTGAGTCCAGCCTCGCTGCCCAGCGGTACGCAGAACGTAGCTTACAGCGTGACGCTGACTGCCTCGGGTGGCTCGGCCCCCTACACGTACGCCGTTACCTCCGGCGCCCTGCCCACGGGCTTGGCTCTGTCGGCGAGCGGTACGATTTCCGGCACGCCTACTACCAATGGCCCGTTCAACTTCACCGTGACGGCCACCGACAACTCGGCAGCCCCAGGTCCCTACAGCGGTTCGCGCAGCTATACGCTGGCCATTTCGACCCAGCCAGTCACGGCCACCCCGGTAGTGATTGTGCCGGCCAACGGCGGCTTAGTAAACACCTCTACGCCGACCTACGCCGGTACGGCCCCGGTTAACGCCACGGTAACGTTGTATGTAGACGGCGCCGCCATTGGTACAACCACGGCCAACAGCGCCGGCAACTGGGCC
>NZ_SEWE01000112.1 GCF_004167665.1 Hymenobacter persicinus | reverse complement strand
GGTACAGAGGGTCGCTACACAGTGATGTGATGCCAATCTCACAAAGCCGTTCTCAGTTCGGATCGGAGTCTGCAACTCGACTCCGTGAAGCTGGAATCACTAGTAATCGCGTATCAGCAATGACGCGGTGAATACGTTCCCGGGCCTTGTACACACCGCCCGTCAAGCCATGGAAGTTTGGTAGACCTGAAGCTGGTGCTCGTCACAGAAGCCAGTTAGGGTAGAACAAGTAACTGGGGCTAAGTCGTAACAAGGTAGCCGTACCGGAAGGTGCGGCTGGATCACCTCCTTTCTGGAGCAATCCGACTCGTGAGCTTCACAGTCACTTGGTTGCGCAACACATTATCAATTGTCATTTCCTCTCATTCAGATTTCCGGAGAGTAGTAGAGCAATCCACTACCCTCCCCGTTGTTCCGCAATAGGCGGGACAGACGTTCTTTGACGTAGTAAAACGAGTAAGAAGAAGAGTTAAATTTGCCATAGTGCAAATCAACCGAGCATGTTGTCTTCGCAAGAAGATGACACCTAGAAGTAAACTAGGGCACACGGGGGATGCCTTGGCTCTCAGAGGCGATGAAGGACGTGATAAGCTGCGAAAAGCTGCGGGGATTGGCACATACGAGGTGATCCGCAGGTATCCGAATGGGGCAACCCACTACTGTGAAGCAGTAGGGCGTATACATTAAGTTGTGTACGGGCAAACCCGGGGA
>NZ_SEWE01000111.1 GCF_004167665.1 Hymenobacter persicinus | reverse complement strand
TGGCGGGAGTCGTTACCGTCACGCTCTTGGCGGCGGTGGTCGTGCTAGCCCCGGCGTTGTCGGTTGCGCGGGCCGTCAGGCTCAGCGTGCCGGCGGCGGTGGGGGTGTAGCTCAGGGCGTAAGGCGAGGAAGTGTCTTCGCCGAGCTTGGTTGTGCCGTTGAAGAACTCCACTTTGGCCACCGTGCCATCCGTGTCGGCGGCAGTAGCCGTCAAACTCAGAGCCGTACCAACCGTGCCGGAGGCGGGCGTGGTGAGCGTTACCGTGGGAGCCGAGTTGGTCGTGGTAGCGGAGCCCGCTTTCCAGATTTCGATACCCGACAGGTTGGCGTGGCCGCCCGTGGTGCCGATGGTGATGTTACCATCCGCTACGTTGGCCGTGAACGGGCCCAGACGGTCCCAGTGGCCGGCGGTGCCGCTATTGTAGTTGCTCTGCACGGTCTGGCCTTCCACGTTGATGTTGAAGGTTTCCGCGTTGTTATCCTCCCATACGTAGAGGTACACGAGGTAGGTACCGGTCGTCACGCCGCTCACCGTGGCCGAAATGGCGCCGTCGTACACCGACGAGCGAATCATGGTGGCGCGCTCCGCATCGGTGGCCGGGTTCAGCGTAATGGCCTGGTTC
Source organism: Hymenobacter persicinus (assembly GCF_004167665.1). Taxonomy (GTDB): domain Bacteria; phylum Bacteroidota; class Bacteroidia; order Cytophagales; family Hymenobacteraceae; genus Hymenobacter; species Hymenobacter persicinus. Next base: position 368 of record NZ_SEWE01000111.1, on the reverse strand, counting down.
TCGAACGAGTTGCCGTTGATCTGGAAGTTAGCTGCCGAGCCGCTGGCTTCCCAGGTGCGGCCGTCGATGGTAGCGGCCGAGCCGCCGATGTTCAGGGCGCGGAAGAACGTAGCGTTGGCCGGAGTGCCGGTGCCCGAGCCGCTGCCGCCCGTGCCACCACCGGCGAGGGTCGTGGTCGTCACGGCAATGGATTTAGCCGCCGTGGAAGTAGCCGCGCCGGCGTTGTCGGTGGCGCGGGCCGTTACGCTCAGCGTGCCGGCGGCGGTAGGCGTGAAGCTCAGGGCGTAAGGAGCGGAGGTGTCTTCGCCGAGCTTGGTGGCGCCGTTGAAGAACTCTACTTTGGTCACGGTGCCGTCAGCATCTGCTGC
>NZ_SEWE01000110.1 GCF_004167665.1 Hymenobacter persicinus | reverse complement strand
GCCCGGGGCGAGTTTATCTGCATGATTGGCTCGGACGACGTGTACTTGCCCGACAAGCTGGCCGTGCAGGTGCCGCTGCTGCGCGATGCTCCGCCCGAGGTGGGCGTGATTACCAGTGCTATCGAGTTTATGGACGCGCAGGGAAACCGTATCCCCCAGCCCGACGATTTTGGGATTGCTCATCCTGAGGATGTGTACCTAACCCTGCTTAACTCCTGTGTCATTGCGGCGATGAGTGTGCTGGTCCGGCGCTCCTGCTACGACAAGGTGGGCTTGTACGACGAGAGCCTACCATTCGAGGACTGGGATATGTGGCTGCGCCTGGCCAAGGAATATAAATTTGTCTACTCCCCCCAGGTCAGTGCCAAGTATCGGCGGCATACTAACAGCATTTTTACCGCTCGCCGCCAGCAAATGGAGGAAGGCTCTTTGATGCTGCTCAGCAAGCACCGCGGCTACAGCGCAGAAGGAGACACAGCCATTATGCGGCAGACGCGTTTGCGTTCGGAGTTGCTTTATCAGATTGGTAGTCCGCAGGCAGCACACTGGCTCCGCGTACGATGGCAGGACGATCGGTCGTTACAGAGCTTGGGACTGTACTTGCTGGCGAAGCTTGGCGTATCTGGCAAACGGGTAATGCAATTCCAAAAAATGCTGGGTCGTCGCTAGTTATGGCATCGCAGGCAGCATTGGATTAGCAGAGCAAAACCTCTGCAGCTGAGTGCCAAGAAAATCATAGAAAAGCTAAATAATATACTATGTAAAGAAAAAATTATATTTTATTCATACTAAAAGTCGTAGATTAACGCTTATGTAATAAGGAAGTCTGACGCTTCTGATGAGATAACCAACCCACTTGGCATGCGAATGCCAAAGAATTGTAGTCTTATGGAAGAGCCTTTAGTGACAGTTGGGGTGGCCTCGTACAACAACAGCGCGTATTTGCGCCAGACGCTGGAGAGCATCCGCCAGCAGACCTACCCGCACTGGGAGCTGCTCATCGTCGACGA
>NZ_SEWE01000109.1 GCF_004167665.1 Hymenobacter persicinus | reverse complement strand
TGCTTCTGGTCGAGCGAGGCCAGCGTCTGCTTGTTGAGCGCGAGTTTGGTGGTTACTTTTTTCATAATACTGTAGCTGCTTCGGCCCCCCGCCGGTGCACCGCTGCACCGACTTCGTCCGAAGTGGCAGCAAGGTAGAAGCGCCCTATGCGTGCCGCAATAGCTTTTGGCTATAAATGAAATAGAATAATGATGTCGATACATTTGTTGCCGAGTTATTAAGTAATTTAAATGTTATGAAATGCAGTATAACATAGTGAATTAATTGCTAAACATATGAATGTAGTATAGGAGCTTGATTATCTATGTAATCAAAGAAGAACCAAGTTGTTGGCTTATGAATAGTTGCGGATTTATTTGATTGAGGGCAGAAAAAAAACCTGCCGGATTTCTGACAGGGCAAAGGTTGATTTTGTAGCTGTTAAGCGTGGTGTTCCTATTCGCCCAGGCACTCGTCCCGGCTGCCAGCACCCTCTTGCCGAGAGTGTCGGCAGAGGGAGCCCCAAGAAATAGAATAGGTAAAGCCGCCTTTGGCGGCGGCCAGCTGCTTCTGATCGAGGGAAGCCAGAGTTTGTTTGTTGAGCGTGAGCTTGACGGTTACTTTTTTCATGAAGTCGGAAGTTATTCAACTGCCCCTGGTCCTTCGGCTAGCTGCTTTGGTTGAATGTATGCTGTTGTAAATGATGAAGATATGTCAATGCCTTATTGGGGAGCAGGTAATGCAAAGAGCCTGACTAAGGCATAGTCAGGCTCTTTGTCTTAACGCTTACCAGCGGCAGAACTATTGGTTGGCAGCGTAGCAGCCGGGGCTGTTGTGCGTGTGGTCGTCCGAATAGTTGCACCGTACGCCCAGGGAGAGCGAGTAGGTGAAACCGCCTTTGGCGGCGGCCATCTGCTTCTGGTCGAGCGAGGCCAGCGTCTGCTTGTTGAGCGCGAGTTTGGTGGTTACTTTTTTCATAATACTGTAGCTACTTCGGCCCCCCGCCGGCACACCACTGCACCGACTTCGTCCGAAGTGGCAGCAAGG
>NZ_SEWE01000108.1 GCF_004167665.1 Hymenobacter persicinus | reverse complement strand
ACCTTGGTGAATGCCGACACCGACCAGGATATCCAGACTTTGGCCCCGGGTGCGGTTATCAACCTGAGCACGCTGCCCACGCGCAACCTGAACATCCGGGCCAACACGGATCCGGCCGTGGTGGGCAGCGTGGTCTTTGAACTCAGCGGCGCCCAGGTCCAGAACCAAACCGAGTCGGCGGCGCCCTACGCCCTGTTCAGCGACTTCCAGGGCGACTATTTCAACTGGACGCCCCCGGCGGGCAGCTATTCGCTCACGGCCACGCCCTACAGCGGCGCGGGTGGCAGCGGCACGCCCGGCACGGCCCTGACCATCAGCTTCAGCGTGCTCGACCCCACCGGCGCCGTGACGAGCTTCACGCTGGTCAACGCCGACACCGACCAGGACATTCAAACCCTGACTTCGGGCAGCGTCCTGGATTTGAGCTCCCTGCCAACCCGTAATCTGAACGTGCGGGCCAACGTCAGCAGCGCCCCGGTGGGCAGCGTGCTGTTTGCCCTGAGCGGCCCCCAGAATCAGAACCTGCTAGAAGGCTCGGCCCCCTTCGCCCTGTTTTCGGACGTGGCGGGCAACTACAACGCCTGGCAGCCCCCGGTGGGCTCGTATTCGCTCACGGCCACGCCCTACCGCACCACCACCGGGGGCGGGGATGCCGGGCCCGCCTTGACCATCAGCTTCTCCGTTGTTGACCCCACCGGTACTGTCACGAGCTTCACGCTGGTGAATGCCGACACTGACCAGGACATTCAGACCCTGACGCCGGGCGCCACGCTCAACCTGGCCACCTTGCCCACGCGCAACCTGAATATCCGGGCCAATGCCACCTCTGACGTGGGCAGCGTGTCGTTTGCCCTGAGCGGGCAGCAGACGGCCACGGCCACCGAAAGTGTGGTACCCTACGCCCTGTTCGGCGACTTCCAAGGGGACTACAACGTGTGGGTGCCGGAGCTAGGCACGTATTCACTTACGGCCACGCCGTTTCCGGCCGCCAACGGGGCCGGGGCGCCGGGCACGGCTCTCACCATGAGCTTTTCCGTCATTGAGCAGGGTCCGCCCCTGCCCGTAACGCTGACGGCCTTTACCTGTCAGGTCAGTAGCAACGAAGTTGACATCCGCTGGGCTACGGCTAGTGAGCTGCACAACAAGGAGTTTGTGGTGCAGCGCAGCCAGGATGGGCAGATGTTTGCCAACCTGGCGGTGATTCCCGGGCAGGGCTCCACCAACGTGGCCCAAACCTACTCCTACCGCGACACCGACCTGCGCCCCAGCATGACGGTTTTGTACTACCGGCTGCAGCAGGTGGATTTCAACGGCAGCTCCACGTACTCCCTGGTCCGCGTGGTGAACCTACCCAACAGCCTGTCTCGCCTCCAGGTCTATCCAACGGTAGTAACCGACGGGCAGCTGTATTTTGCGGCCCCCGAAAAGCCCGTGGCCGGCACTCTGGCCCAGCTGGAGCTTTACAATCTGCAGGGCCGCAAAATGGAGTCGTACCCGGCCACCACGCTGGCTAACGGTTCCATCCCCACCGCCGGCCTCAAACCGGGCACCTACCTGCTGCGCTACACTTCGACCACCAAGAGCTTTACCACCCGCTTCGTCATTCCCTGAGTTCCGACTCTCCAGCCGGAGCCCAACCACGGGTTCCGGCTGAATTGCTCTCGGCGTAGCTACCACACAAGAATCCCCCGCAACCCTGGCGCGAAAGTGCCTCTGGTTGCGGGGGATTCTTGTGTGGTGACCGTGCCGGTCGTGGGGCAGGCCGGGCCTACTCACGTAGCAGCCGGAGCCGCTGACTGAAGCCCGGCCCTTCGAGCAGCAGCAGGTACACGCCCGGGGCAGGCAGCAGGCGGGAAAAATCCAGGGGCAGCTCCGGGGTCTGCTCCTTGGTCAGCCACTTGCCCGCCGCTACCCGGGTGCCCAGTGCAGAAAGCAAGGTGTAGGAAATTTCGCCCCGTCCCGCGGCGGGTAGGCGCAGGAAAAAGCGGCCATCGGACGACGGATTCGGGTACACCAGCCACTCGGCCCCCGCGGGTTGTCCGGCCTGGGCGCCCGCAACTTGCGGCACCGGCGGCACTTGGTCCGTGGCGCTGAAATTCAGCGAATATGCCGGGCCCGCCGCCCCGCCACCGCCGGCTTCGGCGTAGGGCGT
>NZ_SEWE01000107.1 GCF_004167665.1 Hymenobacter persicinus | reverse complement strand
CTTCATAAACCGCGGCAAGGACACGGGCTTGACCACGTAGTCCAGCGCGTCGAGCTCGTAGCCTTCCAGGGCGTGGTGGGGCGAGGCCGTGACGAAAATCACGTAGGGCGGCGCGTGCAGGGAGCGCACAAACTCCAGGCCGTTGACCTGGGGCATGTTGATGTCGGAAAACAGCAAATCGACGCGCTGCTGCTGGAGCACCTCCAGGGCCTCAAACACGTGGGCGCAGCTGGCCACCAGGTGCAGCTGGGGCAGCTGGGCCACGTAGCCGGCCAGCAGCTCGCGGGCAAAGGGTTCATCGTCGATTATCAGGCAGTTGATCATGGGAAAGCGGCGGGAAAAAATGCGGAAGGGGCCGCCGGGGCCGGTGTGGCCGGGGCCAGGCGCAGGGTGAGGCCGACGGCGTAGGTGTGGGCGGCCGCGTCGTGGGTGATGGTCAGGTTGTAGTCGGCGGGGGCGTAGTGCAAAGCCAGGCGCTGGCGCACGTTGACCAGGCCCACCCCGCCGAAGGGCCGGGCCGGGGCGCCGGGGCTGAAGCTGTTGCGCACGCTCAGGTGGAGTTGGCCGGCCGCCACGGATAAGGCAATATCGACCCAGGCGGCGTCCAGGCTGCTGTCGGCTCCGTGCTTGAAGGCGTTTTCCACGAAGGGAAACAGCAGCAGGGGCGTCAGGCGCTGCGCCTCGGACCCCGGCGCGGGCGGCTGGTAGCGGATGCTGACCTGCTGGCCGTAGCGCAGGCGCTCCAGCTCGAGGTAGGCGGCCAGAAAATCCAGCTCCTGCTGTAGCGTGACAAGCGGGGCGGCGGCCTCGTACACGGTGTAGCGCATCAGGTGGGCCAGGTGGTCCACCACGCCGGGGGCGCGCTCATCCTGGCGGGCCACCAGCACGTACAGGTTGTTGAGGGTATTGAACAGAAAGTGGGGGTTGACCTGGGCGCGGAGGAAGTTGATTTCCAGGTGCAGGTTTTCGCGCTCCAGGTGCAGGCTGCGGTTGCCGCTGCGCAGCAAAAACTGGATAAAGCGCAGCAGAATCGGCGGAAACACCGTCACCACAAAGTCGTTGAGGCCCATGCTCACCGCCCGCCAGGCAAACACGCCGCCCACCAAGCCGTAGTCGAGCAGGCGGTGCATGTAGGCGTAGGCGTCCCGGGAAATCAGGCCCTGGTGGTCGAGCAGGGCGTAGTAGCCGTAGGAAAGCAAGGCCCACAGGTAGTAAATGCCCGCCAGCCCGGCCAGGGTGAGCAGCCAGCGCCGGGACAGCACCCAGCGCGGGAGCACCACGGCTGAGAAAAAGTAGAAGCCGGCCACCGCGGCCAGCGTGTCCTTGACCACGAAGCCCCAGGTGACCAGCGGAGTTTGCTGCCACTGGCTGAAGACCACGTACTCGAAGCCCACGAACAGCGCCCACAGTCCCAGGTGGCGCAGGACCCGCCCGCCCCGCGTGCCGCCGAAGCGCCGCGCCGCCTGCCAGGCCCCGCTCACGCGTCGAGCTGAATACGGAGGCGCACCCGCACGGCGTGCGCCTCCTCGGTGATGCCGACCGAATGCCGGCCGGGATAATGCAGGGCCAGCCGCCGCCGGGCCGCGCCGATGGCCGGGTCGGCTTGGTAGGTGAGGGGCAGGGCGGCGGCGCTGGTGCGCGTGAGCGTGAGCTCCACGGCCGCGGGCTCCACCCGCAGCTGGCAGGCGAGGTGGGCCAGGGCCGAGGCCGGGGCGTCGTCGAGGCCGGCGAAGAGACGCTCCAGAAACGGGTGCAGCAGCAGCGGGACCAGCTGCTGGGCGGCCACCGCGCCGGTTACCGCGTGCTCAATGGTGACCGTGGGGGGACGACGCAGGCGCTCCAAGGCCAGAAAATCGTCCAGAAATTCCAGCTCCCGGCGCAGCGGTACCCGGTCGGCATCGGTTTCGTAGAGGGTGTAGCGCATCAGGTCGGCCAGGTGCAGCACCATTTCGGGCGCGCGGGCGTCGCGGGAGCGGGTGAGCTGGTGCAGGCTGCCGAGCGTGTTGAACAAGAACTGCGGGTTGACCTGCGACTTAAGATAGCCCAGCTCCAGCCGCAGCCGGGTGCGCTCCAGGGCCAGCCGCCGCCGGTCTACCACCAGGGCGTAGGCCAGAAAGCTGATGAGCACCGGAAACAGCAGAATGGCCAGCATGCCCAGCAGTACGCCCAGCTGCCCCAGCGGGCTCAGCAGCGTGGACCAGAAGTCGGCCACGTAGAAGCCGTGCAGGGTGCGGCGCATCACTGGGCTCAGGGGTAGGTAGGCCGCGGCCAGACGGGAGCCGACGTACATCCAGACCTGAAAGGCGTAGAGCAGCACTACGCCCCCGGCCAGGGCCCGGCCCAGGTGGCCGCGCAGCAGCCAGCGCGGAATAATCAGGTAGACCAGGGCGTTGAAGAGCAGGATGGCAAAGCCCATCTGCAACGCCACCAGCGGCCACACCGGCCCGTCGAAGTGGAAGTTGGGGCGGTTGTTCCAGGCGAAGTAGAAGCCCGCCAGCACCGCCCACAGCCCCAGTTGCAGCAGCGCGGCCGCGGCGCGCGGACTCAGCGCCGTCAGCCGGTGACGCACGAAGGTAAAAGCGGGTTCAAACGGACGAAAAGGGGAGGACAACTCGAACTTTGGTGGGGTGGGGCCGCTAGTTGGTCGAATAATGTTTCGGCAGCCAAAGCTCCGCAATTTCTTTGGCTCAGTTCTTCTCCTTTTTTCCAAAACCAACCGGCTATGTTCCGCTCCTCACTCTTCGCCGCCGCCTGCTCCCAGCGCACCGTCCGCCGCCTGGCGGGTTTGGCCCTCACCCTGGCAACGCTGAGCCCGGCCGCCCGGGCCCAGGCTCCGGACACGGCCTTCACCCGGCTGGTGCAGAAAAATCAGTTTGCCCTTGTGTCCACCGGCGCCCGCTTCAGCGGCCCGGGCTGGGACAAGCTGGAGCAGGATATCCGCAAAAGCACGCTGGTGCTGGTGGGCGAAGACCACGGCATGGCCCAGATTCCGGGCTTTGCCGCCGCCGTGGGGCAGGTGCTCAAGCCCAAGCTTTACGTGGCCGAAATCGACAAGTACCAGGCCCGCGACCTGAGCCGGCTGGCCGCCCAGCCCGGCCTGCCCACCGCCTTCAGCAGAGAGTATCCGATGGCCTTGTCGTTTTACAGCTGGGCCGAGGAGTTTGAGCTGGCCCGCGCCCTGCAGGCCCAGGGCGCCGCGCTGGTGGGCGTCGAGCAGGTGGGCTCCGCCACCCCGGGCCGGCTGCTGGGGCTGATGGCCGACCAAACCAAGCACAAGGCCAGCCAAGCCTATTTGCGCAAAACCGCCGCCGCTTTCCAGGCCCAGGACCGCCGCGACCTGGTGGCCGGCACCTACCACCACTCCACGGTGAACACGCTGCGCCCCGCCACCCTCGACAGCCTGCGGGCCGCCACCCGCGCCGAAAGCCCCGCCGTCCGCCAGATGCTGCGCGACTTTGAAGCCAGCGTGGCTATCTA
>NZ_SEWE01000106.1 GCF_004167665.1 Hymenobacter persicinus | reverse complement strand
GGGTGAGTAGCCTCACCCCCGGCCCCCTCTCCAGGGGGAGAGGGGGAGCCAGGGATTATTAATTTTTTATGGAATGCAGAAGCAGAGCCGCACTGATTTTTTGTAGCACCGTGGGCAGATGATGGAGTACCTGACCGTTGGTGAATCGCAGCACATGGTAGCCTACCCCTTCCAGTTCGTAAGTGCGGCCGGTATCGTATTTGGCTTGTCCGGCCTCGTCGTGCACTTCTCCATCCACTTCCACAATCAGGTTGTGCTGAGTGCAGATAAAGTCCACGATGAAGCGTCCAATGACGTGCTGCCGACGGAATTTGGCATCGTTCAGCTGCCGGTTTCGTAACGCTTGCCACAAAGCGTCTTCCGCCGGAGTAGATTCTCGCCGCATCTGCCCGCTAAACGTCTTCAACCGCTCATACCACAGCTTTTTATCCGCCGTCAGTCGAGGCCGACTACCAATTTCCTGTTGAGCTTCTCCAGCGGCGGCCCTTCCGTCAGGCTCCCCCTCTCCCCCCGGAGAGGGGGTCGGGGGGTGAGGCAACGACGCCACGTGCTCCACAATGTTGCGAAACAGCTTTAGCCCGTCGCCTTCCTCGGAAATCGACGGCGTGGCACGCTTGCGCCGGGCCCAGTCGGGGTGGTTGTAGAGCGAGAGAAACGCCTCGGGGTGGGGCATCAGCCCGAATACCTGGCCGGTGGGGTCGGTCAGGCCGGCGCAGTTCAAGGCGGCACCGTTGGGGTTGTGCGGGTACACGTCGGTGGGCGAACCGTCGAAATCGGCGTAGCTCAAGCAGTTCAGGCCCTGCTCTTCGATGGCGGCCAGCGTGGCGGCATCTTTGATGATAAGACGACCTTCGCCGTGGCGCACGGGCACTTCCAGCGTGTCGAGGCCCTTGAGGAAGGGCGAGTTGGACTCGGGGTTGACCTTGAGCGTCACCCAACGGTCCTCGTAACGGCCCGAGGCGTTGTGGGTCAGGGTCACTTCCGGGGTCACGGCCCCGCTCAGGTTGGGCAGCAAGCCCAGCTTGACCAGCACCTGAAAGCCGTTGCAGATGCCCAGCACAAACTTGCCGTTGGCAATAAAGTCCTTGATATCATCCAGCAGGGTGCGGCCCGCGGCGTTGCGGCGGTAGCGCAGCTTGCCCGCCAGCACCACGCCCGAGCCGAGGTCGTCGCCGAAGCTGAAGCCGCCGGGAAAGTTCAGAATGTCGAAGTCGTGGATGCTGACCTCACCGTGCAGGACCTGGTTGAGGTGCACGATGGTAGCTTCGGCGCCGGCCAGCGTATAGGCCGCCGCGAATTCCTCCTCGCAGTTGATGCCGAAACCGGTCAGAATCAGGGCCTTAACTCGTTTTTGACGTGTGCTATTGGGGGTTTGGCCCGCGGCGGGCAGGGGCTCGGCGGACTCGTGACCGGGGTCCACGCTTTTGAAGCCGGGCAGTTGGATGCGGCCCGCGGCGTCCGTCACTTCGTAGCCCGGATCTTCGGGCTGGGGCCGCGGGGGCGTGTGCTGGTCGGGCAGTTGGGGGGGCTGTTCCATGGTTATTGCTGGACTTCGTGCTGGCCGAAGCCGATAATTCGGTTCACCGGACCATTGGCCCACTCGTGGCGCAGTACCGCGGTGCTGGCCGAAATCAGGCTGTTGCCCTGGTGCTGCACCCGCAGCTGCCCGTCTTCCGTCACCACGCCCAGGTAGTAGGCCCGGCCGCCGAAGTGCTGCTCAAACGCGTCCTCGTCCTCGGGCGCTACCGTCACCAGGAAGCGGGAGTGCGACTCACTGAACAGCAGCGCCGCCACTGCCAGCTCCCCGGCCGGGTCCAGGCCGGCATCCAGGTCAACGTCGGCTCCGAAGCCGTAGCCAAACGTGGCCTCGGCCAGGGCCACGGCCAGCCCGCCGTCCGAGAGGTCGTGGCAAGACTGAATCAGGTGCTGGTCGTTGGCCTGGCCCACGAGTTCATACAGGGCCTTAGCTTCAGCAAACCGTACCTGGGGCACGTTGGCACCCAGCTCGCCGAACAGTTGATAGAACTCCGAGCCGCCCAACTCGTCGTAGGTTTCGCCGAGCACATAAATCAGGTCGGCGGCCTGCTTGAAGTCGGAGGTGATGGTGCGGCGCACATCCGCGATTTTGGCCGTCATCGAGTACAAGACCGTTGGAGGCACCGAAATCTTGACCCCGTCGGCCTTGAAGTCGTTTTTCATCGAGTCCTTGCCGCTCGTGAGCGGAATGCAGTAGGCGGCCGTGGCGTCGCGCAGGGCCTGGCACATGCGCACGAGCTTGGCCAGCTTGAGCTTGCCGTCGGGGTTCATGACGGAGTCGTACACCGAGTCGGGCACGCAAAAGTTGTCGTTGACGGACCAGAAGTTGCCGTCGGCGTAGTGCAGGTTGGGCAGCTTGCCGCCCACGGCCACAATCTGGCGCACGGCCTCGTCGAAGGCCCCGGCCGACATGTGGTAGGCGTCCAGATCCCCGAACCGGGGCAGGATGCCGTTGCTCACGGCCACGCCTTCCCAGGTTTCAAAGTTGAAGCGCACCACGGCGGCATCCTGCGGGGCCTGGCCCGTGGCGCCCATCAGCGGCTTGATAATGGTGCGGCCCTTCACCTCGTGGTCGTACTGCCGGATAACCGACTCGCGGGAGCAGATATTCAGGCTGCCGAGCAGACGGTACAAAACGTCGGTATAGTTGAGGTCAGCGGGCAGCGTGGGCTCCTGCACCGCCGGCTTCTGCCACTCGGCTTCCAGCACCTTGCGCGGCACGCCGTTGTGCAAAAACTCCATGTCGAGGTAGGCCACCGGCTCGTTGTTGAAGCGCACGTCCAGAAAGCCGGCGGCGGTGAAGTAGCCGATATCGGTCAGCTCCACTTCCATTTCCCGGCCCAACGCCAGCAGCTCATCCAGCTTATTGGGCTCAACGGCCAACGAAAACCGCTCCTGCGACTCCGACACGAAGATTTCCCAGGGCCGCAGCCCGGGGTATTTCAGCGGTACCTTTTCCAATTCGACTACCGCGCCTCCGCTGATGGTGGCCAGCTCACCGATGCTCGACGAGAGGCCGCCCGCGCCG
>NZ_SEWE01000105.1 GCF_004167665.1 Hymenobacter persicinus | reverse complement strand
TGCTCAGCGGCCTGGTCGGGGTGCTGGCCGGCTCAGCTTCGGCCCTGTTTCTGGTGTCGCTCGACTGGGTGACGCGCTGGCGGGAGTTGCACGCGTGGGCGCTGCTGCTACTGCCGGCGGCGGGGCTGGTAATCGGACTGGCTTACCACTATTTCGGCCGGGAGGCCGGGCGCGGCAACAACCTGATTCTGGACGAAATCCACGCGCCCCGCACTCCGGTGCCGCTACGCCTGGTGCCACTGGTACTAGGCGGTACCCTGCTCACTCACCTGTTTGGCGGCTCCGCCGGGCGCGAAGGCACGGCCGTACAGATGGGTGGCGCTTTGGCCGACCAACTCACCCGCTGGCTGCGGCTGCGCCCCCGCGACCGGCGCCTGCTGCTGATTGCGGGCATGAGCGGGGGCTTTGCTTCGGTGTTCGGTACGCCGCTGGCCGGGGCCATGTTTGGCCTGGAAGTGCTGCTGCTGGGCTCCATTCGTTACGACGCCCTGCTGCCCGCCTTCCTGGCCGCTACTAGCGCCGACTTCGTCACCAGGGCTTGGGGTGTGGGCCACACGGCTTACCCGCAGCTGGCGGCCTTGCCCCTCACGCCCCAGTCAGTAGGCTGCACCCTGCTGGCCGGGGCCCTGTTTGGCCTCACGGCCCGCAGCTTCGCGGCCCTCACGCACTGGGTTGGCCGGCAGTTTGCCCGCTTGGCCTACCCGCCGCTGCGGCCGGTGCTCGGGGGCGTGCTGCTGGTGGCGCTGGTGGGCGCGCTGGGTACCACCCGTTACCTGGGCCTGGGCGTGCCCGTCATCGTGGAGGCGTTTCAAACCCCGCTGGGCCCCCAGGATTTTGCCTGGAAATTGCTGCTGACGGCCCTCACGCTGGGGTGCGGCTTCCGGGGTGGGGAAGTGACGCCACTGTTTTTCATCGGTGCCACGCTGGGCTCGGCGCTGGCCGTGGTGCTGCCCCTGCCGGTGGCGCTGCTGGCCGCCATGGGCTTTGTGGGCGTGTTTGCCGGCGCCGCCAACACGCCCCTGGCCTGCCTGCTGATGGGACTGGAGCTGTTTGGAATGCCGGCCGGCATCTACCTGGCCCTGGCCTGCGTGGTGGCCTACCTGTTTTCGGGGCACCGCGGCATCTATTCGGCGCAGGTGGTGGGCCAAGCCAAGCACCGGCGGCTGAGCCGGGAGCAGGGCAAACGGCTGGGGGAGCTGTAAGGCTGTTTTTTTCGGGCGAATACTCGCCAAATAGTTCGTCGATGGCTGGCGGGCTACCCGTCCGTCCGTAGCTTTGCCGCGCCTATGAGGTCAGCTGCCGGCCAGCCGCGTGCAACCCTTTTGCGCCGGCGCTGCTCCCTCTGGCAAGGCGTCGGCCGGCCACCCGACGCTACCAGCCTACCGTGGCCGCCCTTCCTATTGCTTTATTCCTTCCATTTTTTTTCATCCATTCCCTGTTTCATGCTTACCTCTATTCCTTCTCTATTGCCCCGCTTGGGCTTATTGGCCGCACTAACGGCTTCTTCACTGGCCGCGCAGGCGCAGGTAGCCGCTCCCGTCTGGGCTTCGGTGCGCCGCTCCTCCGGCATCGCCGGCGACTTTGCCCGGGCCACCAAAGTGGTACTTGCCGCCGACGGCAGCCAGCTCGTCAGCGGCGCCTTTGATGGTTCGATGACCCTCGACGGCCAGACGCTGACCGTAAGCCAAGGTCAGGTCGGGCTGTTTTTGGCCAAGTACAACGCCAACGGCACCCTGGCCTGGCTGCGGCAGGGCGTGCTTTCCAGCCACGAGGAAGGCGGAGTCACGGTGAGCGTGGATGCGGCCGGCAACGCTTACCTGGTGGGGTATTTCACGGATTACGTCACCTTCGGCAGCACCACGCTCAACACCACGAACAACTACGCCGACGCGTTTGTGTACAAGTTCGACCCCCAGGGCAACGTGCTCTGGGCCCGCAGCGGGGGCGTCACCAACGGCGACGCCTACTGCGTGGGCAGCGCCACCGACGCGGCCGGTAACGTCTACCTGACCGGCGACTTCACCGGCAGCCTCGGCTTCGGCGGCCCCGCCGTGTCGCCCGTGTCGCCCTCCAGCGACGTGTATATCTGTAAGCTGACCCCGGCCGGCACCGTGGCCTGGATTCGCACCGGCGGCTCGGCCAATTCCGACGTCAGCAACGCCATTGCCGTCGATGCCGCCGGCAACGCCTACATCACCGGCGCTACCTCGGTTGTAGCCACCTTCGGCAACGTGGTGTTGCCCAGTCTGGGCGAGGAAGACTTGTTTCTGACTAAATACGACGCCCAGGGCAACGTGCTGTGGGCCCGGCGCACCGGCGGCGTCAACTACGACCGGGGGACGGCCCTGGCCGTGGATGCCGCCACGGGCAGCGTGGCCGTGGCCGGTGCCGCCGACTACACCTTCGACATCAACAGCAGCCAGAGCAGCATCTACGTGGCCCGCTACAGCGACCAGGGTGTCCTGGCCTGGGAGCGGAAGATAACGCCCACCGAGCCTGACCTCTACAGCGGCTACGGCGTGGCCTTCGACAACCGCGGCGGCCTCTACATGACCGGCGACTTCCAGGGCAACGTCACGTTTGGCCCCACCACGCTCACTGCCGCCGAGCAGGATATGTACGCTGTCCGTTTCGACTCGCGCGGTAATGCCGTGTGGGCCGACCGGGTAGGGGGCTCCAACACGAACTTTGGCGCCGCTATCGGTTTGGCCGTCAACACCGACCCGAGCGGCAACGCTTACTTCGCCGGGGCCGTGCTGGGTACCGTCAACTTCGGCTCTATCGTGAGTCAGGGCAATAGCGTCGATATGTTCGTGGCCAAACTCAACGCCGGTGGCACCCTCACCGCCGCCCGCGGGGCCGTGGCCGAGTTGCCGCTGAGCGTGTACCCGAACCCGGCGGCCGGCCGCGCCACGCTGGTGCTGCCCGCCGGTGGTGGCCGCCTTGTGCTGTCCGACGTGCTGGGGCGCCCGGTGCGGGAGCAGGCCCTGCCCGCCGTGGCCGGCCCGTGCCCCGTGGAGTTGACCGGCCTTACGCCCGGCCTGTATTTGCTGCGCGCCACGCTCGGCAACGGCCAGACCGCCAGCGCCCGCCTCACGGTGCGCTAAGCCGCTCCTCGTCGGCTTTCTGAAAAAGCAAAAAGCCAGTCCCGCTACTGAAGCGGGGCTGGCTTTTTTGTTTTCCGGCAGTCTGAAAATAGCTCTGGGTTAGCCGATGCTGCGAATCACTCCCCCGTCTACCCGCACCGAGGCGCCGTTGGTGGCCGCCGCCAGCGGGCTGCTCAAATACGCCACCATGCTGGCAATTTCGTCGGTGGTGATAAAGCGCTGGAGCAGGGACGATGGTCGGTCGTGCTGGAAGAAGTCGTGCTCAGCCTCTTCCTTGGTTTTGCCCTCGGTGGCCAGCTTGCGGATAAACTCGTCGACACCCTCGGAGGCCGTGGGGCCGGGCAGCACCGAGTTGACCGTGACGCCGGTGCCCTTGGTGAGCTCGGCCAGGCCGCGGGCCACGCCGAGCTGGGCGGTTTTGGTGGTGCCGTAGTGAATCATTTCCTGCGGAATCTGCAGGCCCGA
>NZ_SEWE01000104.1 GCF_004167665.1 Hymenobacter persicinus | reverse complement strand
TGCGGCGCACCCGGATGATGTGGAGATGTCGGCCGCCGGCACGATGCTGGCCGCCGCCGCCGCCGGCAAGAAAATCGGCATCGTAGACCTGACCCGGGGGGAGCTGGGTACCCGGGGTACGCCGGCCACCCGGGCCGCCGAGGCCGAGGCCGCCCGCCGTATCCTGGGCCTCGACGCCCGCGAAAACCTGGGCCTGCCCGACGGCTTTTTCCGCAACGACCGGGAGCACCAGCTGCCCATCATTGCCGCCCTGCGCCGCTACCGGCCCGATATCGTGCTTTGCAACGCCATCCACGACCGGCACCCCGACCACGGCCGCGGCGCCCAGCTCATTTCGGACGCGTGCTTTCTGTCGGGCCTGAAGATGATTGAAACCTTCGACCACGACGGCCAGCCCCAGGCCGCTTGGCGCCCCCTGCACGTGTACCACTTCATTCAGGACCGCCAGATCAGTCCCGATTTCGTGGTCGACATCTCGGCGCACTGGGAGAAAAAATGGGAGTCGATTCAGGCCTACAAAACCCAGTTTTTCGACCCCGAGAGCACCGAGCCCGTCACCTACCTCTCCACGCCCGTCTTCACCAAGTTCATGGAAGCCCGGGCCCGGGAGTTCGGCCACCTGATTGGCGTCGAGTTCGGGGAAGGCTTCACCCGGGAACGGCCGGTGGGCGTGAAGCAACTCACGGATTTAATATAGACCAGCGGTAAAAAAAAGGTCATGCTGAGCAGAGTGAAGCATGACAGGATAACAAAACAGCCGCCCCGGTTCTGGGGCGGCTGTTTTGTTTTTAGCCCAGCGTAGCTTCCAGGGTCGCCGCTTCAGCTTCCAGCGCCACGATGCGGGCTTGCAGCAGGTGCCAGCGCGTGACGTCCTCGGCCGGCAGGGGGCGGGCGTGGTAGTGCAGCCGGCGGATGAGTCCGGCGTGGAGCTCGGCGTCGTCAGGGTCCGTAGGGTTGACCGGGGCGGGGTAGGCGGCCAGCAGGGCGGGCAGGGCCTGGGCCCAGTGCTCGGCCACCCGGGCCCGGGTGGCCGAGCACTGGGCCCAGGCCTGGGTACGCAAGCGGCCGGCTTGGTGCAGGCACACGCGGCGACGAAAATCGAGGGCGGCAGCATCGGGCGCGGCGGTACCAGGGGCCAGGCAAGGCGGCAGTACGGCCGCCGCGACTACGGGCGTTTCGGGCGGCGGCAGTTGTTGCAATAGCGGCAGCAGACCTATCAGCAGGTTACTGCTCAGGCTACGCCGGCCGCTTTCCGCCGCCTGCACGAGCTCGGGGCTCACATTAGCATAAAAGGCCACGTCCTCCTGCCGCAGCCCAAACCAGGCGCGCAGGCGGGAAATGACGTTTTGGGAGGCAGGAGCGCGGCGGGGCATAGCTGGCAGAATATGTACGGTATTCTCAAGAAACGAAAAATACCGTACAAAATCTTTCGGGTATTTGTACGGTATTTTCAGAATTTTAAAAATACCGTACAAAGGTCAGGGCCGTTGTCATGCTACCGCACTGGTTCGCAGGCGCGGCACTGGCGCAAGTTTAGGCGCAGCCGTAACTCGTGACACGCTATGCCGGAAGGCTGCGCCTCCTCGTCAGAACGAGCACGCCGCCCGGATGGCTTCAGGCGGCGCGGTTCCGGTTTGCTGCGTTGCAGCAGTGGAGGTACAACCTCCACGTTATGGTCTGGCACGAGTTAAGCGGTGCTAAACTCGCGCTAGGGAAGCAGGAAGGAAGTCTTTCAGCGCAATAGTTGTGAGGATAGGGTTTTGCCAGAAGTGTTCCACCCGCATTATTTTGCGCAGTTCGCTTCTGCTGAGCATTACCTCTGAAGCACGAGTGTAAAAATCAGCAATATCCCTTCTGAGCATTTCCAGCTCCGGGGTGAATTCGGTAATATCTGCCCGCAGATAAGCGTTGTGCCGGTCTAGCAACTGACAGGCGTAGCTGGTCGCATAAAGGGTTAAATAATCATTCTGCCACGTGCAAATTCGCCATAGATACCGCAGGCGGGATTCTCTATAGCTATAGTTTGGTAGAATGTTGGCTGTGTTAGTCACGCTGACAGGACCAATCTTGCCTTTTAGATAAGAGGAAATTGTAGCTGATTGGATCCGACCACGGGTGTATACAAGATAATCAGCCCAGCCATTCCAGCGGCTTCTATCCAATGATAAGTCAAGATGCCGGAGGTAGGCGAATAGGAACACCAAGAAGTCGTGCTCAATCTTAATTCTTTCCATACTGGTTCTGGAAAAAAATAGAAAAGCCCGGCCAAATAACCGGGCTTTTCAAATCTAGCGGAATAAAAGCTTCCTACCGCGCCCCCAGCCGGTTGCGCTTCCAGTTCGAGCCCGCCGCGGCCGGCGCATCACTCGAAGCCACCACCGGCGCTTTCTTTTCCGTCATCAGCATGGCCGTGAGCACGGCGGCTACTTTGGCCACGCTGGCGTCGGGGGCGGCGGGAGTGAGGTCGGCGGGGGTGAAATGGTCCCGGATGAAGTTCGTGTCGAAGTTGCCGCTCACGAAGGCCGGGTGCTGGAGCACGTAGCGGCCGAAGGGCAAGGTGGTCTGGATGCCGGTAATCTGGTACTCGTCGATGGCGCGCAGCATCCGTTCGATGGCCTCCTGGCGGTCTTTGCCGAAGGTGACGAGCTTGGCAATCATCGGGTCGTAGTAAATCGGGATGTCCATGCCCTGCTCGAAGCCGTCGTC
>NZ_SEWE01000103.1 GCF_004167665.1 Hymenobacter persicinus | reverse complement strand
TTTTTGCGTTTCAGCGCCGGGCGCTAGTGGATGATGACCACCCGCTGGATACCGGCGGGCTGCCCATCCAGGGTCAGGTGCACGAAGTAGAGGCCGGCACGGGCCTTACCCGATTCCCAGCGCAGCAGCTGGTTGCCGGCTGCCAGCACGTCCGTGGTCAGCACGTCGACCTGCCGGCCCAGGGCGTCAAACACGGTGACCGTCACTTGGCTGGCCTTGGTGAGGCGGAACGCCACGCTGGCCTGGTCTGCGGCCGGATTGGGGTACACACCCAGGGCGGTGGCGGCCAACTCCGCGCGGCTGCGGGCCCCGGTCGAAACGCCGGAAGCAGCGGCTACGGCAATGTCGCGGACCGTGATGCCGTTGCCGATCTGGCCGGTGGTGCCCACGGGCGTAGCGGCCCCCGTAGCCAGGTTCACGGTGTAGAAGTTGCTGTTGACCGACGAGCCGGGGTTGGCCACCATGTACGCCGTGTTCAAGCCGATGCCGGTGCTGTAGATGTCGAGGTCCACGTTGGGCGCGGCAGCGTTGACGGTGATGCCCGAGGCGCCCACGGTGGTCAGCTGCCCATCGGCGGGCGGGTTGGCCGTAGCCTGGGTGTTGAGCACGTTCAGCAGCTCATCGTAGTTGTAGAGCGTGGTGCCCGAGTTGGCGTTGGCCCCGCTGAAGCTGTTGGTATAGGCCACGGCCCCGATGGAAGGTACGTTGGTCCCCGTGGTGTAGGTGAGCTGCCCGTCGGTGGCGGCCAGCGTCCCATTGACGGGGTTCAGGCGGTAGTTGGTGCGGTTGGCGCCCACCACCCGGATCCGGTCCACGGTGGGGTTGAAATCGAAGCCGATGCTGCCGGTGCCCAGCGCCAGCGCCAGGGAACTGCTGATGGAGGTGGCCACGCCGGTGGTAGCGTTGATGGTATACAGCTGCCCGGTCTGGGTGCCCGAAGCGTAGCCCAGGGCGTACAGCGCGTTATTGAGCGGCCGCACGTCCAGGCCCACCAGGGTCTGAGCCGCATCCACGCCGGTGATGCCGACCGAGGTGCGGATGGTGCCGGGTTGGGCCGAATCGAAGGTGAGCAGGTTGGTGCCCGCCAGCGCGTACACCAGCTGACCCGTAACGGCCGGCAGAGTGGCCGGGCGCACAATCTGCACGGCAATGTCGCGCACTTCGAGCGGAGTCGTGCCAATGGTGCCCACCTGCGTCGCGGCGGCCGTGGCCAGGTTCACCGTGTAAAGGGTGGACGTAAAGCCCGCCACGCCCGATACGGCCGCCGACATATAGGCCGTGTTGGCGCCGGTGGTGGGGTTGAAGTAAATGTCGAGGTCGGTGCTCTGGCCCGTGCCGGTAGTGGGCGTAGTCAGGGTGCCGACCGTGTTAAGCACGCCGTTGTTCGGCGGGTTCTGAGTCAGCAGGCGGCTACTGGTTTCGTCAATGTCGTAGAGCGTGGTGGCGGTGCTGCCGATGTAGGAGTTGGTATACGCCACGGCGCCCACGCCGGGCAGAGCGCCGGTGTTGGGGTCGGTAGCGGCGTACACCAGGCTCAGGTCGGTGGCGGCAATACCCCCCGTGACGGGATTCAGGCGCAGGTTGGCCTGATTGGCGCTGCTCACCACCCGGATCCGGTCCACGGTAGGGTTGAAGTCGAAGCCAATGCGGGCGCCAGTGCCTCCCAGCGGCATCGACACGGCCGCCGTGCCCACCGGCGTGGCCGTGCCCGTCGTCAGGCTGATAACGTAGAGCCGGCCGGTCTGGGCCGCGGCGTCGTAGCCCAGGGCAAACAGCTCCCCGGTGTTGGGCCGGAAATCGAGGCCGACGATGGTCTGGCCGCTGTTGATACCCGTGATGGCCGTGTTGCTCAGCGCAACGGTCGGCGCGGTGGCGTTAAAGGCAATCAGGGTGTTGGTGCCGGTCAGGCCGTACACGGTCTGGGCGGCGGCGGGCAGGGCGGTGGCTCCGGCCAGCAGGGTTCCGAGGGCAGCGCTGCGCAGCGCCGTACTCCAGCGAGTAAAGGTAGTTTTCATCAAGGTCGGGGTTGGGTAAGCTGAAGAATACATGGATTGCAGAGAGTTACGCGCCCTAGGGAAAGACGGATTGTATTAACTGAATATTTAATCTGGTTTTAATTCAAGCCGCCGCCGAGTAAGTACCACTCTGGCAACAAAAAAGCCGCTTCGTCTGGAGCGGCTTTTCTTAGGTGAACTGGGCGCTGGAGCGCGGCGGCTACCACGGTACAGGCTTACCCTGCCAGGTCACGAAGCTGCCGTTTTCCTCGGCGTGGAGCTGGTCGGTGAGGCGGATAATGCCCCTGGCCGAGTCGGCGGGTAGCAGCGCCGCGCCGGTACCGCCCATGTCGGTGCGCATCCAGCCCGGGTCTACCATAATGGAGACGATGTCGTCGTGGCCGGCCTCGGCGGCCAGCGTGCGCATATACATGTTCATGGCCGCCTTGCTGGCGCTGTAGTGGTACTGGCTGCCGGAGGCTTTGAGCGTGAGCGAGCCCAGGCCGGTCGAGATGCTCACAATGCGGCTCTTGCGGCCCTTGCGCAGCAAATCCAAAAACTGCTGGGTGACCAGCAGCGGCCCCACGGCGTTGGTGGCCAGCACCTGCATGGCATCCGCGTAGCGCAGCTGGCCCAGGCGCTGAGTGCCGGGGTCGTCGCCGACGCCGGCGCCGGGGTGGCCGGGCAGAATCCCGGCATTGTTGACCAGAATGTCCAGGGCCTCTGTTTTGGCCGCCACCGCGGCGTGGGCAGCGTGCAGGGAAT
>NZ_SEWE01000102.1 GCF_004167665.1 Hymenobacter persicinus | reverse complement strand
GCGCGGGCCGTCAGGCTCAGCGTGCCGGCGGCGGTAGGCGTGAAGCTCAGGGCGTAAGGAGCCGAGGTGTCTTCGCCGAGCTTGGTCGTGCCGTTGAAGAATTCCACTTTGGTCACGGTGCCGTCAGCATCTGCTGCGGTAGCCGTCAAACTCAGGGCCGTGCCCACCGTGCCCGTCGAGGGGGCCGTCAGCGTAACCGTCGGGGCCGAGTTGGCGGGAGTCGTTACCGTCACGCTCTTGGCGGCGGTGGTCGTGCTAGCCCCGGCGTTGTCGGTAGCGCGGGCCGTCAGGCTCAGCGTGCCGGCGGCGGT
>NZ_SEWE01000101.1 GCF_004167665.1 Hymenobacter persicinus | reverse complement strand
TCCTACCAGTTCTACCAGAACGGCTTCGGCACCTTGCCCGGCGGCCTGATCGGCTCGATGCAGGGCTTCTTTGTGCGCGTCTCCCAGCCCGTGGCCGCGTTCAGCTTCCTGAATGCCTGGCGCGCCACCGACTACCAGAACCCAAGCTTCAACCGCACCACGGCCGACCTGCGGCCGAGCGTGCAGCTGGATCTGGTCTCGGCCCAGGGCGTGCACGACCCGGCCTACGTTTACTTCGAGGACGGCGCCACCGACGGCGTGGACGACCACTACGACGCGGCTAAGCTCTCCAACACGACGGGGCTGAACCTGTCCTCGCTGGCGGCGGGCACGAGCCTGGCCGTCAACGGCCTGCCCGTGCGCAACGCCACGACGCTGGTGCCGCTGGCGGTAGGGGTGCCCACCACGGGTACCTACACCCTCTCGGCCGAAGCCCTGCTGAA
>NZ_SEWE01000100.1 GCF_004167665.1 Hymenobacter persicinus | reverse complement strand
GGGTTCTGGTAGTCGGTGGCGCGCCAGGCGTTCAGGAAGCTGAACGCGGCCACGGGCTGGGAGACGCGCACAAAGAAGCCCTGCATCGAGCCGATCAGGCCGCCGGGCAAGGTGCCGAAGCCGTTCTGGTAGAACTGGTAGGAGCCGTCGTACTGGTTGCTGGACTTGTAGACGTAGACGGCGTCAATCACGCCCGCGGGCAGGCTCTGGCGGGCTTTGCTCCAGTCCAATGGGGCGGGGTAGGGGTTGCCCAGCAGCTGCCAGCCCGAGTTGGCCTCGGCGCCGCGCGTGAGCGTGCCCACGGCTACGGTGCCGGAGTTGAGCGCGCCGACCAGGTCGACTTTCTCGCTGGCGGCCAGGTTGACCGTGTAGCCGCGGCCGACGGTGAGCGGGGTGCTCAGGCTGGCGGGCGAGAAGTAGCCGTTGTCGAAGCTCTGGGTGGCGGCCGAGGTGCTGGTGATGCGCGCCTCGTCGAAGCCGAAGACGGTCGGGAACGGGGTCACCGTGTTGCCCACCGTGTTGTAGGCCGGGTTCACCACGGGCGAGAAGTTGGCGGTGGCCAGGTCGGCCACGGTGGTGCTCTGCACGGGCGAACTGTAGTGGCGGTAGCCCAGGCCCGCGTTCAG
>NZ_SEWE01000099.1 GCF_004167665.1 Hymenobacter persicinus | reverse complement strand
GCGCCTCAACAACGGCAGCGGCGTGTTCAGCGTACCGCCCGTGGTGGCCAACGGTACCATTGCCATTGCCAACGGCCCTACTACCATCGTAGCCGCCGACCTGGATGGCGACGGTGACGTAGACTTTGCCACGGGCAACTTCAACGGCAACAACGTAACCCCCCGTTTCAATAACGGTACGCCCGCCCCGGACCTGCTTATCAGCACCACCGGCCAGTCGATTTCTGCCGGCACGTACAATTCCATCACCATCACCGGCACCGGCGCGGCCACGCTGCAGGGCGCCGTCACGGTGAACTCGGCCGTGACCGTGCAGAATGGGGGTAGCCTGAGTACCAACTGCCAGCCGCTGACCGGTGCGGCCACCTTCACCCTAGCCGCTGGTGCCACGCTGATCATCTGCGACCCGGCCGGCATCACGGCCAGCGGCGCCAGCGGCGCAGTGCAAACCACCAACACCCGCAGCTTCAGCAACGACGCCATTTACTCCTACAGCGGCTCCTCAGCCCAGGTTACCGGCTCGGGCCTGCCCAGTCAGGTCCGTGAGCTGGTAGTCAACAACCCCGCTGGCCTGACCCTCTCGGCCCCGCTGGCCGTAGCCCAGCGCCTGCGCCTGACCAGCACCAGCGGCAACTTCGCCCTCAACGGCCAGGCCCTGACGCTGCTCTCCAATGCCAGCGGCACGGCCCTGGTTACCAACGAAGGAGCGGCAGTGGTCAGCGGTACGGCCACGGTGCAGCGCTACATCGACCCGAGCCTGAACGCGGGCCTGGGCTACCGCCACTACAGTTCGCCCGTGCAGAGCACCACCGTGGCCGACCTGGCCACCGCCAACTTCTCGCCCGTGGTGAACCCGGCCTACAACACGGTGGGCAACACGGTGACCCCGTTCCCGACCGTCTTCGGCTTCGACGAGGCGCGCATCACCAGCACCTCGGCCGCCACCCAGAGCTTCGACAACGGCTACTTCTCGCCCGCCAGCCTGAGCACCCCGCTCACCGTCGGCCGCGGCTACACGGTCAACCTGGCCGCCAGCGAGAAAGTCGACCTGGTCGGC
>NZ_SEWE01000098.1 GCF_004167665.1 Hymenobacter persicinus | reverse complement strand
CCAGGTCACGGAGTCGATGGGCGGGGTGGTTTTGACGGCCACAAAGTCGGAGCCGTACTCCTGCTCGCGGCCCGTGCGGATGCGCAGGCGCACCTTCGTGCCGGTGGCCAGCGCCAGACTGGCCGAGCGGTAGGTGCCGGGCTGGGCCTCGTTCAAGGGGTAGCGCCGCCCGCCCTCTTCCTCGATGTAGACGCTGGCCTTGGCCTCGGCCGGCGCGGCGCCCTTGTTTTGCAGCGCCATGGTGCGCGTCAAGCGGATGCTGGTGACGCCGGCCGCGTTGATGCTGCCGTCCACGACCAGGAAGCTGCTCGGGTTGGCAATGACGTCCGGCGCGTATTTATCTACGCACCCCGCCAGCAGCAGGGCCGTGCATAGTACTCCGATACTCCAGCGCGTAATTGATGTCAACATAGCTTGCATAAGGTGAAGGCGCGGGAAGATACCTCCCGAGTCAAAGATAACCACTTCATTCGGGCAACTCGGCTCAGGGCCAGAAATCGGGTTTCACGTTAGTGCCGTTCAGGCGGCAATCCACGCATTCGTTCATGGAATAGGTGTAGCCGCCGTCGGGAAGCTGCTCAATCGGCTGAAATTTACCGCCGCGGAAGAACGTCACCAAGTTGGTGCGGGGGCTCACCGCCAAGAGCATGCAGGGCTCGGGCTCGAAACCGTTGGGCGCCTGCCAGGTCGTGATGGAGGCCGGCAGGTCCTGCTTGCTGATGAAGATACGCTTTTGCGTGACGGCCTGCGCGCCCACGTAGCCCAGCACCACCTCGTCGGGGTCCGAGAGGTTGCGCACGTTGCCCTTGACCTGGGTGGGCAGCGGGTCGTAGAGGCCCCCGATCTGCTCGGTCGACTTGCCCACCGCCTCCCAGTAGGCGTACTCCTCGGCCGACAGGGCGCGCTGCTGCACGATGACGCTGTACTTGAGCAGCAGCTGCTTGTAGATTGACTCGAGTGTGGTCAGCGGATAAGCCGATACCACGTCCTGCTCGAGCCTGCGGGTGCTGAATATCCGGAGCGTATTGGAGCTTTGGCTGCCCCAGCAGTGGTACACGTCCTCGGTGCGCGGCTGCATCTTGCCGTCCCGCAACTCCCAAAACGACTGAAAAACCGACGTGTACTCCCAGGTCTGGTCGTAGGTCCAGCGGTAGTAGCGGGCTTGCCGGGTATCGTCGTGGGCGTGCACGTAAAGCAGCACCTTGTTGGCGGCAACCCGCCAGGTCACGGAGTCGATGGGCGGGGTGGTTTTGACGGCCACAAAGTCGGAGCCGTACTCCTGCTCGCGGCCCGTGCGGATGCGCAGGCGCACCTTCGTGCCGGTGGCCAGCGCCAGACTGGCCGAGCGGTAGGTGCCGGGCTG
>NZ_SEWE01000097.1 GCF_004167665.1 Hymenobacter persicinus | reverse complement strand
CCCGGCGGCACGGCTACCTCGACCGGCGTATTCACGGTTATCGTACCGAATCCGGTGCCGACCATCGTGAGCATGACCCCGAACAGCGTGGCGCGCAACACTCCGTCGTTTACCATCACGCTGACGGGTACCAACTTCCTGAGCTCCTCGGTGGTGAACTTCAACGGCACTGCGCTGACGACGACCTTTGTGTCGGCTACGTCGCTGACGGCCTTGGTTCCGGCCAGCGCCGTCATGGTGGCTGGCACGGTGCCCGTTACGGTAACCAATCCGGCTCCAGGAGGAGGCACTTCAGCTCCCGTTGTGTTTACCATCCTCATGGAAACGGCGACGCTGAATGGCCAGGCCCTGGCCGGCTTCGCCCTGTATCCGAACCCCACGGTAGGGGAGGTGACCATCGAGCTGCCCAAAACCTGGACCAACCCGAACCAGCCCGTGCGCCTGACCGACCTGACCGGCCGTACGGTGCTCCAGACCCGCCTCGGTGCCGATGGTAAGCTCAATCTGAGCCAGTTGTCGGCCGGCGTGTACCTGGTGACCATTGGCGAAGGCCCGCAGCAGATTATGCGCCGCGTGGTGAAGAACTAACCATCAGGCGCTAGCCGCCGCTAAAAAAAAGACCTTTCCTAGCCTACAGGAAAGGTCTTTTTTTTGCCCTAGGGCGCAGGTTTAACTATTCCATAACACTTGAGCTTGGTACCCCCTTTAGAAGCAGTTGTAACTTTGCGGCTTTCGTGGTAGGTTTATATTCCCTAAGTACGCTCCTAATTCACACCCTTCCCCATATGATTGCAACCTCTACTTTGCTACCGCGCTTCACCCGGCCCGGTTCTCCCCCGTGGAAATTCCTGTTGCTGCTGCTGCTTTTGTGCCCGCTGGTAGGGTGGGGGCAAGCGGTTAGTATCACGCCGACTCACGATGGTGTCATTGCGAACAACCCAAGCTGGACGCATACAAACATCACGCAGAATACTGCGGGTGGCTATTTGCAGTTTACTTCTGCTTCGTCTCCGACGCTGATTTCCCCAGCGCTGAACTTTACTGCTTACGGAACCAAGACGCTGACTTTCTCGGCGCGAACTTTCGGGGGTACTACAGGTAGCAGCAACGTGATTAACGTCGCTATTTCGGTAAACAATGGGGGCAGTTACACCACTTTGACGCCTAATGCTGTTCCAAATAGCTCTTCCTTTTCCTCGTTTAACTATGATCTGACAAGCTACACCGGTACGCAGGTTCTTGTCCGCATTCAAGATCCGGGAGCAACTAACAGCATAGGGGTAGGGGTTGACAACATCGCTATTACCGGTGTTCTGAACACGCCTACCATTACTTCTATTGATCCAACGACTGTCGTTGCTGGCAGCCCTGGGTTCACTCTGACGGTAAACGGGACCAAATTCGCCAGCACGGCCGTGGTGTCTTTCGGAACGACGGCCCTGACTACCACCTACGTTTCGGCCACGAGCCTGACCGCAGCAGTACCAGCCAGTCTCGTGGCCACGGATGGTAGCTTCCCGGTAACCGCAAAAAATACCACGACGGGTACTGCTTCCAACGCGGCTACCTTCGTTGTGACGGCTGCGGGCAATACTACTCCTACACCCACTGGCTTCAACCCGGCCTCCGGCCCGGTTGGCACGCAGATTACTATTACAGGCACCAACCTGAGCACGATTACTAGCGTAACCATTAACGGGGCTGCGGCCACTTTCGGCTCCGCTACGGCCACCGCAGTTACCGCCACAGTTGCCGCTGGCAATACCACCGGCTCTGTTGTTGTTTCGGATGGTACCACCAACTATACCGTTCCCGGCGGCAGCTTCACCGTAACTGCCGCACCATCGGTAACTACCACTGCCACCACCGCCATCGGCGCTACCAGCGCTACGGCCAATGGCAACGTGACGTCGGCCAACAACTCGACCATCACTGAGCGGGGTTTCGTGTACAGCCTCTCGCCTAATCCTCGCGTTGGAGCCTCAGGCACAACCAAAGTTACGGCTACCGGTACGACCGGTGCCTTCTCGGCCAGCTTGGCCAGCTTGGCCTCCAACAGCACGTACTACGTAGCGGCTTATGCCATCAATGGCGTGGGCACCAGCTATGGCAACGACGATATCTTCACGACTCTGCCCCCGCCAGTCGTTGCTACCCTGACGACGAACCCGGTAACGGCCATTGCCGCCACCAGCGCCACCTCGGGCGGTAACATCACAGCCGATGGCGGCGACGCCGTTACGGTCCGTGGCATTGTGTACGGCACCACGCCCAACCCCCGCCTGGGCGGCACCGGCGTAACGAACGTCGTGAGTGGCAGCGGTACAGGTAGCTTCACGGCCAACCTGAGCGGTCTGACGGCTAACACGACGTACTACGTTGCCGCCTACGCCACCAATACGGCCGGCACGGGCTACGGCGCCGACCAGAGCTTTACCACAACGGCACCTCCCTTTGAGGACTTTGAGGCTGGTTCGAAGGGCAACTACACGACCGGTGATATTACCCTGGCCAGCGGTACCTGGACTTTCGACAACGCACTTATCGGTACGGGTACCACCGACCGGAAGAATGGAACGAAGTCGGCCCGGATTCAGGGCACCACGACCGGGGGCGGCTTCATTGCCATGAACTTCGACAAGCCCAACGGCGCCGGCCTGGTCACGGTCAACGCCGGCATCTTCAGCGGCGACAACACCAGCTCGTCGTTTAAGGTGGAAATTTCCAATGATGGCGGCCTCACCTACACCGACATCACCGGTACCGCGCCCACGCTGACGACCACGCTCACGGCCTTCACGTTCACGGCGAATAAAACCGGTGGGGTGCGGTTGAAAATCAGCACGACCAGCACTGCTAGTAGTGCCCGCATCAACATCGACGATATCTACATCACCAACTACGCTTCGCCCATCACGGCCCCAACCTTTACCGGTATGGCCTTCTGCGTGAGCAGTGCCGCGGCGGCTTTCGACGTGAAGTTCACCCCAACCGGTACCTTCAACGCCGGCAACCAGTTCCAGGTGCAGCTGTCGGGCCCCACGGGCTCCTTCGCCACGCCGACTGTCGTTGGCACGCTGGCTTCTACCAGCAGTGGTGCCGAGCTGACCATTCCCGTTTCGATTCCGGCCGGCACGGCCAACGGCACGGGCTACCGTCTGCGCGTAGTATCAACGGATGCTGCCCTAACCGGCGACAACTCGGTGGCCATTACCATCGTCAACAACCCGACGGTAACGGTAGCCCCCACCGCCGACCAGAGCATTCAGACCAACACCAACGGCACCCAGCTGACTGCCACCGAAACTCCGGCTGCCACTTCGCGCCAGTGGGTATACTCGACCACGTCGGGCGGCACCACGTTGACGCCTATCACGGGTGCTACCGGCCTGAACTACACGCCTAACTTTGCCACGGCCGGCGACTACTACGTGAAAGTAGTATCGACTTTCGCAGCCTGCGGCTCTGTTACCTCCAACGAAGTGAAGATTACGGTAGCGGCCCCCGTCGTTACCCTGACTGCCACGACCTCGCCCGCCACGTCGCCCACCGAAATCAGCGGCCTGACGACGACCGTGGGTACGCCCTCGGCGGCCAAAACCTACGTGCTGAACGGCTCGAACCTGAGCACTACGCCCGTGACGGTAACGGCCCCGGCCGGCTTCCAGG
>NZ_SEWE01000096.1 GCF_004167665.1 Hymenobacter persicinus | reverse complement strand
CGTTAGTGTTGCTAATCAGCCCGGCCCCGCCATGAACCGACTTCTCCCCCTGCTACTGCTGCCGACGCTGCTGGCCTGCCACCGCACTGCCACCGACGTCGACTGGGTGCGTCCCCAGCCATCCGCCACGGCTCTGTACCGGGTTACGTTTGAGGCCACTTGGAGTGCCGCCACGCATCCCGGCGACTACCCGGTGGGTGCCCACTTCTCCCCGCTTATTGGCGCCAGCCACGCTGCTTCAGGTCCCGGACGCTTCTTTCAGGTCGGTAACCTGGCTAGCCCGGGCATCAAAAACATGGCGGAGCTCGGCAGCAACGCGGCCCTACGCGCCGAAATCAATGCCCTCATCAGTCAGGGTCACGCCTTCCGACTGCTCGATGGCCGCACGGCCGTCAGCTCCCCCGGCGTGCTCACCGACACTGTCCGCTTGCGCCTCGACCAGCCGGCCGTGTCGGTCGTGACGATGATTGCGCCCAGTCCCGACTGGTTTGCCGCTCTCGACTCCGAAGTATTACTCTCTGCCGATGGCTGGGCCAGCACCCGCCGCGTCGCGGCCCGCTTCTACGATGCCGGCACCGATAGTGGCCCCACCTACACCGCCTCCGACCAACCCACTACGCCTGCCGCCCCGATTCAGCTCATGCCCGGCTGGAGCCCGGCGCCTTACGGTTATTTCGTGCTGGAATTGCTCAAATAGGCTTTTGTAACGAGCAAAAAGCCCCGACGCAATGCTGCGCCGGGGCTTTTTGCTGGGGTAAGCAGCGGGGGCCGGGTCTAGAAAGCCAGACCGAAGGTGATGCCGGTGCGGACGCCGAAGCCGGTGAGCGGGCCGGCATCGAACGTGCCGTTGCCGTTGCTGGTGCTCTTCACTTCGATGCTGCCACCGTTGTAGGAAGGGCCCAGGAAGATGTCCAGCGAGAAGGTGTCCTTGAAAATCCACTGGCGACCCACTACTACGCCGCCGCCAAACGTGTTAAGCGAAGCTTCGTCGGTCTGGGTCGTCGGCGTGCCGGTCGAGTTGTAGCTGTCGGTGTAGGTGCTTTTCAGAGTCAGATTCTGGTAGCGCACGAAGGGACCTACGTAGAAGCCTTCGGGGGCCGGGGTGCGCTCCGAGAGGTAGAAGCGGTACTCGGGCGTGAGGGCAAAGCCGGAGATTTTGGTGTCCTCAATCTTGGCGCTGGTGAAGAGGCCGCCAATCTGCAGGCTGCTGCTGGCGTTG
Source organism: Hymenobacter persicinus (assembly GCF_004167665.1). Taxonomy (GTDB): domain Bacteria; phylum Bacteroidota; class Bacteroidia; order Cytophagales; family Hymenobacteraceae; genus Hymenobacter; species Hymenobacter persicinus. Next base: position 2,250 of record NZ_SEWE01000096.1, on the reverse strand, counting down.
AGCTTGTGTTCGTAGAAAAACGAGCCGGTTTTTACAATCGGGCTCAGGATGTTGACTTTCACCACGTTGTTCTGGGCCACCGCCGACGCGGAAGTGGCAGCCACGATAGTGGCGGCGAGTAGGATTTTTTTCATGCAAGAAAAAGGGAGGAAAGGAAGAGAGAAAATGGGCAATAGAATAGGCGCGCGCCGCCCACTAAGGGGCATGACCGTACCAGGCACCGCAGGAAAAGCTAGAAGGCCACGCCGAATGAGACACCGGCGCGGATGCCGTAGTTCGACCCTTCGTAGTAGCCCAGGAAGTCGCCGCGGTTGATGTTATCCACGTTCGACGATATGCCCGACACCATGTAGGAAGGCCCCAGGTAGCCGTCGAGGGAGAAGCGCTGCTTGAAGATCCAGTGGCGGCCTACTACCACGCCGCCGCCGAAGGCATTGAGTGAGGCGTCGAGGTCGCGCCGGTAAAAGGTGTTGGTAACCGGATTGTACTCCTCGCTCTTACCGGTTTTGTTCAGGTGCTGGTAGCGCAGGTAGGGCGCCACGTAGAAACCCTCCAGGGCCGGGTGCTTTTCCGACAGGTAGAGCCGGTACTCGGGCGTGATGCCGAAGCCCGACGTCTTGGGCGATTCCGAGTTATTGGAGAAGTTGCTGTCCTCGCGGTAGTTGATGGTAAAGGACAGGCCCAGCTGGAAGCTGCTCGACTCGCTGAGCTTGTGCTCGTAGGACAGGGCCGCAGTGTTAACGATAGGCTGGAAAATATCGATTTTAACGGCGTTGTTCTGGGCCTGCGCCCCAGCAGCCCCGCAGAACAGGGTTCCCAGCAGCAGCCCGTAGGCTTTGGTAGTAGACATTGTGAAGAGAGAAAAAAGATAAGAATAAGCCCAGCACCAAAGCCAGTTTGCCTGGCACATAAGGCGCTTGGTACTTCAAAATTGAACAAAAAAGTTTGAATAGCTATACTTCATTCAACGCATACCTGCAGATAAATATTTCGCGTCGCCGCCAGGAACGCCGAAACTGAAGCGAAAAGCCGCTCCCAATCGGCTGCACAGCCAGCATTCTACTGACCGGCTGGGCAAAAAAAGCCCCTCGAATCAACTTCGAGGGGCTTTTGCAGAACGTAGCGCCGGACTATACGGCTTCGGCTTTTTCCTTTACTGCCAGCTGCCCGCAGGCCGCGTCGATGTCTTTGCCGCGGCTGCGGCGCAGGTTGGTTTGCACGCCCCGGTCGGCCAGATACTTCAGGAAGGCCATCAGCTTGGCCTCGCCGGTGTTTTTGTAGTCGGCGTTTTCGATGGGGTTGTACTCAATCAGGTTCACCTTGCAGGGAATCCACTTCGAAATCTGGAACAGCTCCTCGGCGTCCTGCACCGTGTCGTTGAAGCTCTCGAACACGATGTACTCGTAGGTGACCTTGCGGCCCGTCACCTGGTGGTAGTGCTTCAGCGCGTCCTTGAGCGAAGCCAGGGAGTTGGCCTCGTTGATGGGCATGATTTCGTTGCGCTTCGTGTCGTTAGGCGCGTGTAGGCTCAAAGCCAGGTTGGCCTTCACGCCGTCGTCGGCCAGCTTCTTGATCATCTTGGCGATGCCGGCCGTGCTGATGGTGATGCGGCGCGGGGCCATGTTCAGGCCCTCCGGCGAAGTAATGCGCTCCACGCTCTTCACCACGTTGGCGTAGTTGAGCAGGGGCTCGCCCATGCCCATGTACACGATGTTGGTCAGGGGCGTGCCGTACTCGGCCTCGCACTGCTCCTTGATGCGTACCACCTGGTCGTAGATTTCGGCCGCGTCGAGGTTGCGCTTGCGTTCCATGTAGCCCGTGGCGCAGAACTTACACGTGAGCGAGCAGCCCACCTGCGAGCTGATGCAGGCCGTCATGCGGGTGTCGTGGGGGATGAGCACGCCCTCGACCACGTTGCCGTCGTGCAGGCGGAAGGCCGACTTGATGGTGCCGTCGTTGCTGAGCTGCTGATTCTGCACCGTTACGCCGTTGATGACGAAGTGCTTGGCCAGCAGTTCGCGGGTGGCCAGGGAAATATTGTTCATTTCCTCGAACGTGCCCGCGGTGTTTTTCCAGAGCCACTCGAGCACCTGCTTGGCGCGGAAAGGCTTTTCGCCGTGCTCCACCATAAAGGCTTTGAGCTCGTCGGGAGTGAGTTTGCGGATGTCGCGCTTGGCAAGGACGGTCAGAGGAATCATAGGGCAAAGATACAACGCGCGAGGCAGTTGGGTTCCGAAAAGATGCGGCTGG
>NZ_SEWE01000095.1 GCF_004167665.1 Hymenobacter persicinus | reverse complement strand
GGCCCAGTTGCCGGCGCTGTTGGCCGTGGTTGTACCAATGGCGGCGCCGTCTACATACAACGTTACCGTGGCGTTAACCGGGGCCGTACCGGCGTAGGTCGGCGTAGAGGTGTTTACTAAGCCGCCGTTGGCCGGCACAATAACTACCGGGGCGGCCGTGACTGGCTGGGTGTACTGGAAGCTGAACTGCGGAGCCGCCGTATTGCTGGTGTTGTTGGCATCCAAGGCGCTGTTAGCCGGCACGTTTACCGTCACCGTGCCGTTGGCAGAAGGCGTCACGTTGAAGGTGTAAGTCGAGCCCGAGCCCGAGAAGCCCGAGACCGTGCCATTGCTCACCGTTATGTCAGAGGCCGTGAAGTCCGTTACGTTAGCCGAGAAGGTTACCGTAAACGCAAGCGGCGAGGTGCCGGTTGAGCCGCCGTTGCTGACGTCCGTGGAGGTGATGCTGGCCGTCAGGGACGGGGCCGTCACGTTGAACGAGGCCGAGGTAAAGGTGTCGTACGTTGGAATGTTGTTGGGCTGAATGTTGCCCACGAACACGTCGTTCACGAACACGTTCAGGCGCTGGTCGAGCGAAGTGTAATTGCGCTGCATGGCCCGGAAGCGGACCTGGTAGCTACCCGTGGGTACGGCCAGGTTCTGCGCTACGTTGCCGTTGTTGCCGGCTGCGCTTTGCAGGAAGGCCACTGCGTCGCCGTCGGCGGCCGTCGAGCCGAAGGCGCTATTATTGCGCGACACGCCGGCCTGAGGGCCGAAAGTCCAGGGTGCGGCCACCACGCCCTGCGACTGGTAGAGGTAGCTGCTGGATGCTACGTTGTTGGTTTCGAAGCTGCCGTTTTGCACGCCGTTGGCTACGACCGTGCTCGTGCCGCTCTGCAGCACCTGCACCACGTCCACGAAGGCCGTCACGTCGCTGTTGCCGCTGGCGCTGCCGAAGCCTTGGATGCGCAGGGTGGGCGCAGCCGCAAAGCTCTTGCTGATGGTGTATTCCTCACCTGCCGTGTAGGGTACGTTTGTAATTGAGGGCGTCGTGCCCGCGCTGTTGGCCACATTCAGGCGCAGGGTGCCATCACCCGTGCCGGTGTTCACCACCACCGTGTAGGTAGAGTTCGATCCTGATACGCTGCTCACGCTGGGCGCCGTATTGTAGGAGCCGGTGGTCGTCAGGCTAAAGTTGCTAGTCGTCAAACCCGTGACCGAGCCCGAGAAAACCACCCGGTAGCTCACCGTGGCCGTAGCCGTGGGCGAGGGCGTCAGGCGCGTCACGGATACTACCGTGACCGTAGGCTGCTGGTAGGTGATGCTGAACTGGGTGGCGGCCGTGTTGCCGTTGCCAGCCTGGTCTTGAGCAGTGTTGGCCGCCACGTTTACCGTCACGGTGCTACCGCTGCCGGCGGGAGTTACGTTGAACGTGTAGGTCGCGCCCGCGCCCGAGAAGCCCGAGACGGTACCGCCCGTTACCGTCAGGTCACCCTGCACAAAGGTCGTGACGGACTCCGAGAAAGTGACAGTGAACGGGATGGGCGAGGTCGTCGTCGTGCTGCCCGAGGCGCCGGCCGAGGAGCTGATGGCTACCGTTGGGCGGACCGAGTCCACGGTGAACGTGTTCGTGTTCGAGTTGGCGCTGGCCGCTGAGCCGTTAAGAGAAGCTCTAGCGTAGACGGTGTGCGAGCCCTGCGACAGGGCTGCGGGTTGGGTCAGGGACCAGTTGCCGGCTGCATTAGCTGCCGTCGTGCCGATGCTGCTGCCATCCACGTACACAGTCACCGTGGCATTGGCTGTGGCCGTGCCACTGTAAGTCGGCGTGGTCGTGTTCACGATGCTGCCGTTGGCCGGGGCCGTTACTACAGGCGCATTAGGCGTAGTCGTGAAGCTGATAACCGAGCCGTAACTGGTGCCTGCGGTATTAATGGCATAGGCGCGCACGTAATAGGTTGTGCCGGGAGTCAGGCCAGGGATAGTCTCGGAGAAAGCCCCCGTGCCCGTGCCATTCGTGTTCTTGGTGTCGTTGGTGGTGGGGGTGGTGTTGGTGCTGCTGTATACCACTCCGCGCTCCGTGACGGCATCGCCGCCGTCGGCTGTTACGTTGCCGCCGAGCACGGCAGTCGTAGTCGTGATGCTGGTAGCGGCGGCCGTCGTTACGGCCGGGGCGGTTACCACCACGTTGGTTATTTTCCGAATCCGGTAGTTGTCGCGGTCAGCAACGTAGATGTCGTTGCCCAGCGCGCTCATGTCGATGGGCGAAGCAACCTGCGCGCTCGTGGCGGTGGCGCCATCGCCCGAAAAACCGGCCGTGCCGGTGCCTGCTATGGTGGAGTGCACCCCAGCTGGGGTAATCTTGCGAATAACGTGGCCGTTGCCCGTGGCTACCAGAATGTTGCCGGCTCCGTCGACGGCCACCCCGTTGGGGAAGCCAATACCGTTGTTGGTAACGCCCGTCGTGCCGTCGCCGGCTACGCTGGTGATGGTGTTGGTAGACAGGTCTACCTTACGAATGTAGCGGTTGTTGAGGTCAGCGATGTAGAGGGCATTGCTGCTAATAAATACGTCAACCGGATTGCTGAGCGTAGCCGCCGTGGCCGCTCCCCCATCTCCGCTGTAGCCAGCCGTACCGGTGCCGGCAAAGTTGGAGTATGCCCCGCCGGGCGTAATC
>NZ_SEWE01000094.1 GCF_004167665.1 Hymenobacter persicinus | reverse complement strand
TCGGAAAACAGCGCGTAGGGCGCCACCGACTCGACCTGGCTGCGGGCCTGGGTGCCGTTGAGTTCAAACACCACGCTGCCCACCGTGGCCGGATTCGTGTTGGCCCGGATGTTCAGGTTGCGCGTCGGCAGCGTAGCCAGGTTCAACGCACTGCCCGCGGTGAGAGTCTGAATATCCTGGTCGGTGTCGGCATTCACCAAGGTAAAGCTCGTCACGGCCGGCACGAAAGCCGGGGCGCTGGCACTGACGGTGAAGGTTTGGGTAAGACTGCGGCCAGCGGCTCCACCACCGCCGGCTTCGGCGTAGGGCGTGGCGGTCAGGGAATACGTGCCCACGGCGGGGGTCCAGGCGTTGTAGTCGCCGCCGCTGTCGGAAAACAGCGCGTAGGGCGCCACCGA
>NZ_SEWE01000093.1 GCF_004167665.1 Hymenobacter persicinus | reverse complement strand
GCCCGGGGCGAGTTTATCTGCATGATTGGCTCAGACGACGTGTACTTGCCCGACAAGCTGGCCGTGCAGGTGCCGCTGCTGCGTGATGCTCCGCCCGAGGTGGGCGTAATCTTCGGCCCGGTCGAGCTGATTGGCCCCCAGGGTGAGCCCCTGCCCACCCCCAAATGGCCGGTCATATCAGAAGGCAGCGTGTTTGTACCCTTGCTGAGGCAAAATTTTGTGTCAGCCATGGGCACGTTGGTCCGGCGCTCCTGCTACGACAAGGTCGGGCTATACGATGAGAGTCTCGTGTACGAGGACTTGGATATGTGGCTGCGGATTGCCAAGCAGTATCAGTTCAAATATTCGGAGCAGATAAGTGCCAAGTATCGTGTGCACCCTAAATCTGCCATGCAAAGCCGGCAGGCAGTCCTGATCGAATCTACCCTGCGCCTGTTGCACAAATACTGGGGCGAAAGCGCCGAAACCGACCAGATTATAATGGCTCATGCTAAGAATTTGTCTGAGCGCCTATACCAACTCGGTAGTCCCCGGGCTAAGCATTGGCTGCATTTGCGTTGGCGGCGTGAGCGAGGGGTGCGGACTGGAATCCTGTATATGCTGGCGTTGCTGGGAGTGCCGGGCACGCAGGTGGTAAAGCTCCAGCGCCGTCTTGGTCGCTGATACTCTCAGCATACTACCCTAGTGGTTCAAAAGCTCCGCTATGGTAGTACGCCTGTTGGGGTCCGTGAGAAGTTCTTTTCTCACCTAGTTGCGGATAGAAGCTGAAATTCTCTCTAATCAAATCGTAGTCTTATGGAAGAGCCTTTAGTGACAGTTGGGGTGGCCTCGTACAACAACAGCGCGTATTTGCGCCAGACGCTGGAGAGCATCCGCCAGCAGACCTACCCGCACTGGGAGCTGCTCATCGTCGACGA
>NZ_SEWE01000092.1 GCF_004167665.1 Hymenobacter persicinus | reverse complement strand
CGAGTACGTTTGTTGCGCGCCGCGCCCCTGGTCCTGGTCTGTCTGTTGCTCCTGCTGCTGCGGCCGGCGGTAGGAGAGGCCCAGGTGAAAATAATGCCCTTCGGCGCCTCCGCTACTCAGGGCGACTACAACCACAACTCCTACCGCCGCGTGCTCTGGCAGCAGCTGCAGGCCGCCGGCTACAGCGTGGATTTCGTGGGCTCCCAGCGCAGCAACTACGGCGGGCCGCCCCCGAACCCGGACTTCGACCTCGACCACGAAAGCCGCTGGGGGGCGCTGGCTAGTGACCTGCGGCCGATGGTGCAGGCCTGGGCCGCCAGCGCCCAGCCTGATATTGTGCTGATTCACGTGGGGTCCAACGATATGTTCCAGAACCGCAGCATCACAGGCACGCGCGACGAAATCGGGCTCATCATCGACCAGTTTCGCCTGGGCCGGCCCGGGGTGAAAATCGTTCTGGCCCAGCTGCTGCCCACACTGCAGAACCCCGGCAACAGCAACATCACGGCCCTGAACTCGCTGCTGCCGGCGCTGGTGCAGCAGAAAAATACTCCCGAGTCGCCGGTGCTGCTGGTAGACCAAAATACGGGCTTCGACCCCGCCGTGGATACCTACGACGGCACGCACCCCACGGCCGCGGGCGAGGCGAAGATGGTCAGCCGCTGGATGCCGGCTGTGCAGACCCTGCTCGGACCCGCGCCACCGGCCATCTATTCTCTCAACGTGACAACCACCGGTAGCGGAACCGTGGCCAAAAGTCCGGAGCGCGCCCAGTACGCGGCCGGCGCCACCGTGCTGCTGACGGCCACGCCCGCGGCCGGGCAGCTGTTTACGGGCTGGAGCGGGGATGCCACGGGCACGACCAACCCGCTGATGGTGCCCATGTCGGCAAACCGCAACATCACGGCCAACTTCGCTCTGGCCGCCGTGACAAGCTTTACGCTGATCAACTCGGATACCGACCAGGACATTCAAGCCCTGGCGCCCGGGGCTACGCTGAATTTGAACGCGCTGCCCACGCGCAATCTGAACATCCGGGCCAACACCAACCCGGCCATCGTGGGCAGCGTGGAGTTCACCCTCCGGGGCGCCCAGTCGCAGAATCAGATGGAATCGGTGGCGCCCTACGCCCTGTTTTCCGACGCCCAAGGCAATTATTTTGACTGGCCCCCCGCTGTCGGGACGTACACGCTGACCGCAACGGCCTACAGCGGCGGGGGCGGGGGAGGCACCCCGGGCGCCAGTACCAGCATCACGTTCACTGTCACCGACCAGGCCGGGGCCGTCGAGCACACGCTCAGCGTGCTGACCAGCGGCGACGGCACCGTGAGCAAAAGTCCCGCCCAGGCCACCTACCGCAACGGCACGAGCGTGGTGCTGACGGCCACGCCGGGCAGTGGGCAGCAGTTTAGTGGCTGGAGCGGCAACGCTACCGGCACCGCCAACCCGCTCACGGTGACCATGACCAGCAGCAAAACCATTACGGCCAGTTTCGTGCCCGTGCCGGCGGGCCCCGCGCTGGTGAGCTTCACGCTGGTCAATGCCGACACCGACCAGGATATCCGCACCCTGGCGCCGGGGGCCACGCTGGATCTGGGCACGTTGCCCACGCGCAACCTGAACATCCGGGCCAACACGAATCCGGCCACGGTGGGCAGCGTGGTCTTTGAGCTCAACGGCACCCAGGCCCGCAGCCAGGTCGAGTCGGTGGCGCCCTACGCGCTGTTTTCCGACAGCGGCGGCGACTACAACGCCTGGACCCCCGCCGTGGGCA
>NZ_SEWE01000091.1 GCF_004167665.1 Hymenobacter persicinus | reverse complement strand
AATGGCACGGCTGCCGCCACCAGCACGAATAATGGAATTGTTAATCTTAACTTCCCTGAATACGGCGTCAATGCCATGACATTCTGGGGCAATGACCTTTACGTAGGCGGCAACTTTACTACTGCCCGCACTAGTAACAGTGTGGTGACGGCTAATAATATCGCCAAATGGGACGGCATAGCTTGGAGCGCGCTGGGGAGTGGTTCGGCTACTGCTACCAGTACCAACAACGGGGTGAGTGACGTCGTCAATGCGCTGGCCGCGGGGAGCGGTGAACTCTACGTGGGGGGCTACTTCCTCACAGTTAATAACAGCAGCGGTGCGGTGCCCGCCACTATGATAGCCAAATGGAATGGCACAACATGGAACACGTTGGGTACGGGCTTAAATGGAAACGTCCGGGCACTGGTCGCCTCCGGTAACCAGTTGATAGCCGGCGGCGACTTTACAGTTTCTGGTGATGGCAGCAAAGTCAACTCGCGCTTCGGCATCTACAATGTTGTGGCTAACCCGCTATCGGTTGTTGCGGGCAGTAATGCGGCGGCTCTGCATCTATATCCCAACCCGGCATCTGGTCAGGCCACGCTCACAGGCGCGCCACGCGCCGCGGCGGTGCAGGTATTCGACGTGCTGGGCCGTCGGGTGCTGACGACGAAGGCTGACGCCACGGGCACGGCTCAACTGACGCTGCCAGCTGCCTTGCCGGCGGGCGTGTACGTGGTGCGGGCCGGCGAGCTGAGCGTGCGCCTAGTGCGAGAATAACCGTGCACTCTATATAATATATATAAGAGTAGCTCCCACAGAAAAGGTCGGCTGCGCAGGTAGCTGGCCTTTTCTGTGGGGGCTTGGTGCGGGCGGCCACTGCGAGGCCAAGGGGCCACGCTGCGGCCGCCTGCGTAAGAGGGGCTGGCCGTTCGGGCTACCCGGGGCGACCAGAAAAATATTGGCAGGCTCTCGGAGGTAAAAAATTAATTCCGGTTATAGTGCAACGGCAGCGGGGCAGGCCTACCTTTGGTTTTCCTTACTGATGCTCTTCACTTTATCGGACCTGTCGGCTCGCGCTGTGCTCGTCTAGCCTATTATTTTCCGGACGTGGCGTTCCGCCGACAGTATGCTGCACTTTTCTACTGTTATTTCCCGGCGCGGGCTGCGCGCCGCGGGCTTGCTTACCTCGGGCACGGTGACCCTGCTGCTGGCCGCCCGTGCCTGGGTGGCCGCCCCGGCTGAGCTAACGTCCCCGGCCGCCTCGGCCCTGGTGCTGCCCACCCCGTCCGCCGCTCCGCGCCTGGCCCCGCCCACGGGCCTGCCGACTCTCACAAAAACTGCGGCCGTACCCGCCGATACCTCGGCCCGGGGCATGGCCGCCGTGTGGGCCGACGTGCGCCGCCGCTCCTTATTCTTGAGCGCCGACCGGAAAACCGGTACGCTCCGCGCCGGCAACTACGCCCAGCGCCTGACGGCGACCTTCGAGCCCCGCAGCTACACGGTGGCCACGCCAACCCCGGGCTCAGCCGCGCTGGCCTGGCAGGTGCGCTTCACGCTGCGCGGCATCGGCCGGGCCGCCGCCCCTGGGCTGCCCCTGGCCGCCGGGGCAGTCACGCCCAGCACGCACGAGGGCCACACCAGCTACTCCCACCCGGCCTTTGCCATCGACTACGATAATACCCCCGCCGGCGTGCGCCAAACCTTCCGGCTGGCCGAGCGGCCCACCGGCGCCGGGCCCGTAGCGGTGCGCCTGCACCTAGCTACGGACCTGCACGCCCGCCCGGCCGGGCCCGGGGCGCTGGTGTTCACGGCCGGGAGCAGCCCCGCCCCGGTGCTGCGCTACGACAGCCTCAAGGCCTGGGACGCCACCGGCCGCGTGCTGCCTGCCCACCTACGCCTCGACGGTCCCACGGCCCTGGCCCTGGTCGTCGACGATGCCGACGCCACCTACCCCGTCACCATCGATCCGCTGGCCAGCACGGCCGGCGCCACCTTCAACGGCCAGAACCCGGGCGACCTGTTCGCCACGAGCGTGGCCCTGGTGGGCGACCTGAACGGCGACGGCTACGGCGAATTGGCCATCGGAGCGCCCAGCTTCGGAGCCGGGGCCGGGATGGTCGCGCTGTACCGCGGCAGCAGCACGGGCCTGGAACCCACGGCGGCCACCATCATCAACGGCGGCCCGGGGTTCAATTTCGGCAGCAGCGTTGCCGGGGCCGGCGACTTCAACGGCGACGGCTACGGCGACTTGCTGATCGGGGGCGCGGGCTACACCTTCAACAGCAACAACGCGGGCGTGACGTACATCTACGGGGGCGGCGTCAACATCTTCACCAACCCCAATGCCAGCGCGGCCGCTATTGCCGGCTTCACCAACTCGCGCGGTGGTACGGCCGTGGCCGGGGTAGGCGACGTGAACGGTGACGGCTACGACGACTTCGCCACCGGCGGCCCGGAATTCGACGGCGGGGGCCAGAACAATACCGGCTCGCTGAACATCGTCTTCGGCAACGCCAGCCTGAGCGTGACCACCTCCGCCCCCACGCTCGGCGGGGCGGCCAACTACCGGCTGGGCGCCAGCCTGAGCGGGCTGGGCGATACCAACGGCGACGGCTACGCCGACCTGATCGTGGGGGCGCCCGGCGTGAATTCGGCCCTCATCGTGCGGGGCGCCAACACCACCTCCTTTGGTAGCTTCTCGGCCTTCTACCTCACGCCGCCGAACGGCCCCAGCGCGGGCACCAGCGTGGCCGGCCCCGGCGACGTGGACGGCGACGGCCTGAACGACATTCTGCTGGGCGCGCCGTTGGCCGGCACCTCGGGCTCGGTCTTCATCTACCCGGGCAGCACTACCTTGTCGGCCAACTCCCAGCCGGTCGTCGTCTTCAGCACGGCCGAGTCGGGCGAGAAATTCGGGACGGCCGTGAGCGGGGCCGGCGACGTGAATGGCGACGGCTACGCCGACTTCGTGGTGGGAGCGCCCAGCTTCTCTAACACCAAGGGGCGGATGTATATCACGCTCGGCCAGGCCTCGCTCACCACCATCACCAATCGGCCCCAGATTATTGAGGGGGAAAACGCCGGCGACCAGTTCGGCAACAGCCTGAGCGGGGGCGACGCGAACGGCGACGGCTACGGCGACGTGGTGGTGGGGGCCCCCAACTACAACGTGGGCCGCGGCCGCGCCTACGCCTACTACGGCAGCCCCGCCGACCTGGCCGCCGCGCCCACCGCTACCCGCACTGAGCCCGTGCCGGCCGACAACGACTTCTTCGCCACCAGCCTGGCCAGCGCCGGCGACGTGGA
>NZ_SEWE01000090.1 GCF_004167665.1 Hymenobacter persicinus | reverse complement strand
TGGATTACCCGACCATTCAGGGCTACCAAGCCGAACTGAACCAGGTGTATGCCCGCCTGGGCCGGCCGGCCCAAACCAGCCTGTTTACCTACGACGACGGCCACGGCATTTCCCGGCCCAAGCGGGAGGCGGCCGTGGCCTGGTTCCGGCAGTGGCTCTACCAGGAAAGCCCCCAGCCGGTGCAGGAAGGGAACCTGGCTACGCTCAGTGAAAATGAGCTGCTCAGCACAACTACGGGGCAGGTAGCTACCGCTTTTGCCCAGGAACAGCTGCTGCCCCAACGTCACCTCGGGCAGGCCCGGGAGCTGGCCGGGCGGCGCAAAAAGCTGCGCGGCCCGGCCCTTACCGCCGCCATAACCCGCCAGTTGCGCCTGCCCGCGTTGGCGGCTCTGGAGGCGCCGGTGCAGGTGGAGCGCCGCGAAACCGTGCAACCGAAAGGCGTGGCCCTGCAAAAGCTGATTTTGCGCCGCGAGGGGCAGGTGCCGCTGCCGGCCTTGCTGGCTTTGCCCGCCGGCTCGGCCCCGGTATCGAAAGTAGTGCTCTGGCTGCCCGACCAAGGCAAGCGCAGCCTAGCCGACAGCGTGGCCCTGCTCAATGGCTACCTGGCCCAGAACTGCGCCGTGCTGCTGGCCGACCTGCGCGGGCTGGGCGAAACCACCGACCCCGAGCAGTTCAACGATAAAAAGTACTTCAACCGCGAGTACCGCAACGCCCTCACGGCCCTGCAGGCCGGCCAGCCCCTGCTCGGGCAGCGGGTAACGGATATTTTCATGGCCCTGCGCTTCGTGCACCAGGAGCCCCGGCTGCGTGCTGCCCCCGTGGAGCTGTACGCCACCGGCCGCGCGGCCCCCGCCGCCCTGCACGCCGCCGTGCTTACTCCCGCCATTGCCCGCGTTTTCCCGTCCCAGACCATTACTTCCTTCGAGCAGATCCTGACCCAGCCCACCGATAAGGATTGGTATTCGGTAGTGGTGCCCGGCGTGCTTGAGTATTACGACCTGCCCGACCTAGCGGCCGCACTGGGGGCCAAACGGTTGCCGGCCGCGCCGGGGGCCGCCGCGAAAAAGTAGCCGCCCTAAGAAGCCCGGCGCCGGGGGGCGGCGCGTGTCAACGTTGCCGGGAACGTTTGCATAACTATTCTGCCCCGCGGCCGGCGCCGGGGCCCGGAATTGGGCTTACTTGCCGGCCCCGGCTGGGGTGTTCAGGTCCCAGCCTCCTGCCATACTCCCACCCGACCGCGCCGCCTGCTTATGACCACTCACCCGCTTAAATTCGTCAGTGCCCTGGGCCTGCTCGTGCTGCTGGCTTTCCGGCCCGCGCCGCCTGCCCGGCTCACGGTGTACCTGGTCGGCGACTCGACCATGGCCGACAAGCAGGAAAAGGCATTTCCCGAAACGGGGTGGGGGATGCCGTTCAAGTACTTTTTCGACGAGACGGTGACCGTGGACAACCGCGCCCAGAACGGCCGTAGCACCAAAACCTTCCTCACCGAAAACCGCTGGCAGCCCGTGGCCGCCGCCCTCCATCCCGGCGACTACGTCCTGATTCAGTTTGGGCACAACGACGAGGTGCCCACCAAGCGTAGCTACACCCCCGAGGCTGATTTCAAAGCCAACCTGCTGCGCTTCGTGGCCGAAACCCGGGCCAAAAAAGCCTGGCCGGTCCTCATCACGCCCGTGGCCCGCCGCAAGTTTGATGCCGCCGGCAAAGTGGAGGGAACCCACGCCGTGTACGCGGCCATCGTCCGCGGCGTGGCCAAGGAGCAGGCCGTTCCGCTCATCGACCTCGACCAGGAAAGCCAGGCCCTGCTCCAGCAGTTCGGCGTCGAAAACTCCAAGCTGCTGTTCAACCAGCTGTTGCCCGGCGAGCACCCTAATTACCCCGCCGGCCGCGACGACAACACTCACTTCAATGAGCTGGGCGCCCGCAAAATGGCCCAACTCGTGCTGGCCGACATCCGCAGCCTGAAGCTGGAGCTGGCCGACCACATCGTGCAGCGCGAGGTGAAAACCGCCGTGGACCCGCAGGCCCGGTAGGGCAGCCCTCCTTAACCCGCAACGGATATGCTTTCCCGTCTCGTCAACCGCCTGTGGCCCCTGAGTTTGCTGCTCCTGGTAGCCTTCGTGGGGGCGCCGCCCAAAAAGATCAAGCTCTACCTGATTGGCGACTCCACCATTGCCCAGAAAATCAAGCAGACCTTTCCCGAAACCGGCTGGGGCATGCCGCTGCCCACGTTTTTCGACTCCACGGTGGTTGTGGACAACCGCGCCGTGAATGGGCGTAGCACCCGCACGTTTCTGGCCGAAAACCGCTGGCAGCCCATTGTGGACGCCCTGCAGGAAGGCGACTACGTCTTTATCCAGTTCGGGCACAACGACGAATCGGAAGCCCACCCGGACCGCTACACGTCCCCGGCCGACTACCGCCTCAACCTGATTAAATTCGTGCAGGAGACGCGCCGTAAAAAGGCGTATCCGGTGCTCATCACGCCCGTCACCCGCCGCAAGTTCGATACGAGCGGCCGGCAGGTGGAAACCCACGGGCCTTATTCTGCCGCCACCGTGGCCGTGGCCCAAGAGCTGCGCGTGCCGCTGATTGACCTCGACAAAATGAGCCGGGAGCTGGTGCAGCAGTTTGGGGAAGAAAACTCCAAGCTGCTGTTTTTACAGCTCGCCCCCGGCGACCATCCCAACTACCCTTACGGCCGCCAGGACAACACCCATTTCAGCGAGCTGGGGGCCCGCAAGATGGCCCAGCTCGTGTTTGGCCAGGTGATGGCCCAGAAGCTGCCCGGCCTGTCGGAGCACCCGGAGCAGCCCACGGCCAAGAACGCCCTGCCGCCCGTACCCACCGCCAAAGACGCCCAGCCCACCACGCCATGAAGCACCTGCTGATACTGCTGAGCCTGAGTTTGCTGCTGGCCGGCCGGGCCTTTGGCTACGACTTCGTGGTGGCCCAGGACGGCAGCGGGCAGTATCGTACGGTGCAGGAAGCCTTCAACGCCGTGCCCGACTTCCGCAAGAAGGTGACGACCATCTTCATCAAAAAGGGCATTTACAAGGAAAAGCTGATCCTGGCCGGCTCCAAGCAGCTGGTTCACCTCATTGGGGAAGACCGCGAAAAAACGGTGCTCACCTACGACGACTACAACCAGAAGAAAAACATCTTCGGCGAGGACAAAGGCACCTCGGGCTCGGCCAGCATCTACATCTATGGGCCCGACTTCTCGGCCGAAAACCTCACCTTTCAGAACTCCTCCGGGCCGGTGGGGCAGGCCGTGGCCGTCTGGGTGGCCGGCGACAAAGCCCGGTTTAAGAGCTGCCGCTTCCTCGGGTTTCAGGATACGCTCTACACCTACGGCTACGGCAGCCGGCAGTACTACCAGGACTGTTACATCGAGGGCACCGTCGACTTTATCTTCGGCTCCAGCACGGCCTGGTTTGAGCAGTGTACCATTTTCTGCAAAACCGGTGGCTACGTCACGGCCGCTTCCACACCCGACACCACCCGCTACGGCTACGTGTTCAACCGCTGCCGCATCGTCGGCGACGCGCCCGCCGGCTCCTTCGTGCTGGGCCGGCCCTGGCGGCCGTTTGCCAAAACCGTGTTTCTGCACTGCGAGCTGGGCCCCCAAATCCGGGCCGCGGGCTGGGACCACTGGGACAAGGAAAGCAACAAGCAAACCGCCTACTACGCCGAATACCAGAGCACCGGCCCCGGCGCCGCGCCCCGGCAGCGGGTCGGCTGGAGCCACCAGATCAGTGCCGAGCAGGCCCGCGCCTACACCCGCGACGCCGTGCTGCGCCACTGGAATCCCACCCAAGAATAAGCCCTGACCCCATGCACCTTTCGAATCTGCTTCTGGCGGCGGGCCTGCTGCTGAGCGCTCCGTTGGCCGCCCAAACCACGGCCCCGGCCGCAAAACCCGCTACGCCCGTTGCGCCCGCCCCGCCCCAGGTCACGCGCATGACCG
>NZ_SEWE01000089.1 GCF_004167665.1 Hymenobacter persicinus | reverse complement strand
GGTTGTAGGTGACGCTGTACGGGCTGCTGGCCGAGTTCGGGGTGTTATTGCCGTCTTGGGCCACGCTGGCGGCCAGGCTCACCGTGGTGGCCGTGCCGAACGTGGTAGGCGTCACGGTGAAGGTGTAAGGACCCGCGCCGCTGCCGCTGAAGCTGCCGGCGGTGATAGTGCCGTTGGTCACCGTCACGTCCGTGTCCGTGAAGCTGCTGCCCACGCTCTGCGAGAAGTCTACCGTGAAGGGAATCGGGGTAGTGCCGGTGGTGCCGCCCGAGGCGGCGGCCGCGGAGCTGACGGTGGCCGTCAGGGCCGGGGCCGTCACGCTGAACGGGGCCGAGGTGAAGGAGTCGTACGCGCCGGAACGCGGCTGAATGGTGCCCAGGAACACGTCGTTGACCCCGTCGTTGAGGAACACGATTACGATTTGGTCGCTGAACTGATTGGTGCGCTGCGTGGTCTGGAAGTTCACCTGGTAGGAGCCTGTGGGCACGGCCAGGTTTTGCGCCAGGCTAGCGCCGGCGTTTTGCAGCAGGCCCACGGCATCCCCGCCCCCGGTCGGGGCCGTCGACCCGAAGCCGCTGCTGGTGCGCGACACGCCGCTCCCGCCCCCAAACGTCCAGGGCGCGGCGACCACCGAGCCGGCGTACAGGAAGTTGCCCGCCGACACGTTGCTGCTCTCGAAGCTGTCGTTCTGCACGCCGCCCGCTACGGTCGTGCTGGTGCCGCTCTGCACCACTTGCACCAAGTCCACGAAGGCCGTCACGTCACTTCTGTTAGTGGCCGAGCCCGCGCCCCGCAGGGTGAGGAGCGGGGCCGCCGGGAAGCTCTTGCTGATGGTGTAGGTTTCGCCGCTGGTGTAGGGCACGTTGGTGACCGTGGGCGAAATGCCGGTGCCGTTCTGCACGTTCAGCGTCAGGGTACCGCTGCCGGTGCCCGTGTTCACCACCACCGTGTAGGTAGTACCCGAGCCCGACACGCTGCTGACGCCGGCACCCGTGGGGCCCGCTACCGAGAAGTTGCTGGCCGTGACGCCCGTCACGCTGTTGGCGAAAACAACCCGGTAGCTCACCTGGGCCGTAGCCGTGGCCGAAACCATAGGTACGAGGCGCGTCACCGACGACACCGTCGTGGGCTGGTTGTAGGTGACGCTGTACGGGCTGCTGGCCGAGTTCGGGGTGTTATTGCCGTCTTGGGCCACGCCGGCGGCCAGGCTCACCGTGGTGGCCGTGCCGA
>NZ_SEWE01000088.1 GCF_004167665.1 Hymenobacter persicinus | reverse complement strand
TCGGGCCCGAGCGGCTGCTCGACGTCACCCGCAACCCCCACCTGCGGGCCGACCGGCTGCTGGCCACACCCGGCGTGCGCGGCAAGCTGACCCACACGCCCGCCTGGGCCTGTGACTTTCTGCGCGCCGTGCTGCTGCCCCCGCCCGTGGTGCCGCGCCAGTTCAGCCCCTTCATCTACATCAGCCGGCGCGACGCGCCCGGGCGCCACATTCTCAACGAAGACGCCCTGGAGGCCATGCTGCACGAACTGGGCTTCGAAACCCACACGCTGACGCCTTATTCCCAGGCTGAAAAAACGGCTTTGTTTGCCCAAGCCCGCATCGTTGTTTCCTCGGTAGGCGCCGGGTTGGCTAATATCGTGGTGTGCCCGGAGGGAGCCGAGCTGATTGAGCTGTTTCCGGAAAGCTTCGTGGTGGCAGATTACCTGGAGTTTACGGCCCGTCTCGGCATGCACCACCAGTACTTGGTTTGCCGCACGCCCAACCCCAGCCAGGAACGCATCAATGCCCAGCGCGACCACCTCATCGTCGATTTGAAAGCCCTGCGCCCTTTGCTGGCCCGGGCTATGCAGCGCCAGCAGACTGTCCCGGCGTAACGAGCTGGCAGGCCTGCTGCTTCAAATGGGGCAGACTGGCAGAAACAGAAAAGGCCCGGAGCAGTGCTCTGGGCCTTTTTTGTGGATTAGTGGTTTGACAGGCGCAAGCGCCCCCAAGCTACTGCTTGAAAATGCGCACCACGCTGGTCTGGTCGGCCGTGGTCACCTTGAGCAGGTACACCCCGGTGCGGCCGGCGGGCAGCGTCAGGCGCTGGTGCTGGCCTTCGACGGCCTGGTCGAGGTGCTGGGTGAGCAGGGCATTGCCCTGGAAGTCGAGCAGCTGGAGCTCCACGGCCTGCCCCGGCACCCCGCGGATTTCCACCTCGGCCTGCGCCCCGGTTACGGGGTTGCCGAGCACGTTCACCGCCAGCTTACCGGCAGTCGGGCCGGCGCTGGTGCGAGTGGCTAAGGCAGCGGGTTCGGTGCCGTAAATCAGCTGGCCCTGGTAGTAGACCGTGATATGGTCGTTTTCGGCCAGGGGGCCGCTGGCACGGTAGGAGAAGTCGTTGGCTTCCTGGAAGCTGCTCCAGTCGGACTTGGTGATGCGCGACTGAATGCTGCCGGTATTGCTCAGCGGGTACAGGGCACCCAGGGCGGGGTTGAAACCCAGCTCCAGGTAGGCGTCGGCGCGGTCCAGGGGCTGGCTCAGGCGGGTGAAGTCACCGGTCAGGTTGGTTTTGCCGAGCTGGGCGTAGTCAATCCAGCTTTTCAGCTCGGCCGGGCCGTCGGCGGTGAACCAGTAGCGCACCTTCAACTGGCCGTAGTCGAGTGGCTGGTTGCCCAGGTTCTGCACGCTGAGCGTCGTGTTGAGGTTGGGCGACTTGGCGTTGTTGTTCCGGTTCGAGGCCAGCACCTGCACCTGGGTGAGAGGCGCTACGGCGGCGGGCTCGGTGCCAAACACCAGGCGGCCGTTGCGGTAGAGCGTGACGTGGTCGTTGAGGGCCAGCGCGGCGGCGGCACGGTACGAGTAGTCGTCGGCCTCGCTCAGGTCGGCATGGTCGGGCAGGCTCAGGCGGGAGTTGACAGGGCCCGAATTGGCACCCGGCAGCAGGCTGCCCGCGGCCGGAGTGAAGCCGTATTCCACGTAGGCGTAGGCGCCGGCCCGGGGCGCGGCGAGGCGCACGTAGCGCAGATTCACCTTCTCAGCGCCGAGCTGGGCGTAGTCAATCCAGCCGTTGAGTCCGGTTGCGGCGTCATTCTCAGCCGTGAGCCAGTAGCGGGCCGTCAGCTCCGAATAGGCCACCGGCACGGGTCCGGCGTTGACGAGCTGCAGGGTGGGCTTGATGACGTTGTTGGTCAGGCGCTTGCTGCTATTGTCGGCGTCCTGGTGCTGCACGCTCACCAGCACGGGGGCAATGGTCAGCACTTGGCCGACGGGCGCGGCGGCCGCGAAGGTGGCGTTGCCGGGCTGGGTGGCGGTGATGGTCACCGAGCCGGCCTTGAGCAGCTCCACGGTGCTGCCGCTGATGCGGGCTACCGACTCGTCGGAGCTGGCGTACTGCACGGGTAGGCCGGAAGTGGCGGTAGCCGTGAGCATCAGGTCGGCGTCGCCGAGCAGCTGGGCGGGCAGGGCGGCGAAGCGGATGGTCTGCTTGGTTTTCATCAGCTCCAGGATTTCGGCCGGGCTGAGGGCGTAGTTGTAGACGCGCAGCTCGTCGAGGGCGCCGCGGTACGGGGCCGGGGCATTGGCCGAGCTCAGAAACTCCAGCTCCCCGATGTTGCCCACAATCAGGTCCGAGGCCTCCCCGATGCCCAGGGCCTTGGTGGTCATTTCCTTCACCAAAGCCCCGTTCAGATAGACCTGGATTTTCTTGGTCAGGGTGTTGCGCAGGGCTACCACGTGCACCCAGTCGCCGGTGAAGAAGGGTGCGCCGCCGATTTGCAGCTCGTCCTTGTTCTTGTCGTCGTCGATGGCGAAGCGCAGCTGCTTGTTCTTGAACTCGATGTTGAAGCGCTTGCCGGTGGCCCCGGTGGTGGCGTTGCGGGTGATGGAGCCCTTGCAGAGCAAGTAGGCGCTGGTGTTGTTGTCCTGGGGCAGCAGGCTGGCCCCGGCCTTCATCCAAAACGACAGCGAAAACGAGTTCTGGTCCAGATACAGCTGGTCCTGGTGCGGGATGCTGACCACGTAGCGGTTCCGGTCGGCGGTGGCGAAGTCGAGGGCGCCGTTCACCTTGCCGGCCACCCGGATGCTCTGGTCGTCGTCGTCGAGGCCCAGCACGCCGTGGTTGGCAAACGTGCTCTGGTCGAGTATCTGGGTGCCGTCGGCGGCGGTTTCATCGAAGCCGTAGTAGCCCACGAGCTGGGGCACGATGGTGCCGGCGGTGCGAAACGACCAGACCAGCCCGTCGGCCGAGCCCTTGGCGTTGGCCGCATCCACGCGCCAGTAGTAGGTGGTATTGTCGGTGAGGCCGGTTACCGGGTAGGAAGGCGCGGCGGCGTAGGGCACGTCGGCCAGCTTGGTGAGCGTGGTCGGCGAGGTGCCGAAGTAGACGCTGTAGGTCGTCGTATTCGCGCTGCCGGTCCACTTCAGCGTCAGCGCCCCGGCGGTTAGCTCAGTGTACTGCAGGTTGTTTGAGGGCGTGGGCGTGGCCGCGACCTGCGGGGCCGAAGGCAGGGCCGGCGTCTTGATGGCAGCCGGGTAGCTGTACGACGACCCCTCGGCGTCGGTGACGGCCTTGAGGCGGTAGTAGTACGTCGTGTTGGGTTGCAGACCGGCATTGTCCGTGTAAGTGGTGGCGTTGGCAGCCGGGTGGGCCACGTCGGCGTAGGTTACCCCATCGGCGGACCGCTCCAGGATGAAGTAGGCCTCGTTTGTGGCATTGTCGGTCCAGCTGAGCGTGACGGTGCTGCCCGGCGCGGGCACTTCGGTGGAGGTAGCCGTGAGCTGGACGTTGGACGGGGGCTTCACGAAGGCCGGCGGCGGGGTTTTGAGCAGGGAGTTGACGTAGACCTCAATGTTCAGGTAGGCCGGGGCGCTGGGGCTGTAGGCTACGGCGTCGGATTTGCTGTTTTTGTTCAGGCCGTGGGCGTCTTCCCAGGCGTCGGGCATGCCGTCCTGGTCGGTATCGAGCGGGGCCGGGGCGCCGAAGACGTCGCCGAGTCCGCCGTTGGCAAAGGGCAAATCCGTTTCGTTGTAGACGTAGTAGCCCTTGGTGCCCCGGCTCCGAACCTCGTCCACCATCAGCCCGTCTACCTGGTCGCGGCGCGGGTAGGCGCAGCCCACCGAGTCGATGACGTGCTGGTAGGCCTGGGCGGCAGACATCACCGGGTTGGCCGTCGGGTAGGCAAAGGGCTGGCTGCGGAAGCCGCTGCCCACGATGCCAGGGTAGCCCACGGTGTCGTAGGGCACGGGCTGGCCGTCGAGCAGGCCGTTGCGGTTGTTGTCGAACAGGTTGCCGCTGCCGTACAGGTTGAACGTGCCGGTGCCGCGGGAGAAGGGCGTGGTTTTGTCGGGGGGCGTGAGTGGGCCGCCCACGAAGTAGTTGTTGATGATGTTGACCTCCGACACGCCCGCCGAGCCGCCCATGATGTAGGCGTCGCCCGACCAGCCGTAGTTGGGAATGTCGCCGAGGCGGTTGCCGTTGCCCCAGTCATACACCACGTTGTTCACGAACTCATTGATGCCCTTGACCTTGGGGTTGCGGGTTTTGTTGCTGATGTAAAGGTTGCCCACCAGGCTCACCTTGCCCCCGTCGGGCGTCTGAATCAGGCCCCCGGCCGAGTGGTTGGCCCGGTGCAGGCCCTGCCCGATGATGGAGTTCTGGACCGTGATGTTGTCGGGCGCGGTGCCCTTGCCGTCCCAGTTGATGGAAAACACCTCGTCCATGCCCCAGGAAAACGACATGTGGTCGAGGATGATGTTGGAGCCGTTGGCCAAGCCCGAGGCGTCGTTGCCCTGGTTGTTGGTCGAGCCCAAGCGCACGCGCAGAAAGCGGCAGATGGTGTTGCTGGCGCCCGTAAACGTGACGCGCTTGTTGAAAAACACCACCCCATCGCCGGGCGCGGTCTGGCCGGCCACGGTCACGTTGGGAGCCACCTGCACGTTGCTTTGCAGGTTGACGATGCCGCCCACGGCGAAGGTCACGACGCGGCCGGGCTGACTCACCGCGTCGCGGAAGGAGCCCGGGCCGGCGTCGTTCAGGTTGGTCACAATGTAAACCGAGGGGCTGGCCACGCCGCGGGCACCGGTGGCAAAGCGGCCGAAGCCGCCCGCGCCGGGAAAGGCCACCGTCTGGGCCTGGGCCGCGCCGGCCGTGAGCAGGGCCAGCGCCCCAGCCGCCCCGAGGCGCTTTGTTCTACTAGTAACAGTTGTCTTCATACGGGAAATGGGGAGGGATTTGGTGGAAGAAAAAGGAAC
>NZ_SEWE01000087.1 GCF_004167665.1 Hymenobacter persicinus | reverse complement strand
TCCCAGCCCTGGTAGAGGCCGTTGATGAGCGAATGAGTGGTGTGGTGGAAGCCCTGGCGCCAGGCGTTGTGCACCGACTCCCGGTTTTCGCGCAGCTGCTCATACGTGAGGTTGTCGCCGCGGTGGGGGCCGATGGGCATCACGTTGGTGGCCCCGTCGGAGAGGAAGATGCCGGTACCGCCCAGCGCCACCTTGGTCATGTGGTGGGCAAAGTCGCAGACGGGGTGGGCCATGGTCTGGTACTTGGCCGTGATGCCGGCGGAGGCCGTGTAGTCGTAGGTGCCGAAGTGGGCGGCCACGCAGCGGCCCTCGCTGGCGCGGATGATGCGCATGAGCGGGTTGCGGCCTTCCTCGTCCATGATGATCTGGGTGGCTTCCACCATCGTCTCCATCTTGAGCGTGCCGGGGGCCAGGCCATTGGCCTGCTCCAGCTTCTCAAACAGGCGCACCAGGGTAGTCATCTGCTCAGGAATGGTCACTTTGGGCAGCATCACCACGAAGTTGTCGGGCAGCTTGCCGCCGGTTTGCTCCAGCAGGGCCGTCAGGAAAATGTCGAGGGTGCGCACGCCGCGGGCTTTCAAATCCTCGGTGAAGGGCTTGATGCGGATGCCGATGAAGGGCGAAATCGTGCCGTTCTGCATGCCCTTGGCCAGCTCGCCGGCGGCCTGCACGGCGGTGGCGTCCTCTTCGTCGTTGGGGCGGTTGCCGAAGCCATCCTCAAAGTCGATGCGGAAGTCTTCCACGGCCTCGCGCTCCAGCTTCTTGATAATCTTGTTGTAGACCGAGTAGGCCAGCCAGGCGTGCTCCTGCTTGCGCTCGGCGGGGCTCATGGCGTCGAGGCGGGCGGTGAGGTCGGCCACATCTTTTTCCAGGGTGGGCAGGTGCTCGTAGCCCTTGAGCTGGAGCACGCGGGCCAGCTCGGCAAAGTTAGGGGCGTAGGTGCGCAGGTTGTTGAGGGCAATGTCGCCCATGCGCTTGGTGGTGTCGGACTTGAACAGGTTGGCCCCGCCGTAAACGGTGTGCACGGGCTGCCGGTCGGGCTTGTCGCCGGGGTAGGTGTGCTGGAACTTAAGGTTGGCCACGCCGAGCTGGTCGAGCAGTTGGGTCTTATCGGCGTCCTGAATACTGAGTTTCATCGGGGAAAAGAAAAGGGAGAGGCGGGATTTAAGAAGGAAAAGGCGGACAAGCTACTAGAATCTTGGGCCAAGACCTAATTGCTATGCCCTAAGCAGGGCGGTGCAGCCGGAGCTCAGGAGCCGCGGTAGGTGCTGTAGCCGAACGGGTTCAGCAGCAGGGGCACGTGGTAGTGGGCGGTGGTAGCCACGTCGAACACGATTTCCACGAAGGGGTAGAAATTGGCCGTGCTCTGGCGCGCGAAGTACTCCTGGGTGAAGAACTTCATCTTGTAGATACCCAGGGGCAGGGGCTCGTCGGTAGGCAGCAGGTTCGGAATGCGGCCGTCGGCGTTGGTGACGCCGCGGGCCAGCTCCCGCCAGTTTTCGCCCTGCTGGGCCGAGAGGACGATGGTTACATCCGCGGCGGGCTTGCCGAGGGTGGTGTCGAGAATATGGGTCGTGATTTGGCTCATGCGGTGGGCGTCAGCAGCTTTTCGAGGCGGATACGGGTGATTTTATTTTGCTCGGCGGCGGCAATCTGAATTTCGTCTTCGGGCTTATTAAACAGGCGGGCTTCGAGCAAAGCCAGCATTTCCTCGGCCGTTTTGCCGGTGGCAAACACGATGAAGATGTAGCCGAACTTCTGCTCGTAGCGCACGTTGCCGTCGGACAGGGCCTGGAGCACTTCCTCGGTGGTATTGCGCACGCCGGCCTGCTCGCCTTCGGCCCAGGTGCTGGTGCTGGCGAATTTTTCGCGCAGCGCGGCCACGTTGCCCCCGATTTTGGGGTGGTGGGTAAAGGCTTCCTTCCAGTCGTCTTCCGACAGCCGGTTCCAGACCGTGTTGGCCTGGTCCATCAGCGTTTCCGCGTCGGCGACGGGAAATACGTCGTTCATGCCGGCCACCCAGGCGCTGGAGCCGCAGCATTTTTGCAGCTCCTCGGCGCGGGCCGCGGGCGGGAGGGACTTGAGTTCGTCGAGGGTCATGGGTTAAATTTCTTCTTTGGGCAACTCAGGTTTATGTAATTCCGGGTTGCCGATGTTGCGCGCCATCAGTTCTATGGTGCCGGCGCCGCGCCGGGTTTTTTCGGCCAGCCAGATTCCGCTGCCAACTCCCACCAGAATGCTCAGCAAGCCGGACGCTACGCCAGTCAAGCCCCCTACTTTCAACCACAGGCAAACCCCAATTCCCAGGCCGAGCAGGGTGGGCGAAATGAAAATTTGCAGCCACGCCAGCCAGGAGAGAAATCGATGGATGAGATTCATGTGCAGGAACTAGGCGGGCTGCTGAACTAAGGAAAGTCCTTCGTCACCGCTTTAGGCGCGGTATGCTCAGGAGGACAGCCGATTTAAAAGCAAAAGCCTTACTGCACCGTGGGGAAGCGGTTGACGTTTTTGTAGTAGATGTAGACCGAGTCTTCCTGGCCCATGGCCGTGGCCCACTGCTGGCAGTAGGGCGCCATCCAGATAGAGTCGCCTTTCTTGACGGGGTACCACGCGTTGTCGAGCATGTAGATGGCCTGGCCCTGCAAGTACATCAGGCCGTGCTCCATGATGTGGGTTTCGACCATGGGCAGGTGGCCGCCGGTGCTGTAGGTGAAGATGTTGACGGCCATGTCGAAGCCCAGCTCGTTGGGCAGCAGTTCCTGGATGCGCAGGGCCTCGTCGTTCATATACACCGGGGCCTTGGCAATGTCCCGCTCCCCGAACAGCACGCCCGGCGCGGCGTGGCCCGCCAGCGGCTCGTACACTTTGTGGAAAGTCAGAATCCGGGTGTCGGCGGTGGGCTGGTCAAACCGGTAGTCCTGGCCGGCGGGCACGTACACGAACTGGCCTTCCTTGAGCGTACGGGTGTCACCGCCCACGGTGGTTTGTGCCTGGCCTTCCACCACGTAGAAGAAGATCTGGCTGGCCTCGGTGCGGCCTGTCAGCTCCCCGCCTTCGCGCAGGGTGATGAGCGTCTGGGCCAGGCGGGCACCCATCTGCTCGTTGATGATAACGTTGACCGTGCAGTTGGTCCAGCCGGGGACGTTGCTGTTGATGTAACCGTCGGGGGCAATGATGGCGTGGTTGCGCTTGACAACGGAGCGAGTGAGGGCGGAAATTTCCATGGTGGGGAGAGTGACTCGAAGAAGGTGGGTTGCGCAGCCAGTGGCGCGCAGATTGGGGGAATTAGGCGGGTTAGTTGGCCGCAATCAGGTTCAGCATAAACTGCTCCGACACCTGAATGGCAGCGGCAATGTCGGGCAGCTCAGCATTTTCCAGGGGGTTATGGCTGATGCCTTTAAAGCAGCGCACAAACAGCATGGTGGCCGGCGCAACGAAGGAAACGGGCACCGCGTCGTGGCCGGCCCCGCTGACCAACTCCACCGCAGGATAACCCGAATCGGCAATGGCCCGGGTGAGGTGCTGGTTCAGGCCCGCGTCGCAGGTGACGGGCGCGGTCTGCTGAATCAGGTTCCAGTGCAGACTCAGCTGGCGGCGGGTGGCAATGGCGTCGGCCTGGGCGTAGAGGGCTTCGTAGGCGGTTTGCAACTCGTCGGCGTCGGCGCTGCGCAAATCGAGGCTGCAGGTGACTTCGCCGGCAATAACGTTGCTGGCCGCGTGGCGCACGTCGAGCTTGCCGACGGTGGCCACCAAAGCCGTGTTGCGTTCCACGCCGAATTGCTCCACGGCCAGCACGAACTCGGCGGTGCCGGCCAGCGCATCCTGGCGCATGTGCATGGGCACCGTGCCGGCGTGCCCGGCCATGCCCTTAAAGGTCAGCTCAACGCGGCGCTGCCCGGCAATGGCCGTGACGAGGGCCACGGGAATGTTCCGCTCCCAGAGCACCGGACCCTGCTCGATGTGCGCTTCGAAATAGCCTAGCCACTGGTCGGCAGGAATGGCGTCGGCGGCAAGGGTGGCCGCGTTGCCGCCCATGGTGTGGATGGCGTCGGTGAGGGAAATGCCGGCCGCGTCGGTTTTGGTCAGCAGGCTCTGGTCGAAGGAGCCGGCCACGACTTTGCTGCCCAGGTAGGTGGTATGAAACCGCACGCCTTCCTCGTCGCTGAAGGCAATCAGCTCGACGTGAAACGGCAGCTCCACATTGCGCGCCCGTAGGCTTTCGAGCAAGTCCAGGCCCAGCAGCACGCCCAGCGGCCCGTCGAAGCGCCCGGCGTTGACCACCGTATCGATGTGGGAGGCAATGACGAAGGTTTTGGCCCCGGGATGCTGGCTCACCAGCCGGCCGCGCACGTTGCCGATGCTGTCGAGGCGGGTGCGCAGGCCGGCTTGCTCAAACCAGCTTTGGACCAGGGCGCTGCCGCGCAGAAAAGCCGGCGTGCCGAACGTGCGCGTGACGCCGTCGGCGTCCTCGCTGATGGCGGCTAATTCGTGAATGCGCGCCAGAGTTTTTTCGGCGCGGGCAATAAAGTTTTCCACCCAGTTAGCGGGTTAAAAGTTGGCCTTGATTGAGTTGGACGAATTCGGGGCGCTGGTACACCAGCTCGCCGTGGAGGAAGGTCTGCTCCACTACGCCCCGCAATTCGAGCCCAAGATAAGGCGACACTTTGTGTTTGTGCTGAATCAGAGCTTCAGTGACTTGAAAACTGTTTTCCGGGTCCAGCACCAGCAGGTCGGCGTCGTAGCCGGGGGCAATGCGGCCCTTGCGGTGAGCCTGCCCGGCCAGCTTCGCCGGGTTTTCGCTCAGCCATTTCGCTAGGTCGTTGAGCGTGGCCCCGCGCTGCTGAGCGGCGGTCCAGAGTACGGGCAGGGCCAGCTGCAGGGAGGCAATGC
>NZ_SEWE01000086.1 GCF_004167665.1 Hymenobacter persicinus | reverse complement strand
GGCGACGGGCAGACCAGCACCCAGCAAAACCCCTCGCACCAGTACGCGGCTTCCGGCACCTATACCGTGGCGCTGACCGTGACCAACGGCTATGGCAGCAACGTGCTGACCCGCCCGAACTACCTGACTATTTCGGTGCCTTGCGTGCAGTACTGCGCCTCTTCCGGGCAGAATGTCAACGTGTGGCTGACCAGCGTAGCCGTGAGCGGCAACGCGGTGAACTTCAACAACACGACCGGGGCCGACGCGGGGGGCTACGGCAACTACCTGGCCCTGACCATCGGCCTGCGCCAGGGCCTGACCTACACGCTCACCACCACGGCCAACCAGAACTTCAACCGCGTCACCTCAGTCTGGATTGACCTGAACCGGGACGGCACGTTTGCCAACACCGAGCTGCTGGCCAACGTCACGTCGGGCGTCTTCTCCTCAGCCATCATTGCCATTCCCAACCAGGCCAGCGTGCGGGGCTTCACCCGCATGCGCGTCGTGACCCGGCTCAACAACAACCAGCCGAATGCCTGCGTGCAGAACCAGCCCAACTCCGAAACGGAGGACTACTCCGTGCGCATCGACGGCGGCACGGCCACGGCCGAAGCCCGCAGCCTGCCCGCGCTGAGCATCTTTCCGAACCCGACACCCGACGGCCGCCTGCACCTGCGCCTGCCCGATGCTGCCGCGGCGGGCTCCTACGCCGTGACCGTGCACAACGTACTGGGCGCCGAGCTGCTGAGCACCACGCTGCGCCTGGGCCCCACCGCCGACGCCACGCTGGACCTGGCGAGCCTGCCCCGCGGCCTGTACGTGGTGCGCCTGCGCGACGCCCAGGGCCAGACGGCCATGCGCCGGGTGGAGCGCCAGTAAACCCCGCCCGGTTCGACGACCATTCCAATCCGCTTTTCGCCTTTTCCCGCCGGTTTCCACACGCCGGCCTATTCCCTCTTTTTTTCCTACCCCAACTCTATGCAACCACTCTTACAGCGTAGCTTCCTCCTGCTGCTTTTGCTGATGGGCCTGTGGACAACGCCTGCCACGGCGTCTCACTTGCTAGGCGGTGAAATATCGTACAGCTACCTGGATGCCAACGGCGCGGGAGCCAACCGCTACCGTTACCGCGTCACGGTGCTCGTGTACGTGAATGCCGACCCGGCCACTTCCTCCGTTGAGTTTGGCCGCCCGGCCATTGACGTGGCGTTTTACGACAAAACCAACGGGGCCCGCCTGCAAATGGTCAACATTCAGCGGACTTCCAACCCCGAAATTACCCCGCCCCAGCCCGGCGGGTGCAGCACGCCCGGCACAGCCGTGCGGGTGCGCCTGGTGCGCTACGAAACCATAGTCAGCCTGCCCTTGTCGTTCAACGGCTACTACGCTGTGTACACCGACGGCACCCGCAACGCGGGCATTCTGAACCTGGCGCAGTCGGAAAGCTGGAGCCAGCAGATTTACGTGGAAATGGCACCCCCGCTGCTGCCTAACTCCTCGCCAACCTTCTCGGATACGGCCGTGGTAGTAGTATGCCAGGGCGACACGAGCATCATCGTCAACAACGCCGTGGATGCCGACGGTGACCGGCTCATCTACTCGTTCAGCCGCCCCTACGGCGTGCAGAACCCCCAGCTGCCCCCGCCCCTGCCCACCATCTTCACGCCCCCGCCGCCGGCCGTAACCTACGCCAACGGCTACAGCCAGACGGCGCCGTTTGGCACGGGCCCCGGCCGCTACGCTTTCCTGAATGCCAGCAACGGTCTGAGTCGCTACGCCACGGCCCTGCTGGGCTCGTACGTGGTGTCGGTGGAAGTGAAAGAGTACCGGACCATCAATTCGGTGGAAGTGCTTATTGGCTCGACGCGCCGGGAGATTCAGCTCGTCTCGCGCACTTGCACCCCGAACCGGCCGCCGCAGTTTACGGCCGCCACCCAGGCCACTCACCTCTATACCATTGAGGAAGGGCAGACCGTAAGCTTCAACCTGGCCGCCACCGACCCCGACGGCAACCCGATTACGCTCAAGGCCAACAGCGTGCTGCTCGACGGCCCCGGCCCGTTTAACGCTACCTTCGCCGGGAGCCAGGGCGTGGTGCAGCCGGGCAACCCGACGGGCACCGTTTCCATTACCGGCACGGGCGGCAACGTCAGCGGGCAGTTTGTCTTCAACTCGGCCTGCGGCGCGGCCCGCAGCACGCCCTACGACGTGGTGCTGACCGCCACCGACGTAACCTGCGGGGCGAAAAGCATTGCCGACGTGTTTCAGATTCAGGTAACCAAGGCCGCCGGACCCACCAGCATCACCGGCGAGGCCGTTATCTGCGACCGGACCCTGCCCGTTGCCTATACGGCCGTCGGGCCCGCCTCGAGCAGCTACCGTTGGAGCGCCCAGGGCGGCACGATTCAGGGCTCTAATACGAGCAACACCGTGCAGGTGCTCTGGAACACCGTGGGCGCCGGGCGCGTCACGGTAAAGGGCATTTCGACCCTGGGCTGCGCCTCAGACTCCGTGTCGCGGAACGTGGACGTGCGGCCCGCCAGCGGCCTGGCCGTGACGCCCACGAATGCCACCATCTGCTCCGGCACCAGCACCACGCTCACTGCCAGCGGCGGGCAGAGCTACGTCTGGACCGGTGGCAGCCAGACCTTCACCGGCCCGAGCATCACGGTTTCGCCCACCCAGACCACGACCTACACGGTAACGACCAACGACGGCATCTGCACCACTTCCCGCCAAGTGACGGTGACGGTAAACCCGGCCGCCGTGGCCAACGCCGGCGACGACGTGAGCGTGTGCTCGAGCAAAACCGTGCAGCTGGGCTCCTCCGCGCTGACGGGCTACACTTACTCCTGGAGCCCGGC
>NZ_SEWE01000085.1 GCF_004167665.1 Hymenobacter persicinus | reverse complement strand
TGTTTTTCCTCACCGATGCCGGCAAGCGGGAGCGGCTCGAGCCCGATGCCGAGGCCGACTGCGTGCAGGTTACCGTCCGCAACACCAACCGCTGCCACACTAAGGCCGAGCTGCTGGAGTTGGCCCGCCAGCACCCCGAGCAGTTCAGCCCCAACGTGGTGCTGCGCCCGCTTTATCAGGAGCTGCTGCTGCCCAACCTGTGCTATATCGGCGGCGGGGCGGAAGTGGCCTACTGGTTTCAGCTCAAAGCCGTGTTTGACACCTACGGGGTGCCGTTTCCGATTGTGCTGCTCCGCAACTCGGCCCTCTACCTGGGCAAGGCGGGCGCCGGCAAGCTGCGCAAGCTCGGCCTGGCGCCCACTGACGTCTTCAAGCCGCTGGCCGAGCTTAAGAAACAAGTCGGGGCCACGCTGGGGCAGGAAGAAGTCAGCTTGGCCGCTCAGCAGCAGGCCCTGGCCGCCGTATTCAAGGAAATTGCGGACCTGGCCCAGCGCCTCGACCCCACACTGGTGAAGACCGTGGCCGCCGAGCAGCAGAAAGTGGCCGGCGGGGTGGCCGGACTGGAAAAGCGCCTCAGTAAAGCCGCCGAGGCCAAGCACGAAACGGCCTATTCCCAGCTTGCGGCCCTCAAGGACAAGCTCTTTCCCGGCGGCGAGCTGCAGGAGCGCTCCGACAACGTGCTCAGCATCCTGATCAACAACCCGGAGTTCCTGCGCCAGCTCGTAGAGGCCTTCGAGCCGCTGGCGCTGGATTTCACGGTGCTGGAAGAGGAGTAAACGGGTTTGTGGCTTTTGGTTTTTGGTCCGAAATGCCACAAACCAAAAGCCACCCACCACAAACCAAATCCCACTCACCAATGCTGAAAGCAGAGCTGCGCCGTCAGATGCTGGCCCGCCGCCGGGCTCTGCCGGCTGCCGAGGTGGCTGCGCGCAGCCAGGGGCTCCGGGAGCAGCTGTTTGCGCATTTTCCCGTGGCCGACTGGCGCTGGCTGAGCGTGTTTTTGCCCATTCCGCACCAGCACGAACCCGACACTTGGCTGCTGGTCCGCGAAATATGGGCGCGGCAGCTGCCCACCCGGCTGGCCGTGCCCGTGGTGCAGCCCGATGGCCAAACCCTGCGCCACTTCCAGCTCACGCCCGAAACGGCACTGGTCGATAACCGATGGGGAATTCCCGAGCCGGTGCGGGCGCTCGAAGTAGCTCCCGCGGCCTTCGACGCGGTGCTGATTCCGCTGCTGGCCTTCGACGAGCGGGGCCACCGGGTGGGCTACGGCAAGGGCTTTTACGACCGGTTTCTGAGTCAGTGCCGGCCCGGCGCGCTCCGCATCGGCGTCAGCCTGGAGCCGCCGAGGCCGCGCATCACCGACGCCTGGGCCGGCGACGTGCGCCTGCACGCCTGCCTGACGCCGGAGCGGGTCTGGCGCTTCGGCGCGGATGGGGAGCTGGAAGCGACTGAACCTGAAAGCGCTTCGTAGCATATTCAGGCAATACAATACACGGCGCCGCGTTACCGGGGAGTAAGCACTATTCACTTAACCCCCGCACCGTTATGGCCATGATTCAGAATGCTCCCGCCGCCAAGGGCACCAAGCCCCGGGCCCACAAGAAGGCTTTTCACCTCGACATGACCCCGATGGTGGATCTGGCCTTTCTGCTGCTCACCTTTTTTATGCTGACCACCACCTTCAACAAACCCACGGTGATGGAAGTGGCCATGCCCGACCCGAAAGGCGAAAAGACGCCGATTGACGACTCGGCGGCCCTGACGCTGCTGCTGGGCAAAGACCACCAGGTGCAGTATTTCTACGGCCTCAATCCGGGCGCTGACGCCTCAAAACTGCACACGACCACTTTCGCCGCCGACGGCCTGCGGCAGGTGCTGCTCAAGTTTCGCCAAAACCCCGACGGCGTGGTGCTCATCAAGCCCGGCGACGAGGCTTCCTACCAGAGCATGGTTGATGCCCTCGACGAGATGAACATCACCGGCCAGAAAAAATACGCCCTCGTGGACCTCGACGAGGCTGACAAACGAATTATGCAGACGCCCCGCCTCTAGCCGCTGCAGACGCCGGCAACGTAACGGGATACTAGTGGCCGGGAGCCGTTAGTATCCCGTTACGCGCGTAATACGGGCCTGCCCCCAGGGCGCAATGCTGACCTGGACGAGCAGGGTGGGGCGCTTTTCGAGGCGGCGGCCGAGGCCCTCTGGCACGTAGTAGCGCTCCAGCCCGTAGCGTAGGCGCAGGCCGTGCCGCCAGCTGTTCGTAACCCAGCCGCGCAGCACCACCTGCCGGGGCTCAACTGCTGGCTCTTGGGCGTACACACCGGTAGCTTCGTAGGCGCCGTCGGCGGGCTGCAGTACCACGTACACTGGCTCATTGGCCTGGGCCGCCCGGCCCGTTTCGCGCCAGAGCCGGCTGGGCAGCTGGCTGATGGTGTAATTGAGGCGCACGTAGTCGCCGTAGAGCAAATCGCGCGGGTCGACGGGCGTGGTGCGCAGCGTGAGGGTGCGGCCCCAGGCCGTGGTGGCGTAGCCGGCCGCCGCCACGCCCAGCAAAAACAGTACCTGGGCTGCCACGGCCAGCAGCACGAGTCGGTGACGGCGCACCAGGGGCAGGGGAGTCGCCATGGCCGCTATTCGGATTTGGGAGGTAAGGCAGCCCGCGCGGCCCGCCGCAAATACCAGCTCAGCCCCAGCAGCAGGGCTCCGCCGCAGAGAAAAAACAGGGACTTATCCATAAAAGCCCAGGTGAGCTTGAAGTAGGCAGCCATGGTGGTCAGGATAAACAGCGTGGTGCCGAGCGTAATCCGGTCGGCGTTGTGTTCCTGCTGGGCCCGCCACAGCACCGCCCCCGAGTAGGCGTAGAGCACGACCAGCGTGGCCACGGCCAACGCCAGTCCGCTGGGCAGGTAGAAGCCGGGCAGCAGCAACAGCCAGTCGGTGAGTGAGCCCAGCCGGCCCCGCACCCGCTTGCCGGCCACCGACACCGCAAAAACGGCCAGCAGCGCGCCCAGATACGCCATCAGCGGCGGCCGCAGCAGCCCGGCGTAGGTATCGGTTTCGCCGTAAAGCGCCAGCCCGAAAGTGAACAAGAAGGCCGCCACGAGGGGCGGAGCCTGCAGGGCGCGGCCGGCGGGCCGGTCGGTTTGCCAGTCGCCGGCGGCGTATACCAGCATGGCCGGGATGAAGAACCAGGTGATTTTGGTGTGCAGGAAATCAATCAGCAGCCCGGCCTGCCACATGATGCCGGTAGCCAGAATGCCGCCGAGCAGAGCGTCGGGTCGCCGCCACCAGTAGTAGCCCAGCCCCAGCACCGCGAGGGCCGCCGTGACGTAGCTGAAGCCGCTGAGCTGCCCGGTGCTGTAGCCCTGCACGATGCCGCCGATAACGGCCGTGAGGGCAAACAGAAAGCGGCTCTGGTAGATGAACGTCAGGGCGGTGCCCGCCACCGCCCAGGCCAGCAGCCCGGTCACGTCGTAACCGATGAGCTGGTACATCTGGCTCGTCAGCACGATGCCGGCCCCGAATAAAACCAGCCCCAGCCCGATGAGTCCGATGCCGAGGGAGTCGTTGCCGCCCCGGCGCAGGAAATACTCGCCGGCGGCGTAGGCTCCGCCCATGGAGCCCAGCAGCAGCAGCAGGCGCACGAGTTCAGGCAAATCCTGCCAGTTGGCCGCAATCAAACTCAGCGCGCTCAGCCCCACCAGCAGAGAACCTAGCAGCGGCAAGAGCCCCACCACGCGGGCATCGTCGGGGTACAACGCCAGCAGACGCTGCTGCTGCTCGGTCGTGATGATGCCCTGAGCCACCCATTTCGGCCCTTCCGTTTCTACTAGCTTCCGACTCATATGCTGCCTAACTTACGCAGAAAGGGGCAGCAGTGGTGCTACCGCCGTGTTTGACCCGAGAGCCGACAGGTAGACTTCGTTGCCGGGCTGCTAATTCAAAGCCGAGAAAACCAGTTTCCGTGCCGCGTGAATCAGTGCCGCCTAGTTGGGACTTATCTGGTGATACCACTGCACGGGTGTCGTACGGTACCAAGCGGAGTGCGGCGAGGAGCAACTGCACGCCAGGCATTGCGTGGTTTGCCACTGATGCCGGCAGCTGGGGCATTGGCCGCCGGTAGCAAAGGTGTGCCAAGTATAGCCACAGGTACACTGCCAGTCTTGCTCGAAGCCGGTGGGCATCCAGTTGCATTGGGGGCAGGCAATAATAGTTTCGGGCTTGGGCATAAAAGCAAAAAGTAGCTGTGACTCCGCAGTACCTTATTTCCGCGCCCGGGTCATTTCGCGCTTGCCGGGCGGGCCGGCCAGCTTTTCCACCTGCCAGCCCGCGGCTTTCAGGCTGCGGCGGAAGCTGCCCTTGGCGCAGTAGCTCACCAGCACCCCGCCCGGCGCCGTGGCCGCGTAGAGCTGGGCAAATACCTCGTCCGTCCACATGTCGGGCTGCTTTTCGGGGGCAAAGGCGTCGAAATAAACAACGTCGTAGGTTTCCTCGCACAACGACGTGTCCTGCAGAGCGCCCGGGATTTTGTGCAGGGCGAAGCGGGTGGTCAACGCCACGGGCACCGACCAGGCCGCCGCGTGCAGCTGCTGCTGGTAGTCGACCAGCTCGGGGTTGAGCAGGTAGCGCTCCGCCTCCAGCTGCCCGATAACGGCGGCCGACAGCGGGTTTTTCTCAATCGTGTCGTAGAAGATGGGCTGCTTGGCCGACAAGCTGCGCTGCAGGGTAAGCAGGGCGTTGAGGCCGGTGCCAAAACCGATTTCCAGCACCCAGAGCGGCGTCTTGGACGTTGTCAGGGCCGGCTCCAGGCCCGCGTGCAGGTACACGTGCTGGGCTTCCTGCAGGGCGCCGTGCATGGAGTGGTAGTGCTCGTCGAGGGCGGGAACGTACAGCGTGCTCGAACCGTCGCCGGTTGTGCGAACTTCTACTTCAATCATAGCGGCTGGTTTTTCGGTTGTGGAGTGGACCCCGTCCCGCAGGGAATCGTTAAGGTACGAGCCTTCTTGCACAAGTAAAATTTTTCCGCCGCCCATATGGCCCGCATTAAAGTTGCCCTTCCCGCCGTCTTTTCCCTCACCGTTGAGCTGCCCGTGCGCATCACCGACCTCAACTACGGCGGCCACCTCGGCAACGATGCCCTGCTGAGTTTGCTGCACGAGGCCCGGGTGCAGTTTCTGCAGCACTGCGGCCTGACCGAATTTGACGCCGTTACCCGCCTGGGCACCATCATGGCCGATGTGGCCATTGAGTACAAGGGCGAGGCCTTTTACGGCGACGTGCTGCACTGCCAGCTGGCCGCCACCGACCTGCACAAGTACGGCTTCGACGTGGTGTACTGGGTGAAAAACCAGGCCGGAAAGGAAATTGCCCGGGCCAAAACCGGCATGCTGCTCTTCGACTATTCCACCCGCAAGCTGCGCGCCGTGAGCGACGAAATCCGGCACCAGCTGGGCGGGGTATAGGGCCAACTTTATGCGGATCAGCTGGTTGAGCAGTGTCCAGCCGC
>NZ_SEWE01000084.1 GCF_004167665.1 Hymenobacter persicinus | reverse complement strand
CGTATTACTTATCCTTTACTAATGAGATTATATAGCCTGTGGCTGGGCCTGGTCTGGCTCGGTGCCCTGGCCGGCTGCCAGAGCACCCGCCTAGCCACCCGCCTGCCCGCCGAGGCCGCGCCCAGCTACCAGCACTCCAGCATTCATCCGGTGAAACCGACCGAGGTGGTGGCCACCCAGCCGGAGCTTACTGCCTCGGTTTCACCGGATACTGCCACCGCAGGCCAGACTCCAAATCAAGCGTTGGTAAAAAGTCGTCCGGTCTACCACCGCGGACCGGCTACCTCCCCCGACACAACTTTGGCTCGCCCGGCAGTCGGCTTAGTGCCCACCGGTAAGCCGGACACCTTCACGACGCTGGTAAACCTGACTGGGTTAGCCGTTGCCACGGGTGGCGTAGTGGGCGCGGCTGGTGCCCAGGGCAATTACTCAGAAATCACCAGGTTTTTTGGGGTGTCCTTGCTGCTACTGGGCCTGGCACTGTTGTTTTACCAGAGCACCAACGGGCGCTGGCGCCTGGCCCGGCAAGCCCGGCGGGCCGCCAAGCAGCCGAATGCTCCAGCTGCCCTGAGCCCCGAAGTCCAGATTCAGCGAAACTTACGGCTGGGCAAATGGCTGTTGCTGTCAGGTGCATTCCTGCTTGGGCTGGTCGTCGCCCTTGCTTTCCTGCTGCCGGTAATTGAAATCGGGGTTTTTACGTTGAATTTGTTGCTTGTAATGCTGGCCTTGAATCTACTGCTGGTCGGAAGCACTATATCATTGCTGGCATTGCTGGAAGGCAGCTAAGCCCGCCCAGCCTTACATCGGGTCAACGTCGGCGACTATGCGGGCCTGCTTGAACTCCTTCTGGTCCTTGACCACGTTCATGGCGGCTATAATCTGGCCCTTGGCGTGCTTGAGCACGGTGTGTTCCCGGTCGAGCTTGATGGTGATTTCCTGCAGGTAGAAGTTGCGGATGCGGAAGATGTAGGGTGCCTCGGGCCCCAGCACCGCCTCCCGGCCCAGCCGGTCCACGAGCTCCTGGGTGAGCAGGAAAGCGGCCTGCTCGGCCACGCCCTGGTCGACGTGCTTGACGGTGAGCCGAATCACGCGCATGAAGGGCGGAAAGCCGTACTCGCGCCGCTGGGTGATTTCGTACTCGTAGAATTCGAGGTAGTCGTTGCGGATTACCTTATCGAAAATCACCTGCTGGGGGTCGGCGGTCTGGATGATGACCTTGCCCTTTTTGCCCTTGCGCCCCGCCCGCCCGCTCACCTGCACAAACATCTGGAAGGCCCGCTCGTGGGCCCGAAAATCCGGGTAGTGGATGATGGAGTCGGCGTTGATGATGCCCACCAGACTCACGTTGGCGAAGTCGAGGCCCTTGGTTACCATTTGGGTGCCGACCAGCACGTTGGTCACCTGGTTTTCGAAGTCGGCAATGATCTGCTGGTAGGAGTTCTTGGCCCGGGTGGTGTCGAGGTCCATGCGCTGCACGTTGGCCTGGGGCAGCATCACCTTCAGGTCGTCCTCGATTTTCTCGGTGCCGAAGCCCACGGTTTTCAGGTTGCGGGAGCCGCAGGCGGGGCACTCCACCGGCATCCGGTCGTGGAAGCCGCAGTAGTGGCAGCGCAGCTCGTGGGCGTGCTTGTGGTAGGAGAGGCTCACCGCGCAGTTCTTGCACTTCGGAATCCAGCCGCAGTCGAGGCAGTTGATAAAGGGCGAGTAGCCGCGGCGGTTCTGGAACAGGATGACCTGCTCCTTCAAAGCCAGCTTGCGCTCCATCTCGCTCATCAGCTCGGGCGTGAAGTGGTTGAGCATGGTTTTCTGCTCCCGGCCCTTGCGGGTGTCGACGAGCTCGATTTCGGGCAGGCCGGCCTCCCCGAAGCGCTTGGTGAGCGAAACCAGGCCCCAGCGGCCGGCCCGGGTCTGGTAGTAGGTTTCCACCGAGGGCGTGGCCGAGCCGAGCAGGGTTTTGGCCCCCTGGAAGTTGGCCATCATCAGCGCCACTTCCCGGGCGTTGTAGCGGGGCGAGGGGTCGTACTGCTTGTAGCTGCTTTCGTGCTCTTCGTCCACGATGATGAGCGAGACGTTGTCGAAGGGCAGAAACACGGCGGACCGCACGCCCACCACCACCTGAAAGCGGCCCGAGAGCACGCCATTCCAGACTTCCACCCGCTCGTTGTCCGAGAACTTGGAGTGGTACACGCCCAGGCGGGAGCCGAACACGCGCATCAGGCGGGTCACAATCTGGGCCGTGAGGGCAATTTCGGGCAGCAAGTACAGTACCTGCCCGCCGCCTTCGAGGGCCTTGCGGATCAGCTCAATGTAGATTTCGGTCTTGCCCGCGCCCGTCACGCCGTGGAGCAGCACGATGTCTTTTTCGGTGAACTGCTTGAGAATATCATCCTGGGCCGCCACCTGGGCCTCGCTGAGCGAGAAATGCAGCTTGGCTTCGGGCGAGTCGTCGAGCGGGAAGCGCGACACAATCACGTCGAACTGCTCGAGCACCCCGTTTTTGATGAGCGTGTTGACGGCCGACGGCGAGAGATGGGGGCTGCTGGTGAGGGCGGCTTTTTCCAGGCCCTGGTGGTTGGCGTGCACGTTCTGGTACACGGGCACCTTTTGCAGGTAGCGCATCAGCACGTCGAGCTGCTTGGGGCGGCCGGCCAGCTGCTGAAACAGCTCTTCGAGCACGTTTTCCTCCACGAAGTGGTGGGCCAGGCGCACCTTTTTGACCACCTTGGGCGAGAACTTGTCGGCCAGGTGCTCAAACAGGAAAATAACGTCCTTCTGAATCAGGGACTTGATAACCTTGTGGAAGTTGGTGCTGCCGAGCAGGTCGCCGACTTCGGTGAAAGTCATGGCCTTACCGTCCTCGGTACTCAGGGCCTCCACGATTTTCTCTTCCTGGTCGCTCAAGGGGTACTGGGGCTCGTCGCGCACGAAGGCCGGGTGCAGCTGAATGCGCGACTCCGAGCTGAGCTTGAGCGCCGAGGGCAGCGCGGCGTTGATGACCTCGCCCAGGGTGCACATGTAGTAGTCGGCCATCCAGCGAAACAGCTTGAGCTGGGGCTGAGTCACCACCGGCGCGTCGTCGATGAATTCGAGCACGTACTTGGCCTGATAGAGCGCCGGCGGGGTTTCGTGCACGGCCGCCACGATGCAGCTGAGCGTCTTTTTGGCCCCAAACTGCACAATTACCCGCCCCCCGATGACGACGTCGTCGTTCATCTCGTAGGGCACGCGGTAGGTGTAGAGCTTGGGCAGCGGCAGGGGCAGAATCACGTCGCAGAAAAGCGTGATTCGGTCGGTAGCCGCCGGCTCGGGCTGGACAAAGTCGAAAGTGAGGCTCAACGGGCAGGTGCTAAAAGCGGAACCGTAAAGATAAACCGCCGACGCGGATGATTCGGCCTCGCCGGGGTAATACCGGTCCGCAAAACGACGGCAAACCCGGGACTGGTTCTGAATCAGTTATATGGCCCTAAGCAAGTATAGCTACTCGGAAATGAGGCGCTACTGCGGGCTGGAATTGGCACTGCGCAGCTGGGCCAGCGCTTCGGCCACGGTGAGCACGGGCTGCTGACAGGTGTGGTTGAAGCAGACGTAGAGCGTGGTGCGGCCGTTTTGCGCCGGGCGCTGCCGGAGCAGGGGCAGCGCGTCGGTGGGAGCGGGGGCGCCGGCCAGCACGGCGTTGGGCAGAAAGTGGCGGCTCAGCTCGTGGCGTAGGGTTTCGGCCTCGGGCCCCACCACCGCAATTTCGGCCGTCGGCTGCCGCAAAGACAAGTAAAGCGCAGCCCAGTTGGTGAGATGCTGGGGCTCCTGCACCGCCAAGTCCCGGACCCGGCCCAGCATGGCGGCCGCCAGCTCCTGGTAGCGGGGCTGGTCGAGGAGCAGGCCCAGGCGGTGCAGGTTGTGGGCCATGACGGAGTTGGAGGCTGGAATTACGTTGTCGAACAGCTCCTTTTTGCGGGCAATGAGGGCTTCGCCGGCCTGGTCGGTGTAGAAAAAGAGCGGCTCGGCAGGGTCAGTAAAGTTGGTCAGCACGTACTCGGTCAGCGTGTCGGCCTCCCGCAGCCACTGGGCATCAAACGTCACCTCGTAAAGCCCGATGTAGGCCTGAATCACCAGGGCGTAGTCTTCCAGAAACGCGTCGATGGTGGCCCGGCCGGCTTTGTAGTTGCGCCGCAAACGCGGGCCCTGCCGCAGCTTGGTTTGCAGAAATTCGGCGTTGCGCCGGGCCAGGGTGAGAAAATGGGCGTCGCCGAAAGCCCGGTAGGCATCCACGAGTCCGGAAAGCATCAGCGCATTCCAGCCCGTGAGAATCTTGTCGTCGAGGCCGGGGCGCACGCGCTGACTCCGCGCCGTCAGGATGCGGGCTTTCCAGTCCTGGACCAGGCCGGCCACCACCCCGGGCTGCAATTCGTGCCGGCGGGCCCAGTCGGCATCGGAGGTGCGGCGGTGCAGAATGTTGCGGCCGTGCTCCCAGTTGCCCAGCGCGGTGCAGTTGTAGTAGTCGGAAAACAGGGCCTCTTCGTCGCCGAGCAGGTCGCGCAGTTCGTCTTTGGTGAAAACATAGAACTTGCCTTCCTCCCCCTCACTGTCGGCGTCCAAGGATGAGTAGAAGCCGCCTTCCGGACTCAGCAGCTCCCGCTCTACGAAGGCCACCGTTTCGTAGACCACCTCCCGGAACAGCTCGTTCTGGGTGACCTGATAGGCTTCGGCGTACAGGCTGACGAGCTGCCCGTTGTCGTAGAGCATCTTCTCGAAGTGCGGGGCCAGCCACTCGGCGTCGGTGGAGTAGCGCGCAAAGCCGCCGCCAGCTTGGTCGTAGAGGCCGCCCCAGGCCATCTGCTGCAGGGTTAGCTCGGTTTGCCCCAGCAGGTCGGGGCGGCCGGCGGCGGCGTGGGCGCGCAGCAAAAACCGCCAGATGCTGGGCATGGGAAACTTCGGGGCCCGGTTGGTACCGCCCAATTCGGAGTCAAACTTCTGGCTGAGATTGTGCAGCAATGTCTCCAGCTGCTTGCCGGCCGCCACGGAGCCCTCAACCAGCCGGCCGTATTTTTCCAGCTCACTGGTCCGCAACGCTTGGGTGAACTGCTCCGCCGACTGGTCCAGCTCCCGGCGGTTTTGGTTCTGGTAGGCCTCGCCGATGCTTTCCAGCAGCTGGGTCCAGCTGCGGGGCGCGAAGTAGGTGCCCCCGTAGAACGGCTTGGCTTCGGCCGTCAGAAACACGTTCAGCGGCCAGCCGCCCTGCACCCCCATGGCGTGCAAAGCGTCCATGTACACCTGGTCCACGTCGGGCCGCTCTTCCCGGTCGACCTTGATGCAGACGAAGTGCCGGTTCATGACCTCGGCAATGCGCGCATTCTCAAACGACTCCCGCTCCATCACGTGGCACCAGTGGCAGGCCGCGTAGCCGATGCTGACCAGAATCGGCTTCTGCTCTTTTTGGGCGCGCTCCAGCGCTTCAGGTCCCCACGGGTACCAGTCCACGGGGTTATGGGCGTGCTGGAGCAGGTAGGGGCTGGATTCCCGGCTCAGGCGGTTGGTGGGGGCAGGAGTGGAGGCGGACATCGGCGTATCGAAAGCAAGAGCAGACAGGGTAGAAATACAAAACCCAGCCGCCGGGGCTGGGTTTTGGTCTACGATAATTACGCGGTTTCGTCGGGCTGCGCGGGCTTTTTGCGGGGTGGCCGCACCCGCTTCTTCGGCGCAGCCGCGGCAGACTCAGCCGCCGGCTCTTCCGGCTCCACAGTGGGCGCGGGGGCCGCAGGAGTGGGCGTGGGCAGGGCCGCGGCCACTACTTCCGGCACGGCTACCACTTCCGGGGCCAGCAGCATCGGGGCGGCCTCATCCTGAACCGGGGGCGAAGCTGCTTTGCGGCGCGGAGCCCGCTCAGCTTTCGGCTTGGCTGCGGCTTTGGGCGCCACTTTTTCGGCAGATTTGACCGTTTTAGTCGTTTTAGCCGGAGCTTTGGCCGCTGGCTTGGCCGCGGCCTTAGGCGGTTTCACAATAGGCTCTTTCGAGCGGCTTGTCTTGGTTGGGGGCGTGCGCACAATGCCCTTGCTCGGCCTTTTAGCCGACTTCGGCGCAGCTTCGGCACTTTGCATGGGCACCAGCCAGTCGGTGTACGGGGCCGGCGCTTCCGTGGCCGCGGGCGGTACTACCTCCGCCACCACCGGGGCAGGGCGGGGGGCAGGCTCCGCAACGGGTGGTAGCTCGTGCACCACTTCCAGCTCCTGGGTCAGCAGCGGCACTTCCGGCGTCGGCTCCGGCTGCGCCAGAACGGACGGGATGTCGACTGCCGCAGCCTGCGTTTCCACCGCCTCCACGGCCACTGGCTGCACGCTTTGCACCGACTGCTGCGCGGCTTCCAGCGCGGCCCGGGCGGCGTTTTTGCGGGCCGTACGCTTGGCGCCACCCCGGGAGCGACGTTTCTTCTTGGGCAGCTCGGGCAGCTGACTGCCGACTTCCACTTCCGTCGCCTCTACCGGCACTACCTCCGCTACCGTGGCGGGCGCAACTTCAGTAATTTCAACGGGCGTAACGTGGATATCTGGCTGCGGAACCGGGCGCGCCGGCCGGTTCGGGTCCCGACGGTTTTGGTCCCGGCGGCTTCGTTCCGGCGCGGCGGCCGGCAGGGCCGGAGCCGGCGTCTCGTCGGATTCTCCAATATCAATCCGCTCCTCGTCATCATCCGGTTCGGGCTCGGCTATTGGCTGCGGGCGAGCTGG
Source organism: Hymenobacter persicinus (assembly GCF_004167665.1). Lineage (GTDB taxonomy): Bacteria > Bacteroidota > Bacteroidia > Cytophagales > Hymenobacteraceae > Hymenobacter > Hymenobacter persicinus. Next base: position 364 of record NZ_SEWE01000084.1, on the reverse strand, counting down.
TACTGGCAGCGCCGCCAGCTGCTGCTGCACCTCGCGCAGTTCCTGCCGCACATCGGTCTGGGCAGCCAGCTTGTGCAGGCGCTCAAGGGTGTTTTCCAGGAAAGCCCGGTGCTCGGGCGCCGCCGGGTACAGCGGCCGGTGCCCCAGGGCCTGCCGCACCGCTTCCCAGTCCTTGCGGAAGCGCCCGAAGTTAGCGTCGAAATAGGTGCGGGTAAACTTCTCCCAGATGTAGTTTTCGGCCACTTCCGACGGGTGCAGCATGTCGGAGGCGTAGAAGCGGTAGTCGCGCAAATCATCGACCAGCAACTCGTAGGCCGGGAAATACGATACGTCGGGCAGCAGCTCACTCAGGTAATGGCAGGCC
>NZ_SEWE01000083.1 GCF_004167665.1 Hymenobacter persicinus | reverse complement strand
CTCCCCATTCCGGGGAGCCGCTTTTTTGTGTCTAATGACTACTTAATCGACCTTATTTCAGATCAAACAGGAAGCTAAAGCGAATAACCGGCTGCCCGTAGATGTCGCTCAGCCCGTCGTTGAAGTTGTAGAGAATGGAGATATCGGCCGCGGCCCGGTCGCTGAACTGCTGGCGGTAGCCGGCCCCGGCCAGCGGGGTCCGCACGATGGTGCGGCGGGTGATGAGCTGGGTGCCGGAAGCGTCCACGTCGGGGTATTCGGCGCGGGTGACTTCGTATTCGCCGTGCAGGAAAATGCCCAGGTCCTTGAGCAGCATGTACTGGGCAAAGGCCTTGACCCCGATATTATTGGACGACAAATCCTTGGGGTAGCCCCGGCTTTGCAGGTAGCGCGAGAAGCCGTAGTTGGTGTACGAGTACGAAATGCCCGGCCCGAAAGCAAAGCGGTCCGTGACGCGGTAGCCAATGGCGGGCGCGATGCTGGCGTTGAACTGGCTGATGTCGCCGTAGCCGTTGTAGCCCAGGCCGAAGTTGGAGTACAGGAAGTACCGCCGCAGGGGCTTGGGCTGGTCGGCGCTGGTCGTGCCTTTCGGAAACTCCAAGCCCGAGGGCGAGTTGGGCGTGGGCTTCACCGTCGGGGCGGGCAGGGGCTCGTCGGTGGGCGCCGGCACGGGCACCGCCGGCCGCGGGGCGGGCTCCGTGGGGGTCGGGCGGGGGGGGGCACCGGGTGGGGCCGTGTTCAACTCGGGCTTCACCTGGGCCTGCGCAACTTCCGGCAGAGCCAGCCAGCCGGCTCCCAGCACGGATAAGGCGAATACGATACGTTTCATAGCGGCAACAACGTAATTAGGAAACGAGTTGGTACATGCGCTGACGCATGGTTTTGATCTGGTCGTCGGCCAGATACTCCTCGTAGCTCATGCGGCGGTCAATGATGCCGTCGGGCGTCAGCTCGATGATGCGGTTGGCCACGGTTTCCACGAACTGCAAGTCGTGGGAGTAGAACAGCAGCGTGCCGTTGTAGTCGCGCAGGGAGTTGTTCAGAGCCGTAATGCTTTCCAGGTCGAGGTGGTTCGTCGGGTCGTCCAGTACGAGTACGTTGCCGGCCTCCATCATGATTTTGGAGAGCATGCAGCGCACTTTCTCGCCCCCGCTGAGCACGTTCGACTTTTTCTGGGACTCCTCGCCCGAAAACAGCATCCGGCCCAAAAAGCCGCGGATAAACGACTCGTCCTTCTCGGTCGAGTACTGCCGCAGCCAGTCCACTAGGTTCAGGTCGGTGTCGAAGAACTCGGCGTTTTCGCGGGGGAAGTACGAGGGCGTGATGGTGGTACCCCAGTGGAAGGTGCCCGCGTCGGCCTTTACCTGCTCAAACAAAATGTCGAACAGCAGGGAAGGAGCCCGGTCGTCGCGGCTGATGATGGCCACTTTATCCTTCTTGTCGAGCGAAAACGAGACGTTCTTGAACACGGTCTGACCTTCCACCGACGCCTTCAGGTTCTCAACCGTGAGCAGCTGGTTGCCGGCTTCGCGCTCGGGTTTGAAGGCAATGTAGGGGTACTTGCGCGAGCTGGGCTTGATTTCCTCCAGGGTCAGCTTTTGCAGCAGCTTCTGGCGCGAGGTGGCCTGCTTGGACTTCGAGGCGTTGGCCGAGAAGCGGCGCACGAACTCCTCGAGTTCCTTGCGCTTGTCCTCGGTTTTCTTGTTCACGTCCTGGCGCTGCTTCAGCGCGAGCTGAGAGCTTTCGTACCAGAACGAGTAGTTGCCGGGGTACATGGTGATTTTCGAGAAGTCCAGGTCGGCCATGTAGTTACACACCGCGTCGAGGAAGTGCCGGTCGTGGCTGACCACGATGACCGTATTCTGGAACGAGTCGAGGAAGTTTTCCAGCCAGAGCACGGTCTCGGCGTCGAGGCCGTTGGTGGGTTCGTCGAGCAGCAGCACGTCGGGGTTGCCAAACAGGGCCTGGGCCAGCAGCACGCGCACCTTGTCGGAGCCGCCCAGGTCGCCCATGAGAGTGTTGTGCTTGTCTTCGCCGATGCCAAGGCCGGAGAGCAGCTCGGCCGCCTCGTAGTCGGCATTCCAGCCTTCGAGGTCGGCAAAGTCGCCTTCGAGCTGGGCGGCCCGCTCGCCGTCGGCGTCGGAGAAGTCAGGCTTGGCGTAGAGGGCGTCCTTTTCCTCCATCACCTTCCAGAGCTTGGTGTGGCCCATGATGACGGTCTGGAGCACGGGGTACTGGTCGTAGGCAAACTGGTCCTGGCGCAGCACCGACAGGCGGGAGCCGGCGGGCATGTCGACCGAGCCGGTGTTGGGCTCCATCTCGCCCGAGAGAATCTTCAGAAACGTTGACTTGCCGGCGCCGTTGGCCCCGATCAGGCCATACACGTTGCCGGGCATAAACTTGATGGTGACGTCTTCAAACAGCACGCGCTTGCCGTAGCGCAGACTAACGTTGGTGGTACTGATCATACAGGAGGAAAAAACGAAGTAGCAAGGGGAAAACGAAGGCCGAGGCGCAGCCCCGACAATCGGCGCGCAAAAATACGCAAACTGCCGCGGGCGGCCGTATGGCCCCGGCAATTTGCGGTTGCGCCCCGAAATGGGGAAGGCGGGCCGGCTGCTTTTCAACTCAGTGGGCGGCAAGTCATTGCAAGCTGAACCACTTTCGCCGAAAAACCGCCCCGCCGGCAAAACATCCCGAAACGGAAAGCAGTATTAAGGAAAGCCAAGTAGCTCAGCCCGCTGCGCCGCCGGACAGCCCATAACACCCCGCCCCCCGGTTGCAGTTCCGAAGCCCTTGGCCGGTTTGATGGTTCAACCCTTTTTCCAGTCTGCTTTTTATGCGCGACGCGAGCATCACCCCCGAAAAAAATGGAGTCCGCTACGGACTGCCGACGGCTGCGGGCATGGCGGCCTACTTCCTGCTGGCCTCCCTGCTCCACCTCACCGACCGAGTGGAATTCAGCTTCCTGAACGGAGTTATTCTGGCCATCGGCGTGAGCATGGCCATTGCCCACTATAAGCAGGTGTGCCACAACCGCATGCCCTACTTGCAGGGCTTCGGCACGGGCATCGTGACGGCGCTGGTGGCGTCGGTCGTGTTTGGGCTGTTTTTCATCGTCTACACGGTCATCAACCCCGCCATCATGGACCAGCTGCGCGCCCGCGACCTGTTCGGCTTTGACTTATCCGTGACCATTGCCTTTTTAGCCATCGTTCTGCAAGGCGTTATGTCGGGCGTTATCATCTCCCTGATTGCCATGCAGTACTACAAGAGCCCCGACCACAAGCCCATGGAAGGAGTAGAGTAACTGGAATGCTTAAACAAGAGCAAAAGGCCGGTTCCCGCCCAGGAGCCGGCCTTTTTTGTTTTCCATTTTTGGGAAATAACTCGGGCGTATTTCTCGTTTTAGGAACTTATTGAGGAAAAAAATATGTTATGAATAGATTGTGTATTTCATTTAAGAAATATATATTTGTACTATACAGAGTTGATTAAAAACTGGTCATTTCGGGCCAGCTGCCAATCTTCCGCTGTAGTGCGCCTCCAACCCTGACCAGCCTTCACCTGACTTTTTATGAAAACGCTTTTCCTGACTTTATTCCTGCTTACCGGCCTCGTGGCCGGGGCGTCGGCCCAGATGCGTGACCGGCATGCCGAGCGTCCGGGCAGCGGGGAGGTTCCCGTGGCCCGCGTCGATGAAATGACCCGGCAGATGTGCGACCGGCTTCATCTCAATGAAGCCCAGTATATTCGTCTGCGGGCGGCCAACCAGATTAAAATTGCCCGCCTCGACGAAATTCAGTGGCAGTACAAGGACGACCCCAACCAGCAGCGCGTGCTGATGTCGGAGCTGGAAGCCCAGTACGAAGTGGAGTGCGGCCGCATCCTGACGCCCTCCCAGCTGAGCCTCTTCCGAAGCGAGCAGCACCGCGACAGTGTGCCCGCCCAGCCCGACCCGAACGAAGGCGGCCTGGGATAAGTCCTCAGCTCCGCGTCCCTAACAAAAAAGCCGCCCCCGAAACGGGGCGGCTTTTTTTGTTGAAGTCCGGGCTAGGCCACGGCCTTGTTACTTTCCCGACAGGGGCTTCTCGTATAAAACGGCCGTCACGATGCCGGTGGGGCCGAAGTGGAACGTGAGTTTGTTGGCCGCGGAGCGCTGGTGTCGGGGTTCGCACTGGGTGCCCGGCTCGACGTAGTAGAAGTAAGTTTTCTCGGTTTGCTCGTTGAGTTCCTCCTCGTCGGGCCGACCGAAGAGGGCGTCGATATCAGCCGTGCGGGTGCCGTAGAGGACTTCGCGGTGGGCATTAATGACGGGAAGCTGCCGGGCCCGCTGGTTTTGGCAGGCGTAGGCATCCCGGCGCCAGGCCGCCGAGTCGAAACCGGGGATACTGGTCAGGGAATGACCGCAGGATGTGAGGATTACGAGCCCGAACAGGACAAAGAAAAGGCGAATGGACATTGCTGGGGAGGGTTGGGAACCAGACCCCTACCTGAGTGGTTGGTGGGGCCGGGAATGATGCGGCTAAAGTACTAGATTTGTATGGCCAGACGTACGACCTGCGCTTCTTACTGCCCATTTAATTCTACTACCGACTATTCCAGCCGATGACTTCCACACCGACTGCCTTCGCCGGCCTACTGCTAGTTCTGCTGAGTTTTTTTTCCGGAGTTGAGTCCGCCGCGGCGGCACCCGGCAACGGGGGCGGCGCGGTGGTGAAGCTGACCGGCCCGCGCCGGGCCACCTACATGGCCGCCTTCGAGCAGCACGTGCTCCAGACCTACGTGCAAACCGGCCTGACGACCAGCGGGCTGCCGATAAACGTGTACCGCGAGGCCCTGCTGGGGTTCTACAACCTGCAGCAGCGCGGGCAGGTGTCGGCACAGCGGCAGGTCTTGACCATTATTGATTTCAACCGCTCGAGCCGCCTCAAGCGCCTGTGGGTGATTGACGTGAAGCAGCAGCGGGTGCTGTTTCATACGCTCGTGGCTCATGGCAAAAACACGGGAGAAGAGTTTGCTTCGGCGTTTTCCAACCAGAACGGCTCGGAAATGAGCAGCCTGGGCTTCTACGTGACCGGCAACACCTACGACGGCAAGCACGGCCTGTCGCTGAAGCTCAACGGGCTCGACGCCGGCTACAATACCAACGCTGCCAGCCGCTCGGTGGTCGTGCACGGGGCCGAGTACGTGTGCGAGGAGTTTGTGCGCGCCCACGGTCGGCTGGGCCGGAGCCAGGGCTGCCCGGCCCTGCCCCTCGACCAGAGCAGTGCCATCATCCGGGCCATCAAAAACGGAACGGTGGTATACGCCCACGCCCCGAGCGGGGTGCGCTACGAGTCGAGCCTGCAGGAGCTGGACCCGGCCCTGCTGGCCTTCGCCCAGAGCAAGGGTCTGGCCGACGACTAAGTTGCTCAGGCGTAGTTTCAGCTCAGATTATCACAAAAAAGCCCGGCACGAAAGCCGGGCTTTTTTTATGCGGTAAGCGCTTGGAGCCCATTGCGCTAGGCCCGGTCGCCGGTGGCTTTGACGAGGTTGATGCCGGCAAAAAAGAAAATCAGGCCGACGGCGAAGGGCACCAAAGAGTTGATTTTGCTGAGCGCCACGCCGGCCATGTGCAGGAAGCCGAGGGCCCCGTAGATAATGCCGATGATGCCGAGGATGGTGAGAATGGCGCCGAAAGTGCGTTTCTGATTCATGTTAAAGAAGGGTTGGGAGAGAGAAGTACGGGGGGCGCCGACGCCGGGTGGCATCGGCAGGGACTGGTACGCAGAAAAATTGGTTTTGGGTATATAGAGCTTGGCAACCCTACCGCAAATCGCGCGTTACAGGGCCAACGGCTGTCCACAGAGCCGATTTTGTTCCGCCCTTTTTTCATCCTTGTCCTTGCCATGAGAGGAAACCTTCGCTACATAATTGCCCTTGTCCTTGCCCTGTTTTCCTTCGTCACTTACTACTGCAAACGGTCGGTGAATGAGGTGACCGGCGAAACCCAGCACGTGGACATGACCGCCGAGCAGGAAATTGCCCTGGGCCTGCAGGCCGCCCCCGAAATGGCCCAGCAGTACGGCGGAATTCACCCCGACCGCCAGGCTGGCGCCCGGGTGGAGGAAATCGGGCAGCAGATTGTGCGCAGCACCAAAGCCGCCCAAACGCCCTACAAATTCCAGTTTCACCTGCTGGCCGATGAGAATACCATCAACGCCTTCGCCCTGCCCGGCGGCCAGATTTTCATTACCGCGGGCCTGCTCAAAAACCTGAAGTCGGAAGCCCAGGTGGCCGGCGTGCTGGCCCACGAAATTGGCCACGTGGTAGCCCGGCACTCGGCTGAGCAGGTGGCCAAGAGCCAGCTCACCCAGGGCCTGACCGGCGCCGCCGCCATTGGCATGTACGACCCGGACCGGCCCAGCACGGCGGTCAGCGCCGCGGCTGCGGCCATGGTGGCCAAGCTCGTGACCATGCGCTTTGGCCGGGAAGATGAGCTCGAAGCCGATAAGCTCGCCGTCGACTTCACGCCCCAGGCCGGCTACGACCCCCGGGCCATGATTCAGGTGATGCAGATTCTGGAGCAGTCCGGGGGCGGCAATAACCCGCCCGAGTTTATGAGTACCCACCCCAACCCCGGCAACCGCATTGCCGAGCTGGAAAAGGACATTGCCGCGGAGTTTCCCGGCGGCGTGCCCGCCAATCTGAAGAAGTAAGCCGCGCGCTTGCTAATAGTTATCCAATGGCCGGGCGGAAGCTCGGCCATTGTGCGTTCGGGCCCGTACGTATTCCCAAAAACACTTCCTATGGCTTCCTTCGTCCGGCTGCACCAGCTGCTATTCGTGCTGAACCCCGTTTCCGGCGACATCGACAAATCGACGCTCGAAGGCACGATTTCCGCTTTTTGCGCCGAACGGGGCCGGCAGGCGCACTTCTTTCACACCAGCGGGGAGCAGGACCTGCGCCGCCTCCAGACCGAGTTGGGGCGTCGGCCTTACGACGCCGTGTTTGCCTGCGGCGGCGACGGCACCGTGAACCTGGTGGCCCAGGCCCTGGCCGACACGGAGCTGGTGCTGGGCATTTTGCCCCTGGGCTCGGGCAACGGCTTGGCCAAGGACCTGGGTATTCCGCAGGAGCTCGACGAGGCTTTGCACCTGATCTGGGACCATGAAGTGCGGCAAGTGGATACGCTGCGGGTGGGGGGCAACTTCTCGGCTCACCTGTCAGATCTGGGCTTTAATGCGCTGGTGGTGGAAGAGTTTTGCAACGGCGATACCCGTGGACCCGGGGCCTACGTGCGCATTGCCACCCAGCGCTACCTCGACTACGAGCCGGCCACCTACCGCGTCCGCACCGACCGGGAAACGTTCGAAGGGCCCGCCTTCATGGTCACGCTGGCCAACGGCAATACCTTCGGCAGCAACGTGGTCATCAACCCCGACAGCCGCCTCGACGACGGGGAGTTCGAAGTCTGCATCATCGAGCCCTTTCCCGGCACGGCGGCCCTGGGCATCCTCTACCAGCTCTACACCCGCGACTTCGACGCCTCGCTCTACACCCGGCGCCTGCGCTGCCGCTGGGTGGAAATCGAGGTGCCGGGCCAGCAGCAAGTGCTCGGGCAGGTCGACGGGGAACCGCTGGAACTACCAACGCCGATTCGGGCCGAGGTTATTCCGCGGAGCCTGCGGGTGCTGACCCCGCCCACGCCGGCTGCCTGACCACCGCTGGCGCCGTAGCCGCGGGCAGCAGCCGCGCCCGGAACACCTCGGGCGCTGGCTCTCCGGCCGCGGCGCCCGGTTCAAGGGTGCGCAGCCACACTTCCCCGTTCTGGTAGAAGTCGAGGCTGAAAAAGCCCTTGTGCTCGTGAATAAAGGTGGCCTTGCCGCCCGGCTGCACGAAGGCCGTTTTGCTGCCCGCCCCGCTCACCAGGTAGTGGCCCTGGCGGTAATGGAAATACTGCAGGTTGTGGTCGTGGCCCGCCGCGTAGATGACATTGGGAAACTGGTGCAGCACCCGCAGCAGGCGTCGGCGCATCTTGCGGTACTTGGGGTGGGCCATGTCCTCCTCAGCCCCGACGAGTTTGCGGTAGAGTGGGAAGAAGGAGCCCAGCACCGGCAGGGGCACGTAGGCCATCTTATGCACGGCTGTGAGCGGAAAAACGTGCTGCTTGGCCGTGAAATTTCCCCCGTGCAGGGCATTTGAGTACAGCGGGTGGTGGCCGGCCACCACAATCTGCTGGTGGCGGTTCTGGTCCAGAATCCGGTATAGGTCCTGAAAAGGGGCCTTGGCATCAATGGCCGTGCAGCCGGCGGCTTTTCCCAAGGGGCGGAGGCCGTTCTGCACCCACCACTGGGTATTGAGCACGACCAGCAGCAGGTTGTCGGCCAGCTGCACGGTTATGGGCCCCGGGCAGCCCTGGGCGGGCAGGTAATGGGCCGTCGGCAGATGCTCTTGCACGTAGGCTTCTTGGCGCAGCAAATACGCGTAGCCATCGGGCCGGCC
>NZ_SEWE01000082.1 GCF_004167665.1 Hymenobacter persicinus | reverse complement strand
CGTGCCGGCCGCCAGCGAGGACAGGTTCAGCCCCGTCGTGTTGGAGAGCTTAGCCGCGTCGTAGTGGTCATCCACGCCGTCGGTGGCGCCGTCCTCGAAGTAGACGTAGGCCGGGTCGTGCACGCCCTGGGCCGAGACCAGATCCAGCTGCACGCTCGGCCGCAGGTCGGCCGTGGTGCGGTTGAAGCTCGGGTTCTGGTAGTCGGTGGCGCGCCAGGCGTTCAGGAAGCTGAACGCGGCCACGGGCTGGGAGACGCGGACAAAGAAGCCCTGCATCGAGCCGATCAGGCCGCCGGGCAGCGTGCCGAAGCCGTTCTGGTAGAACTGGTAGGAGCCGTCGTACTGGTTGCTGGACTTGTAGACGTAGACGGCGTCAATCACGCCCGCGGGCAGGCTGGTGCGCACTTTATTCCAGTCCAATGGGGCGGGGTAGGGGTTGCCCAGCAGCTGCCAGCCCGAGTTAGCCTCGGTGCCGCGGCTTAGGGCCCCGACCGTTACGGTGCCGTTGTTGAGCAAGCCGACCAGGTCGACTTTCTCGCTGGCGGCCAAATTGACCGTGTAGCCGCGGCCGACGGTGAGCCGGTTGCTCAGGGCAGTCGGCGAGAAATAGCCTTGCTCAAATGTCTGGGTGGCGGCCGAGGTGCTGGTGATGCGCGCTTCGTCGAAACCAAACACGGTCGGGAATGGCGTCACCGTGTTGCCCACCGTGTTGTAGGCCGGGTTCACCACGGGCGAGAAGTTGGCGGTGGCCAGGTCGGCTACGGTGGTGGTTTGCACGGGCGAGCTGTAGTGGCGGTAGCCCAAGCCCGCGTTCAGGCTCGGGTCGATGTAGCGCTGCACCGTGGCCGAGCTGTTGACTACCCCGCCGTTATTGACCACCATGGCCGTAGCCGTGGCATTTGATAACAAGGTGAAACCATACGCCAAGGGGCTAAAATCGCCGTTGAGTGTGAGCAGGTGCTGCAAATCGGCCGGGCCGTCGAGGCGGGCTCCGGCGGGGCCGACGGTCAGGTCCCAGAAGGTGGTGCGGGCGCCGCCCAGGCGCTGCTCCGTGCTGCCGTTCAGGTTCACGAGGCCGCCAGTGGCGGTGAAGGTGCCATCAATGGCAAAGCCGATGCCGTTTACCGTGAGGGTGCCACCGCTCTGGGTGAGCAAGGCGTTGGTATTCAGAAACAAATTCTTCACTGCCGCTGCTCCCGAGCCAATCACCGGGTTATAAGGCCGGGCGCTGGGAATGGTAGCATCCACCGTGGCGGTGGGCACGCCAGCCGTCCAGTTGCCGACAGCAAACCAGTCGTTGCTGACAGCACCCGTCCAGGTCGTAGCCGTCACGGGGGCATTGTACTGCAGGCTGTAGGCGCCCGAAGACGCCACGTTGCCGGTACCGGCGCTGGTCTGGGCCACGCTGGCCGCTATGCTCACCGTGGTGGGCGTGCCGGCGGTGGTGGGCGTCACGGTGAAGGAGTAGCTGGAGCCTGAGCCCGAGAAGCTGCCGCTCGTCACCACCCCGTTGGTTATGGTCAGGTCGCTGGCATCAAAGCCCGTCACGGATTGCGAGAAGGTAACGGTGAATGGAATGGGCGTCGTGTTGGTGCTGCCGCCCGAGGCGCCGGCCGTGCTGGTGATGACCACCGTGGGGTTTACGGCGAAAGCCACACCGTTGCTGGTGCCGCCCGAAGTAGTTACGGTCACGTTGCCGGTAGTGGCGCCCGCGGGAACGGTGGCCGTGAGGGTACCGTCATTTACCACGTTGAAAATGCTGGCGGCCGTGCCGTTGAAGCTCACGGCGGTGGCGCCCGTCAGGCGGGCGCCGGAGAGCGTGACGCTGGTGCCCACCGGACCGTTGGTGGGGCTGATGGAGCTCAGGAAGGGCGCGGTGAAGTTGGTGGTGCTCAGCAGCACGCCCACGTTCTGGGTGCTCAGGTTTGCCACGGCCAGGTCGGGGCGGCCATCCGCGTTCAGGTCGCGGATAACGGCGTGGCAGGGCGAAGTACCGCCGCTGCTGAAAATGACCGGGGCCGTGGGGAATGTGCCTGGCGTGGTGGCCGAGTTTACCAGGACACTGATGGTCGTACCGTTGTTAACATTGTAGTTCTCGGATACGATTTCGGCGCGGCCGTCGCCGTTCAGGTCGCCGATAGTGACGCCCAGGGGCTTCTGCGTCCCTACGCTGTAGCTAACGGTAGTGGGAAAAGAGCCGGGGGTAGTGGCCGAATTCAGCAGCACGCTGACGGTGGCATCCGCATCGTTGGCCACCACCACGTCGGGGCGGTTGTCGCCGTTGAGGTCGCCCAGAGCAATGCCGCGCAGCGTGGAAGTGGTGTTGGTGAGGTAGGTAACGGCGGCGCCAAACGTGCCGGGCGTGGTGGCCGAGTTCAGCAGCACGCTGATGGTGTTGGTGTTGGTATTCGCCGCGATAATGTCGGGGCGGCCATCACCATTGACGTCCCCGACCACAATCTCGTCGGTGGAGCCGGTACCGTTGCCGCTGGCGTAGGTGGCCAGGGTGGGGA
>NZ_SEWE01000081.1 GCF_004167665.1 Hymenobacter persicinus | reverse complement strand
ATCCGGATTGAGTTGGTATATCAGGGCATCTTTCTTCGCCCGCGTCCAGCCTTTTATTTCCTTTTCGCGGGCAATGGCTTGGTCTACCTGCTGATAATGCTCGAAGTACATCAGCTGATAGCAATGATACGTGCCCGCGAAAGTTGCGGCGCTGCCCCGGTTCTGGCAGTGCTGCTGCAGGCGGGTTACCAGGTCGTTGGTCACCCCAGTATACAGGACCGTTTTAGTGGGGTTCGTGATGATGTAGAGGGAATAGCGGTGGGGGTTCAAAATGGTAAGGATTGGTTTGTTTGAAAGTTAGCTTGGCAACGAAGCGGGAGAGGTCCTTCGCGTTGCTCAGGATGACAAACGGGTTGTGTAGCTCCGTTGGTAGTGCTGAAAACCAGCTCTGTTTTCCGCCAGGCCTGCCCGTTTTCTCTCCCAACTCAGTTGGTCGGCTTCGCTGGACAACTAGTTCTGTTCTGACCGCGCCCGGTTGACTTTGAGCCGGGTTGGGTTGCATTCCAACCGGGTTGAGTTGGGTTCAAACCGCGGCAGATTCACTTCCAACCGCGCTGAGTTGTCCTCTAACCGGGTGCAGTTGCCTTTCTACCGGGTCGGGTTCTTCTCCAACCGCGTTGAGTTGGCTTCCCAGTACAACGCCCCCACCCGGCAGTTCCGGACGGGGGCGTTGAATTCAGCCAGAGTTACTTTGCAGCCGACTCAGGACTTGGCCGCCGGCTTCTTCTCCTTGCCCTGCCCCACGAAGCGCACCTTGAGCTTGTCCACGGCGGCCTGAGCCCCGGGCGCGTTGCTTTTGGCGGCGCTCTGGATGTTACGGTACACCGCCAGCGCATCCGCGTAGGCCTCGCCGCCGGTCTGCATGCGGGTGCTTTCCACGTCGGTAGCCAGTTGCTCCAGGGGGCGCAGGATGGCGTCGAGGTCGGTGGTGGCTTGCAGGTCTTCTTTCAGGCCCGCAAAATCGACGAACGAGGGCACGAAGCCGGGCGTGGTGGTGCCGTAGTCGCGGATGTCCTCCATGAAGGCCACCGACCGGTCGCCCATCTTGACGATGCCCTGGCGCTCTTCGGGGGTAAGCGGGTGCAGGTAGGGCGTCAGCTCCTGCCGGATGAGAGTGAGGGCGTCGGCCACTTTCTGCTTCACGGCAGCGGGCAGCACCACGGAAATGCGGTTACTCATACGAAATGGGGGTTAAGAGAGTGAGAAATGATACGCGCACTTACCCCCATCAGGCGTGTCTATACAGGGATATCAATAGCATAAATCGGAACGTAGGGGAAGATGGGTAATTCCGCCCACTTCTCCAGTTTCCCGGGCGGGATTTCTGAACCCACTGCCCCCGCGCGGCTGTTTATCCCCTGCCTACCTTCGGCTCCTGCTTCTGCTGCCTATGCCCCGTTTCCTGCCGCGCCTTGCCGGTCTGCTGCTGCTGCTGCTCGTCCTGCTGCCCACCTTGGGCCGGGGACAAAGCTTCTCCCCCGCCGCCGACGAGTACTTCACCACCGCCCTCACCCTGCTGCGCAAAAACGCCCTGCACCGCCGGCAGGTCGACTGGCCGCAGCTGGAGCAGCAGCTCCGGGCCCGGGCCTTCAGCGTGACCACGCCGGCCGAAACCTACCCGCTGATCCGGCTGGCCGTGCAGGCCCTCAACGACCACCACAGCTCCTTCGTGCCGCCCGGTGGGCAGGCCGCCGCCCTGGTGCCCCTATCCTCCCCGCCCCGCCCGGCGGCCCCCGACACGGTAAGCGGCCCGGCCGATGTGGGCTACCTGCGGGTACCGCCGTTTCGGGGTACCGATGCCCAGGCCCAGGACTACGTGGCCCGGCTGCGCGCCCAGGTGCAGCGCCAGAACCAGTCCGGCCTGCGCGGCTGGATCGTGGATATGCGCGGCAACCCCGGCGGTAATATGTGGGTGATGCTGACCGCCCTCGGCCCATTGCTCGACGAAGGCGTGCTGGGGTATTTCGCCCCGGAGAAAGGCCCGCTGGAGCCTTGGGGCTACCGGCAGGGGCGCGTGTTTATCGGCCGGACGCCTTATCCGCTGCTCGTCGAACCCACCCAGCTCCGCCAGCCCGCCCCCGTGGTGGCCGTGCTCACCGACGGGCGCACGGCCAGCTCAGCCGAGGCCGTGGTGGTCGCCTTCCGGGGTCGGGCCCGCACCCACAGCTTCGGCCAGCCCACCTACGGGGTACCCAGCGCCAATACCACGTTTACGCTCCCGGACGGCGCCCTGCTCAACATCACCACCGCCGCCTTCGCCGACCGCACCCGCCGCGTGTACGAACGGGCCCTCGCGCCCGACGAGCCCACTGCCCCCGCCCAGACCCTGAGCCGGGCCGTGGAGTGGGTTCGGGCCCAGCCCCAGCCGTAGCACCGGCGCCGGCCCAACTATTTCGGCGGCGGCCAAACTGTTTCGCCCCGGGTCGTGTTGTTGGCCGGGACTGCGCAACTCTCTCCGCTCTATATTTGCCCGTATCCGCGGTTGTGCCGCCATTTTGTTCTTCGCCCCTGCCAGCACCGTTCATGCCTACCCCGCTCCTGCCCGTCGACTTCGAGGCTCTCTTTCACCACCTACCCGATTCTTTTCTGCTCCTGACCCCGGACGGCACCGTGGTGACCAACAGTGACCGGCACGTGGGCGTATCGTTGCTGCCCCGGGAGCAGGCCGTGGGCCGCGACATTTTCGACGCCTTCCCCTCGGCCCCGGAAAGCCAGCAGGCCCTGCGCGAGTCGCACGACTACGTGCGCCAGCACCGCCAGCCCCACACCATGCCCCTGACCCGCTACGACCTGGAGCGGCCCGCGGCCCTGGGCGGCGGCACCGAGGAACGCTACTGGCAGATAACCCACTACCCGTTGCTCAATGCCGCCGGCGAGTTGCAATACATTTTGCAGCGCCCCCAGGACGTCACCGAGAAGCATCTGGCCGAGCGGCGCGAGGCTGAAATCCAGCGCCAGCTCGCCGACAGCCAGCAGCAGGCCCGCTTCGTGCTCGAGGCGTTGCCCGTGCTGATCTGGACCTGCCAGGCCGACGGCTCCGTGTCGGCCTTCAATCAGCGCTGGCTGCACTACACCGGCCGCAGCAGCGCGGAGTCGCTGGGCTGGGGCTGGATGCAGGACCTCGACCCGGCCCAGCGCGAGGACGTGGAGCAGCGCTGGAAAACGGCCGCCCAGCGTGGGGCCGAGTTTCAGCTCGAGTTTCGCCTGCGCCGCGCCGACGGCCAGTACCGCTGGCTGCTGGTGCGCTGCGTGCCACGCAAGGCCGACGACGGCAGCGTCAGCCAGTGGGTCGGGGGCGGCACCGACATTCACGAGCAGAAGGAGATGGTGCAGGAGCTGCTGCGGGCCAACGAACAGCAGGCCGATATGGCGGAAATGGCCTACCAGGCCCAGCGCCAGGCCCTGAGCCAGCGCGAGACGTTCTACAACCTGTTTCAGCAGGCCCCGGCCCTGATCTGCATTCTGCGTGGCCCCGACCACGTCTTCGACTTCGTCAATCCCCAGTACCAGGAGCTGTTTCGCGGCCGGGAGCTGGTGGGCAAGCGCGTGGGAGAAGCCCTGCCCGAGGTGGAGGAACAGGGCTTCATCAGTCTGCTCGACAACGTGTACCAGACCGGGGAAACGTTCTACGGCAAGGAAATCCTGATTATGGTCGACCACGGCGACGCGGCCGGCCCCCAGCAGCTTTACCTCAACTTCACTTATCAGCTCTTCTCCGAAGGCGGCCACCGGGCCGGCATTACGGTATTCGCCTACGACGTGACGGACTTGGTCGTGGCCCGCAAACGCCTCGAAAAACAGTCTGCCGACGCCACCCCAGCTTCCCGCTAATCCGGGCTTACCGGCGTTTCGCCGCTATTCTATGGACATTTCCGCCCTGGACTTCCAGCAAGCCAGCATCAAGCAAGTACTTTTCAAATCCCGGCTGCGCTCCGTGCTCTACGGCGTGCGCGAAGCCGACCCCACCCTTTTTTCCCCCGAGCTCAATCCCCTGGGCCAGTGGCTTAACACCGTGGTAAAGCCCCGCTACGGCGCCTACGCCGAGGTGCGCGAAATTGAGCGCCTGCTCCAGCGCATGCTCAGCGCCGGCCAGAGCCTGGTGAGCCAGTACCAGCGCGGCCACATTGAGGAAGCCCGGGCCGGCATGGACCAGATCAACCAGTATTCCGACCAACTCACGGCCCTCCTCAAGCAGCTGGAACACTCGTCGCTGCCGGTAGCCTGAGCCGGGCACTAGCTTCCGACATCAACAAAAAAGCCCCGACTCGCTGAGTCGGGGCTTTTTTTGTTGGAGGATGCTGGGGAAATGTATGCGCTGCTTCCCGGCTGGGCGGAGCCTAGTAAGTAGCGGGCAAGATACCCTACAGCGCGTGCTGGCTGTTTTGAATCAGGTGGAGCAGGCGCTGGCGGCAGTGGTAGAGCTGGGCCTTGACGGTGGTAACGGCAATGCGCAGCTCCTGGGCAATTTCGAGGTAGCTCAGCTCGTCGAAGTAGCGCAGCGTGACCATGTGGGCATGCTTGGGCGGCAGCTGGGCCACGGCCTGCCGCACCAGGCCCAGGCGCTGGTCCCGAATGACAGCCTCTTGGGGGTTGAGGCCTTGGTCGCGGAAGTCCAGCTCGCGCAGTTCCCCGGCGTCGGTCATCACCATCCCGCCCATCGACAGGGTCTGGGGTGAGGATTTGCGCTTGCGCAGGAAGTTGATGGCCGTGTTGGTGGCAATGCGGTAGAGCCAGGTGCTGAAGGCGTACTCGGCCCGGAAGTTGGGCAGCGCCAGAAACGCTTTGGCGAAGGTTTCCTGGGTCAGGTCGTCGGCGTCGTCGGTGCTGCGGACCATCTTCTGAATCAGGCGGAACACCGTACGCCGGTGCAGGCGCACGAGCTCGGCGTAGGCTTTTTCGTCGCCCTGCAGGGCAGTGCGGATCAGCTGGAAGTCGTGGAGAGTGGCGCGGGAAAGCTCCCGGGCGACGGGCGAAGTGAGGGTTTCCATGAGCGTATCGAAGGGCAGCCGGCACGGCGGGGCTGCAAGTGAGCAAGAAGAAAAAGCGGGGCGCCGGGCCGGCGGGGAGCTGCCAGGCTCCCAAAGCAACTGCTTTCCGGCCCGCTCCACGCAGATACTAGACTGCCCGCCCCGAACTCCCGACAGACGCCCCGGATTAATCGGTCGGAATCAGCGGCCCGCGGCCAATGCCCGCCAACCAGTCCCCAGCCGCGGGCCCCAGGCCGCTCCGACGGGGCGAGTTGGCGGGGCAGCTGGCTTTGGTCGGCACACTTGGGCTTTCCGTCGATGGTTTGGCCCCACCAAAAGCAGCATTTTCTTGCCTATCAATCAGTTAGGCCAAACCAGTAGAAACCGGCGCCGGGCAGCTGGCACAGCGCTTGAAAGAGGGCTGAGCAGACGCGTCAATCAACCTTGCCTTTCGCAGCGCCCCTGGCTTATCCCCCTTTCGCTGCCTTCCCTCACTTTTCCCTACCTCCTCCCCTTTGCCATGAAAACCTCCCTGCTTTCCCTTGCCACCGCCTTTGCCCTGCTCGCTTCCACGGCCACAGCTTCGGCCGCCGACTTCGACCACGACCACGGCCGTCGCCCAAACACGGCGCCCCGCATGACGACCTCCGAAAAGGTCCAGTACGAGGCCGCCCAGCGCGAAAAGGCCCGCTACGAGGCGGCTCAGCGTCAGAATGAGCGCAAAATAGCCCAGGAGCGGGCCCGCTACGAAGAAGCCCAGCGTCGTAACCAGCGCGAAAACGAGCGGAAGCTAGCCCTGGAGCGCAGCCGCCAGGAGGCCCAGCGCCGCGACGACCAGCGCCAGGCCGCCGAGCGGGCCCGCTACGAAGCCCAGCGCCGCAACGACCGGCACGATGATAAAGATAGAGGCCGCGACTACGGCTACAACGGCCGCCACTAATCCTGCGCCCACAACTCGCTCAGCAAACCCCGGCTCCCCGTGATGTCCGGGGTTTGTTGCGTGCTGGCCTCCCGCCGCGGCCGGCCAAACCGCCGGCTTAGTCGATACTCTGCGGGCCCTGGTCGGTTACCGGCAACTTCGGAAGTCCCGGCAGGGTAGGTAGGCAGAAACACTCCGGCCCCGCAAGGCCCGCTTTTCTGCTACCCATGCCCTACCGTTTTTTCCTGGGGTTTCTGCTGGCCGCCGCCACGCTCGGCAGCTGTTCGTCGGAGCCCGACACCCGCGTCCCGCCCCCGCTGCCCCCGTCAGGGCCGCTGGCGGCCGGCCGGCCGGGCTTGGTGGAAGCCGTGCAACTGCTGCTCCACCGCCAAGATACCGTGCCGCGCACGGGCAACCGGGACCATGACTTCGCCCTGCTGCTGGCCTTGCACCACCGGGCCGCCCTGCGCATGGCCCGCCTGGAGCTGGAGCAGGGCCAGGATTCCACGCTGCGGGCCGTGGCCAAGCTACTGCGCACCAACCAGCAGCAGCACGTGCAGCAGCTTCGGCTGGCCACCGCCCGCCTGGACAACCCCAGCCCCAACTACAATCCCCGCAACGCCAAGGATGCCTTCGTGCGCTGCACGGCCGCCGCCCTGGACACCCTGTTGCAGCCCATCGGCGCTTTGCGAGGCAACGTGGACCAGGATTTTGCCGCTTTGCTGCTGGCCCACCACCGTGCCGTTGGGGTGCTACTTCAGGCCGAGGAAGCGTTGGGCCGGGATGCGGGGATGCGGCAGCTGGCCCGGTCCATCGGGGCAGCCCAGCAGCCCCAGGTTCGGTTGCTGCGGCGCTGGCAGGCCACCCACCCGGCGGCCGCCCGGTAGACTCAGGGTCCGAAAGTTCGGGCCCGGAGTGTCATCTTTGCCCCATACTTCTTCCACTGCCCCATGCCTCTGACCTGGACCATCAAGCCCTTTGCCGACCTTACCCTCACTGAACTCTACGACCTGCTGCAGCTGCGCTCCGCCGTGTTCGTGGTGGAGCAGACTTGCGCTTTCCAGGATATCGACGGGCAGGACCAGGCCGCGTACCACCTGCTGGGCTACTCCGAAACCGGGGTGCTGGCCGCCTACGCCCGCCTTTTCGATGCCGGCATCACCTACCCCGAGGCCAGCATCGGGCGGGTAGCCGTGAGCCCCGAATTCCGCCGCTTCGGGTTTGGGCGGGAGTTGCTACGCCAGTCCCTAGCCATCCTCGAAACGCGGTTTGGCGCCCAGCCCATCCAGATCGGGGCCCAGCTGTATCTGCGCAGCTTTTACGAAAGCTTCGGGTTCCGCCAGCACGGACCCATGTACCTCGAAGATGACATTGAGCACATTCACATGGTGCGGACCTAGCCTGACCCGCTCGGTACTATGCGGGGAGCAAATCAACGCAGCAGGAACGCCGCAAGGGCATTTTAATTAAAAATAAACTACGTTATGTTATATAGTATCAGTACAGTGCAGTACCTTTAGCTCGACGGGTGGTAGCCCGTTGATTTCATCCCTATTCCTTATTGCATGAAGCACTACTACCTCTGTGGGCCATGGGCCCGCCATCTTACGCCGGCCCTGACGGGCATGGCCCTACTGCTGGCCACGGCCGCCCGGGCGCAGAACCCCACTTTCGCGTCGCCGGTAGCTTACGCCGCCGGCGGCTACGCCCAGGGCATCATCAGTGCCGACTTCAACGGGGACGGCCGCCCCGACCTGGCCACGGCCAACTCCGGGAGTAGTAATGTCGGCGTGCTGCTGCAGTCGGGCACCACGGCGGGCGCCTTCCTCACGCCTAGCTTGTACAACGGGGGCGATTTTACGCCGGTGCTGGCCGCCGGCGACCTGAACGGTGATAACCGCCCGGACATCGCCTTTATTTCGCAGTCGACTATATCGGTCGGCGTGCTGCTGAACTCGGCCACCACGCCCGGCACTTTCGCAACCCCGACTTTCTACCCAGCCTCTAACGGCTCCTCCAGTTCCCGGGGGGTGGCTATTGCCGACGTCAACGGCGATGGCCGCAACGACCTGATTACGGGCAACGCCACGCAGATTGGCGTCCGGCTGAACTCGACTACTACGCCCGGCACCTTCCCCACCCTGGCCACCTACGCCAGCGGCAACGGTACCGGCTCCACCGACGAGATTGTGGTCGGGGACGTCAATGGTGATGGCCGCCCCGACATTATCGCGGCGAATACCAACACCAACACCATCAGCGTGCTGCTGAACTCGGCCACCACGCC
>NZ_SEWE01000080.1 GCF_004167665.1 Hymenobacter persicinus | reverse complement strand
AGTGGATTTCTTCAACGGCACAACCAAGCTCGGCGAAGACACCTCGGCTCCTTACGCCCTGAGCTTCACGCCTACCGCCGCCGGCACGCTGAGCCTGACGGCCCGCGCCACCGATAATGCCGGTGCCATCACCAACTCGGCCGCCAAGAGCGTAACCGTATCGGGCACCACGGCTACGGCCAGCACGTTCTACCGCGCCATCAACCTGAACGGCTCGGCCACGACCCTCGACGGCAACGCCTGGCAGGGTAGCACGGCCGCCAACTACTCGACCAACGCCATGAGCTTCGCCAACCAGACTATCACGCTGAACCCGGCCACCGATGCGGCCCGCGCCCAGATGATTCGCTCGTCGGTGTACAGCCCCGCGCTGAGCTTCCAGATGACCTCGGTACCGAACGGCTCGTACGAAGTGTATGCCTACGTTTGGGAAGACAACAGCCCCGAAACCTTCAGCGTGGCCGTGAACGGCCAGACGGTGCAGAGCAACATCAACAGCGGCTCGGCCGGTAGCTGGAAAAAGCTCGGTCCGTACGCGGCCAACGTGACCAACGGCACTATCAGCCTGACGACCACCGGCGGCTACGTGAACCTGTCGGGTGTGGAAGTATGGCGCAAGGCGACGGGCACTGCCTTCAACCTGCCCCAGGCTACCTTCCCCACCAACGTTGGTCAGTCGACGGCCCGCGTAGCTTCGCCCGCCAGCTTCCAGGCCGGCGGCGAGCTGAACCTGACGAGCGTAGCGGCTTCCCTGGCAACGCTGCCCGAAGCCGTAGTACTGCCGCAGTCTGAGGTAGCGCTGCTGCCCCGCACGGCCACGCCAGCCGCCCCAGCGGGCACACCGGTTGCTGCCGCCGACCGGCGGATGGCAGCGGTGGCTGCCGCCGCCAATCAGGCTGACCCCGCAACTGCCTAAGCGCAGCCCGGCCCCCGGGTCCGGACTTCAACAAATGCCTGCTCCCCCAAGGAGCAGGCTTTTTTGCGTTCTATACTTTGGTGCTCATACCGTTACGGCTACTAGCAGCGGCCGGCCCGCAGCCAAGCAGTCAGATGGTGAGCAATGGAGGGCGAGAGGTGTCGAAACGGGCCCAACGCATCAAAAGCGCGTTAATTCAATTTTTTATTCAAATAGGTAAATTATTTTACCAAGGCCGTTGCTATTGTAAATATTAATGCAATAATTTGTCAATAAAGTTCTACTACTGAACTTACCCTCGGGGAGGAACCTCATCTACTCAACTCCACTTTCTATGAAGCGCGCACTCATCACCGGTATCACGGGGCAAGACGGGGCTTATCTCGCCGAGTTGCTCTTGTCTAAAGGCTACGAAGTTCACGGCATCAAGCGCCGGTCCTCGCTGTTTAATACCGACCGGATCGACCACCTCTACCAGGACCTGCACGAGCAGCACGTACGCTTCCGCCTGCACTACGGCGACCTTTCCGACGCCACGAACCTGATCCGGATTGTGCAGGAAGTACAGCCCGACGAGATTTACAACCTCGGCGCCATGTCGCACGTGAAGGTTTCGTTCGATATGCCCGAGTACACCGCCGACGTCGATGGTGTGGGCACGCTCCGCCTGCTCGAGGCCGTCCGGATTCTGGGCCTGGCCGGCAAAACCCGCATCTACCAGGCTTCCACCTCCGAGCTCTACGGCCTGGTGCAGGAAGTGCCCCAGCGCGAGTCGACGCCGTTTTATCCCCGCTCGCCCTACGCCGTAGCCAAGCTGTACGCCTACTGGATTACGGTGAATTACCGCGAAGCCTACGGCCTCTACGCCTGCAACGGCATCCTGTTCAACCACGAGTCGCCGCGCCGGGGCGAGACCTTCGTGACCCGCAAAATCACCCGGGCCGCCGCCCGCATTGCCCTGGGCCTGCAAGACAAGCTCTACCTGGGCAACCTGGACGCCAAGCGCGACTGGGGCCACGCCAAGGACTACGTGGAAGCCATGTGGCGGATGCTGCAGCAGGACCAGCCCCGCGACTACGTTATTGCCACCGGCATCACCACCAAGGTGCGCGACTTTGTGCGGCTGGCGTTTGCTGAGCTCGGCATCGAGCTTACCTTCAGCGGCGAAGGCGTGCAGGAAGTCGGGCACGTGGTGGCCTGCCACAACCCCGACTACCAGCTGCCCACCGGCCAGGTGGTGGTGGCCGTCGACCCGGCCTACTTCCGGCCGACCGAAGTGGAGCTGCTCATCGGCGACCCCACCCGGGCCCAGACCGAGCTCGACTGGCACCCCACCTACGACCTGCCGGCTTTGGTCAGCGACATGGTGCAGCACGACGTGCGCCTGTTCCAGCGCGACGCCGTGCTCGTGGAAGCCGGCCACACGGTGCTCAGCTACCACGACGAATAAGCCGGGCCAACCCGCGCCGTTTTCTATTCTTATCGGGCTTTCCCCTTACCACCCGGGCCACCGCCGCGCCCGGTTCCCGCCCCCTGCAACTCGCCATTCACCTCTCTTTGTTTATGGAAAAAAATGCCAAAATCTACGTGGCGGGCCACCGTGGTATGGTCGGCGCAGCCCTGATGCGCAAGCTTCGCCACGCGGGTTATACGAATCTGCTCGTGCGCACCTCTGCCGAGCTGGACCTGCGCGACCAGGCCGCCGTGGCCGACTTCTTTGCCGAGGAAAAGCCCGACTACGTGCTGCTGGCCGCGGCCAAGGTGGGCGGTATTGTGGCCAACAACACTTACCGGGGCTCGTTTATCTACGAGAACCTGATGATCCAGACCAACGTGATTCACCAGAGCCACGTGCACGGGGTCAAGAAGCTCCTGTTTCTGGGTTCGTCGTGCATCTACCCGCGCCAGGCCCCCCAGCCGATCCGGGAAGACTACGTGCTGACCGGCCCGCTTGAGCACACCAACGAGCCCTACGCCGTGGCCAAAATTGCGGGCCTGAAAATGTGCGAGGCCTACCGCGCCCAGTACGGCGACAACTTCATTTCGGTGATGCCGGCCAACCTATACGGCCCCGGCGACAACTACGACCTGCACAGCTCCCACGCCCTGCCCGCGCTGCTGCGCAAGTTCAGCGAGGCCGCCGCCGAGGGCCACGACCGGGTGCAGGTCTGGGGCACGGGCACGCCGCGCCGGGAGTTTCTGCACGTCGACGACCTGGCCGACGCCTGCCTGCACCTGATGCTGCACTACAACTCGGCCGAGCCCATGAACATCGGCACCGGCCAGGACCTGACCATTCAGGAGCTTTCCGAGCTGATTGCCGAGCTGGTGGGCTTCCAGGGCGAAATCGTGTTTGACTTCTCGCGGCCCGACGGCACGATGCGCAAAGTTCTGGACGTAAGCCGTCTGCACGAGCTGGGCTGGCACCACCGCATCAAGCTCAAGGCGGGGCTGCAGGCCGTGCTGGCCTCCGAAGAGTGGCGGGCTGCCTCGCCGCGCTCCACGCTGGTGCCCCAGGCGGCCGAGTAGGCTCCCCGGGATTCTGCCCTTGTTTCATGCCTTGACCCTACGCTATGCTTGTGCCCGAACTGGTAACCAAAGGCCGCCGGTGGGTGAGCCGGCGGCTGCGCGAGCTGGTGCCGCGCCACGGCCGCTACCGGCCGGTGGGCGTGCATGCCGCCAGCCGGGCGCTGGCGGCCCGCACCGGCAGCGGCGCCCAGTACACTGAGCTGTACCCGGCCGCCACAACCCGTCTGAAAGTAACGGACTTACTCTACGCCCACACCACCGACTACGGCGGCCTGCATGCCAAGCCCAACCGCGTGGAGCATACCCCGGCCGCCTTCGTGCTGACCCTGGCGCAGGGCCGCCTGCTGGCCGACAACAGCCTGAGCGTGGCCGTCATCAGCGCCGACAACCACCTGGTGGGCGACGCCTCGTTTCAGTACGACGGCAAGCGCTCCGACTTGGCCCGGCCCGAGGACAACAACGTGTTCCAGCTGCGCTGGTTTGCCCCGCCCGCGCGGGTGGCGGGCACGGTGTGCAGCCTGCTTTCGGGCGGGGGCGCGGCCGTGGGCAACTACTACCCCTGGCTGATTGACTCCCTGCCCCGCCTGCACCTGGTCAAGGAAGCGGGCCTCTGGGATTCCATCGACTACTTTCTGATCTACGACCTGAACCGCCGCTTTGTGGTCGATTCGCTGCTGGCCCTGGGCATCCGGCGCGAGCAGTTGCTCGACGTGAGCACCCACCGCCACCTGGTGGCCGACCGGCTGATAGTCACGTCGCCGGTGCGCGGGCACGGCACGCACACCCCGGAATGGGCCGGAGCGTTTCTGCGGCAGGAGCTGGTGCCGGCCGCCGCCCCCGAGTCGTTCAGCCCGTTTGTGTACCTGAGCCGCCGCGACGCCCCGGCCCGGCACGTGCTCAACGAGGACGCGGTGGAGGAGCTGCTGCGGCCCTACGGCTTCCAGACCCACGTGTTGGGCGAGTACAGCCTGGCCCAGCAGATTGCCCTGTTTGCCGGCGCCCGGGTGGTGGTGGCCCCCACGGGCGCCGGCCTGGCCAACCTGGCCTTCGCCCCGCCCGGCACGGCCGTCATCGAGCTGTTTCCCAAGCATTTCACCGTCATCGAATATCCCGAGCTGTGCTACCGCCTCGGGCTGCCCCACCAGTTTCTGGTGTCGGAAGCGGCCAACGGGGAGCTGCACTCCCGGCGCGAAGGCTGGCGCGAAAACCTGACCGTGGATGTGCCCGCCCTGCGGCAGTGTCTGCAGCGGGCCCTGCACGGGTTGGCTGAGCCCCAGCCGCACTAGCCAAGCCGTCCTTTCCTGTCCCGACTTCCTTTCCCTCCTCGCCCGACTCTTATGCAAGATTTTCTCGCCCGCGTTCAGCGCCGCACCGGCCACGTGCTGCGGGAGCTGCTGCCCCGCAACGAGCAGTACCGGCCCACCGGCATTCATGCCAGCAGCCAGGCTCTGGCCGCTAAGCCCGGCAGCGGCGCCACCTACTCGGAAGTGTATCCGGCCTACGTTTCCCACCTCTCGATTCCGGCCGAGTTCAATACCCTGCGCCCGGCTTACTACGACCCCATTGCGGCCCGGGAAGACGTGCCAGCGGCTTTTGTGCTGACCCTGCCCGCCGGCCGCCTCAACGTGGACAACCGCAGCAGCGTCGCCATCATTGCCCAGGACAACCACCTCGTTGGGGATGCCTCGCTCCAGTACGCGGCCGGCAGCTTTGCCATGGCCGCCGCCGCGCACAACCCCGTGCTCCGGCAGCGCTACTTTCAGCATCCGGTCCAAATCAACGGAACAGTGTGCAGCCTGCTTTCGGGCGGGGGTGCGGCCATTGGCAACTACTACCACTGGCTGCTCGACTCCCTGCCCCGCCTGCATCTGGTGCAGGAAGCGGGCCTCTGGGACTCCATCGACTACTTTCTGATCTACGACCGGCGCCACCGCTTTGCCGTGGAGTCTTTGCTGGAGTTGGGCATCCGCGACGAGCAGATTATCGACGTGCAGCAGAACGCCCACCTCTGCGCCGACCAGCTGGTGGTGACTTCCCCGGTGCGGGGCGGCGGTCTGCACGCCCCCGAGTGGGTCGGCGAGTTTATGCAGCAGACCTACCTGCCTAACGTGGCCCCGGCGGGCCGCCCCGCCCGCCCGTTCAGCCCCTTCGTGTACGTGAGCCGCCGCGACGCCGCCTTCCGCCGGGTGCGCAACGAGGCCGAGGTGGAAGCCGTGCTGGCCGAGTACGGCTTTGTCAGCTACGCGCTGAGTGAGCTGAGCTTGCGCGAAAAAGCGGCCCTGTTTGCCGGGGCCCGCGTGGTGGTCGGGCCCGTCGGGGCGGGCTTGGTGAACATCCTGTTCTGCGCCCCGGGCACGGCGCTGGTCGAATTTCTGCCCCGCAACCTCGTGGTCGGCGACTACCTGGACCTGACCTCCCGCCTGCATATGTCCCACTACCCGCTCATTGGCCGCCGCGACGAGGCCTCCGCCCAAAAAGCCACCGCCGACCGGCAGGACGACCTGACCGTGGACCTTGCCGCCCTGCGCCAGGCCCTGCGGCTGGCCCTGCCCCAGCCCGAGCGGCAGCCCGCGGCCCTGGCCTGAGGGCCGCGCCTCCGTTTTCGTTGCTTCGCCGCCTTTCCCGCCTTTTCTGCCATGCCTTCCGTTCTGCTTTCTATCGTTACCTGGAACAGCGCCGCCGTCATCGAGCAGTGCCTGCACTCGGCTTTAACCCAAACCCACCCGGATTTCGAGGTCTGGGTCGTGGACAATGCCTCCGCCGACGACACCTGCGCCCGGGTGGCAGCCGTGGCGGCCACCGACCCGCGGGTGCAGCTGCACCGGCTGCCGCGCAACACCGGTTTCTGCGGCGGCCACAACTACGCCCTCGACCGCACCAGCTCCGAAGCCGTGCTGCTGGTCAACCCGGACGTGGTGATGCAGACCGACTACCTGGCGCTGGCCCTGCAGACCCTGCGCGCTGATGCCCGTGTGGGCACCGTGTGCGGGCTGCTGCTGCAAAGTGCCGACGCCAACCCACGCATCGACAGCACCGGCATGGAAGCCTTGCCCGATGGCCGGTTCCGGTTGCGGCAGCACGGGCAGCGGCTTCAAGACGCCGTACTCACCACCGGCCCGGTGGCCGGGGCCGACGGGGCGCTGCCTTTGTACCGGCGCACGTTTATCGACGACCTGCGGGTGGAAGGCCAGTTTTTCGATGAGCGGTTTTTTGCCCACAAGGAAGATTGGGACATTGCCTGGCGGGGCCGGCTTTTCGGCTGGCTTACCGTGTTCAACCCGGCTTGCCGGGCCGTGCACCCGCGCGAGTTCCGGCCCGCCGACCTGCGGCGGCGGCTGCAGTTGGGCGGCAACATCAAGGCTGATGCGGTAAAGAACCAATGGCTGCTGCTACTCAAGAATCCGCCGCGGCGGGAACTGCCCACTACCCTGCTGCGGGCCCTGCCCCGGCAACTCGGCATTCTGCTGTACTGCCTGCTGCTCGAGCGGCCTTCCCTGCGGGCCTACCGCTACGTGTGGCAGCACTGGGGCAGCATCCGGCAGGCCCGGCGCCTGATCCAAAGCCGGATTCAGCAGCGCGAGCAGGGCCAAGTGCCGCTAGCCTCCGATGCGCCAGCGCCGAAAGTCTCGCAGCCAACGCTGGCTACCAGCTTGCCGTAGCCTGGCCCTAACCTGCGGGGCCTGTTTGTCCGCCGGGCCACCCTCTACTTACTTAGCCCGGTCACGCCTCTAGCATGAGGCGTGACCGGGCTTTTCAGTGCCTATGCCCTGGGGTAAAGGCTGATTCTGAACCAGCCGCTCAGGCTTGTTGCCCCCTCTCTCCGACCATTTGACCATGTTGAAATATTCAGCTATTCAACTGAACAATTTATTTTAAAACACAATTTTAAATTAAAAATTTGCAATTGTATCATAATTCAATAGCTTTGGTAGGCAGACTATTTTCTTGGACTTTAAAGCTTCCTGATATGAATACGTCGTCTTCTCGTTCCCACGCCCTGCGTTATGTCCTTGGCTGTATGTGGGCCTTTTTGGCCTGCGGGCAGTTAATTTTTCCCAGTCCCAGCTTGGCCGCCGCCGCACCTTCCAAGGCAGGAAGTCACGGCGCTACTTACCTGCCTGCCGACTCCCGCAGCGGAGCACCGGCCCCGGCAGTAGTAGCGGGAGAAACTGTGACGAGCTTTACCTTGGTGAATGCCGACACCGACCAGGATATCCAGACTTTGGCCCCGGGTGCG
Organism: Hymenobacter persicinus; assembly: GCF_004167665.1. Taxonomy (GTDB): domain Bacteria; phylum Bacteroidota; class Bacteroidia; order Cytophagales; family Hymenobacteraceae; genus Hymenobacter; species Hymenobacter persicinus. The sequence continues at coordinate 48 of NZ_SEWE01000080.1, read as the reverse complement.
GTTATCAACCTGAGCACGCTGCCCACGCGCAACCTGAACATCCGGGCC
>NZ_SEWE01000079.1 GCF_004167665.1 Hymenobacter persicinus | reverse complement strand
GTTGGTGGGCTCGTCGAGAATCAGCACTTCGGGCTCTTCAATGAGCACCCGGGCCAGGGCCACGCGCTTGCGCTGCCCACCCGAAAGCATGCTCACCTTGCGCTCCAGCAGCTCGCCCAAAATGCCCAGGCGGCCCAGAATCTGCTTGACCTGAGCCTCGTAGTCCCAGGCGTTCAGCGCGTCCATCTGCTCCATCACCCGCTGCAAGTCGTCCGACTTGTGGTTGGGGTCATTCACGACGTGCTCATAGTCGCGGATGGCGGCCAGCGTGTCGTTTTGGGAGGCGAAGATGGTGGCTTCCACCGTCAGGTTTTCGTCGAACACCGGCTGCTGGCCCAGAAAGGCCACCCGGATGCCCTTGCGCACGCTCACCGAACCGGTGTCGGGCTGCTCTAGGCCCGCCAGGATTTTGAGCAGGGTAGTTTTGCCGGTGCCGTTGATGCCGACCAGCGCCACGCGCTGCCCCTGGTTCAGGCCAAAGCTCAGCTCGCGGAACAGCCAGCGGTCCGCGTAATTTTTTGAGAGGTTCTCTCCGGAAAGCAGATTCATGCCGCAAAGGTACGGCAAGGCCGCGCAGCAAGGAAACAGAATCCGGAATCAGTGGCTCCACCGGGCGGCCCGGCAGCGGTAGCGGCCTTCCAGGTATGCTGAGTTTTAAATAACCCGCACCCGGTCCAGGTTTCGGTCGTCGCGCAATATTTCCAGCCCCTTATAAGCCAGGGGCCTACCCGTGTTGGTGGTTAGCTCACCCCCGGCGCTGTGTTGGTAGGCCACGTCGAGCACCAGTTGGGTGTATTTGTGCTCCCCCAGTTCGATGGCCACCGGGCGGCCCCGGCCAGAATCGAAGGCGACGAGGGCGCGGTCAATTTCTTCCAGAATTTTACTCATTGACAAAACGAAAAGCGCATGAACTGGCCGTAATATAAAGTTTTGCGGAAATAATCAGCCAGAACGTCGTTTATTTTGTGGGCGCCGCCGGCCGCGAAAAGCCCGTACCTTTGCCCCCGTATGGCAGCTTCTCCCTTGGACATTACCCGCCGCCCCATTGGCGTATTCGACAGCGGCATTGGCGGACTCACCGTGGCCCGGGCCGTCAGCCGCGTGCTGCCCCACGAGCAGCTCGTCTACTTCGGCGACACAGCCCACCTGCCCTACGGCGACAAATCGACGGCGGCAATTCAGGCCTATAGCATCAAAATCTGCGACCTGCTGCTCAAGCAGCATTGCAAGGTTATTCTGATTGCCTGCAACTCGGCTTCGGCAGCGGCCTACGAGCTGGTGCGCGAATACGTGGGTTCCAAAGCGCGGGTGCTCAACGTTATTGACCCCATTGTGGCCCATATCGGGTCGGCTTACGCCAACCGCACCATCGGGCTGATTGGCACGAAGCAGACCGTCAATTCTAACGTCTACAAGAAGAAGATTGACGACCTCGACGCGGGTGTGGAACTCCGTTCGTTGGCCACGCCGCTGCTGGCGCCCATGATCGAAGAGGGCTTTTTTCGCAACTCTATCAGCGACAATATCATTCGCACTTACCTGTCCAACCCCCTGCTCGACGAGATAGGGGCCCTAGTGCTGGCCTGCACACACTATCCCCTCATTCAGGAGCAGATCAAGGAGTTCTACCAGGACCGCGTGGCTGTGCTCGACGCCTCCGACGTGGTAGCCAGCCACGTCAAAGACTACCTCGACGGTCAGGGACTAGCCGCCAAGGCTGCCAAAACCCCGCCCCGGCACCAGTTTTACGTTTCCGACTTCACCCGCTCCTTCGAGGAAAGCACCCGTATCTTTTTCGGGCAGGAAGTGCACCTGGAGCACTACCCGCTATGGGAATAGCGCTACCTGTAGTACTCAACAGCGGCAGGAGAGGGGAGAATATATGCCGGGAGCTGCCGGACGAAATGCTGAGTGGCAGGATAAGTGTAGTTTCGGATGACGAAACTACATTGTTAGTCTAGGATGAGCTGAATAATAGATGTTTAACGGATAGCTGGCGAAATTTCTTCTCTTAGTATAAAGCAACACGTGAACTAATCGTGGGAATTTGCTGTCAGTGGCGCGCTAACTCTCGGCGAGATTCGTTACGGACAGCGGACAGGAGTTTTTCATTGTAATGCTGGTTTTTGCCAGTAGAGTGTAGTTTAAAAGCTGCAACTTTGCAGCGCAGTATCGAACATCGCTGTAAATGAATATTGTTCAAGATATTGATTTTTTTCTATAAATGAGTTGATTAATATAAAGCCGGATACTGCTGGTATATAGCAAAAAACTCCCCCAATGGCACAATTGGCACGAAATATGGTCATCTCAGCGGCCGTATGCTAATTTGCATAAATCTTTCTTTTAACGGAAATGTAATATTAAAAACAAGAAATTTGATAGTCTAATGCTAGCGCTTTAGCGTAATGACGTTGAGTTTGAGGCATAAGCCTTTTCTGTGTTTCCAGTTTTCCCTTTGTAACCCTTACCTCTTTCATACTATGAAAAACACTTACTTGAGTGCAGGGCAGTGGACGAAGAAGCCGCTGATGCGGCTTCTGATGCTGCTGCTTTTGGCTCTGCCGGTCTTTGCGCAAGCTCAGACATTCTCGGTTACCCCCTCTGACCCTGCTAACCCCCAGGATTTCGGTTCAGTTGCCGTAGGGTCCTTCTCGGCCGCTAAATCTTACACCGTAACCGGTTCCGGCCTTACTGGCCCGATTACGGTAGCTCTGAGCGGCACGTCGTATGAGCTCAGCCGGGACAATGTGTTCTTCTCCGGCAGCGCATTCGATCTGAATCCTGACGCGAGCGGCAACATTTCGACCACGGTCTATGCCCGCTTCCGCCCGACTGCCGGCGCGGCTGGCAGCGTTGTCAGCCGTACTCTGAATTTCACTTCGGACGAGGCGCCAACGGTTACCTTTAACCTGACGGGTACCCGCGCTGCCGGTACGCCAAACATCGTTGTAGACCCCTCCTCGCGGGGCTTTGATCCGCAAGTGGTAAATACCGCCTCGGCTCCTCAGCCTGTATCGGTAAGTGCTACCTCGCTGACGGCTCCGATCATCGTAACGGCTCCCGCCGGCTTTGAAGTAAGCAACAGCGGTGTAAATGGTGGGGCATATGCTACGACCCTGACCATTCCCCAGGGGACTGGTACGGTGAACACCACGGTAAACATCCGCTTCGTACCAACGGCCGCGCAGAACTATATCGGCAATGTTACTTTCGCCAGCACCGGTGCTACTACGCGCAACGTCAACGTATCGGGTACGGGCGTTTTGCCTACCCCCGTGCTGAACGTGACTCCAAACTCGCTGGCCTTCGGTACCACGACCGTTGGCTCCGCTACGCCTAGTCAGTCATTCACGGTGAGTGGCAGCAACCTGCAGAACAACGTGACGATTACCGCTCCTACGGGCTACCAAATCCGGACTGGCGGCAACATCTTCTCCACCGCTCCAATCGTGCTGACGCCAACCGGCGGCAACTTGGCCAACACTACCATCGACGTTCGTTTCGTGCCTGGCCAGACCGGTACTTTCAATGGCAACGTAGTGGTGTCTACGCCGAACTCCGGCCAGCCGGACGTAACCCAGAACGTGGCCGTAACCGGCACGGCTACGGCCAGCTCGGGCTCGCCAGTGGTTACGGTTAACCCTGATAATCTGAACTTCGGTACTATCACCAGCAGCGGTAGCGCCAACAGCCAGACTTTCGAAGTAAGCGGTACCGACCTGACGGCTCCAATCGTGCTGACGCCAAGCAGCCCGAACGTACAGATCCGCAACGCCTCGGCTGGCGGTTCTTTCTCATCGAGCCCCCTGCAGATCAACCCTTCGAGCGGCACGGTAGCTCCTCAGACTATCGAAGTGCGGCTGGTGGCTCTGGTAGGCCAGGGCAACTTTAACGAGCGGATCGACGTGACCAGCGGCTCGGCTACGCCGAAGGTGGTAACTATCACGGCTACCAACACCAGCGGCGCCACTTCCGATATCTCGGTATCGAACCCCGACGGCAACAAGTACACCTTCGTAACGCGTCCGAACACCCAGTCGGCTTCGCAACGCTTCCTGGTAGCTGGTACCAACCTGGTGCAGCCACTGGTAGTGCAGCCTATCGGTCCGAACGCCAACTTCTTCGAAGTGTCGTCCGATAACGTGAACTTCTTCCGCAGCCTGTCGTTTACCCCGAACTCTTCGGGCAACGTGACGCAGCGGCCAGTATATGTGCGCTTCGTACCCGGTGTGAACGCCGTAACGGTTACCAGCACGATTCGCAACTCCAGCGCTCCGGCTCCTGACTTCGACGTATCGGTAACGGGTATCAGCGAGCCAACCATTCGTCTGGACCGGGCCATTGGCTCGTTCCCCGACAACGTGGTGAAGAACACGCAGACGGCTCCGGTTTCAGTGGTTCTGGAAGGCTTCCTGCTCAGCGGCAACGTTGACGTGATGTTCCCTAACGACGCAACTGACCCGGTTCGTAACCCGCAGCAGATTCCTCTGTTTGAGTTCTCGCTCGACAACGGCGCTACTTACGTAAAGTCGGCTACCATCACGCCGGATGCCGAAGGCAATTTCTCCCGCAACGTGCTGGTGCGCTACGCCCCCGTACGCGTCGGTAACGCCGCCCAGGAGTTGCTGTTCCGCAACGCCAGCTTCAACAACGGCAACTACTTCCCGCTCACCAGCGGCTTTGGCCGCACGACGGGCTTCTCGATTGCAGTAGAGCCAACGGCACAGTCGACTGCTACCGTGGTTCGCTCGGCTGACCGCACCTCGGCTACCATCACGTTTGACCTGACGAATGCCCCAGCTGGCACTAACTACGGTCAGAACCGTTTGGTAATCGGTAGCAGCACTTACGCCACGACACTGCCCACCAACCTGTTCCCCGCTGATAAGCAGAACTTCAACCCTGGTACTACCACGGCTGCTGGTGCTTATAACTACGGTACGGGTACGGCCATCGAGGCTTCGACCAACACCTACGTGGTGTTCAGCGGTGCCAACAACGCCTTCACCGTAACCAACCTCGACCCAAGCCTGAACTACAACTTCTATGGTTTCGAGTTCAACAACGACGGTGTACTGAACGCGGAAAACTACCTGGTGCCAAACAACCAGCCCCAGAACCCGCTGCCAGTTGAGCTGGTTTCGTTCACGGCCAAGCTGCGCAACAACACGGTAGTGCTGAACTGGGCTACTGCCAGCGAGAAGAACAACCGCGGCTTCGAAGTGGAGCGTAGCGCCACCGGCAATGATGCTGACTTCAAAACCATCATCACCAAGGACGGCAAAGGCTCTTCCACGACCCTGACCAAGTACGAGGCAATTGATGCCCAGCCTCTGGCCGGCGTATCGTACTACCGCCTCAAGCAGGTTGATTTCGACGGCAAAGTCACCAAGACGAAAGCCATTGCCATCCGCGCGACGCTGGGCGACGTGAGCCTGTTCCCGAACCCAACCCAGGGTGACGTAACCATCCAGCTGCCCCAGGGCACGACCGAGAACCTGCCAGTTCGCATCACCGACCTGTCGGGCCGCGAAGTGAAGGCTGGTCGTCTGGACGCTGCCGGTAAGCTGAACACGGATAACCTGAAGTCGGGTACCTACATCGTCATCATCGGCGAAGGTGCTCAGGCCGTAACTCGCAAGCTGGTTAAGAACTAGTTTTCTTTTCCACTATCCCAGAAATAAAAAAGGCCTCCCGCTGTCGGGAGGCCTTTTTTATTTTCCACTCGGTGCCAACTTAAATACCTGAACTCTACGTAGAAGCTGGCGTTGCTCCGGCCACGTATATTTGATTCTTCCCACCTCCGCTGGTTGCGGAGACTTATAAACCCCCAACCTCTCTTTTATGACCGAAAACAATACTCTGTTTCGTCGGCAAGCACCTTCCGGCTCCGGCCGCTGGCGGTTCTTGCTGCAGCTGCGGGTCCTGCTGGGCCTACCGCTGCTGGGCCACGCCCAGACGCTCACCCAGGCTGATTTCACCGGTGTAGTGGTACCACAATACCTGGGCAGCGGCACCGCTACCCGGCTGCCGGTTCTGTACCGCGCCACGGTGAGCAACCTGACGCCTAACACCCTGTACCGTTATTTCACCCAGGCAGCTACCAACGCTACCACCGGGGGCGGCACGGTTGACTTCGGCACCACCAGCGGCGGGGCCGGCAATCCGCTGCTCATCAACAACGCCTCGGGAACGTACACCTACTATACCGGGTCGGTAAACCTGGCCACGGCCGGCAGCTACGAAACCTTCATGACCGACGCCGCGGGCTCTTTCACGGGCTGGTTTGGCTTCGTGAATACCGGCAATGCCCGCTTCACTGGCGGCAACGTCGTCTTCCCAACCATCACGCTGGGTAAGGATGCCACTTCCTCGGTCGTGGAGAAGCGGCTGGCCCTGAATCAGGGAATGACCGTGCTGACTTTCGCCGCCACGGCTGGCGCGCCAAACGGTACCTTTATCAAGGGTAATTCCTTCGCGACGCCCCGCAACCTGGTGGCCATTTATGATAACACGGCCGGCTCGGGTCGGCCCTTGGCCGTGACGGTAGTGGAGCCAATCAGCGCAACCATTGCCAGCACGGTACCGGGCTACAGCACCACGTCGGGCTCCTGGAATACGATTGTGCCCAACGCCAATGCCAACGGCGTACAGCGCGTGGAAGAACGCTCGGTAACCACGGGCGCCGTAGTGAACTGCAACACTGACGCGGACGGCACCTGGCCTTCGGGCGTGGTAACGGCCAACCCCACCGGCGGCACCACGCCCCTGCAGCTGACCTCGACGGATGCGCCCCTGAACGCCGGCTGCGGCGCCGTGGGTACGCCCACCATCACGGTTTCCACCAACGGCCCCCTGACTTTCGCTACCACCACGGGCACGCCCTCCGCGGCGCAGACCTACACCGTGGCAGGTACCAACCTCACCGCGGACATCACCGTGACGGCTCCGGCCGGCTACCAGATTTCTTCTAACGGCTCGGCCTATAGCACCACGCTCACGCTGACCCAGACCAATGGCACCGTTGCGACGACGACCATCAGCGTGCGGCTCCAGGGTACTGCCAATGGTACTTTCACCGGCAACATCACCAACGTCAGCGGTTCGGCGGCCCAGAACGTGGCCGTGTCGGGTACCGTGGGCTCCTCGGGTCCGGCCGCGCCGACCGTGACTTCCTTCACGCCGGCCTCGGGGCCGGTGGGCACGGTTGTCACCGTCACCGGCACGGACTTCACCGGCACCACGGCCGTGACCATCGGCGGCACGAATGCACCGAATTTCACCGTCAACAGCAATACCCAGCTCGTGGTAACGGTACCCGCCGGGGCCAGCTCCGGTATTATCAGCGTAACCACGCCGGCCGGCACGGGCAGCTCGAGCACCAACTTCATTGTAACCGCGCCAACTCCGCCGACCATTGCCAGCTTCACGCCTACTTCGGGCCCCGTGGGCACGACGGTAACCATTACGGGAACCAACTTCACCGGGGCTACTGCCGTCACGTTCAACGGCACGCTGGCCACGACCTTCAGCGTGGTGAATGCCACGACCATCTCGGCTAACGTACCAGTCGGCGCTACCACGGGTCCGATTGCCGTCACGACTCCCGATGGCACGGCTACTTCCGGCACTAACTTCACCGTAACGGCTTCGGCCCCGACCATCGCCAGCTTCACGCCGGCCTCGGGTCCGGTGGGCACGACGGTGACCATCACGGGCACCAACTTCACCGGGGCCACGGCCGTCACGTTCAACGGCACGACGGCCACGAGCTTCAACGTGGTTAGCGCCACGAGCGTCACGGCCGTTGTGCCGGCCGGAGCCACGACGGGTGCCATTGCCGTCACCACCCCCGGCGGCACGGCTACTTCGGCCACCAGCTTCACGGTAACGGTGCCCACGGCGGCCATCACGGCGTTGTCGCCGGCCGTGCGGGTAGCTAATAGCGCGGGTTTCACGCTCACCGTATCCGGCACCAGCTTCCAAAGCGGCGCCGTGGTAACCCTGAACGGCACGGCCCTGACCACGACCTTCGTTTCGGCTACCTCGCTGACGGCGGCCGTACCGGCTTCGGCTCTGACCACGCCGGGCACTTACAACGTAACCGTCACCAACCCCGGCGCTACGGCTTCGGCCCCGGCTACCTTCACCGTTTCGGCCGCCATGGCCGGTCTGTTTGAGGACTTCGAGCAGGGGACCAAAACCGGTTATGCTTCGGCCACGGTGGCCCTGCAGAGTGGCGACTGGACCCTGGCCGACGCCCTGATTGGCACCAGCACTTCCGATAAGTTCAACGGCACCCGCAGCGTGCGGGTCCGCGGGGGCGGCTCAGTGTCGATGAACTTCGACAAGCCCAACGGCGCGGGCACCATCACGCTGAACGCGGCCCTGTACGGCACCGACACCGGCGTTTCGCTGAAGCTGGAAATTTCCACCGACGGCGGCACGACCTACACCGACATCACCGGCACGGCTCCCACGCTGACGGCGTCGCTGGCTCCGTACACCTTCACGGCCAACCGCCCGGGCAACATCCGCATCCGGGTGAGCAGCACCAACACGGTGGCCGCCAGCAACCCCCGCCTCAACCTCGACGACATCAGCATCACCGACTACACGGCCCCGGCTACCCCGGTTATCACCGTGACGCCGGCTTCGCTGCCCGCCTTCAGCACGACCACCGGCACGCCGTCGGCCGCGCAGAGCTTCACCGTTAGTGCTTCCAACCTGACGGCCGACCTGACCGTGACGGCTCCGGCCGGCTACGAAGTGTCGCTGAGCCAGGCTACGGGCTTCGCTGCTTCAGTTAGCCTCACGCCCGCTAGTGGCACCGTGGCCAGCACCACCGTTTACGTGCGCCTCACTGGGGCCGCCAGCGGTTCCTTCGCCGGCAACGTGGCCGTGACCAGCGCCGGCGCCACGACCCAGAACGTGGCCGTAACCGGCACCGTGACCACCCCAACGCCGCCCGCCCCGACCATTGCCAGCTTCACGCCGGCCTCGGGTCCGGTGGGCACGACGGTGACCATCACGGGCACCAACTTCACCGGGGCCACGGCCGTCACGTTCAACGGCACGACGGCCACGAGCTT
>NZ_SEWE01000078.1 GCF_004167665.1 Hymenobacter persicinus | reverse complement strand
CACCACCCGGATCCGGTCCACGGTAGGGTTGAAGTCGAAGCCAATGCGGGCGCCAGTGCCTCCCAGCGGCATCGACACGGCCGCCGTGCCCACCGGCGTGGCCGTGCCCGTCGTCAGGCTGATAACGTAGAGCCGGCCGGTCTGGGCCGCGGCGTCGTAGCCCAGGGCAAACAGCTCCCCGGTGTTGGGCCGGAAATCGAGGCCGACGATGGTCTGGCCGCTGTTGATACCCGTGATGGCCGTGTTGCTCAGCGCAACGGTCGGCGCGGTGGCGTTAAAGGCAATCAGGGTGTTGGTGCCGGTCAGGCCGTACACGGTCTGGGCGGCGGCGGGCAGGGCGGTGGCTCCGGCCAGCAGGGTTCCGAGGGCAGCGCTGCGCAGCGCCGTACTCCAGCGAGTAAAGGTAGTTTTCATCAAGGTCGGGGTTGGGTAAGCTGAAGAATACATGGATTGCAGAGAGTTACGCGCCCTAGGGAAAGACGGATTGTATTAACTGAATATTTAATCTGGTTTTAATTCAAGCCGCCGCCGAGTAAGTACCACTCTGGCAACAAAAAAGCCGCTTCGTCTGGAGCGGCTTTTCTTAGGTGAACTGGGCGCTGGAGCGCGGCGGCTACCACGGTACAGGCTTACCCTGCCAGGTCACGAAGCTGCCGTTTTCCTCGGCGTGGAGCTGGTCGGTGAGGCGGATAATGCCCCTGGCCGAGTCGGCGGGTAGCAGCGCCGCGCCGGTACCGCCCATGTCGGTGCGCATCCAGCCCGGGTCTACCATAATGGAGACGATGTCGTCGTGGCCGGCCTCGGCGGCCAGCGTGCGCATATACATGTTCATGGCCGCCTTGCTGGCGCTGTAGTGGTACTGGCTGCCGGAGGCTTTGAGCGTGAGCGAGCCCAGGCCGGTCGAGATGCTCACAATGCGGCTCTTGCGGCCCTTGCGCAGCAAATCCAAAAACTGCTGGGTGACCAGCAGCGGCCCCACGGCGTTGGTGGCCAGCACCTGCATGGCATCCGCGTAGCGCAGCTGGCCCAGGCGCTGAGTGCCGGGGTCGTCGCCGACGCCGGCGCCGGGGTGGCCGGGCAGAATCCCGGCATTGTTGACCAGAATGTCCAGGGCCTCTGTTTTGGCCGCCACCGCGGCGTGGGCAGCGTGCAGGGAATCTTCACTGGTCACGTCGAGGGCCAGCAGGGTGAGCTGGTCGGGGTACTGGCTTTGCAGACTTTGCAGGTCGGCGGCCGAGTCGGGCTGGCGGGAAGCGGCAAACACCTGGTCGCCGCGCTCCAGGTACTGGCGGGTGAGTTCGAGGCCCAGGCCGCGGTTGGCACCGGTGATGAGGACGCGTTTCATAAGGCGAAAGAGAGGAGTGTGGTAGGTGGGTTGAAACCGAAGTTTACTGAAATAAAACCCGGTTTTGGGCAGCCGGCTCGGGCTTTAGCCAAAAAAACCGTCCGGGAACGTTCCCAGCCGGCATTTTTGAGCCAGTGCTCCGGATGGCCAGCCGGGCGGCCGCCCCTACTGGAAAACCAGTATTTTGGGGATCGAAGCCGACATTAGCTGGGGAGAGCCATTCTTCGAAAGGGTTTATGCGCTAAGTTGCGGCACCTTTTCGGCCGGGGCTGGCTATCCTGCCGGACCGAGAGGCGAGACACCCTATGCTTGTTACTACGCTTTTGGTGGTGGGGGCCCAGCTGCTCTCCGGGCCGGTCCCGACCGCGCCCCCGGCCAGTGATACGACGCGCCTGGTGCGGGGCTTTATGAACCAGCAGTTTGCCTGGGGCACCCTCGTCTTGCGCGACGGCCGCCGCCTGCAGGCCTACCTGCCGGCCACCACCACCGGGGTCGACATGATGGTGCCCTACTACGTGCTGCCGCCCGATGCCCAGCCCAAATCCAAGCCCAAGCTGCTGGCCATCAACAAAGTGAAGTGCATGCGGGTGCAAGGGCAGTATTCCGAGCTGCTGACGCCGGATAAAAACGAAATGCCCCGGCTGGCAGCCCGCCGGCAGGCCGGGGCCGTAGAGCTGTTTTTGGTGCAGATGACTGCCCCGCCGCTGGTGGCAACGTACCTGGGCTCGGCGCCGGTACTGGGAGCCCCGGCCACCAGCGCGCCCGGCACGGCCGTGGCTTCGTGGTACCTGCGCCGCGGAACCGGGGTGCCGCTGCTGATAACGCCCGAAAATTTCACCAGCCAGGTGCCCGCCTTCCTGGCCGACGACAAGGAGCTGGCCGCCAAAGTTGCCGCCGGAGCGCCGGGCTGCCGGTTTGCCGACCTGGAAGCCATTATTCAGCGCTACAACCAGCGCCCCCGCCGCTAAAGCAGCTGGTACTCGGCCGCCAGCCGGATCAGCATGGCCGTGTTGTGGACGCCGAACTTGGTGAGCAGGTTGCGGCGGTGCGTCTCAATGGTCAGGGCGCTGACGAACAGCTGCTGGGCCATTTCCTGGCTGGTGAGTCCGCCCGCAATCAGGCCCAGCACTTCCCGCTCGCGGCGGGTGAGCAGGGGCCGCACGGCCGGGGTCGGCTCGGGCTGGAGCAGCAGCTCCTGGATTTCGTCGCTGAAGTACTTCTTGCCGGCCTGCACCCGGGTAATGGCTTCGGCCAGCTCTTCGGGTGACGCGTTCTTGAGCACATAGCCCGCGGCGCCCTCCTGCATCATGCGCGTCACGTAGCTTTTCTCCTGCAGGGTTGTCAGCGCCAGTACCTTCAGATTCGGGTGCGTTTCGGTGAGCTGCCGGCACACATCCACGCCGCTCTGGTCGGGCAGGTTGATGTCGAGCAGCACCACGTCGGGCTGGTGGGCGGCCACGGTGGCGTAGGCTTCGGCCGCGCTGGTGGCCGTGCCCACAACCGAAACAAAGTCTAGGGGCTGCAGCAGCGTTTGCAGGCCGGCCAGCAGCATGCGGTGGTCATCAACGAGTACTACCCGAATTGGCGTCATAAGCTAAGGAAGTGGTGGGGGAGGAAGCCGCCGATGCGACGGCGGGCAGGCGCAGCTCCAGGCTCACGGAAGTGCCCTGGCCCGGCTGGGACTGAACCTGCAGGTGGCCGCCCAGGTACTGGGCCCGCGCCTGCACGCTGCGCAGCCCCACCCCGGGCTTGTTGGTGGTGATATCAAAGCCCTGGCCATCATCTTCCACCACCAGGTGCAGCTCGTCGTCGTGCCGCATGAGTTGCACCAGAATCTGCCCGGCGCGGGCATAGCGCAGGGCATTGGTCAGCAGTTCCTGCACGATGCGGTAGAGCTCCACTTCGGTGGCCGGGGCCAGCCGGGGCGTCAGGCCGTGGGTGGTAAGCTGGACCGGCACGGCCCCGGCCTGCTGCACGGCCAGGCACAAATCGTGCAGAGCCGGAGCCAGTCCAAAGGAAAGCAGGGCCTCGGGCATCAGATTACGAGCCACCCGGCGCAGCTCGGCAATGGAGCTGTCGAGGTGGTCGATGGACTGCTCAAACAGCGGAGCCGACTCGGCCGGCAGCCCGCCCCGGGTGCGAATCGAGCTCAGGTACAGCTTTACGGCCGACAACATGCCGCCCAGCCCGTCGTGCAGGTCGCGGGCCACGCGGCGGCGCTCCTCGTCCTGGCCCTGCAGCATGGCCCGGGTGGTAAGCATCGTTTGTTCCTGCGCGCGCGCCCGCCGGGCCAGGCGCTGGCGGTAGCGCAGCAGGACCATGCCCAAGACCACCCCGACGGTCAGCAGGGCCAGTAAAATCAGGTAGATGGTGTTGAGCTGGCGCTGCTGGTTCAGAGCCACTTGCTGGGCTTCCTGCAGCTGGCGGGTGGCTTGCAGCTGCTGGGCCTGCTGGCGGGTGCGGTACTGGGTTTCGAGCTGGTTGATTTGCTCGCGCACGGCAGTGCCGGCGAGGGTGTCGCGCAGGCGCTGCCGCCGCTGGAAGTAGCGCAACGCCGACTGCCACTGGCCCGCGGCGTCTTCCACGCGCGTAAGCGCGTCCAGGTTTTCAAGCACCTGCTGCGGGTCGGCCAGCTGCTCGCTCAGCCCGAGGCTGCGCTGGAGCTGAGTCCGGGCCTGGGCCAGGTTGCCGGCCTGCGCCTCCAGCTGGCCCAGGCCCAGCAACACCTTGGCTTGGTAGCCCAGGGCGCCTTTTTGGGCCAAATGAGGCATGGCTTGCTCAAAGGCCCGCCGCGCCGCGGGCAACTGCTTAACTGCCAGTTGATACTGCGCCAGCGTGCCGTAGTACTCGCCGGTGTACAGGCTGCCCGGCCGGGCCAGGGGCCGGGCCGACTGCAAGGCCAGGTTCGCACTGTCCGGCCGGCCTTGGGCCAGGTGCCAGCTGGCCAGCTGCAGATACACGGGCAGCAACTCCGCCGCCGCGGGCGGGCCGGCTCCCAGCCGTACGGCCTGCCGCCAGTAGCGTGCGGCCTGGGCAGGCTGGCCCAGCACCTGAAAGCTGTTGCCCAGGTTGCAGTACACCGTGAGCAGGGTGCGGGAGTCGCGCAGGGACGTGAGCAGCGTAGCCGCCTGCAGGTAATAGCGGGCGGAGGCTTCGTACTGGCCCAGGTGGTCAGCCACGTTGCCGCGGTTGTTGGCAATAGAAGCCCGCAGCCGGCCCAGCCGCGGGGCGCCCGGGGTGCGTCGTTCCAGGGCGTCGGCGACACGCTGGGCCTGCTCCCCGTAGTAGGCGGCCGCGGCATTGTCGTGGCGGATGATGGCCAGGGTGCAGAGCTGCAGCCAGCCGTAGGCCGTCCCGTAGTCATAACCGCGGCGGCGGCTGAGCGTCAGGGCCTGGTGCGCGTACCGGCCGGCCTGGGCCGTGTCGGTAGCTGCCAGGGCGGCCGACAGGCGCAGGGCCGTTTTCACCCGGTCAGTGTCGGTGGGAGCCGTGCGCAGGGCGCGGACCAGACTGTCGGGCAGCTGCGGGGGAGGAGTGGCCGCCGCGGGCAGGCTCAAGGCCGCCAGCAGCAAGCCTGGGGCCAGGCGGCTGCGGGAGAATCGGGGCGTGCAAAGGAGGGAGAGCAGTGAAGCCATGCGGAGGCAAACATGCGGGCTATTTGGGGAAAAACCTGCGCTGGAAATGAAATTACTGGTTTTCCAGTAGAGGAAAATCCTGCTTTCCGGCGATTTCAGGACCGGTCAAGGGCCATGACCTTTGCAACAGTTCCTCCCCCTACTTCCTTTCCGGTCAACTCCTATGAAAAAGCCTTTCCTCTTCCTGTGTGCCAGCCTGCTGGGCCTGTCGACCAGCCATGCCCAGTGGGTCAGCCAACCCGTAGCCTTTAGCAGCACTACGTATTATCCGGCCTCACTACAGGCCGTCGACGCCTCGGCCGCCTGGGCCGTGGGCAGCAACCCGAGCGGCCTATTTACGCCCCAGGGCATCGGAACCCAGGAAGTGGCCCGCACCATCAACGGCGGGTCCGCCTGGCAAACCCGGACGGTGCCCGGCCTGGCCGCCGATGAAGTTCTGACTTCCCTGACGGCCCAAAGCGCCGCCGCGGCCTGGGTTACGACCATCGGCTCCACCCGCAGCCAGCTTCTGCGGACCACCGACGGCGGCACTACCTGGCAGCCTATGCTCACGCTGACCAGCGCCACGGCCGACCGCAGCCTGAACTACGTGGGCTTTTTTGACGCCACCCACGGCCTGTGCCTCGGCGACGCCGACAACGGTGACCGGCTGGTGCTGTACCTCACGGCCGACGGAGGCGCCACCTGGACGGCGAACCGCAGCCTGCCCCTGCTCACGGATGATGAATACCTGACGTCGGTGAGCCGCCCGGCCGTGGTGGGCAACAACATCTGGGTGTCTACCACCGCCTCCCGGGTGTTTCACTCCACTGACCGTGGGCTGACCTGGAGCGTGAGCGAGGTGCTGTCGGGGGCCACGTTCACACCCAACGGGCCCCGGGCCCTGGCTTTTGCCGATGCCCAGCACGGGCTGGCGCTGTTTTCCCGCACCGACGGCTTCACCGATAACGCTCCCCTGTACCAGACCTCCGACGGCGGGGCCACGTGGCAGACGGCGGCCTTT
>NZ_SEWE01000077.1 GCF_004167665.1 Hymenobacter persicinus | reverse complement strand
AAGCGGCGCGGAGCGTCCCGGTCGAAGGAGCGTGGCGGGCGGCTGTCCTGGTCGCGGTTGAACGGACGAGCGGGGCGGTTGCCACCATCGCGGCCACCGAACGAAGGCCGGTCGTTACCGCCTTCGCGGTTGAATGGCCGGCGCGCGTCATCGTTGTCGCGGCGGGGCGCAAAGCCCCCACGGCCGCCGGAGCCCTCGGTGCGGTTGAAGCCCCCCTGGGCGCCAAACTTCTTCGGTCCACCGAACCCGCCACCTTCGTTGGGGCGACTAGCGGGCCGGTCGAAGGAAGGGCGCGAGGAAAAGCCGCGGGCATTATCCTTGCCGAAGCGGCTGCCGGTGCTGCCTTCCGCGGGGCGGGGCGAGAATTTGCCGGTGCCTTTGGCATTGCCGGAGTTGCCGTACGGACGCGAATCAGCGTCGCGGCGGCGTTCCGGCTTGTCGCCGGAGAAATGTTTCTTGCTCATAGTTGCAAGTAAAGCGTGCCGTATCGCTACGGTACAAATGAGAAAATGATCTGGTTCAGAAACTGGAGCAGGACTAACGCATTACCCCAGAAAACAGTGCCCGGACCAGCAACGCGGCCCAAACGAGCCGGTACTAGTCCGGGCAGCATGTAGTAGCAGAAGCGCGACTAGTCGCGGCGGGCCATCTTGGCTTCGATGGAGTGCTGCGTATGCGGCACGGCGCGCAGGCGCTCCTTCGAAATCAGCTTACCCGTCCCGATGCACACGCCATACGTACCGTTTTTGATGCGGATAAGCGCATTTTCGAGCTGCTGGATGAACTTCATCTGGCGGGAGGCCAGCTGGTTCAGGCTTTCTTTTTCGGCAGTGTCGGCACCATCTTCCAGCACCTTCGATGAGGATGCAGTATTGTCGGTGCCCGAATCGTTGCGGCGGCTCAGAGTTTCCTTGATAAAGGCAACTTCCTTCCGGGCAGCGGTGAGTTTGTCCTGGATAATATCCTGGAACTCAACCAGTTCTTCCCTGGAATACCGTAGGTTTTCTTCACTCATGCTGGTTCAGAGAAAATTTAACGTATTGAAGGTTAGCGACTTGCCCGGCTATGCTGGCAGTGTAGCAAACGTGTATGGCCTCCTAACATCAGCTCCGACAAATTAGTTTGTCGAGGCCGGGGTCGGAAACACAACCGTGGACTTGCACTTACCTTGCTCCCACCCGACAGGATTCGGCCGCAAAGCTACGCTTTTGTCCGGTATTGTGCTATTGTTGACCTTTCTAAGCCAGTTACCGGTGAGCCTGCTGGCTAGAAGCCCAACATGTGAATGGCCGCCACGGCGCCCTCCACTCCCTTGTTGCCGTGCTTGCCACCGGCCCGGTCCCAGGCCTGCTCGAGGGTATTGGTCGTGACAAGCCCGAAAATCACCGGCTTGTTGAACTTCAGTCCTACGTTGGTGATACCGCTGGCCACGGCGTGGCAGATATAGTCGTCATGCTTGGTTTCTCCTTTGATAACGACGCCCAAGCAGATGACGGCATCGATTTCCTCGTGCTGGGCCAGTAGCTGCGCCCCCAGCGTCAGCTCAAAGCTGCCGGGCACGGTGTTGCGGTAAATGTTCTCGGCTTTAGCGCCGTGCTTGAGCAGGGTATCGTAAGCGCCTTGGCTGAGCACGTCCGTAATTTCCCGGTTCCACTCGGCCACGACGATGCCGAAGCGTTTGTCGGAGATATCCACGAAGTGGTCGGAAGTGTAGTCGCTCAGGTTTTTGAGGGAAGTAGCCATACTCGGAAAGGGTCTAGGGTCGGGGTCTTATTAAAACAGAAGCTGCGCCTCCCCTCGCGGAAAAGCGCAGCTTGTTACTGTGTTGGGCTACCGGCCTATTTGCCTGCCAGTCCTTCGGCCCGGGCCTTGAACTGCTTGGCGTCGGTGGCTTCGGCCGAGTTTTGGTAGTCGGTCAGGATCTTGTCGTAGGCGGCAATGGCGCCGGAGTAATCCTTGGCCATTTCGCGGGCCGTAGCTTCCTTCATCAGGTAGCCTGGCGAGAAGAATTCGTTGGCGTTGTAGTTCGCCGCCTTATTGTAGAAGTCGGCAGCCTCCTTGGCTTTGTTGAGCTCCAGGTTGGCGTCGCCCAGCAGCGCGTAAGCGCGAGCCTGCACCAGCAGGTCATCAGAGCTGAAGTCTTCCAGATAGTCGATGGCCGCCTGGAACTTGCCTTCCTTCAGCGAAGCCACGCCGGCGTAGAAGTTGGCCATGTTGCCCGCCTTCGTGCCGCTGTACTCCGAGGCTACTGCCTCGAGGCCGTCGTACTGCCCGTCGCCCTTCATGGCTTTTTGCAGCGAGTCAGCTTCCCAGTAATTCACGGCCTGGAACATGGCCGCCTGCCCCTTGGCATCCTGCGAGGTGCGCCAGGTGTAGTAGCCAAAAGCTCCAACCACGGCCAGCACCACTACCGTCAGCAAGCCGAGCAGGACGTTCTTGTTGCGACGCAGAAAATCTTCCGACTCGGCCAGCCGGGCGGCCAGGGCGTCGGGGTCTTCAAACAGCGGGTGCTCGGGCGTGTACTCGCCGATGGGCTGATTAGGGTCCGCCGGTACCTGCTGCTGCTGAGGACGATTTTGCGGGCTGTTGCGCGTGTAAGGAATCTTAGACATTACTGTTGATTTCTGGAAAGACGACCCAAAGGCCGGGTAAAGTTCCGCGGGCAGTTAGTCGCGGATGTAAGGGTAATCCTGCTGCACGTAGACGTCTTTGTAGAGCTCGTCGGCCGTGGGGTAAGGCGAGGTTTCGGCAAACTCCACCGACTCCTGCACCTGGGCCTTGATCTTCTCGTCGATGGCCACCAGCTCTTCTTCCGTGGCCATGTTGTTGGTCAGGATGGTGTGACGCACAGCTTCGATGGAGTCACGCTGGCGGTAGTCCTCCAGCTCTTCCTTGGTGCGGTACTTAGCCGGGTCACTCATCGAGTGGCCTTTGTAGCGGTAGGTTTTGAACTCCAGGAACGTCGGGCCTTCGCCGGCACGGGCGCGCTCAGCGGCGCGGGCTACGGCGTGGTGAATGTCTTCCACGTTCATACCGTTCACGGGCTCCGAAGGCATGTCGTACGACTCGCCCAGGGTGTAGAGCTCAGTCACGTTAGAAGTGCGCTGTACCGAAGTGCCCATGGCGTAGCCGTTGTTCTCCACGACGAAGATGACGGGCAGTTTCCATAGCATCGCCATGTTAAAGGCCTCGTGCAGGGCACCCTGGCGCACGGCGCCGTCGCCCATGTAGCAGATGCAGAGGTTGCCGGTCTTGTTGTATTTCTCGGCGAAGGCCATGCCAGCCCCCAGCGGTACCTGCCCGCCCACGATGCCGTGGCCACCTACGAAGTTCACGGCTTTGTCGAAGATGTGCATCGAGCCACCCTTGCCTTTCGAGCAGCCGGTGGCTTTAGCAAACAGCTCAGCCATGATGGCGTTGGGCGAAGTGCCCAGAGCCAGCGGGTGGGCATGGTCGCGGTAAGCGGTAATCCACTTGTCGCCTTTGGTCAGGGCCGAAACGGCGCCGGCCACGCAGGCTTCCTGCCCGATGTAGAGGTGGCAGAAACCTTTAATCTTCTGCTGGCCGTAGAGCTGACCAGCCTTCTCTTCAAACTTGCGCATGAGCACCATCTGCTCATACCAGGTAATATAGGTCTCTTTGGAAAACTCGGGTTGGGCGGGGCTCGTAGCTTTGGGAGCGTCGGTGGCACCTTTGGCTTTGCCATTGGGCGGCAATACCGGATCAGGCTGCTTCACCGTTTCGGTGGCAGCAGTGGGTTTAGTAGAAGCCTTCTTGGCCGACGACTTAGTCGTCGAATTGGAAGGTTTTGAAGTAGCCTTTACTTTCGTCTCCGCCATCGTGCTCAGTTGTTCGCGTTTGGGATGCGAAAGTACGTAAAAGGATTTCAATTCCGAACCCCGAATGATTCTTGAAAACCTGCACCTGCTGTTCTTTAAAAACTACGACGAGGCTAACCTGCGTTTCTCCCCGCACATCAATTGCTTTATCGGCGACAACGGCAGCGGCAAAACCAACCTGCTCGACGCCATCCATTACCTGGCCCTGACCAAGAGCGCCTTCACCACCGCCGACGCCCAGAGCATTAAGCAGGGCGAGGAGTTCTTCGTGGTGAAAGGCCGCTTCTGCACTCCGCCCGATGATGCCCGCGACACTATTCAGTGCAGCCTGCGGCTGGGCCAGAAGAAAGCCGTGACCCGCAACAAGCAGGCCTACGACCGTATCTCCGACCACATTGGGCGCTTCCCCGTCGTGCTTATCTCTCCCTATGATACCGACCTGATCCGGCAGGGCAGTGAGGAGCGGCGTAAGTACTTCGACAGCCTGATTTCCCAGCTCAACCACGAGTACCTCGAGCTGCTGATTTCGTACAACCACATCCTGCGCCAGCGCAACTCCCTGCTCAAGCTGGCTGCCGACCGGCAGGGCTACGACCGGGATTACCTGCTCGTGCTGGATGAACAGCTGGTGCCGGCCGGAGAGCAGATTGTGCGCTTACGGCAAGAGTTCTTGGCGGAGTTCACCCCTATCTTCCAGCGCCATTACCAGCAGCTCGCCGACGGCCGCGAAGCCGTAACGCTGGAGTACAAGAGCCAGCTGCCCGGCGCTGACTTTGCCCATCTGCTCCGTACCTTTGAGCGCAAGGACCTGGCCTTGCAGCGCACCACCACCGGCCCCCACAAGGATGACTTCACCTTCCTGATGGACGAGGGTTCGGTCAAGAGCTTCGGGTCCCAGGGGCAGCAGAAGTCGTATGCCATTGCGCTCAAGCTGGCGCAGTTTGAAATCCTGGCCGTGCAGAAGCAGCACAAGCCTTTGCTTCTGCTCGACGACATCTTCGACCGGCTCGACGAGAAGCGCATCACCCGGCTGCTGCAGCTGGTAGCCGACCAGACCTTTGGCCAAGTATTCCTGACCGATACTCACCTCGACCGGACTGACCGGGTACTGGCCAATCTATCCGAGCAAATCACCCGTTTCTGGGTAGAAAAAGGCACCGTCACGGAGCTTTAACTTTCTGCGGGACTACCTTTGTAACCAGCCGCCTTGCCACATTTTCTGGTGTTGCTACGGTTTGGCTTCGCGCGTTATTATACCCCTCCGCCTTGAAAAAACATAGCAGTTCCGAAAATTCCCGGCAGGCGGACGTCGTCACGCTCAAGGACGGTATCACGGCTCTGCTCAAGGCTTACCGGCTACAGGGCAAGCTTAATGAGGTTACGGTAGTTTCCAGTTGGGAACGTATCATGGGCAAGGCCGTGGCTTTGAAAACCCAGGAAATCTACATCAGTCAGGGCAAGCTGTTTGTCCGGCTTACTTCCGCCCCGCTCAAGCACGAGCTGGTCATGGCCAAAACCCGGGTGCTGGAAATTATCAATGCCGAAGTCGGGGAAAAGGTAATCCAAGAAGTAGTCTTCTTGTAGCAGCATAGCGCATCCGTCTGCTCGTCCGTGGCAGGCCGAATCAGCAGCCATCAGAATCTATCCGGTTGGGCCTATTGCAGGCTCCCCTATTATTTGTGCAGGTGCTTTAGGCGCGGCAGTTGTCTGATGACAGCATGGGTGGCTGGCTATTGCCTGGTTTTCTTTCTTAGGATTTCTGCGCCAGCTTCCCGGTCTGCTTCCCAAGTCTCCTGCAAGAGCTAGGCAGTAGTTGCTCCAGCTTAGCCTCAATTATGTGGGCAACCATGTTTCATCTCTTCTCCCATTTTCTCCTCATGTCTTTCCCTAAACCCGAATTCCGCCCGGTGTCTTATTCCCGGGTTACGCTGACCGAACTTATGATTCCGGCCTATGCCAACTTTGGCGGCAAGATCCACGGCGGCATCTTACTTTCCCTCATGGACAAGGTTGCTTACGCGGCAGCCTCCAAGCATGCTGGTACCTACTGCGTGACGGTGAGTGTCGATGGGGTAAACTTTCTCCAACCCGTGGAAGTGGGTGAATTGGTTTCCCTGCTGGCCTCGGTCAACTATGTAGGCCGCACCTCCCTGCTGGTAGGCATCAAGGTTATTGCCGAAGACGTGCGCAGCGGATCCGTCAAGCATACCAACACTTGCTACTTCACGATGGTGGCCAAGGATGACGACGGCCAGCCTACTCCCGTACCGGGCCTGGCTTTGGAGACGCCCGAAGACACCCGTCGTTTTGTTGAAGCCATCAAGCGCCGGGAGTTCAAGGAGCGCTACAAGCAGGAGTTTGACAACGCCGTATCGGCCCTCACGGTTCTCAATGAGCCCGATCTACTCGACCGGGAGCGGTGTCAGGTTGTGTATTGATAAGCCCGTTTCCTGGGCTTTGGCACGCCCCCTTTTAGCAATCAGCTGCTACCGAACAAGTGACAAAAATGTTTCACGTGGAACGTTTTTGTCACTTGGGTCCGTACACTTTCAGCAGGAGGTCATTATAGGCCTCCAGCAGGGCTATGTACTTCGTTTGAAGGGCCATGAGTTGCTTATTCACATCCTGATCCGAAGACTGTAACACTGATGTACGGCTTGTTACATTGTCACGAACAACCGGAGTTACAGATGATGAAACAAAGGGCAACACTGTTTGTTGTAACGATGTAAAGTCATCGGAAAAATCGTGTCCTATAATATCACCTACTCTTTTTACGAAAGCGTAATCCAGTGTATCGTCCTTGAACTTACGATAAATGGTAGGGCGGGTAATCCCTAGTTCATCAACAATGCGCGTAATGGAAATACCGCTGTTTTTGATGGCTTCTTGAAGGATTTCACCCTGATGTGGCATGGAGAGCTGTTGTAATACAATGAGAGTGTAAATATGTTAAATCCGTTTCAAACGTACAAACACACGCCTGTAATTGTATACATATTACACACAGTGTAAATGATACAAATATCGAACAATGTTACAAATTACAGGGCAAATATTGCATTGATACAGAACACAGCAATGTGTTACACATCAACGAGAACCGTTACACAACGCGCCAAAAAGCTTCAAAGCAGATTCCAAGACAGGTTTTCGGGCTGAACACCGAAAGTTTACACCTATATGGATCTAGCCCTGCCGGCTACTTGGCCTTTCTGCATTCCGCTCTTTCTGTTCGGTCGTGCACGGAACTGTACTGGGTGTGTCCCCTACCCTCTTCTTAACAGCTCTAAGAGCCGGTCTGGGTAGTCCGTTGTGATACCCGCAACGCCGAGCTTGAGCAGGCGCTGCATATCCTCCGGCTGGTTGACAGTCCAGGGCACGAGCTGCACGTTGAGAGCCCGCAGCTCTGCGACCAGCGCTTCCGAAACCAGTCCGAAATAGGGACCATACACATCAGGCGTGAAGCCCAACTCAGCCGCGTGCTGGGCATAGGGTAGCTCGTCTTCAACGAGCAAGCATACCGGTAGCGTTGGCTCCTGCCGCCGCACTTCGCGCAGGATTCGCTTGTCGAAACAGAGCAGCGTGACCCGCGCCAGAATACCTTCGGCCCGGAGTACGGCCAACACCCGCGCGGCGTACTCGGCGGGTTCAGGATGGAAAATATTATCGTCGGCCGGGCTCGATTTTATCTCGATACTGTAGCCTACCGGGCGCCGCTGGAGCTCCGCAGCCCGCCGTTCAACGGCGTGAATTACGTCGGTCAGCAAGGGCTTGTAGGCCGGCATCTGGTGCTGGGCGGGGAAGCCAGGATGAGGCGTGAGGCCACAGTCGCAGCGCCGGATTTCTGCGTAGGGCATGCGGTATAGATTGTGCTTTTCAGCCGAATGAACCTGCACCGGCTGGCCCTGCGCGTCGCGGCACAAGGGAGAAAGCCAGGGCTCGTGCGACACTACCACTTGGTTATCGACGGATAAAACCACGTCCATTTCAAGCACGTCGACGCCCAGCTCCAAGGCATGCAGAAAGGCAGGCAACGTATTCTCCGGTAGCAGCCCGCGGCAGCCCCGGTGGCCGTGAACCTGCGGAAAACTAGGGCTAACGAGGGGGCTAGGTTGACTGCTCATAGTAGATCAGCATACGCAACGCCGCGAAAAGCAGTGGCCCAAAGCAGCTAAACTGAATGCTGGGCTGGCTGATAAAACCGCCGGCGCCCACCATAACCCGTAACGTACGGGCAGCGGAAGTAAAAGCGGTATTTTGCGCGCCAAATCAACTCTTGACCTTTTTCCTGCTGATGAAAAAGCTATTTCTACTCCTAGCTGTCGCTGCCGTGGCCATCGGCAGCTACCTGTTTTACCGGAGCCTGACCACCGGGCCCAAGTACGCGCTGATGCAGGCCGCCAAGGCCACTCAAACCCACGATATGGCCGCCTTTGAGCGCTACGTAGACGTGAGCAGCGTAACGGGCAGCCTCGTTGATCAGGTAGCCAATCAGAGCGCCGTGGTGGGCCTGATGCCAGGTGGTTTCGCCTTCAAAGGGGCCCTGCAATTGCTCAAGCCCCAACTGGCCAAGGCAGCTCGTAAAGAGCTACAGACCTACATCGAAACCGGTTCGCTGGAGGCGGCCGCGGCCGCCCAGCCCAAACGGGCGGTGAAGATTTCGATGCTGGGCCTGGCCAGCAAAGTCGTGAATTCAGACAGCCAGTTCAAGGACGTCAAGTACGTGAATGAGCAGGGTGACCAAGCCTTGGTTGGGCTGGAGTTCACCCAGCCCAAGTATGATACGACGATGGTAGTGGAAGTGAAAATGCGCGACCGGGGTGACCATTGGCAGGTGACGGAAATCACCAACTCGGGGGAGCTGCTCAAGCACGTGGCGCGCCTGGAAAAGAAGCGCCGCCTGGGCGGTAACTAAGCCGGGCCCCACTCGGAAGCCAAACCGAACTCTTTACTAAACAAGAAGGCCCGACGCTGGGGAGCGTCGGGCCTT
>NZ_SEWE01000076.1 GCF_004167665.1 Hymenobacter persicinus | reverse complement strand
CGGCTCCGACAGCCTCTTCAGCTACCAGCCCAGCGCCCAGCGCAAGGCCGACTTGCCCACCAAGCTCCGCGCCGGGGCCGGGCTGCGCATCAGCGAGTACTTCGAAACCGGCCTCGACGTGACCTTGCCCCTGAACAAGGTGGCCGGCAACATTTCCGCGCCCTTCGTGGGCCTGGGCGTCGATTTCAAGCCCGTGCGCTGGGTGCGGCTGAGCAGTGGCGTATCGGCCGGAGCGGGCTACAGCGTGAGCGTGCCCCTGGGTGTTACGTTCACCTCGGGCTTCTACGAGGCCGGTATCAGTACCCGCGACGTGGTCGGCCTGCTCACGGCCGAAAACCCGTACCTGTCGGCGGCGGCGGGCTTTCTGCGGTTTAAATTCGGGACGGTACAGTAGCCGCCCTACCGCTGCGGAGTAGTTGTCGGACGAGCCGGCGCCGGGCGTTTAACCGCCGGCGCTTTGCTCGTCCGCACTGTTTTCGGAGCGGCCGGCTTACGCACGACTTTCGAGGCAGCCGGAGCTTTCTTGCCGCTGGCTTTCCGTACCGGGGCCTTTTTCACGGGCGCTTTTTTCACCGGGGCTTTCACGGCGCCTTTAGCGGGCTCGGCGCCGTATTTCTTCTGGGCCGAGCTGGGGCCGTTGCTCACGAACAGGTCGAATTCCACGCGGCGGTTGCGGCTGCGGCCGGCCTCGGTGGCGTTGGTGGCAATGGGGTGCAGGGCTCCGTACCCGCGCAGCTCCACGCGGCCGGCCGTCACGCCCTTATCGAGCAGATACGTGCGGGCGGCGGCGGCCCGCTCCCGGGAAAGCGACAAGTTGAAAGCGGCCGGACCCTGGCTGTCGGTGTGGCCCACGATGCTCAGGGAGTAGTCGGGGTATTGCGCTAGCAGGGGCACCAGCGCGTCGAGGGTGGGGTAGGAAGCAGGCAGCAGGATGGCGCTGTTGCGGGCAAACTGGATGGCGCGGGTGGCATCACGCAGGCTCTGCCGGGCCGCCACGCTGATTTCCGGGCAGCCCCCGTTGCGGGCCGGGCCAGCCGTGGCGGGGCAGCGGTCCTGGGTGTCGGGCACGCCGTCATTGTCCTGGTCCCCGGCGGGAGCCGTGGCGGGCACCGGTACCGGCGTTGGCGCTGGCACGGCCGCCGTAGTGTCAGTCGTCGACGACACCGGGCAGCCCGTAAAGTCGACCTGGGCGCCGGCCGGGGTGTCGGGGCACTTGTCTTCCTGGTCCGTGATGCCGTCGTTGTCGGAGTCGGGGCAGCCTTTGAGTTCGGCCTTGCCCGCCACGTCGGGGCAGGTGTCGTCGTCGTCGGCTACGCCGTCGTTGTCTTTATCGGGGCAGCCGCGCAGCTCCAGCGTGCCGGCCTCGGTAGGGCACACATCCAGGTAATCGGCCACGCCGTCCCCGTCCCCGTCGCGGGGGCAACCCTTGGCATCGACGGCCACGCCCGGGGTGGTATTGGGGCACTTATCGAGCCGGTCGGGCACGCCGTCTTCGTCCATGTCGGAAAGCTGGCCCATGTGAATGGTCAGGCCCACGGTGTGTTGCAGGTACCGGTCGGCCCAGCGGGGCGTTTCCGGCTCCCGGGCCCCGTCCAGATTCGCATTCAGAGGCAGGTGCTGACCGGTTTGCACAAACAGCCCCACGCCCTGGCCGAGTCGCAGCGTGAAGCCGGCGGCCGTGAATACGTCCACGTAGCCCTTGTTGAGCTCAATGTTGGTACTGTCGCTGCGGCCGGTGCGGCTGGCGTAGGTCCAGCCCGAGGCGGCCAGCAGATAGGGCTGAATCAGGGCATTTTCCTTGAGCGCCCAGCCGTTGTTGAGCTTGAGCTTAAAGCCCGCATTGAGGTTGATAAGCGTGGTGGCAAACCGGTCTTCGGGGCCCCGGTAGCCCTTAATTTCCCCGTAAAACACCTGCGTGTTCAGGTCGAGGCTGCGGGAAAGGTACTGGTTGATGGCCAAGCCGGGCGCCAGGCGGGTGTTTTCCGTTTTCCAGTAGTCGGAACCGTAGCTACCCTGGTACTGCAGGCCACTCATGAGCAGACCGAGGCCGGTGCGGCGCTCCGCAGTTTGGGCGTGGGCGGCCCCGGTCAGCAGCAGGGCAGAGGTCAGAAGCCAGAAATTAGGTAGCAGTATCTTCATCGGGAGCGAAAAGGGCAGGGAGCGAAAAAGATGGCGGCCAGTACCGGAAAGACACTGGCGGCCGGAACGCGGAGTAAGTATACGCCGCTTTCGCTCTACGGAAGAATGCCTTTCGAGGCTACACCATTTCGACCCTTGCTACGCTGGCCCAATGAGGGGCCCGGCCCGCCGGCCGCGGCGGGCCGGACTAGCGCACAAACGTGGGCAGGCCCAGCTTGCTGCGGCGGCCGCCGAGCTTGAGGCCGTCGTCGACGTACTTGCAGGCCAGCCCGGCGGCATTCGGGTTTTGAATCACGCCCAGAAATGGGTTGTCTTCGCGGGCCACGTAGATGCGGCCGTCGTTGCCGAGCTGCAGAGCCCCAATTTTACGGTTGGCCGACGAGCCGATTTTCACCGCCGTGGGCTTTTTCTGGGTTAGGTCGAACTGCCAGATTTCGGCCTGCCCACCGCCCTTGCCGTTGCAGGTGCCGTAGACTTTGGTGCCGTCGGGCGAGAATTCCACCCCGTAGGCTTCCTCGTAGGTGCCAAAGGCCCGCGGGTTGCTGACTTTGCCCGTAGCGGCGTCGAAGTCGAAGACCTCAAACTTGTTGCTCTCCCGCCAGATAGAGGTAGCCAGCTTGGTGCCGTCGGGCGAGAACTTGATGGTGCCGATGGCGTTGCGGCCCGGCCCGGCGTTCATGCTGCCCACGTTGCTCAGAATCGGCTTGGTTTCCACGCCCTCGGCCGTGACCAGGTAAGCCACAAAGGCATTAGAATTCCAGCGGTGCCCAATAACCCAGACGTCGCGGCCGTGTTTGTGCTTCACGGCGGCCAGCTTTTCAGCTACCGGCGAGATGAGCAGCATGTTGGCCCGGGGCACGTCGCCGAAGCCGCCCTCCCGGGTCATGTCGACCACCGAGTAGCGCATGCCGTTGCTGGTACCCTGGGGCGCGGTGGTGAAGATATAGAACACGTTGCCACTGCCCGGGTCGGGCACAATCAGGGCGCTCTGGGAGCTGGACTTGCTGCCCATCAGCCCCTTGCCGCTGGGCATCACCTCGTGCTTGCGGTTGTAGACCACCTCACCGTTGGTGTAGAATAGCAGCTGCCCCTGCTTGTTGGTGGCCACCGATGAGCCCTCGTAGGTGGTCAGTTTGCTGTCGAGCAGGGGAGTGGGGGCGGCGGTGCCGTCGAAGCGCAGGCCGGCCTGCTGGCCGAAGTACCAGATGGACTGCTCGCCCTGGGCGCGGGCCGCCGCGGGCCCCAGCACGCAGGCCAGGAGCAGGGCGGCGAGAAAGGAAAGTCGTTGCATAAGGCAGAAAAAGTGGCGCGGGAAAGGGTGGTCCGCGGCCAACGGTAGCTTCCAAACGCAAATTCGTGCCAGAATGATGTGCCGGGAAGCATGCGGCAGCGGGGAAAGCTGGGCGGCGGGGGCCGTTAAAAAGTCCATTCGCCGGCCAGTAGCCGCGGCAGCAGGGGCCGCAGGATCCGGTAGCTGGCGCCCCAGAGGTGGTGCGGGCCCACCCGCCAGAATGATACCCGCGCCGGGGCTGCCCAGCCCGGCAGCTGCCACTCTTCCTCCCCGAACGTGGCCGGATCGGCGAGGTGGCGCAGCGGTATTTCCAGCACCCCGGCAATTTCGGGCTGCTGGAACTTCCAGGTCGGGGGTGGAATGATGCGGGCCAGAAACGGGGTGATGCGGAAGCCCGTGGTCAGGGTTTCGATGACGGGCAGCGGCGCGAGTACCTCAATGCTGGCCGTAGTCAGGCCGACTTCCTCCCGGGTTTCGCGCAGGGCCGTGGCCAGCAGGGTGGCATCTTCGGGGTCGTGCTTGCCGCCGGGAAAGGCCAGCTGCCCGCCATGCGCGCCCCGGCTGCCGCGGTGCACCATTACCACGCGCAGCTCCCCGGCCGCATCCCGGAAAATGGGCACCAGTACAGCAGACTCGCGGAGCATCGAATGAGTAGAAGTTTAGCAAGAAGAATAGCGTACCGGACGCGGCGGCCCCAAAACTCCGCATTTTTCCGCTAGGGCAAGGCGTAGAGCCCAGTGGTTGATGCCGCCGAGGCGGGGCGGTGGTGCTGCTCGAAATAGGTGTAGCCGGGCTGCAGGCTTTGCCAGAAGGCGTAGTGCCGGTGCTGCCGGTACTTGGCCAGCTGCCCGTCACTCAGTTCAAAGGGGAAGATGTGCACCGGAATGTCCTGCTGCCCGGCGCTGCGGGCCTCCACCAGTAGCACGTACAGCTCCTCAATCAGCGCGTCGGTAATGGGCAGGCAGCCGATAGTGACGTTGGAGCCGTGGATGAAGATGTCGCCGCCGGGCTTGGCCAGGCCCAGGGCCCGGTCGGCGGCGTTGGGGTAGTCGAGGCCCAGGGAAAGGTGGTAGAGGCTGTTGGGATTGAAGCGGTTGATAAGGTAAAACCCTTCCGGCACCTGCCCGTCGCCTTCCTGCCGCTTAGGGCCCAGCGCGCCCGAGCAGGCCGCAATGGGGTAGGAGCGCAGCAGCTGAAAGGCGCCATCGGAGTCGTGGTTGCGGCCCCAGACTTCCACCCGCCGCCCGATTTTAAAGGCGCGAATGAATACCTCCAGCCGGACCGGGTCGAGGCGGCGGCATTGCAGCAGCAGGCGCCACGACGACCAGGTGTGGGCGTAGGCCTCCCGCACCCGGGGGTAGCGCAGCTGCTGGTCCCGAAACGAAACGGTGGTCGACTGGGCGGCGCACGCCCCGATCAGCAAGGCCAGGCCGGCCAGCAGCAGTACTTTTTTCATGCGAAGTTGGGAGGTTCAACCCGGGCGGCGAAGCCCGCGGCGGCTGAGCTAACGCGGGAAATACCGAATATTGTATATGCCCGATGTTGGAAGCGGCCGCCCGGAATCCGACCGCGGCCGGAGCTGCACCGTACGTAGTGATTTCCGCTCCCCGTCCCGCCCCACCGTGTCTGCTGCCGCTGCTCCCCACTACGACGTTATTCTGATTGGTGCCGGTCCGGCCGGCGCCGCCTGTGCCCTGGCCTTGCGCCACAGCGGCCTGCGCGTGGCCCTGGTTGATAAGGCCCGGTTTCCGCGGGATAAGGTCTGCGGCGACGCCATTCCGGGCCCGGCCCTGAAGGCGTTGCGGCGGCTGTCCGAAGACTTTTACCAGGAGTTGCGCGCCCGCACGCCCCGCGCCGACACCCAGATCAGCCGCCTGGTAGCTCCCGACGGCGGCCAGGCCCGGGTGCAGTGGCAACTGCCCACCTTCAGCAGCCCCCGCCTGCACTTCGACCACCACCTGCTCAACCTGGTGCGGCGTCACACGGCCACCCACATTCTGGAAAACTACGCCGTGCGCGACGTGCACACCACCACCGACCACGCCACGGTGGTACCCGCCGACGGCAGTACCCCGCTCACGGCGGCCCTGATTATCGGCTGCGACGGGGCCAACTCCGTGGTGGCCCGCAAGCTGCTGCCCCGCCCCCTGGACCGCCGCTACCACTGCGCCGCCGTGCGGGCCTATTATCGCGGCATCGCCGGCACCGACGAGCACCGTACCGAGTTCTTTTTCCTGAAAGAATACCTGGCCGGCTACCTCTGGATTTTTCCCGTCGGCGACGGCACCTGCAACGTGGGCTTCGGCATGGTTTCCGACCAGATTGCGGCTGCCCAGGTCAACCTCAAGGACACGATGCTGGCGCTGCTGGCCCAGCACCCCGAGCTGGCCCCGCGCTTTGCCGGGGCCGAGCAGCTTACGCCCATCGTGGGTTTCGGCCTGCCCCTGGGCGGTACCCCGCGCCCGCTCACCGGACCGCGCTTTCTGCTCTGCGGCGAC
This sequence comes from Hymenobacter persicinus, assembly GCF_004167665.1. Taxonomy (GTDB): domain Bacteria; phylum Bacteroidota; class Bacteroidia; order Cytophagales; family Hymenobacteraceae; genus Hymenobacter; species Hymenobacter persicinus. The sequence continues at coordinate 3,936 of NZ_SEWE01000076.1, read as the reverse complement.
GCAGCCGCCCTGATTGACCCGCTCCAGGGCCACGGCATTGATACGGCCATGCAAAGCGGGATTCTGGCCGCCGCCCAAGTGGAGCGCTGCTTCCGGGCGCAAAACTTCAGCGCGGAGTACCTGCGGCACTACGAGCAGCAGGTGCAGGCCCAGATCGGGCGCCGCCTGGCCCGCAGCTACCGGCTGATGCGGTTTTTGGCCGACAAGCCCTGGGTGGTAAACGTAGGCTGCCGGCTGGCCCGCCAGCCCCTGATCAAAAAGTGGCTGCTCAAACTCGTCGGTTAGCGTATAGCTGAGCGTACCCGGCGCAAGCCGGCTTTCCCGCGGTTTCTATGGTTCCTTACGCCTACCAGCCCGACGTGCTGGGCCCCGATTTCGAGCAGCGCGTGCTGCCCCAGCCTCCCGACTACGAAGGCCCCGTCCAGAGCACCCTGATCCGGCGCCGACCCCGCGGCCCCCGGCCCCGGCGTGCGGTACTCTACGTGCACGGCTTCACCGACTACTTTTTTCAGCAGGAAATGGCCGTGCGCTACGAGCAGCACGGCTATCAGTTCTATGCCCTGGACTTGCGCAAGTACGGCCGCTCCTGGCTGCCCCACCAGTGGCCCAACAACGTGCGCAACCTGCGCGAGTACTACCCCGACCTCGACGCGGCCCTGGCCGTGATTCAGGCCGAGGGCCACCGTACGGTGGTGCTCAGCGGCCACTCCACCGGCGGACTCATTGCGGCTCTCTACGCCGAAGACTCGCCCAATCAGATGGCCATTGTGGCGCTCGTGCTCAACAGTCCGTTTCTGGCCATGCACCAGAATTGGCTCAACCGGCACGTGGGCGTACCCCTGGCCGCGGCGGCGGGGCGCTGGCTGCCGGGGCTGAAAATTCCGGCCAACCTGCCCACCGAATACGGACAAAGCCTGCACCGGCAGTACCGCGGCGAGTGGGACTACTACCTGCCCTGGAAGCCCATCGAGGTGTTTCCCGTCACGACGGGCTGGCTGCGCGCAATTCACGCCGGCCACCGCCGCATTCGCCGCGGGCTGGGCCTGACGGTACCGGTGCTGGTGCTGCATTCCACCCACACGGTGCACGGCGCGGGCTGGACCGACGAATACTTCCACGCTGACGGCGTGCTCAACGTGCGCGACATTCACCGGCTGGCGCCCCGGCTCGGCTCGCGCGTAACGGTGCGGCCCATCGAGGGCGGTATGCACGATTTGGTCCTTTCGGCCGCGCCCGTCCGCGCCCGGGTGTATCAGGAGCTGTTCGGGTGGCTGCAGGCCACGCTGGGCGAATAGGCTCGCGGCTCGTTCGTATTGCTTTGTTCCCTTAATTCCATTGCTGCCATGCCTACCACCCCCGCCGAAAACAAGCAGAACGCCATTGCCTTCTACGAGCTGATGTTCAACGACTGCCAGCCAGCCGCCGCCATTGCCCGCTACGTGGGCGCCGACTACATCCAGCACAATCCGCACGTCGGCGACGGTAAGCAAGCTTTTATCGACTACTTCGAGCGGATGGCCCGCGAGTATCCGGGCAAGCGGGTGGAGGTGAAGCGCGCCGTGGCCGAAGGCCCGCTGGTGGTGCTGCACTGCTATCAGCACTGGCCCCACGACCACGACTACGCCGGCATGGACATCTTCCGCTTCGATGAGCAGGGTAAAATCGTGGAGCACTGGGACGTGCTGCAGGTGGTGCCCCCAACCATGGCCCACGGCAACGGCATGTTCTGAGGCCCGGGGCGGGAGTCGGGGCCAACTGTGGCGGCGCGGCCGGCGTATGTGCCTCTGCCGCCGGGCTACCTGGTTCGCGGCCCGTCGTATGAACTACCTGCTGGGGCTGCTGGCCGCCTTGTTTCTGACCTGCTCTGCCCTGGCCCAGTCGAATCCCGTGCGCCGCGAACCCGGCAAAATGGTGGTTGTCGGCCACGCCGGCTCGGGTTTCCTGCGGCCCTTCAACACCTTCAATCCGCTGCCGCCGAGCAGCCTGCGCAGCGAGCTGAAAGCCCTGCGCGACGGGGCCGAGGGCCTTGAAGTCGACATCCAGCTCAGCCAGGACAGCGTGCCGGTGCTCTACCACGACGTGACGCTGAACACCATGACCAAGACCGGGCGGGGTTGCACCAGCGAGTTTCCGGTCGCCGTGCTCACCAGCCTCGCCTACGCCGGCGGCTGGCCCTACGACTGGTTTCAGCACGAGCGAATCATTACCCTCGACACCCTGCTGGCCCGCCTGGCCCGCCGGCCCGAGTTTCCCTACCTGCATTTTGATCTGCACGAGGACCTGCCCTGCCTGAATCCGGCCCAGGCCCAGGTGCACTCCGCGGCCCTGGCCCGCCAGCTCGTGCGCCTGCTCCAGCGCTACCGCGTGCCGGCCGAGCGGGTGCTGTTCGTCGGCGACCATGAAGCTACCCTGCGCCGCCTGCGCCGGCTGTGGCCCGCCGCAGCCCAGGGCTACGAGATAACCGAGGACTTTACCGGCAACTTCAGCAAGGCCCGCGCCCTGGGGGTGGAGGCCGTAGTGCTCAACGGCGACCTGACCACGCCTGCCAACACCGCCCAGGCCCACGCCGCCGGCCTGGCCGTCGTCACCTTCGGGGGCCGCTCGGCTAAGCGCATCAAGCAGCTGGTCGGCGCCGACCCCGATGCTTACGAGGTTGACAACGTGACCAAGCTGCGCCGCCGGCTGGGCCGAAAGTAGGCGGGCCTACTTTCGATAGATACGGCCCGCGGGATGTTCTTATCTTCGCCCCGCATACGGTGATGGATTTCCACCGCGAACCGCCGAAGCCCCAGGCTTTGCGCTGATGATTCCTACTCCACGGTTTGCCCCGACGGCAGGCCGGGTACTCCATCGTGCAGTTCGCGTCTTATGCCTTTCTCCCCCGATTTTTTTCGCCCGCTATCCGCCCGCCTGCGCCGCCTCGACTCGGCCGTTACCCTGGGGTTTGTGCTGCGCTGGCTGCTGCTCAGCGGCCTGGTCGGGGTGCTGGCCGGCTCAGCTTCGGCCCTGTTTCTGGTGTCGCTCGACTGGGTGACGCGCTGGCGGGAGTTGCACGCGTGGGCGCTGCTGCTACTGCCGGCGGCGGGGCTGGTAATCGGACTGGCTTACCACTATTTCGGCCGGGAGGCCGGGCGCGGCAACAACCTGATTCTGGACGAAATCCACGCGCCCCGCACTCCGGTGCCGCTACGCCTGGTGCCACTGGTACTAGGCGGTACCCTGCTCACTCACCTGTTTGGCGGCTCCGCCGGGCGCGAAGGCACGGCCGTACAGATGGGTGGCGCTTTGGCCGACCAACTCACCCGCTGGCTGCGGCTGCGCCCCCGCGACCGGCGCCTGCTGCTGATTGCGGGCATGAGCGGGGGCTTTGCTTCGGTGTTCGGTACGCCGCTGGCCGGGGCCATGTTTGGCCTGGAAGTGCTGCTGCTGGGCTCCATTCGTTACGACGCCCTGCTGCCCGCCTTCCTGGCCGCTACTAGCGCCGACTTCGTCACCAGGGCTTGGGGTGTGGGCCACACGGCTTACCCGCAGCTGGCGGCCTTGCCCCTCACGCCCCAGTCAGTAGGCTGCACCCTGCTGGCCGGGGCCCTGTTTGGCCTCACGGCCCGCAGCTTCGCGGCCCTCACGCACTGGGTTGGCCGGCAGTTTGCCCGCTTGGCCTACCCGCCGCTGCGGCCGGTGCTCGGGGGCGTGCTGCTGGTGGCGCTGGTGGGCGCGCTGGGTACCACCCGTTACCTGGGCCTGGGCGTGCCCGTCATCGTGGAGGCGTTTCAAACCCCGCTGGGCCCCCAGGATTTTGCCTGGAAATTGCTGCTGACGGCCCTCACGCTGGGGTGCGGCTTCCGGGGTGGGGAAGTGACGCCACTGTTTTTCATCGGTGCCACGCTGGGCTCGGCGCTGGCCGTGGTGCTGCCCCTGCCGGTGGCGCTGCTGGCC
>NZ_SEWE01000075.1 GCF_004167665.1 Hymenobacter persicinus | reverse complement strand
CCAGTGAGACCATGGCGTTGCCGCCAACCGAGTTCGACTCAATGGTCAGCACTTTGTTCTGCATGCCCATTTTGCCGGCGCTGTTGAATTTGGCCGAGATGGTGCCGGTTTTGCCGGGCATTACCGGGTCTTTGGTCCACTCCGGGGTAGTGCAGCCGCAGCTCACGCCGATGTTGGAAATGACCAGCGGCTGGGTGCCCACGTTCTTGAACTTGAAGGTGTGCTCCACGACATCGCCCTGCTTGATGGCGGGAAACTCGTACTTCATTTCGTCAAACTGGATCTGGGGGCCAACTACCTTTTCCTGGGCGTTGGCGGGCTTTACGGCCGTCGACTGCGCCTGGGCGGCAAAGCCAGCCAGCGAGAGCGACAAAGCCAGAACGAGTGCTTTTTTCATGATTGTGAGTTGTTAGGAGAGGTGAGGGAAACAAATATTAGGTTTTTTGGGCTGGCAGCCAACTATCCTGCCAGTTTTAGCCTGCTGTGGGGGCCGAAGTCCGCCGTTGCGACTACAACCTCCGGGCCGCGGGTGAGGTTCAGGTGAAGACCCGATTCCGGCCGCTTTGTTTCGCCACCTTAGCTCTTGAACTCCTTGGAATACGGAAACTGCCGCGACGCCTTGCGCATGATGGTCGTCACGATGGAGTTCGTGTCGGAGCCCAGGCCGCGCGACAGGGACTTGTCGTATTTCCAGAGCAACTCGCCGGTGGCGCCGTCGTTGATGTTAATCATGAGCTTGCCCGTGTTGGTGGGGCCGCTGGCGCCCACGAGCATGGTCATGGCAATGGCCGCGCCGCCCGACATGGGCTGGGAGCTACTGAACGTGCCGGAGATGATGCCGTCGACCCCCAGGAATTTGGCCAGCTGCTCGGGCGTAAACGTGGCTGCGTTGGCCGCCGTCACGCCGTTCTTGGTCAGCAGGGCGTTGGTGCGGGCAGGGTCCTGCACGTCTACGGTCATGTCCTTATCTTCCTTGCGCTTCAGAAAGTACGAGTGCAGGGCATTCTGCACGTCGAGACCTTCGCGCTGCTCCATCTTGGCCACGCCTTCCGGGCCGCCGTTTTTGGTTACCTCGTTGGGCCGCAGCTGCAGCGTCACGGCAAAGGGCAGAATGGCCAGGGTCTTGTGGTTTTGAGCCAGGGCGCTGAACTTGGGGTTGGTGTAGATTTCGCGGGTTTGGGCCGAGACGCCGCCCAGGGTCAGCAGTACAGCCAGGGCCGCCAGAAGCAAGCTTTTCATAAAGGAGAGAGAGGATGGGGTAGATGGTTTAAGCCGCAAACTACGCAAGCCCGGTACGCCGAGCAATACCCGCTCCAACCGATATTAAAATAATTTAATACTCCCGCTCCACCGGCGCGTCGCCGACCAGTTTCTGGTTGAAGTTCAGCAAAAACAGCCGCTCCGCCGCCCGCGTGACGGCCGTGTACAGCCAGCGCGCAAACTCAGAATTAACCATGTCCTCCTTCAGAAAGCCGTGGTCGACAAACACGGCCTGCCACTGTCCGCCCTGGGCCTTGTGGCAGGTTAGGGCGTAGGCAAACTTCACTTGCAGCGCGTTCAAGTACGGGTCCTTGCGCATAGCCGCACTCTTGTCGCGCTTGGTGGTCAGGTGGGCGTAGTCGGCGGCAATGGTCTGGTAAAGCTCATTGCTGCGGTCGGCGGGCAGGGCCGGGCTTTCGGTGTGCAGCGTGTCGAGCAGCAGCTTCACTTCCTGCTCCTCTTCATCCGGATAGTCCACGAACCGCACCCGGGCATCGGCGAAGCGGAAGCCGAACTCGTCCTGCCGCCGCACGATTTTGGTGACTTGCACGAAGTCACCATTAGCCAGAAAGCCCATTTCCGAGTCCTTGGGCAGCCAGAAGTAGTTGTTGCGCACCACCATCAGGTAGTCGCCAGCCTCGATTTCCTCCTCGGCATCGAACAGGGTGCGCCGGATCATCTGGTTGTAGAGGTTGGCGTTCTTGTTGGAGCGGCAGATGATGGTGGTATTCTCGTGGCCGAAGTTTTTGTAGGCCCAGCGCAGGCCGTCCTCGAGCTTGTCGCCGCCAATTTTGAAGATGTCGGGGTAGCCTTTGGTGAAAAACTGGATGTGGGGCGCCTCCTGGCGCAGCTCCTCACGCAGGGCCGTGGCGTTCATCAGAATGCCCGATTCCTCGGCCTGACGCATCACCTGCCGCAGCTCCACGCCGGCCACCTTGGCCCGGAAGCGGTGAGTGAGCAGCTCCGGGTCGAGGGCCGGGCTGAGCAGCTGACCCACGGGCGGCAGCTGGGCCGTGTCGCCGATGAGCAGCAGGCGGTTGGTGGGTTTCTCGAACACGTAGCCCATCAAATCGTCGAGCAGGCCGTTTTCGCCGAAGGCCTTCTCGTCCGAAATCATGGAGGCCTCGTCCACGATGTAGAGCATGTCGGCGGTGCGGTTGGGCTGGCGCTGGAAGGACAGGCCCGCGGCCGGGGTGCCGGAGGTCTGCCGGTAGATTTTCTTGTGAATGGTGCTGGCCGCCACGCCCGAGTAGGCGCTCATCACCTTGGCGGCGCGGCCGGTGGGCGCCATCAGCGTATACTTGCGCTGCATGCGGTGCAGCCACTGCACCAGGGCACTGACCACGGTGGTTTTGCCCGTACCGGCGTAGCCGCGCAGCACGAAGACCTTGCGCCCAGGCAAATCATCCTTCAGAAACTCGTCGAGCTGGTAAAACAGCGTGGCCTGGTCCTGGGTGGGGTCGTAGGGGAAATAGTCGCGGACGGACGGGGTTTTCAGGGAAAGCATTGCAGGTTTAAAAGGAAGCGGGGCCCGAAGGCAGTTTAATCCAGCCGGGCCGGGTTTACTTCGGCGGTCAGCTGGTGCAAGAACACCATTTCGGGGGTAGAAAGTCCCGCCCGGCGGGCACTATCCAGGGAAGTTTGATGAAAATGAGCCAGGGCCTGAGTTTGGTCGTCGGCCGCAAACATAGCGGCGCTGAGCCCCCTAACCACCGACTGGCGCAGGCAGCTCTTGGGGTGCTGCTCCAGGTAGCGCAGGGTCAGGGTGAACTGACGATTCCAAACTTCGGCCGCCGCCTCATCGAGGGCTTCGGTAACGAAACCATCACTCTGGCAGCGCATCGAATCCAGTAGTTGCAGGGCCCCCACCGACCTCTCCCCGGCCGCCTGCTGCTGGAGCTGGTAGATGCCGGCCAGCGCGAGGCTGTCGTCGGATGGGGGTGGCGGGACCGGTCCGGCCACGCTGCCGGCCGGCTCCTGGCTCCCGGTGGTTGGCTTTTCCGGCTGACAGCCGACGAGGGCCAGCAGCAGTAAGACTGTAAGGATAGGTTTCATAGCTGATTAGGATTTGTAAGCATTCCTCAGCAACATACCCAACCAAACCGGGCCATCCTACTACTGCGGCTCCACCACGGCCATCGTGGCCGAGGCCTTGGCAATGAGCTTGTCGTCGCACCACACCTCCGACTCGCAGAAGAACAGGCGGCGGCCGGCCTTGAGTACCCAGCCCACGGCCCGCAGCTTCTGGCCCACGCCGGGGTGCAGGTAGGCCGTTTTCAGCTCCACGGTCACCACGCCCGTACCTTCGGGCACGAGTGTCACGGCCGCAAAGCCGGCTACCAGGTCGGCCATGGTGGCCACGAGGCCGCCGTGGGCAAAGCCCAAGTTCTGCTGGTGCTTCTGCTCCATCGTCAGCTCGGCCTCCACCCGGCCTTCCTCAATACGGGTGAGGTCGGCGCCAATCAGGTGCATGAAGTGCTGACGGACGAGCTTGCGGCGGATGCGGGCTTCGAGGGAATCGGCGGCAGGGGCGGAAACGGGAAGGTTGTTCATTGGCCCAAAGGTACGCACCGGCCGCCCTACCCTACTGCCCGGGTTTGCGTATCTTCCCCCGGATGCTTTTTTTGCCTGCTCATGATGACCACAATGAATTACCTGGTAGCCGGTGGCCTGGGCATGGCGCTGGCCGCGTGCAGCGGATTTCGGGTGTTTGTGCCCCTGCTGGCCGCCAACATGGCGTACCTGACGGGCTTCATGGCTCCTTCCGCAGGCTTCGAATGGCTGGGCTCCTGGCCGGCCTTCGGCGTGCTGGCCACGGCCACGGTGGCCGAAATGTTGGCGTACTACGTACCCGTCGTCGATAATTTCCTCGACACGCTCACCACACCCGCCTCGTTTATTGCCGGCACCCTGCTGATGACCTCGGCCCTGCCCCACCTCGACCCGCTGGTGCGCTGGGGGCTGGGCATTCTGGTCGGGGGCGGCACGGCGGGCCTGGTGCAGTCGGGAACGGCCCTGCTGCGGGCCGGCTCCACGGCCACCACGGGCGGCCTGGGCAACCCGGTGCTGGCGACCCTCGAAAACCTGCTGGCTGTAGTGGGCTCGGTGCTGGGGCTGTTCATGCCGCTGGTCATGGCCGGCCTGGCCGTGGTGCTGGTGCTGTATCTTGCCCGCCGCCTCAGCCGGCTGGTTGGGCGCCGCCGCGCGGCCGGGCCCACCGAATCCTGACGCCGATTTTTTACCTACTGAATTCTTTTCATGCCCGATTCTATTTCCTCCACTGCTGAGCTGCTGGCCCCTTATCTGGGTCAGGTCCGGGTGCGCGTCTGCGGGTTGCTGGTACGGCCGGAAGGCTTGCTGCTGGTGGCCCACCGCGGCCTGCTACCCGCCGAGGTCCCGTTCTGGTCGCCGCCGGGTGGGGGCTGGGAATTTGGCGAAACCCTGCACGAGTGCCTGATGCGCGAGTACCGCGAGGAAACCGGCCTAGCCATCACGGTGGGCCGCTTCCTGCACGTGCACGAGTTCAAGTCCGACGAGTTGCAGGCCCTGGAGCTGTTTTTTGAAGTTAAATCCGTGGACGCCTCAGCCGTGCCCCGCCTGGGTACCGACCCCGAGCATCCCACCAACCCGCTGCTCACCGAAATGGCCTTCCGCACGCCCCGGGAGCTGACGGCGCTGCCGCCCGCGCAGGTGCATCCGGTGCTGCGCCACCTCATCAGCCCCGACGACATCTACATCCCCTACAATATCTTTCGCTGAGCCGGCCGGTTCCCTTTCGTACCTTTAACGGCCCGATCAGCGCCTTTTGCCCTTCCTGCCGTGTCCGTGACTGCCTCCGCTCCCGATGTTTCTGCCGCACCCATAGCCCAGCTCCTGCTGCGCGACGAAACGCTGGACCCGGCCAACCTGGCCGCCTACAATCTGTACCTGACCGCCGGCCCCGCCGGCCTACGCGTGGGCGTGGCCGACGTGCGCCGCAACAAGTTCGTGGCCCTGGAAGACTATGCCCCCACGCCGGCCACGTCCCTGGCCGGGCAGTTCCGGGCCCTGGCCGCTACCCACGACCTGCTGGGCCAGCCGGGCTGGAACAGCGTGCGGCTGGCCGTGCAAAACCGCTTTTTCACGCTGTTGCCCGCCCCGCTGTTCCGCCAGGGCGACGAGGCGGCCTACCTGCGCCTGCACCACCACCTCGACGCCGACCACGAAACTGTGCAGCACTACCGGCACTCGACGCTGGAAACGGTGAGCATCTTCGCCGCCGAAAAGGCCCTGGCCGACTGGTATCACCAGCTCTACCCCGCCGGCAAGCTTGTGCACCAGACCAGCGCCCTGCTCGAAGGCGTGATTCACCAGAGCGAGCAGTCGGCGCCCCGGCGGGTGTACCTGAGCATCAGTCAGCAGGAGCTGACCGTGGTGGCCGTGCGCGACAAGCGGGTGGAGTTCTGCAACGTGTTTGCCTTTACCTCGGCCGAAGACCTAATTTACTACACCATCCTAGTGATGCAGGAGCTCCAGCTCAACCCCGACCAGGATCCGGTTATCGTCTGGGGTGATTTGATGCACGACTCCGAGCTGTTCACCATCCTGCGCAAGTACATCCGCCACGTGCGCTTCGGCAACCGTCCCTTCGATTTGGCCTACAGCTACCGCCTCAACGACGTGTTCGAGTACCGCTACTTCGAACTCTACGCCCTGCACCTGTGCGAGTAAGCTCGCCCAGCCCTTCCTTCTTTGCTATGAAGCGCATTGCCCTGTTTCCCGGCTCTTTCGACCCCTTTACCAACGGCCACCTCGACGTGGTGCGGCGCGGCGCGGTGCTGTTCGACGAAATCATCATTGCCATCGGCAACAACACCAGCAAGAACCGCTACCTGCCCGTGGAGCAGATGGTGGGCATGATTGAGGAGGTGTTTCGCAACGAGCCGCGGGTGTCGGTGCAGGCCTACAAGGGCCTTACGGCGGATTTTGCCCGGCAGGTCGGGGCGCGGTTTCTGCTGCGCGGCCTGCGCAACACCACCGATTTCGAGTACGAAAACACCATTGCCCAGGCCAACCGCCACGTAAACCCGGAGCTGGAAACCGTATTTCTGATTACGTCCCCGGCCCTGGCGGCCATCAGCAGCACCATTATCCGCGAAATTCACCGCTTCGGCGGCAACGTCGACGACTTCGTGCCGTTTGCGCTGCCCGCCCCCCGGAGCCCGCCTAGGCTACCACTTCGTAGGTCATCACGGGTTGGGCCTTGTTTTTCAGGGTCACCTCCCCGATGGGCTCGCAGTGAAACGACTCCTTGACCTTCTGGTAGGCCGCCTCGCTGATGATAATCTGCCCGGGCTGGGCCGTCGACTGCAGGCGCTGGCTCACGTTGACCACGTCGCCGATGACGGTGTAGTCGAGGCGCTTCAGCGAGGCTGAGCCGATGTTGCCCGACACCATCTCGCCGGTGTTGATGCCAATGGACACCTTGGGGCTGTACTCCTGGCCCAGCATCTCGTCGTGGTTGGCCTGCAGGGTGGTGCGGATGGCCAGGGCCGCATCGATGGCGCGGTCGAGGTGGTACTCGCCCCGGAACACGGCCATCACGGCGTCGCCCATAAACTTGTCGACGTGCCCGCCCTGGGCAATAACGTGCTTCACAATCTGGTCGAAGTAGGCGTTGAGCATTTTGACCACCGTGGCCGCCGGCAGCTTCTCCGACAACGACGTAAAGCCGCAGATGTCGATGAAAGCCACGGTGGCTTCCACAGTTTCGCTGGCCATGAGCGTGTTTTCGAAGCCGGGCCGGGCCATGAAGTTGATGACCGTCTCGTCGACGTACATTTTCAGGATGTTGTTTTCCTGAATGGCCCGCAGCGTGTCGCGCAGCTGCTGCACCTGCTGGATGGTTTTTTCCATCGTCACCTCCAGGTCGGCAAAGTCGACGGGCTTGCAGACGAAGTCGAAAGCCCCGCGGTTCATGGCCGTGCGGATGTTGGTCATGTCGCCGTAGGCCGACACAATAACGGTCTTGATGGTCGGGTTGGCCTCGTGCACCTTGGTGAGCAGCGTCAGCCCATCCATTACCGGCATGTTGATGTCGGAGAGGATGATGTCGGTATCGGTATTCTCCTGGATGCGGGTCAGGGCTTCCTCGCCATTGGAGGCAAACACGAATTCGTATTCGCCCTCCCGAATCTTGCGGCGGAACTTCTGCTTGATCAACAGCTCTAAATCCGCCTCGTCGTCAACAACTAATATCTTCGTTTTCATAGCGCACTGAGCGAGTGAAGCTTTTCCTTGAGCGCCGCAAAATCCACCGGCTTCGTCAGCAAGTCATTAGCTCCCAACCGAATGGCCTCGTCGTAGCTGTGCTGGTCCCCGTAGGCCGTAATCATCATCACGGTGGGCGGCGGCGGCGGCACGGGGTAGTCCTGGCGGATGTGGCGCAGTAGCTCTAACCCGCTCATGCCCGGCATGTTAATATCGGACAGAATTAAAACGACTTCCGAGAAATGCTCGTGCAGGTAAGTCAGGGCCTCTTCGCCGGAGTAGGCAAAGGAAAACTTCAGTTCTCCGCTCCGGATTTCGCGGCGGAACCGCTGCTCAAACAACACCCGGACGTCTTTTTCGTCGTCAACAACCAATATTTTCATCTCTGGCAAAGCTACACTACAAACAACGGGGAAACGCGCCTTTTACAGCGGCAGCGTAATAACGAACTCGGTGTACTGCCCGGGCTGGCTGTCGACCTGGAGCGTGCCGCCGTGGCCCTTCACGATAATGTCGTGGCTGAGCGAGAGTCCCAGGCCCGTGCCTTCGCCAGTGGGCTTGGTAGTAAAAAATGGTTGGAACACCTTGGCCTTCACACTTTCCGGCATGCCCGTGCCGTTGTCGCGCACCCGGATTTCCACCTCGTCGGGGAGCTGGCGGGTGGTTACGCACACTTCCGGGGCGTAGCCGGCCTCGCCCTGGCGCTGGCGCTGCTGGACGGCGTAAAAGGCGTTGGTAAACATGTTCAGCAGCACCCGCCCCACCTCCTGCGACACGGCGGGCACGGCGCTCAGGTTGGGGGCAAAATGGGTGGTGAGCGTGGCGTTGAAGCTCTTATCCTTGGCCCGCAGGCCGTGGTAGCTCAGGCGCAGGTACTCGTCGGCCAGGGCGTTGATATCGGTGGGCTGCCGCTCCCCGGTGCTGGCCCGGCTGTGCTCGAGCATGCCCTTCACGATGCTGTCGGCGCGCTTGCCGTGGCTGGTAATCTTCTGCAGGTTCTGCACCAGGTCGCTCAGCAGCTCGTCGGCATACTCCTTTTCCGACGCGGGTAGCTTGGCCAGCGGGCCTTCCTGCAGCTCCTGCAACAGTTCCACGCTCACCTCCGAGAAGTTGTTGACGAAGTTGAGCGGGTTCTGGATTTCGTGGGCAATGCCGGCCGTCAGCTCGCCCAGCGAAGCCATTTTTTCGGCCTGAATGAGCTGGGCCTGGGTGGTTTTGAGCTCGGTCAGGGTTTCGCGCAGTTCCTCGGCCTGCTGGGTCAGGGCGGAGGTCCGCTCGGCCACCATGCGCTCCAGCTGCACATTCTGGGCGGCAATGAGCTGTTTGGCCTTTTCCTCTTCCTCCCGCTCCAGACGCTCCTTTTCCAGGTTTTTCTTCTGGCTGCGGGCAATCAGGGCAAATGTAATCAGCCAGATCAGAGCAAACCCGCGCGAGGAGTCGATAACGTCGTCGTAGCGCTTGAGCAGCTTCAGGTCCCAGAGGTTCAGCATCAGCTCCACCACCGCGTACAGCACATAGGGCAGAATGGCCAGCAGAACGGTGCGGGCCGGGCGGTAGTGGCGCAAGGAGGTCAGCACCCCGATAAACACCAAGTAGGCAAACAACTGGTAACCGTCGTCGAGCAGCTTGGTATTGAAATGCAGCAGCAGGTCGAGGGCAGCCAGGGCCACGGCCGGCACCCAGAGGTAGCCCAGCAGCCGGTTTACGTGGGGCATCCGGCCGGGCAAATCCACGAACCGGCGCAGCAGCCGCACCATAATCAGGATGGGCACAATGCTGAACAACAGGGCCCCGTCGATATCCATAAAAGGTTGGCTCCGGGTTTTAATGTTTTCCTTGGTCAGCGCCCAGGAGTTCTTGGTACCGGGCTGCTGGATGTAAAGCGTATCGTCGCCCTGGCGGATGGTTAAGGCTGGCTCGGGCTTGGTGGGCTTGGACGGCTGTGGCATAGTCAGGCCCAATATCGGAGCTTTTCGCCTTTATCAAACTCCGGCTCCGGCTTTTGCCCCCAGTTCAATCGTTAGCATCGGGGCAATAAGTAACGAGCAGTGCACTAGCTTCCATCGGAAAGCCGGTGCACTGCTCGTGCAGAAAAGCGCAAGGATTAAGCAGCCCCGCGGATACTAGCCGCCTAGCGGCGCGACACCACCCGCAAACCCGAAACCTTCTCGGCATTCTTGGGGTCCGTTACGGGCAGTACAATGTAGTTCTGGGCCGTCAGGCTCAGGTTGCCCCGGCGCATGAGTTCGTCCTCATTGGAGCCGATAAGCACCATGTCGAGCACCTTGCGGGTTTTGGCGTTGAAGGTCACGACCACCGTAGAGCCGTTTTTCTCGAACGTGTTGATCCAGTCCTCGCCCTTGGTAGCCTTCATCTGCTCGGCCGTGGGTTCCATGCCGATGGCCTCCTCCTTGGTTTCGGTAGGTGGCCCCAGCGCCCGGCGGACCTGGTCGATGTTGCGGCCGACCAGCGCGGGCATATCCACCGCGTTGGGGCGGACGGAGCTGGCGCTGCCCAGGTCAGGAGCACTTTTTTCGGAGGCGGTCTGGGTGCCGGTGCAGGCGGCCAGGCCGCTCAGCAACAGTACAAAAGGCAAGTAGCGGAACGGGCGCATAGGCAACACGGGCGGAAATGAAGGTTATTTTTCTTTGGCGGGCTCCTTCGCCGACTCCTTGCCGGCAACTTCGCCCAAGTAATGGCGCACCACCAGGGCAATGGACGCGTACGACTCATCGAGCACGGCCAGGGCTTCCTGGGGAGTCATCCAGCGCACTTCCTCGATGTACTCCTCGGCCTGGGGCTTCATGAGCGAGTCGTCGGTGCACTGCATGATGTACCAATTCGTTTTTTTCAGAATTTTGTTGCCGTTGTAGGCGTAGGAGTGCCAGGTGCTGGGCAGCTTGTCGCCGAGCTCAATCTTGATATTGCACTCCTCCTCGACTTCGCGCAGGGAGCCCAAAGCGGGATCTTCCTCCTTTTTGAGCTTGCCCTTGGGCAAATCCCACTTGCCGAGCCGGTAAATCATCAGAATCAGCCCGTCCTTCACCACGAGGCCACCGGCGGCCTTTACAATGCGGAACTGGTCTTTGAGGTGCAGAATCAGCCGCGACTTTTTGCGGGCCAACATGGTCAGGGATTTCAGCTTTTTCAGCTTTTTCACCTCCATCAGCCGCAGCAACCGGTCTACGAACACGTCGGTCACGTCGCGCACCAGCACGTCGCCCACCAGGTCCTTGGACGTAAATTCGTCTTCAGCGCCCAGCACCAGGTCGTAGCGGTGCTTGTACACTTTGTCGCTGGTCTTCTTGATGATCAGCGGAATATCGTTGATGAATACATTCATCGCAGGGTAATCTGGAAGGGCAAATGGAAGAAACTCTGGCCGGGGTCCGTTGCAAAACACAACATAAATATTGGCAAACGGAAATCGGCACAGGACGGGCAAGATACGGGATGCAGCCGGTTCCGTTGTCGGCTCCAACTGAACTATGGGCCAACCCGTACATTTTACCCCACGCGAGCCGGCCGTAAGCCCTTCACGCCGCTACCTTTGCCCGAAGATGAAAAAAATCGGCCTGCTTTCCGATACCCACAGCTACCTCGACGACCGGATCCTGCACCACCTGCGCGGCTGCGACGAAATCTGGCACGCCGGCGACTTTGGCACGGCCGAGGTAGCCGAACGCCTGGCCGAAGTGGCGCCCCTGCGCGGCGTGTACGGCAACATCGACGGCCGCGGCGTGCGCCTGACCCAGCCGCTGGTGCAGGCCTTCGAGCTCGAGGGCCTCAAGGTGCTCATGACTCATATCGGCGGCTACCCCGGCCACTACGCCCCCGCCGCCCGCCCCCTGCTGGCCCAGGAGCACCCCGGCCTGTTCATTACCGGCCATTCTCACATTCTTAAAGTCATGCCCGACCCCAAGCTGCACCTGCTGCACCTGAACCCCGGCGCCGCGGGCCGCCACGGCTTCCACCGGGTCCGCACCCTGCTGCGCTTTGAAGTCGCCGAAGGCAAAGTACAACAGCTACAGGCCATTGAGCTCGGACCGAAGTAAGTGGTGAAATGGTGAACTGGTGAGTCGACGTTCTGGCGGCTCGGTAGTGCGCCACTTGCGCCAGTGGCGCAATCTGAACATCAAACTCACTCGTTCACCACTTCACTAAATAAAAAAGCGGCTGGCCCACGTGGGCCAGCCGCTTT
>NZ_SEWE01000074.1 GCF_004167665.1 Hymenobacter persicinus | reverse complement strand
ACGCCACCCCGAAGCTGATGAAACTCCCGCTCTGACTTATGCCAAGTATGATTAGCGCAGCAGACGCCGAAACAGTAGCAAATGGCTTAGGTATTCCCATTCAGGAGAGACAGGATTTATTTGAATTTCGGTTAGCCAAAGGCACGCACGAAATATGGATTCAGCTGCTAAAAAACGGGCAATACATCTTCGTAAGTCTTATTGTTGATCAACTGGAATACCCTATTGAGCATATCGAGTTTTACATGCAGTAACCGAAACCAGAAATACTACAGGAAGCGAGGGAAATGGCCGAGCTGCTTTACACCCACCAAACCCGGTTTGTCCGGGAAGTGAAAGCTGGTAAACTGAAGCTGGCTCTCGAAGTCCTGCAAGAAGGTAGCTGGGCTCAGTTTGGCTATTTTAATACTGCTAAAGAGTAGCGCCTTCCCTACCTTCCCAGCTTCAACGCCACCCCGAAGCTGATGAAACTCCCGCTCCTAGTCCCGCTCCTGCTGGCCGCCACGGCCGCCTTCGCCCAGAAAGCGGCGCCCGCCGAAAACCTTGTCCAGTACGCCCGGCCCATTATCGGGACCCAGAAGATGGGGCACACCTACCCCGGGGCCACGGTGCCCTTCGGCATGGTGCAGCTTAGCCCCGATACCGACACGCTGCTCTACGCCAAGGACGGCAAGTACAACCCCGACATCTACCGCTACTGCGCCGGCTACCAGTACGACGACCCCACCATCGTGGGCTTCAGCCACACCCACTTCAGCGGCACCGGCCACTCCGACCTTGGCGACTTCCTGCTGATGCCCACCACCGGCCCGTTGCAGCTCAACCCCGGCACCGCCCAGAAGCCCGAAAGCGGCTTCCGCTCCCGCTTCTCCCACCAGAACGAAGTGGCCGAGCCCGCCTACTACAAAGTCCGGCTCGACGACCACAACATCGGGGTCGAGCTGACGGCTACCAACCGGGTGGGGATGCACCAGTACACGTTTCCGCAGTCCGACCAGGCCCACGTGATTCTGGATTTGATGGCCGGCATCTACAACTACGAGGACAAGAACACCTGGACCTACGTGCGCGTGGTCAACGACTCGCTCATCACCGGCTACCGGCAGACCAACGGCTGGGCCCGCACCCGCACGCTGTACTTCGCTATGGCCTTTTCCAAGCCCTTCAAGAGCTACGGCTTCCGCAACTTCTCCAAGAAGCAGGTCTACCGCGGGTTCTGGGGCAAGTTCGATCAAACCCACAACTTCCCCGAAATGGCCGGGGAGCAGCTGCGCGCCTACTTCGACTTCAACACCCGGGAAGGCGAGAAAATCAAGGTCAAGCTGGCGCTGTCGCCGGTCAGCCAGGACGGGGCGGTAGCCAACATGCAAGCCGAGCTGCCGGGCTGGAACTTCGAGCAGACCCGGGCCCAGAGCCAGGCACTGTGGCAGCAGGAGCTGAGCAAAGTCACGATTCAAAGCCCAAAAAAGGACGACAAGATCAACTTCTACACGGCCCTCTACCATACCTTTCTCGGCCCCACCACCTACCAGGACGCCGACGGGCAGTACCGGGGCCTCGACCAGAACAACCACCGGGCCGAGGGCTTCACCAACTACACCACTTTCTCGCTCTGGGACACCTACCGGGCTCTGCACCCGCTCTTCAACCTGGTGCAGCCCCGGCGCAACGCCGACATGATTCAGAGCATGCTGGCCCACTACGGCCAGAGCCCCGAGCACATGCTGCCCGTGTGGAGCCACCACGCCAACGAGAACTGGTGCATGATCGGCTACCACAGCGTGTCCGTCATTGCCGACGCCGTGCTGAAAGGCAACGCCCCCTTCGACGCCAACAAGGCCCTCGACGCCTGCGTAGCCACCGCCCGCCACGACTCCTACGACGGCCTGGGCTACTACCGCAGCCTGGGCTACGTGCCCGAGGATAAGAACTCGTCGTCGGTGAGCAAAACCCTGGAATATGCCTACGACGACTGGTGCATTGCCCAGATGGCCCAAAAGCTCAACCGGCCCGACATCTACCAGGAGTTCAGTAAGCGGGCTGAAAACTATAAGAACGTGTATGACGCCCGCATCGGCTTTATGCGCCCTAAGCTGTCGGATGGCACCTTCCGCCGGGAGTTCGACGTGCTGAGCACCAACAACCAGGGCTACATTGAGGGCAACTCCTGGAACTACAGCCTCTACGTCCCCCAGGACCCCAAGGCCCTTATCCTGCTCATGGGCGGCCCGAAGCGCTTCACCGAGCACCTCGATTCGCTCTTCACCATGCACCTGCCCGACAAGTTCTTCGCCGAAACCGAGGACATCACCCGCGACGGTATCATCGGCAACTACGTGCACGGCAACGAGCCCGCCCACCACGCAGCCTACCTCTACAACTGGACCGACCAGCCCTGGAAAACCCAGCAGCGGGTGCGCATGATCCTGCCCAAGATGTACCGCCCCACCCCCGATGGCCTCGGCGGCAACGACGACTGCGGGCAGATGAGCGCCTGGTACGTCTTCTCGGCCCTGGGCTTCTACCCCGTGGCCCCCGGCTCCCCGGAGTACGCCCTGGGCAGCCCCGCCGTGCACGGCGCGGTAATGACGCTCGAAAATGGCAAGACCTTCCGCATCACGGTCAAAAACCAGAGCGACAAGAACGTCTACGTCAAGGAAGCCCGCCTCAACGGCCAGAAGCTGACCCGGCCGTTTCTGCAGCACCAGGATATCGTGCAGGGCGGGGAGCTGGTATTTGTGATGAGCGGGAAGCCGTAGACAACTCCCGTCTCTAGTCTGATTTTACACAGTAGTTAAATCTGCTCTATGTCGCAGCATCACCAGAAACCAGAACTTTGGTATGTAGCCAGAATTATTCTTAAGTGCTCCGCCCCGCATCAGGTCGAGGAGCATTTGTTTGATGAACAAATCAGGCTGATTCAGGCCAGCAATTCTGAAGAAGCTTACCAGAAAGCGCTTATTCTTGGCAAACAGGAAGAACTCGAGTACCTGAACGAGGATGGAATGACCGTCAGATGGTCGTTTGAAGGCTTATTTGATTTAGATATTGTGGAAAGCCTAACCGACGGAGCAGAAATTACTTCCAAAAGGATTCGAGCAGATTCAGCTCAGGAACTCGTTGTAGCTAAGCACCAACTGACGCTGTTTTGGCAGGCTGACAATACAGGCAAAACAGCCGAAGAGTTGTTAGGTGATATGAAATCATAGAATTACTTTCTCAGCGGCAAGCCGGTAGCATCGCCGTTGCTACTCCCAGCATCCTGAGCTTGCGAAGGACCTTGCTCTTTCCGCACGGCCAGCGTGCTGAACTGCAAAAAGCCCTTCACTATTGCTACGGAAAGGGCTTTTTGCCTTGAAAAGTCGTGGTAGTAGAATCGAGGAAGGTCCTTCGCAGGCTCAGGATAACTGACGATTGGGAATGGCCTCAGCTTAGTATTTGCGGAGAATTTTGGGCGACCACACAAAACTCACTTCAGTCAGCCGGAAAACCCAGGAGTACCGGTTAGAGTCCCTTTTGTTCTTCCAGAAAATTTCGGGTGACCAAACAGAACTCCTTTTAGCACTCCGGAAAACTTCGGCTGACCAACAAGAACTCTCTCCAGCGTTCTACCATCCTCCGGACGAATAACCAGAAGTGTTTTTATAGCCCCGGAAAACTTCGGACGGCTCCCCAGACGTGTAACTGGCCCTCCGGAAAACTCTGGCCCTTTCCGCACCGGATTTTCTTCCACGTCAAAGCCCCACCCCCGACCATTACTGGCCGAAGGTGAGGCTTTCACATTTTTAGGCGGAACGCCTACTCGTTGCCGGTGAAGCTCGGGGCGCTGACGTTCCGATTCTTGTTGCGGTTGTAGAGATACGCCGCGCCGGCAGCCAGCAACGCGCCGGTTACCAGCTTGCGGCCATTGCCGCCGGAGCGGCCAGTGTTGTCGTAAGTACCGCCGTCGGTGGGGCGGCTGCCGCCCAGACCTACGCTGCGAAACAGGCCTGAGAGCAGGCCACCCATTGTACCGCTCGGGCGGTCAGAACCAAAGATGCTCATGATTGACAAGGGAATATGGTGGAGGCTTTATAACGTGGACTGGAGCGCTAGGGTTGACCTCTACCATACCTAATGCCGGTTTGTAAGCAGCCTACTGCCCGCCCCCAAACCGGCGGCCGAAAAAGTTGCCGGGCTTCCAAGTCGGGCGGGCCGGGTCCTGGGCCACTTGGTAGCCGATCAGAAAGTTGAGCTGGGCGTATTTGCGGCCCGCGGCGAAGTCGAAGGTGCCGTTGATATCGTCCTGGGGCTTGTGGTAATACGTGGCCCGCCACTGCTGCACCTGCTCGCTGAGGTTATTTTTGCCGTCGGGGGTGCGGTTGCCGTACTTGACGTGCACGGCCGGCACGCCCTGGGTTACGAAGCTGTACTGGTCGGAACGGATAAAGCGGTGCTGGGCGGGCTCCGGGTCGGCTTCCACCGTGAGCCCCAGACTGGAGGCCGCCGAGGCTACCACCGTTTCCAAGGACGAGTTTTCCGCCCCCAGCGGCACCACCGACAGCAGCGGGGCAATGATGGTGGGCATGTCGGTATTGATGTCGGCCACGATGGCAGCCCGGGGTACGGGTGGAAACCGGGCGAAATAGGCCGAGCCCAGCAGCCCCAGTTCCTCCCCCGTCATGAATACGAGCAGCACCGAGCGTTTGGGCTTTTGTTTGAGGCTGGCGTAGGCTTTGGCAATTTCGAGCACGCTGGCCACGCCGGTAGCATTATCGTGGGCGCCGTTGTTGATGGAGTCGCCCTGCACGGGCGCGGTGATGCCGATGTGGTCGAGGTGGGCGCTGTGCACTACGTACTCCTCGCGCAGCCGGGCATCCGAGCCGGGAATCTTACCCACCACATTGTAGCTGTCTACATCCTGGTAGCGGCTGCGCAGGGTGGCCGTTACTTGACCCGTCAGGGGCTGGGAGGCCGGCTGGCCGCGGCGCAGAGCGGCCAGGGTGCGGGTTGTGTCGAGGGCGGCCCCGGCAAACAGGCGCTGTAAAGTTTCGGCACTCACCGAGCCCACCACCTGTACCGATCCGGCGACGTAGCTCCGCGACACGGCCACCCGCCCGTCGGGCCCCAACACGCTCACCAGGCCCTTGCTTAGGTTGGGCAACTGGGCCGCAGGCTTGGGCGCGGCCAGCAGCACGCCCACGGCCCCGTGCTGGGCGGCCGCTTGCAGGATGGTCAGCAGGTCGGTGGCATAAAGCTTCTCGCTGCCCGCCAAAAATCGGGGGTCCGCCCGCGTCACCACCACCATCTTGCCCCGGGCATCAAGACCGGCGTAGTCGTCGTAGCCCAGCTCGGGGGCACTGATGCCGAAGCCGGCAAACACCAGCGGAGCCGTCACGCTGACCTGGGGCTGGTCCGGGTTAGGATAAAACACCACGTCCTGTCCGGTGGTGAAGCTGCCGCCGGCGCCGCTGAGCGTGGCCCCGGGCTCGGTGAAGGCCCGCCGCAGCCGCACGTGCTGCGTGAAGCGGCCCCGGTCGCCGGCCGGCTGCACGCCCAGCTTGCGTAGCTGCCCGCTCACGTAGTCGACGGCCAGCTGGTAGCCGGGCGTGCCGGCTTGCCGGCCTTGCAGCCGGTCGTCGGCCAGATACTGTACGTGACTTTTAAAGGCCACGGCGCTGATTTGAGCCTGGGCATTGGCTACCTCCCGGGCAACGGGGGCCTGGGCCCGCACAAAACCCGCAGGGGCACAAAAGGCCAGCCCAGCCCCGAGGGTCAGGATGTTAGAAAATCGGAACATGCACTGAAACGAATGGAAAAATCGACAACCCGGTAGACCGGCTCAGGTTTCGGTGAGCACCGTTTTGAAGCCCGCCAGCTGCCCATCGGCAGTTTTGCCCAGGGCGTAGGCCGTCACCTGCGGGCCACTGCCGACCCGGTACACCTTCGTGCCCTCAAGCTCCTGCTTCATAAACATCTGCAGGGCTTTGTAGCGGTTGGCCAGGGCCGGGTCGCCGAGCACGCCGTCGTCGGCGGTGTGGTTGCGCAAAAAGTACATCAGGTCCACGGTTTCCACCTTCGCGTCGGCGGCTTCCCCGGTGAGCTGGCGCAGGGTTTCGTCGGTGAGAGCCCCGGCAGGGGCCCCGAAGCTGACGGGCGTCAGCGGGGCCTCCGACTCACTGACAAACTGCAGGCCCTTGGTCAGGCGGGTTAGATCCCTTAGGGCCGGGTTGGCCGCCCCAGGCTCACTGCCGTCGGTGGCTTCGGCTTTGGTTTCCTGGGGCTTGGCATGTTGTCCGGCTTTGTCGGACTTGCCATCGGCGCCGGGCACCTTGGCACTGATGGCGGCGGCCAGCTCCTGCATGCGGTCCTCGGCCACCTTGATTTTGGGGTTGGCAAAGTTCATGTCCGCCACCTTGTTCATCGGAATCAGGTGGATGTGGGCGTGGGGCACTTCCAGCCCAATGACGGCCACGCCGATGCGCTTGCAGGGCACGGCAGCCAGGACGCCCTTGGCCACGCGCTGGGCAAACAGGTGCAGGGCCGCCAGCTCGGCCGGGGCCAAGTCGAAAATGTAGTCAACCTCCTTCTTGGGAATTACCAGCGTGTGGCCTTCCACCAGCGGCGTGATATCCAGAAACGCCAGGTGGTCGTCGTCCTCGGCGACTTTATAAGCGGGCAGCTCGCCCGAAACGATGCGGGAAAAGATGGAAGGCATGCGGCAGCGGTGAAATGGTGAAGTAGTGAGATGGTGAGTTTGATGGGCTGGTAGCACAAACAAGCGCAACCAAAGTACGGGGCAAAACGCAAAAGGGCGAAGCCGCTGGCTTCGCCCTTTTGCATGGAAACGGAAAACTCACCATTTCACTATTTCACCATCTCACCGGCTACCGGCTGATTTCGAGGATTTCGAACTGGAGCTTACCGGCGGGCACGATGATTTCGGCGGTGTCGCCGGCTTTCTTGCCCAGCAGGCCCTTGCCAATCGGCGACTTCACCGAAATCTTGCCGGCGGCCAGGTTGGCTTCCTCCTCGGCCACGAGCAGGTAGTCGAGGATCATGTTGTTCTTCAGGTTCTTGAGCTTCACCTTGCTCATAATGAGCACCTTGGTCAGGTCCAGGTTGGTTTCGTCGAGCACGCGGGCGTTGCCTAGGATTTCTTCTAGCTTCGAGATTTTCAGTTCCAGCAACCCCTGCGCGTCCTTGGCCGCGTCGTACTCGGCGTTTTCGCTCAGGTCACCTTTGTCGCGGGCTTCGCGCAGGTCTTCGGCGGCTTTCGCCCGACCGCGGATTTTCAGGTCCTGCAGCTCATCCTTGAGCTTTTGCAGGCCTTCAGGAGTGTAATAATTTACAGAAGACATGGTCGGTGGGGTGATTAGCTAAAAAACAAGAAGAACGGTCAGCGAGGCCGACCGTTCTCCCAACAGGTTCTGAGACAAATATACGAAGCCCCGACAACTTCCCCTAGCTCAGCCGGGGCGTCCGGCGCAGAAAAGCGCCAAGCTTGTGCGCCAGCACCTCATTGATACGCTGATACGATTGGTGGGTCCAGCCCCCGATATGGGGTGAAAGCACCACGTTGGGGGCCGTGCGGAGAAAGTCGAAGCGGGCCTGCTGCTCGGCGCTGAGCTGGGGGAGCTTCTCATTTTCGAGCACGTCGAGGGCTGCGCCGCGCACCTGCCCGCTGCGTAGGCCGCTTACCAGCGCCGCGTGGTCGAGAACTTCGCCCCGGGCCGTGTTGAGCACCCACAGCGGATGTTGAAAGCCGGCCAGGAACTCGGCGTCCACGAAGTTATGGTTGGCCGCTGAGTAGGGAATGTGCAGGCTGAGCACTTCGGCCCGGGCCCGCAGCTCTTGCAGGGGCACCAGCACGGCGTTGCCGTCGCCGCCCACGGCCGGATCGGCGTCGTGGGCCAGCACGGTGCAGCCGAAAGCACTGAGGCGGCGGGCAAAGGAGCGGCCCATGTGGCCGTAGCCCAGCAGCCCGATGGTTTTGCCCCCGATTTCCTCCCCCCGGTTGGCCTCGCGCCGCCAGGAGCCGGAGCGCACCTCGTGGTCGGCGCGGGCCACGTTGCGAAACAGGGCCAGCAGCAGCCCCACGGCGTACTCCCCCACCGCGTCCCGGTTGCCTTCCGGGGCGTTGAGCAAAGTCACGCCCGCCGCGGCCAGGGCCTCCTCATCAATGTTATCGACGCCGGCCCCGGCCCGGGCCACGTAACGCAGGTGCGGGCCGTGGGCCAGCAGCGCCGCCGTGATGCGCAGCTTGGAGCGTACCACCAGCCCGTCGTAGGGCTGGGCGGCCAGGGCAGCGGGTACTTCGGCGGCCGTCAGGTCGGGGCGGTAGTGCAGCGTCACGCCGAGCGGCTCGAGCAGTTCGGGCAGCGAGGGATGCATTTCATCGATGACCAGGCAGAGTGACATAGCTATTCAGGCAATACTAAAGAATGACACGGCGCCAACCACTTTTTCTGAGTGGTCGGCTCACTTAGCCTCTACTCCTGGGGTTCGTCCACTACTGGCTCGAAGTCCGCGGTGCCACCGGCCCGGTGCTTTTCCACGTAGTTGGTCAGCCACACGAAGTCGGCCACGCCCAGCTGCTCGGCGCGCTTGTTGAAGATGGGGTCGGTGGTGACTTCGGCGCTCATGCCGAAGGGTTTCACGGCGTTGCGGAGCGTTTTGCGGCGGGTGGCAAAGGCCTGCTTCACCACCTTGAAAAACAGCTTCTCGTCGCAGTCGAGCTTTTCGGTGTCGTTGCGCCGCAGCCGCAGCACTGCCGACTGCACCTTGGGCGGCGGAATAAACACGTGGGGCGGTACCAGAAACAGCAGCTCCACGGTGTAGTAAGCCTGCAGCAGCACGCTCAGGATACCATAAACCTTGGAGCCCGGCCCCTCGGCCATGCGCTCGGCCACTTCCTTTTGCAGCATGCCCACCACCTCGCGCACCTGCTGGCGGTGGTCGAGCACCTTGAAGAAAATCTGGGTGGAGATGTTGTAGGGGAAATTGCCGATGATGCTCAGCGGCTCATTGTTGAACAGCTGCCCCAGGTCCTGCTTGAGAAAGTCGGCAGAGAGGATGCGGCCGTGCAGGTCCGGGAAGTTGCGCTCCAAGTAGGCCACCGACTCCCGGTCAATTTCGATGACGGTGGTCGTGTACTCGGGGTGCTGGAGCAGGTCGCCGGTGAGCACGCCCATGCCGGGCCCGATTTCCAGCACCTGGGTCACGCCGTC
>NZ_SEWE01000073.1 GCF_004167665.1 Hymenobacter persicinus | reverse complement strand
CCGGCGGCGGCTGGCCCTGCATTATCCCGGCCGGCATTCGGTCGGCATCACCGAGGAGGCGCACGCCGTGCGGGTGCGCCTCCGTATTCAGCTCGACGCGTGAGCGGGGCCTGGCAGGCGGCGCGGCGCTTCGGCGGCACGCGGGGCGGGCGGGTCCTGCGCCACCTGGGACTGTGGGCGCTGTTCGTGGGCTTCGAGTACGTGGTCTTCAGCCAGTGGCAGCAAACTCCGCTGGTCACCTGGGGCTTCGTGGTCAAGGACACGCTGGCCGCGGTGGCCGGCTTCTACTTTTTCTCAGCCGTGGTGCTCCCGCGCTGGGTGCTGTCCCGGCGCTGGCTGCTCACCCTGGCCGGGCTGGCGGGCATTTACTACCTGTGGGCCTTGCTTTCCTACGGCTACTACGCCCTGCTCGACCACCAGGGCCTGATTTCCCGGGACGCCTACGCCTACATGCACCGCCTGCTCGACTACGGCTTGGTGGGCGGCGTGTTTGCCTGGCGGGCGGTGAGCATGGGCCTCAACGACTTTGTGGTGACGGTGTTTCCGCCGATTCTGCTGCGCTTTATCCAGTTTTTGCTGCGCAGCGGCAACCGCAGCCTGCACCTGGAGCGCGAAAACCTGCACCTGGAAATCAACTTCCTCCGCGCCCAGGTCAACCCCCACTTTCTGTTCAATACCCTCAACAACCTGTACGTGCTGGTGGCCCGCCAGGATGAGCGCGCCCCCGGCGTGGTGGACCACCTGGCCCACCTGATGCGCTACACCGTGTACGAGGCCGCCGCCCCGCTTGTCACGCTACAGCAGGAGCTGGATTTTCTGGCCGCCTACCTCGAGCTGGAGCGCCTGCGCTACGGCCAGCAGGTCAGCATCCGCTACCAGCCGCCCGCGCCGGGGTCCGAGGCGCAGCGCCTGACGCCCCTGCTGCTGTTTCCCTTCGTGGAAAACGCCTTCAAGCACGGAGCCGACAGCAGCCTGGACGCCGCCTGGGTCGATATTGCCTTATCCGTGGCGGCCGGCCAACTCCACCTGAGCGTGCGCAACAGCTTCAGCCCCGGCGCCCCGGCCCGGCCCTTCGGCGGGGTGGGCCTGGTCAACGTGCGCCAGCGCCTGGCTTTGCACTACGCCCCCGCCGACTACAACCTGACCATCACCCACGACGCGGCCGCCCACACCTACGCCGTCGGCCTCACCCTGCGCCTGGCCCCGGCCACACCGGCCCCGGCGGCCCCTTCCGCATTTTTTCCCGCCGCTTTCCCATGATCAACTGCCTGATAATCGACGATGAACCCTTTGCCCGCGAGCTGCTGGCCGGCTACGTGGCCCAGCTGCCCCAGCTGCACCTGGTGGCCAGCTGCGCCCACGTGTTTGAGGCCCTGGAGGTGCTCCAGCAGCAGCGCGTCGATTTGCTGTTTTCCGACATCAACATGCCCCAGGTCAACGGCCTGGAGTTTGTGCGCTCCCTGCACGCGCCGCCCTACGTGATTTTCGTCACGGCCTCGCCCCACCACGCCCTGGAAGGCTACGAGCTCGACGCGCTGGACTACGTGGTCAAGCCCGTGTCCTTGCCGCGGTTTATGAAGGCCGTCAACAAGGCCCTGGCCGTGCTGCACAGCCGTCCCGCCGCGGCCCCGGCCCCCGCGCCCCAGTACCTGTTCGTGAAGGAAGGCCACGCCCTGCGCCGGGTACTCTTCGACGAAATCTACTACATCGAGGGCATGAAGGACTACATTAAAATCATCCTCAAGGACCGCGTCATTGTCACGTACCTGCGCATGAGCCGGGTGGAAGACCAGTTACCGGCCGACCGGTTTACCCGCATCCAGAAGTCGTATCTGGTGCGCACCGACGCCATCCGGGCCATCAGCGGCAACGAGGCGGAGCTCTACGACCTGCCCGAAAAGCTGCCCATCGGCAAGCAGTACCGCGAGGCCCTGCTCGCGCACTTCGGGCTGGGCTAATCCGCGGGCCGGGCGGCCTATTCCCGGGCCCAAGCGCCACCGTTAACATCGGCCCGCATTTCCGGGTTATCTTTGCTGACTGCAATCTGCATTTTCCGACTTATGGCCATTACCAAAGAAGATGTTCTCAAGGCGCTGAGCTACGTGGAGGAGCCCGATCTGGGCAAAGACCTCGTCACGCTCAACATGATTGAGGACGTGCACATCGACGGCAAGACCGTCTCGTTCTCCGTCATCCTGACCACCCCGGCCTGCCCGCTCAAGGAGCTGATTCACAACGCCTGCGTGCGCGCCATCCACACCATGGTCGACAAGGACGCCGAAGTGAAGGTGAACCTGACCTCGCGCGTGACCACCGCCCGGGCCGCCAACTCGGCCGTGCTCAGCGGGGTCAAGAACATCATTGCCGTGGCCTCGGGCAAGGGCGGCGTGGGAAAAAGCACCGTGACGGCCAACCTGGCCATTGCCCTGGCCCGCTCCGGCGCCAAGGTCGGCCTGATCGACGCCGACATCTCCGGCCCCAGCATGCCGGTCATGTTCGGGGTCGAGGAGGAAAAGCCTTACGTGTACCAGTCGCCGGAGGGCAAAAACCTGATTCAGCCCATCTTCAAGCACGGGGTGCGCATCATGAGCATCGGCTTCCTGGCCCCGCCCGACAGCGCCATCGTGTGGCGCGGCCCCATGGCCTCGTCGGCGCTGAAGCAGTTCATTACCGAAGTGGAATGGCAGGAGCTCGACTACCTGCTCATCGATATGCCGCCCGGCACTTCCGACATTCACCTGACCCTGGTGCAGACCCTGCCCGTAACGGGCGCCATCATTGTGACCACGCCCCAGAAAGTGGCCCTGGCCGACGCGCAGAAGGGTTTGCAGATGTTCCGCCAGCCCCAGATCAACGTGCCCGTGCTGGGCGTGGTCGAAAACATGGCCTGGTTTACGCCCGCTGAGCTGCCCGACAACAAATACTTCATCTTCGGCGAAGGCGGCGGCAAGGCCCTGGCCGACAAGCACGAGGTGCCGCTGCTGGGTCAGATTCCGCTGGTGCAGAGCATCCGCGAAAATGGCGACCAGGGCACGCCGGCCATTCTGCAGCCCGGCACCGCCCCGGCGGCCGTGTTTGAGCAGCTCGCCGAGGAGGTAGCCCGGCAGATTTCCATCCGCAACGCCGTAGCCCCGCGCACCCAGGTGGTGGAGATGAACCGCTAACTTTGCCGAACTTCGTCGCGCCTTTGCTAGTTAACCCGTAGTATGAATTCACTGACCGCCCTCGAACATCATCCCCTGCTGCCCCGCGTGGAGCAGGCCCTGGACACGATCCGGCCCTACTTGGCGGCCGACGGCGGCAACGTGCGCGTGCTGGGCATCACCGACGAACTGGTGCTGCAGCTGGAACTGCTGGGCGCCTGCGGCACCTGCCCCATGTCGCCGATGACGCTCAAGGCCGGCGTGGAGGAATCCGTGAAAAAAGCGGTGCCCGAAATCGTGCGGGTGGAGGCCATCAACGGCACGCCCCTGGCCGAGCAGCCCGCCGGCCAGACCGGCCACCCCGTGTCCCCGGCCCCGGTGCCCACGCCGGCTTTCTAACCTTGCTTTCAACGTGAAAAAGCCAGCTTCCTACTCGGGAGCTGGCTTTTTTGTTGATTAAGAATCAGGATTCTGCCTTCTTTCCGGCCGCCGCGGGCTAGTCGTGCAGGCCCTTGCCGGCCAGAATCAGGGGCAGGCATTTTTCCACCCGCGCGGTCCGGGTTTTGGCCTGCTTGGGCGCCGAGAAGTAAAGCAGGTAGCCGCGCTGCCGGCCCGGGGTCAGGGCGTCGAAAGCCGTTTTCAGGGCCGGCAGCGCCGCAAACTTGCTGTGCAGCTCCTCGGCTACGGTGAAGTCGGCAGTTGCCTTGAATTTCACTTGCAGGCCCAGCTTTTCCACCTCGATGGCCTCGTACAGATAAGTCTTCAGCACCGGCTCCAGCTCGGTGACTTCCCGCAGGCTGGTAAACCGGATCTGCCGCGTGGCCTGGGTGTGCTCGGTTTGCTGCACCAGAATCTCGTTGGCATCGGCCAGCAGGGCGCCTTTCAGAAACATCACCGCGCAGTAGTCCTTGAAGTAGTGTAGCAGCACGACCCCGCTTTGCTGCCAGGTGTAGCACGGCACGCCCCACTTCAGCTCCTCATTTAGCCCGCAGCTCAGCACGATGGCGCGCAAGGCCTCCAGCTCGGGCTGCCATTTTTTGGCTTTGGGGAAGTACCAGTCGACGTTGGGGTTCATCAACTTTCTATTGTCATATGCTCCAACACTCCTTTTTCATCAGTATTTATTACAATCAGATCATCTGTTAATTCTTCCCCAATTGAATAATCAAAAACCGCAAAGCTATTCTCACCATTAGGATATAAGCCAACCCGAACCAGTTTCAATCTTAATAACAGTTGTTTTTCCTGTTCGCTCCTCGCAGCCGCAAGATCTATAAGCTCCTCTAGGTCCTCTGGTGCGAGTTCTTCCAAGTGATGCTCTACGTAAAATTTAACCGTGTCTCCATCCGCGTCTTGGTAATCATTCTCTATATAGCCTCTATTTATAATATCATATTTTTCAATACAACTAATAAAATTACTAATTTTATTTAATTCACTAACGTCAGTTGCTGTATTTTCAAAATTTAAATCAATGCTTATTTCATTGCCACTAATTTCAACACTCGCATCATAATATTCATCTAAATTATCTGTTTCAATTTGCCCAAAGTATGGTAGCGAATGTTTCGGCATGACGTTTCTCTTTTATCTATCTGGTTTGTCTTATTCTTAGCGCCAGCGTGTCGGCCAGCTTTGAAAGCCACGCTTGAAGGTAGAAGCTTCGCAGGATTTCGCCTAACATTCATTCTGCCGATGCAGGGCTTGCAGTAGTAGCATTTTCCAAACTGGCGCTACTGGGCCTACCCTCCTATCTTTGCCTGCTACTCCACCTCTCCTACGCCCATGCCCAACCCGAACAACCCCGCCCTGCACTCCTGGATTGACATTCCGGCCGGCCACGACTTCCCGATTCAGAACCTGCCCTTTGGCATCTTCGAAACCCCGGAGCGCGGCCCCCGGGTGGGCGTGGCCATCGGCGACTACGTGCTGGACCTGTACGCCGTGTCGCAGTTCGGCTTTTTCGAGGACCTCGACATTCCCTCCCAGCCCAAGGTGTTTCGGCGGCCCTCGCTGAACGCCTTTATCCGTTTGGGCCGACCCACCTGGCAGGCCGTGCGCCTGCGGGTGTCGGAGCTGCTGCGTCACGACAACGGCACGCTGCGCGACAACGAGGAGGCCGTGCGCACCTGCCTGGTGCGCCAGCGCGAGGTGCAGATGCGCCGCCCCGTGAAGCCCGCCAACTACACCGATTTCTACTCCAGCATCGAGCACGCCACCAACGTGGGCATCATGTTCCGCGACCCGGCCAACGCCCTGCTGCCCAACTGGCGCCACATCCCGATTGGCTACCACGGCCGGGCCAGCTCCATCGTGGTGTCGGGCACCGACATCCGCCGGCCCAACGGGCAGCGCAAAGCCCCCGACGCTGCCGCGCCCACCTTCGGCCCTTCCCAGCAGCTCGACTTCGAGCTGGAAGTAGCCTTCGTGGGCGGGCAGGACACCGAGCTGGGCCACCCCGTGCCGCTGCAGTACGCCGAGGAGCACATCTTCGGGCTGGTGCTGTTCAACGACTGGAGTGCCCGCGACATTCAAAGCTGGGAATACGTGCCCCTGGGGCCGTTTCTGGGCAAGAGCTTCGGCAGCAGCGTTTCGCCCTGGGTGGTCACGCTCGATGCCCTAGAGCCCTTCCGCGTGCCCGGCCCCGTGCAGGAGCCCGAGCCCCTGCTCTACCTGCGCCAGACCGGCGAGCATAACTTCGACATCAACCTGGAAGTGACCATTCAGCCCGCCGGCGGCCCCGAAACCGTGGTGTGCGAGTCGAATTTCCAGTATATGTACTGGAGCATGGCCCAGCAGCTCACCCACCAGACCAGCAACGGCTGCAACCTGCAGGCCGGCGACCTGTACGCCAGCGGTACCATCAGCGGCCACACCCCCGACTCGTTTGGCTCGATGCTGGAGCTGGCCTGGAAAGGTACCAAGCCCCTGCCCCTGGCCGACGGCACGGAGCGCAAGTTCATCCAGGACGGCGACACGGTGACCATGCGCGGCTACTGCGAAAAGGACGGCCTGCGCATCGGCTTCGGGGAGGTGCGCGGCACGGTCCTGCCCGCTACTCCGCTCTAGTATCATTCGGCGCCTGAAGCGCAAAAGCCCGTCCTGCAGCAGCAGGACGGGCTTTTTTGTAGTCAAGAACCGCCAATACTATTCCCCGGGCGCAGCTTGATAGCCGGGCGGCGGCGCGGAAGGCAGGGGCTCGGGCACTTCGGTCAGCAGGTTGAGCTCGTGCAGGGCCGTGGCAGGGTCGAAGGCGTGGAGCATTTCCAGGATTGACTCTTCCACACTTTCGGATTTGGAGTCATCGGATGGGGCGGGAACGTCAGCAGGATTGGACATGGCAAACCGGATTCTAAAGGTGGGAAGACGAGTGGAGCGTCCGGTAAGTACGCAAAAAAATACCAGCTTCCGTTGCTGCGCCACTCCGTATTTACCGCAAAATCAGCGCTTACTACTCTCAACCCCGGCGGGATTAACACGGATTTACGGCCTTTCCCGACGCTATTGGCAACCCTGAAGGCTGCGCGGACAGTACTTGAGAATGCACCCGATGCCGGGCGTGGGCCCTTCCCGACCGATTAGGCGGGCAGCGCCCACGCCCGGCACCGGCCGCCTGATCCTTACTCCAACCAAACGCCAATTAGTATGCTCGCAATGGAATACCGGGGCCCGCGCAGGGTCCGTGCCGTGCAGAAGCCCATGCCGGAAATCAAGCACCCCCAGGATGCCATTGTGCGGGTGCTGCGGACCTGCATCTGCGGCTCCGACCTGCACCTCTACAACGGCAACGTGCCCGACACCCGCGTGGGCTCCACTTTCGGCCACGAGTTTGTGGGCGAGATTGTGGAAGTAGGCAAGGAAGTAACCAAGGTGAAGGTCGGTGACCGGGTGATTGTGCCCTTCAATATTGCCTGCGGGGAGTGCCACTTCTGCCGCCAGGGCATGTTCGGCAACTGCCACGAGTCCAACACTGAGGCCACGGCCGTGGGCGCCATCTTCGGCTACTCCCACACCGCCGGCGGCTTCGACGGCGGCCAGGCCGAGTATGCCCGGGTGCCCTACGCCAACGTGGGCCCCACCATCATTCCGCCCGACATGGACCTGGACGATGCCGTGCTGCTC
This sequence comes from Hymenobacter persicinus, assembly GCF_004167665.1. Taxonomy (GTDB): domain Bacteria; phylum Bacteroidota; class Bacteroidia; order Cytophagales; family Hymenobacteraceae; genus Hymenobacter; species Hymenobacter persicinus. The sequence goes on along the minus strand of NZ_SEWE01000073.1, from coordinate 5,514 downwards.
ACCGACGTGACGCCCACCGGCTACCAGGCCGCCGAAATGGCCGGCATCCAGACCGGCGACACCGTCGTGGTCTTCGGCGCCGGGCCCATTGGCATCATGGCCGCGCGCTGCGCCTGGCTGTTCGGGGCGGGCCGCGTCATCATCATCGACAAGGAAGACTACCGCCTGGAGTTTGCCCGGGGCTATTCCTACTGCGAGGCCTACAACTACCGGGAGATGGACGACCCGGTGGTGTTTATCAAGAAAATCACCGACTGGATGGGCGCCGACGTCTGCATCGACGCGGTGGGCGCCGAAGCCCAGGGCAATGCCTTGCAGACCATCACCGGCCGCAAGCTGCTGCTCCAGGCCGGCTCGGCTACGGCCTTGCATTGGGCCATCAACTCCGTCAAGAAGGGCGGCGTGGTGTCCATCGTGGGCGTGTATGGGCCCACCGACAACCTGGTGCCCATCGGCAACGTGCTCAACAAGGGGCTGACCGTGCGGGCCAACCAAGCCTCGGTGAAGCGCCTGCTGCCCCGCCTGATTGACCACGTGCAAAACGGCATCCTCAACCCCAAGGGCCTCATCACCCACCGCATTCCGCTGGAAGAGGTGGCCGACGGCTACCGCATGTTCTCGGCCAAGCTGGACGAGTGCATCAAGACCGTGCTGATTCCCCCCACTGCCAACCGCTAACGCCGCCCGACCATGAACAAGGAGAATAAGACCATCGACCCGAAAACCATCAAGGGCTGGGGAATCGACGCCGACCCGAAAAACGACCCGACCTACCCCATGCGGGAGCGGATGAACGTGAGCCAGGACCCCGACAGCAAGCACCGCCCCGCCTCCCTGCAACCCGTCGACGTGGAGGTGCTCAAGTCCATTGAGCGGCCCAACGTGTCGGCCGTATTTGGCACGCCCGAGCCACCCTCCGGGCTGAGCGGGGCCATTCGCCGGCTGGCGTTCCACTACAGCGAAAACCGCTACCGCCACTGGCTGCCCCTGATTGTGGCCGACCGGGTGAACATGGTGGAAGGCCTGATTGATGATTTGGCCCACGGTAAGGTACCTAACCTCTGGGCCGAGAAAGGCTACGACATGGACTGGAAGTACAAGCGCGGCAGCCTGATTCTAAAGCTGGCCGCCGTCACGGCCATGAGTGCCGGCCTGGCCGTGTGGCTCTCGTCTGGTGGCGACAAAGCCGGCAACGGCAGGCGCCCCAAAGCGGGCCGCCGCTCGAAAGGCTACATCGACTACAACGACTACAGCAGCTAGGCTGCTCTAAAAACCAAAAAAGCCCGGCTGGTAGCGTACCAGCCGGGCTTTTTTGGTTTGGGGCTCCCCCCTACTTCTTCCCCTGGATGATTTCCTCCACCACGCCCGGGTCGAGCAGGGTGGTGATGTCGCCGAGGTTGCTGGTTTCGCCTTCGGCCACCTTGCGCAGGATGCGGCGCATGATCTTGCCCGACCGGGTTTTGGGCAGGCCCGACACAAGCTGGATCTTGTCGGGCTTGGCAATTTTGCCGATTTCGGCCACGATGGTCTCGATGATGCTGGCCTCGACCTGCCCGGCGTCGGTCTTGCCCACCGGCTCCCGGCAGATGACGAAGGCGTAGATACCCTGCCCCTTCACGTCGTGGGGGTAGCCCACCACGGCGCTTTCCACCACGTGGGGGTTCTGGTTGATGGCATTCTCGATTTCGGCCGTGCCGAAGCGGTGGCCCGACACGTTTATCACGTCGTCGACGCGGCCGATGATGCGGTACAGGCCATCCTCGTCGCGGCGGGCGCCGTCGCCGGTGAAGTAGTAGCCGGGGTACGGGCCGAAGTAGGTTTGCCGGGCCCGCTCATGGTCGCCGTAGGTGGTGCGGATGATGCCGGGCCAGGGAAACTTGATGGCCAGGTAGCCCTCCTGCCCGTTGCCCTCGATTTCCTGGCCTTCCTGGGTCAGCAGCACGGGCTGCACCCCGGGCAGGGGCTGCCCGGCGTGGGCGGGCTTGAGGGGGGAGATACCCGCCAGCCCCGAAATCATGATGCCGCCGGTTTCGGTCTGCCACCAGGTGTCCACGATGGGGCAGCGCTCCTTGCCCACGTGGGTGTGGTACCAGTGCCAGGCCTCCTCGTTGATGGGCTCCCCCACCGTGCCCAGCACCCGCAGCGAGTCGAGCGAGTAGCTCAGCACGTTGTCGAGGGGCGTGGCCATCAGGCTGCGAATGGCCGTGGGCGCGGTGTAAAACACGTTCACGCCGTGCTTGTCGATGACCTCCCAGAAGCGGCCGGCGTCGGGGTAGGTGGGCACGCCCTCAAACATGAGGGTGCTGGCCCCGCTCAGCAGCGGGCCGTAGAGCAGGTACGAGTGGCCCGTCACCCAGCCGATGTCGGCGGTGCACCAGTACACGTCGTTTTCCTGCACCTGAAACACGTTGCGGAAGGTGTAGTCGGCCCAGACCATGTAGCCGGCGGTGGTGTGCACCACGCCCTTGGGCTTGCCGGTGCTGCCCGAGGTATACAGGATGAAGAGCGTGTCTTCGGCATCCATTTCCTCGGCCGGGCAAGATTTGCTGGCTTCCTGGGCTTCCTCGTGGTACCACACGTCGCGGCCTTCCTGCATGTGCACGGGCCAGCCCAGGTGCTCGACCACAATCACGCGGCGCACCGAGGGGCAGCTTTCCAGGGCCTCGTCCACGACGCGCTTCACCGGAATCTGCTTGGGCCCCCGGTTCAGGCCGTCGGAGGTCAGCACCACGGTGGCTTGGGCGTCGTTGACCCGGTCGGCAATGGCGGTGGCCGAGAAGCCGGCGAAGATAACCGAGTGCACGGCCCCAATGCGGGCGCAGGCCAGCACGGCAATGGCCAGCTGCGGAATCATGGGCATGTAGAGGCAAACCCGGTCGCCCTTTTCCACGCCGTTGTTGAGCAGCACGTTGGCAAACTGGCACACCTGCTGGTGGAGCTCCCGGTAGGTGTAGCGAATCTGCCGGGTTTTGGGGTCGTTGGGTTCCCAAATCAACGCCAGCTTGTTGCCGCGGGTGGCCAGGTGGCGGTCCAGGCAGTTTTCGGTGATGTTGAGCTTGGCCCCGCTGTACCACTCGTTGTGGCCGCCCACTAGGTCGGCTTTGAGCACCGAGTCCCACTTGCGGCGCCAGGTGAAAGGCTCGGCCACTTCGGCCCAGAACTGTTCGGGGTTTTCAACGCTGCGGCGGTAGGCGTCTTCGTACTCGGCGTAGCTGTGGATGCAGGGGTGTTGTGCGGGCATATAACGGTTGTTTGGGAGTGGTGTAGAATGTCGAAAGATGGCAGCGACAAGCGGAAGGGCTTACCTTTTCTCAAAGGCCAGCCCGACCCCGCGCGCCTGCAGGCGGGTCCGGATTTCGTCCAGGATCAGCGGGTCGTCGATGGTGGGTGGTATGGTGAAGGCTTCGCCGTCGGCGAGCTGGCGCAGGGTTTTGCGCAGAATCTTGCCCGAGCGGGTTTTGGGCAGGCGCGGTACTACCAGCGCGTGGCGGAAGCTGGCCACGGCCCCTATTTTCTCCCGGATCAACGCCACGAGTTCCTGCTCGAGCTGGGGCTCGGCGATGGTGGCGCCGTCTTTGAGCACGACCAGGCCCACGGGGCGCTGCCCGCGCAGCTCGCAGGCAATGCCCAGCACGGCGCATTCGGCCACGGCCGGGTGGGCGGCCACCAGCTCTTCCATTTCGCCGGTGCTCAGGCGGTGCCCGGCCACGTTCATCACGTCATCGACGCGGCCCATGATGAAAAAGTAGCCCTCGGCATCCTGGTAGCCCCCGTCGCCGCTGAGGTAGTAGCCGGGAAACGCGTCGAGGTAGCCGCGCCGAAACCGCTCGTCGTCGTGCCAGAGCGTGGGCAGGCAGCCGGGCGGCAGCGGCAGACGCACGGCCACCAGCCCCGTCGTCGTGGGCGGCACGGGCTGGCCGGTTTCGTCGAGAATCTGTACGGCGTAGCCCGGGACGGGGTGGCCGGCGCTGCCCGCCCGCGGCGGGGGCACCTCGGCCAGGCCCACCGGCGTGGCCAGCATCGGCCAGCCCGACTCGGTTTGCCACCAGTGGTCAATAACCGGGACGCCGAGCACGCGGCCGGCCCACTCGTAGGTGGCCGGGTCGCACCGCTCCCCGGCCAGAAACAGGTAGCGCAGCCGGCTCAGGTCGTGGCCCTGGGTGAGCAGGCCCGCGGGGTCTTCCTTCTTGATGGCCCGGATGGCGGTGGGGGCCGTGAACACCACGCGGGCTTCGTACTCGGCCGCCAGGCGCCAGAACGTGCCCGCGTCGGGGGTGCGCACGGGCTTGCCCTCAAAAAGCACCGTGGTAGCGCCCATAATCAGGGGAGCGTACACGATGTAGCTGTGTCCCACGGCCCAGCCGATGTCGGAGCCGGCGAAGATGGTTTCGCCCGGTTGCAGCCCGTAGATGGCTTCCATGCTGTAGCGCAGGGCCACGGCGTGCCCGCCGTTGTCGCGCACCACGCCCTTGGGCTTGCCGGTGGTGCCCGAGGTGTAGAGAATGTAGAGCGGGTCGGTGGCGGCCACGGCCACGCAGTCGGCGGGCGGAGCCTTGAGCAGTTCCCGGTAGTCCACGTCGCGGCCCGGCACCAGAGCGGCCCGCACAAACGGCCGCTGGCAGATAACGGTGTGGCTGGGCTTGTGGGTGGCCTGCTCAATGGCCGCGTCGAGCAGGGGCTTGTAGGGAATGACTTTATCGAGCTCCATGCCCCCGGCCGCGGCAATGACAACCACGGGCTCGGCGTCGTCGATGCGCACGGCCAGCTCGTGGGCCGCAAAGCCGCCAAACACGACCGAATGCACCGCCCCCAGGCGGGCGCAGGCCAGCATGGCCACTACGGCCTCGGGCATGTTGGGCATGTAGATAATGACCCGGTCGCCGGGCAGCACGCCCAAATCGTGCAGGCCGCCGGCGAAGCGGGCCGTCAGGTCGAGCAGCTCGGCGTAGGTGTAGCGGGCCTTGGTACCCGTCACGGGGGAGTCGTAGTGCAGGGCCGGCTGGGTGGCGCGGCCCTGGGCCACGTGGTAGTCGAGGGCCAGGTAGCAGGTATTGAGCCGGCCGCCCGCAAACCAGCGGTAGAAGCCGTTTTCGTCCTGGCTGAGGGTCTGGGCGGGCTCCTGAAACCAGTGAATCTGCCGGGCCTGCTCGGCCCAGAAGGCGGCCGGGTCGGCGAGGCTGGCGGCGTAGGCTTCAGCGTAGGTTAGAGGCGAAGGTTCCATAGCGGGTGGGAAAGGCGGACGGCAGCTCCGGAGCCGGCCCCGGTGGCGGAAAGCAGGTACTGCGGAGCGAAACTGCTTTACTGTCGGGCGTGAACGAGATACTTGGTAACGTGAATCAGCTTCTGCAGGCCGTGAGAGGATTACTGAGGGGCGTGAGTGACTTACCGTAGGGTGTGAAGGATCTACTGCAGGCCGTGAAGGATGTAGTGCAGGGTGTGAAGGAGCTTAGAAGCAGCGTGAACCAAGGTAGGGACGGTGGGAAGAACCGCAGAGATGCCGTGAATGAACGCAGG
>NZ_SEWE01000072.1 GCF_004167665.1 Hymenobacter persicinus | reverse complement strand
GAGTGCATCAGCGCGGGCATCACCGGCTGCAGGGCCGTCACCAGCTTTTGCGAAACGGCGACGGAGTGGTAGAACACCGGAATCTGCCAGCCCTGCCAGAAGCCGCCGGGGTCGAGGGATACGACGGCCCCGAGCACGCCCCCGCGCCGGGCCAGCTCCAGCACCAGCCGGGCCCCCATGGAGGAGCCCACCGCGTCGATGCCCAGCAAGTCGTGCTCGGTCAGAAAGGCGGTCAGCGCGTCGGCGAAAGTGCCGATGGAGTTTTCGCCGGCCAGGGCGGGGGAGGCCCCGTGCCCGGGCAGGTCGACGGCCAAGACCTCGCGCTCCGCAGCCAGAGGACCCATGATGGTATTCCAGGAGCGCCAGCTGCCGCCGATGCCGTGAACCAGCAGCAGCGGCCGGCCGCTACCCTGACGAACGTAGTGCAAATCCATAAGAGGCGTAGAAGTAAGTGAGCAAACAGAACTTGCTATACGGCTCCGCCGGCCGGAAAGGCGGACTGGGCCGGGCCGCGCGGCGGCGAGCAGGATGGTACAGGGCGCTGATGCCGTCGGCCGCGGCTATGTTTAGCCCTTCCTTCAGCTCCCGTCCGTATGCGCCTTTCGTCTTTCTTGTGGCTGCTCGCCCTGCTCTGCCTGAGTTTGCCCGCCCGCGCCCAGTTGGCCGCTTCCGGCCGGCAGGTGCAGTATTTGTCGGGTACCGACAACGGGCACACGGCCACCTGGGACTTTTTCTGCACCGGCGGGCGCCGCAGCGGCACCTGGACCACCATTCAGGTGCCCTCGTGCTGGGAGCAGCAGGGCTTTGGCTCCTACAACTACGGCCGCGACTACAAAACCTACGGCAAGAACTTCCGCTTCGCCGATGAGAAAGGGCTCTACAAACACCGGTTTCGGGTGCCGGCCGGCTGGCGGCAGGGGCCGGTGTTTATCGTCTTCGAGGGCTCCATGACCGACACCGAAGTCAAGCTCAATGGCCAGCTCGTGGGGCCCGTGCACCAGGGCGCTTTCTACCGCTTCAAGTACGAGCTGACCGACAAGCTGCGCTTCGACGCGGAAAACCTGCTCGAAGTCACGGTCAGCAAGATGTCGGCCGAGCCTACGGTCAACAACGCCGAGCGGCTAGCCGACTACTGGGTGTTCGGCGGCATTTTCCGGCCCGTGTACCTCGAAGCCTACCCGGCCCAGTTTGCGCCCCACCTGGCCCTCGACGCCCGCGCCGACGGCTCCTTCGTGGCCCGGGCCGAGCTGCGGGGCTTGCGCCAGTCCACCGCGGTGCGCGTCGATATCCTGGATGCCCAGGGCCGGGTGGTGGGCACGGCCGCCGCGGTGGCCGCCGCTGCCGACACGGCAGTGCAGCTCCGCACCCGGCTGGCCAAGCCCCGGCTCTGGACCGCCGAAACCCCGAATCTGTACCGGGCCCGCCTCACGCTTACGGCCGCCGGACAGCCGCTGTACCAGACCACCGAGCGGTTCGGGTTTCGCACCATCGAGGTGCGGCGCGGACGGGGCATCTTCGTCAATGGGGTGCAAATCAAGCTCAAGGGCATCAACCGGCACAGCTTCTGGCCCGAAACCGGCCGCACCCTCAACGACTCCATCCAGCTGCTCGACGTGCGCCTGCTGAAGGAAATGAACCTGAACGCCGTGCGCATGGCTCACTATCCGCCCGACGCGCAGTTTCTCAACCTCTGCGACTCGCTGGGCCTGTACGTGCTCGACGAGCTGGCCGGCTGGCAGAAGGCCTACAGCACCGCCGCCGGGGCCAAGCTGGTGCGCGAGATGGTGCGCAAGGACCTGAACCACCCCAGCATCCTGTTTTGGAGCAACGGCAACGAGGGCGGCACCAATAAGAACCTCGACGACGACTTCGCCCAGCACGACTTGTCCCGGCGGCCCGTCATCCACGCCCACCACCGCCCGGGCAACGCGTTCAATGGCATCGACACCAACCACTACGAGGACTACTACAGCACCCAAAAGATTCTGGCCGACTCGCTGATTTACATGCCCACCGAGTTTCTGCACGCCCAGGACGACGGCGGGGGCGGCACCGGCCTGCACGACTTCTGGGAGCTGCACTGGGCAGCGCCGCGCTCCGGCGGCGGCTTCCTCTGGGCTTTGCTCGACGAGGGCCTCGTGCGCACCGACCAGCGCAACCGCATCGACGTGAACGGGGTGAATGCGCCCGACGGCGTGCTGGGCCCGCACCGCGAAAAGGAGGGCAGCTTCTACGCCATCCGGGAGGTTTTCTCGCCCATTAAGCTTAACCTAACGGAGCTGCCGGCCAAATTCAGGGGCATCATTCCGGTGGAAAACCGCTACCACTTCACCAACCTCAGCCAGTGCTTTTTCCAGTACGAGCTGGTGCGCTACCGCCAGCCCGGCGAGGCCTTCGCCGGCTCCGTGGGCGGGCCGCGCGGGCGCATCAGCAGCCCCGACGTGCCGCCGCTGGGCCGCGGCAAGCTCAGCGTGAAGCTGCCCGCCGACTGGCAGCAGTACGATGCGCTGCTGGTTTCGGCGTACGACGCGCAGAAAAACCTGGTGTACAAATGGAGCTGGAAGATCCGGCCCAATGCGGCGTTGCTGGTCAGCATCGTGCGCCCGGCCCCGGCCGCCGCACCGGCCGTGCAAGTCACCGAGTCCGACAGCGTGCTGGTGCTGGCGGCGGCCGGCATTACGGTGGGCTTCGATAAGCGCACCGGCGAGCTGACGGGTATCAAGGGCAACAGCGGCAACGCGCTGTCGTTGGCCCACGGGCCGGTGCTGGTGGGCGGGCAGGCTACTTTTGCGGGGCTGCGCCACTACGCCGAGGCCGGCGGGGAGGTGGTGGAAGCTGCTTACCGCGGCGACCTGCAAACCGTGCGCTGGCAGCTGAGCCCTGGCGGCTGGCTGCGCCTCGACTACGAATACCGCCTCACCGGCGACTTCCCTTTTGCCGGCCTGAGCTTCACCTACCCCGAAAATTACGTGCTGGGCGCCCGCTGGCTGGGCAAAGGGCCGTACCGGGTGTGGAAAAACCGCCTGCAGGGCCAGCTCGACAACGTCTGGGAAAACGCCTACAACAACACCCAGACCGGGGCCGCCCCTTGGCTCTACCCCGAGTTCAAAGGCTACTTCGCCGATATCACCTGGCTGGAGCTCAATACCGTGGAGGGCAAGTTTCTGGTGGCCAGCCCCGACCCCGGCCTCTACGTGCGCCTGTTCGACTTCTACGGCCTGTCCGGGGTGAAGCCGTTTCCGGCTTTGCCGCCCGGCAATTTCTCCCTGCTGGATGCCATTCCGCCCCTGGGCACCAAGCTGGCCCTAAACATCGACGCCAACACCCGCAACCTGGGGCCCAGCGGGGAGCTGAACCACCTGCAGGGCGCCAAGCGCCGGACTTTGTACTTCTTTTTCGGCTTAGCCACCTCCACGGCCACGCCCCAGCCCTACACCGCGCCCGAAAAGGACGATTTATTTTAGCCCAAACCAGGCCGGGCGCCGGGGAGTTCGGGCTTCAACGCCAAGGCCCCGAAATGGGCGCTGGCCGGAGCATTTTGCGCAAACGTTTGCCGGTCTTGGTTCCGGAATTTACGGCGGGCAGTACCGCAGAAAGCCGTATTTTGGGCTTTCTGACCATAGCAGTCAGCTGCCGGCGCTTGGTATTGGGCGCGGCCGATTCACGCTCCTTCTATGAACCCCACCCGTATTACCGCGGGCCTGCTCTTGGCCGGCTCGCTGCTGAGTTCTTGTCAAACCCAGAAAATGCCCGCTACTACTTCTTCGTCCCCCGCCCCGGATGCGGCCCGCCGGCCGGTCTGGGAGTCGGCGGCCTACTCGGTGTTTCGCGACAGTATCGTGCAGGGACGGGCCGTGGCCCGGGCCCGGTCGCGCCAGGAGCTGACGTCGAGCTACCAGAGCCCGGCCAACGAGTTTCAGAGTCCGCAGGTCAGCTTTAAGTTCAGCCTCAACGGCAAGGACAACGAAATGCAGCCCGGCCAGGACCACGTTTTTCAGGCCGTGCCCCGCGCCGCCGGGCAGCCCCTCGAAACGCCGGTTATCGGGTTTGGGCAGCAGTTCGTGGACCACACGCCGGTGCCGGCCAACACGTACCTGGCTCCGAACACGCCGCTGAAAATCCGCCTGGATCTGCGCCCCGTGCTGGCCGCGTTTCAGAAGCAGGGATTTTATTCGCTCTACAACGGCCAGAAGCTCTACAAGGACGACTTCAAGCACGTATTCGTGGCCGGCAACACCACGCCCATGAGCTGGGATTTCGACAACCTGATCAACAAGCCCGGGCTGGAGCTCACCGACCCCGACGGCGACGGAATCTACGAGACGACGGTGGTGCTCAACGCCCATTCCGACCAGAAAACCACCGCCGGGCAGTGGAAAGCCAGCCTCGACGTAAGCAAGCTGCCCCAGCTCACGTCGGACTTCCCGCTGCTCGATGCGCTGTATAACCTGGCCCTGGAGGAAGCTACCCGGGCCGTAGAGCCCGACGGCACCTTTCGCACGGGGCAGGAGTGGGCCGGCGTCTGGACCCGCGACATTAGCTACAGCATCATCCTGAGCCAGGCCCTGCTCCAGCCCGAAGTCGCCAAAACCAGTCTGCTGCGCAAGGTTTCAGCTCAGGGCCGCATCATCCAGGACACCGGCACCGGCGGGGCCTACCCGTGCTCCACCGACCGGATTATCTGGGCCGTGGCCGCCTGGGAAATCTACAAAACCACCGGCGACGAAGCCTGGCTGCGCCAGGTGTACCCGATTATCAAGGCCTCGATTGAAGACGATGCGCTGAACGCCTACGATGCCACGACCGGCCTCGTGCGCGGGGAGTCGTCGTTTCTGGACTGGCGGGAGCAGACCTACCCGAAGTGGATGCAGCCGGTGGATATCTACCAGAGCGAGAACCTCGGTACCAACGCCGCCCATTTTCAGGGCAATCAGGTGCTGGCCCTGCTGGCCGATAAGCTGGGCCAGGCCGAGGTAGCCCGCCAGGCGCGGGGCCGGGCGGCCCGCATCAAGGCTGGTATCAACGAGCACCTGTGGCTCGAGGAAAAGGGCAATTACGGCCAGTACCGCTACGGGCGCACATTCCCGACTATTTCGCCCAAGTCGGAAGCCCTGGGCGAGGCCCTGACTGTGCTCTTCGGCGTGGCTGACGAGGCCCGGGCCAAAACCATTGTGGCCCGTACCCCGGTCATGGACTACGGGATTCCCTGCATTTACCCGCAGATTGCGGGCATTCCGCCCTACCACAACAACGCCGTCTGGCCCTTTGTGCAAAGCTACTGGGGCCTGGCCGCGGCCCAGGCCGGCAACGAAAACGCGTTTCTGGAAAGCCTGATGGCCGTGGCCCGCCCGGCGGCCATGTTCCTGACCGACAAGGAAAACTTCGTGGCCTCCAACGGCGACTTTGCCGGCACCCAGGTCAATTCCAGCAACATGCTCTGGAGCCTCTCGGGCACGCTGGGACTGGTTTACAAGGGCCTGTTCGGCATGGATTTTCAAGCCGACTACCTCACGTTCCGGCCCTTCGTACCCCAGGCCTTGCAGGGCACCCGCACGCTGACCAACTTCCACTACCGCGGCGCCGTGCTGAGCGTGGAAATGCGCGGCTACGGCCGCGTAATTCGCAGCATCACCCTTGATGGACAGCCCCTGGCCGAGGCCTCGGTGCCCGCCACGCTCACCGGCACCCACAATATTCACATCGAGCTGAGCAACGAAGCTCCCGCGCCAGCCGCTCAGAATAAGGTGCCCCACCACGTGGCGCCCCCGACACCGGCCGTCACCTACGCCGCCGGGCGCCTGAGCTGGCCGGCTGTCGAAGGCGCCCGGGCCTACCAGGTGCTGCGCAACGGGCAGTTTGCGGCCCGTACCACCGAGCTCAGCTTCCCAGTGCCCGCGCCCACGGCCTACGCCGAGTACCAGGTGCTGGCCGTGGATGCCCAGGGCTTCGAAGGCTTCGCCAGTGAGCCCCTGCCCGTGGGGGCCGATCAGTTCCGCCGCACTTTCGAGCTGGAAGCGGCCGCGGGCAAATCGGCGAAGGGCTACAAGGGCTACACGGGCAAGGGCTTCGTGGAAATCAGCACGACGGTGAACCGCACTCTCACGCTCAAAGTGCAGGTGCCGAAAACCGGCCTCTACGCCCTGGATTTTCGCTACGCCAATGGCAACGGCCCCATCAACACCAGCAACAAGTGCGCAATCCGGACCCTGCGCCGGGGCGGGCAACTGCTGGGCACGGTGGTGCTGCCCCAGCGCGGCGTGGACGAGTGGTCGGACTGGGGCTTCTCCAACCCGGTGCTGGCCCGGCTCGCAAAGGGCACCCATACCCTGACTCTGACGCTGGAAGACGCCAACACCAACATGAACGGCGAGGTCAACCAAGCCATGCTCGATTATCTGCGCCTGACCCGGGTGCAGTAGCGTAATCCGGAGCCAGCGGGCAGAGTTTGCCGCGTCCAGCATGCTGGTTTAGCGCCCAGACCTTACCTTTAGCCCACGGCCCGGAGTAGGTTTGGCCGGCGCAGGCCCGTTCTGCGTCCGGTGCGGCGCGGCTGGTAGTATGGTTGATAAATAGCAATTTCGTTTCCTGAATCCACCTTCTTTCCCTCTCATGACAGCACAAACTCTTACCGGGCTGCGGGCCGGCGTCCTGCACAGCGACGAAGTACAATCCCTGTTTCAGTACGCCAAGAAGAATGCCTTCGCCCTGCCCGCCGTCAACGTGACGGGCACCAACACGGTCAACGCCGTGCTCGAAACCGCCAGCGCCGTCAACTCGCCGGTGATTATTCAGTTCTCAAACGGCGGGGCCCAGTTCTTCGCCGGTAAGTCGGTGCCCAACGACAAGCAGCAGGCCAGCATTGCCGGCGCCATTTCCGGCGCCCAGCACGTGCACCTGATGGCGGAGCTCTACAACGTGCCCGTGATTCTGCACACCGACCACGCCGCCAAGAAGCTCCTGCCCTGGATCGACGGCCTGCTCGCGGCCGGCGAGAAGCACTTCGAGCAGTACGGCCAGCCCCTCTATAGCTCCCACATGCTCGACCTGTCGGAGGAGCCGATTGAGGAAAACATCGAAATCTGCAAGCGCTACCTGGAGCGCATGGCCAAAATCGGCATGACCCTGGAAATCGAGCTCGGCGTAACCGGCGGCGAGGAAGACGGCGTCGACAACTCCGACGTGGACTCCAGCAAGCTCTACACCCAGCCTGAGGAAGTGGCCTACGCCTACGAGCAGCTGAGCGAGGTCAGCAACCGCTTCACCATCGCCGCGGCTTTCGGCAACGTGCACGGCGTGTACAAGCCCGGCAACGTGAAGCTCCAGCCCAAGATCCTGCACAACTCCCAGGAGTTCCTGCGTCAGAAGCACAACATCGAAGAGGCCCTGCCCATCGACTTCGTGTTCCACGGCGGCTCGGGCTCCTCGCAGGAGGAAATCCGGGAGGCCATCAGCTACGGCGCCATCAAGATGAACCTGGACACCGACCTGCAGTGGGCGTTCTGGCAGGGCATCAAGGACAACTACGTGAAAAACGAAGGCTTCCTGCAGGGCCAGATCGGCAACCCCACCGGCGCCGACTCGCCCAACAAGAAGTACTACGACCCGCGCGTGTGGCTGCGCAAGGGCGAGGAAACCTTCGTGGCCCGTCTGAAGCAGGCTTTCGAAGACCTCAACGCCATGAACCGTCGTCCCTAGTTCTGGGTCCGCGGCCAACAGCTCGCTGCTCTGGCTTGATTTAAGATGTAAAAGCCCGTTTCCAGCCCTGGAAACGGGCTTTTTGTGTATAGCCGGCGGGCATTATTTGGCTGCGCCACCGTGCGGCTCGTATAGCAAGGGCCGGGCACAGTTGCCTAGCCCGATTCTCACGTTGCTATCTGTCTCTTCTATGAAAACTCAGCTCACCATCCTCGCCGCTGCCCTGCTGCTCACGGCCGGTGCCGCCCGGGCCCAGACCACGCCCACCTCGCCCCAGCGCGCCGGTGTCGGCAACCAGACCACGCTGCCGCCCACCAACCCGACCATGCCCAGCAACCCCGGCACCATCAGCCAGCAGAGCACCGACCAGCAGCCGACCATGCAGCGCAATACCAACCTGGACGTGAACGTGCCCCAAGGCCAGACCATAGAGCGCAACGCCGTTGACCAGCTGCCCGCCCGCGAAAAAACCAGCGCCCCGTACACGCCCGCCCGCCAGCGGGCGGTGCGCCGCGGCACTTCGCCGGCCCGCACGCCCGCTACCACGCCCCCAAGCCAGCGCTAGGCCGCTTCGAACACAAAAAAGCCCGCCTGCAGATTGCAAGCGGGCTTTTTTGTGTTCGAAGCGGTTTACTTGGCGTTCTGCAAGTCTCCGGCCAGGCGCAGGAGCAGGTCGCCAAGGGAGCGGAGGGCCGCCTGCTGCTCGGCGGGCGCCTGGAAAGCGTACTGGTTGGTTTGGGTGCCCAGCAAACTCAAAGAGCTACCAATGGCCGGCCCATTGAGCTTGCCGGCCGTGAGCAAAGACTGTAGCGTACCAATTTCGCGGGCTATGTCCTGCAAACCGGGAATGCCGCTGAGCAGAAATTCCTGCTGCCAGGCTTCGGTGTTGTCCATGGCCGCGCTCAGGGGCAGGGCCGTCAGGCCGTTTTGCAGGGCGCGGACCGTTTCATTGAGGCGTTCAACGCCGGAGGAATCAGTTGCCATAAGGGAAAGAAGGGGTAATAGGGTGGGTGGTTACTAGGCGGAGGTGACTTCAGCGGCGACCAACTGCAATTCGCGCAGCACGCTTACGGCGCGGCAGGCGCTGGCCTCCTTGTCTTTTATTTCGAGCATGATGTCCACGTCGAGGCCGTGCAGGTGGGAGAGAAACTCACGGAACAGCTCCTCTTCGAGGGTAGAGGTGTGCTTGCCTTTCCGCTCGCCCAGCTGCTGGGAGCTATAGTCCATCATCATCACCCCGTCGCGCTCCGGGTGCCAAGTGGCGGCGGCCAGGCGCAGGGCCTCGGCCATGGGCTCGCCGTGGTTGAGGCACTCGTGGTGGAAGTTGTCGAACAGAATCGGGATGCCCACGGCCTCGTGCACCCGCAGGCAGTCCTGCAGGCTGAAGAGGCGGTCATCATTTTCAATCACCAGCCGCCGACGCACGGCCTCGGGTAGGGTCCGGTAGGTGGCAATAAAGCGGGCAATGGCCACTTCCCGGTCGCCATAGAGGCCCCCGACGTGAATCTGGAGCTTGGCCTGGCTATCCATACCCATCAAATCGAGCATGGCACCCTGGTACTCGAGCTCGGCAATGCTGCGCTGCACGATGTCGGCGCTGGGCGAATTGAGCACCACAAACTGGTCGGGATGGAGCGACACGCGCAGGTTTTCGGCCCGGATGTAGTCGCCCACGGCCCGGAACTCGGCCGCGAAGCGGGTTTGCCAGGGAAAGGTGTTGATGGGGTGGGAGCCGAAGGGCACGATGCCGGAGCTGATGCGGAAAAAGCGCAACTCGTGGGCTACATTATATTCCAGAATGCGCCGCAGGCAGGCCAGGTTGTTGGCGACGGTCGTTTCCACCCGCTCGTTGGAGTAAGACGCCAGCCGGAAAGTGGTGGAAGAGGAGCAGTCGAGGGTTTCGTTGACGCAGGGATAACCGATTCGCATGTTTCAGCTTACGGGCCCCGCGCGGAAATTGTTGAAACCGGCCCCGGCGCCGCCCGCGGGCTTACTCGTAGCCCTTGTTGTCCTTGAAGTTGCGGTTGTACTTCTGCCGGGCCTTTTCGGCTTCCTGCACTTTCTTCTCGTTCAGGATTTCCTCCATCTTGCGCCGCTCCTGCCCGGCCCGGGAAAACTGCTCGTAGATCAAACTGACCGGGCTAGCTATGGTGGGCACGGGCATTTTGGGGGCAATGGTATCGACGGGGAACAGGGGCTTGGGCGGGGGCGGGCGGCGCACCACGTTGGTGGAGGGCGCCGGGCGGCGCACGTTGCGCAGGGCGCGGTTGATCTGGGCCCGATCCGGCCGGCCCGACTGAATCCGCACTTCCCCGAGCTGAATACTGTCGCGCACCATGTAGATCTGCACAATAATCTGGGACAAGCCGGTGCGGTCGAGAGGTAGACGCTGGGGCTTGAAGCCCACGGCCCGGAACATGAGCGTGTCGGTGTTGGCCACGTCGATGGCAAAGTCGCCCTCATTGTCGGCCACGGTGCCCTTCCGGGTGCCCTGAATCAGGACGGCCGCGCCGGGAATGGGCTTGCGGCCGGCCAGCGTGGAAATGGTGCCCGTCACGCGTACCTGCGCCGCGGCTGCGCCCGAAAGCAGCAGCAGCAGCACCAGCGTCAGGCAGGAAAGAAGGGGGCGGGGCCCGAAGCGAAACAAACCAATCATCCAGGATAGTAACACGCCTTAGCGCGCAAGGTAGCGAACTACTGAGGCAAAAAGAGCCTGCACCGTTGCAGGGTGCAGGCTCTTAAACTCTGAACAGAAGCAAATGGTGCGGCCTAGAAGCGCTTTACCGTCCGCTCTCCGTCGGCGTCAATCTTGATTTTGGTGCCGTCGGCGCGCTTGATTTTCACGTCACCGTCCTTGCTGACCTTACGCTTCGAGCCGTCCACGTACTTCACCTTGTGGTTGTCGTCGTCGTTTTCCAGCTTTTTGATGGCTTTGCGCGGCGCGGCCCGGCGCGTCGTGGTGGCGGTCGTCGTCGTCGTGGGGGTCGTCACGACCACCGGCTCCGGGTCCCCGCCCACGTAGCGCTCATCGGCGTAGTTGATGCGGCTGGTTTCGTACTGACGGTATTTGTCGGGGCTGTTCAGGGCCGCGCGCAGGTCGTTGTCGGCCTCCACGTTTACGGCACGAGCCGCGGCGTAGCGCCCGGCAGTATCGGTGGCGTACTGGGTGTTGAGGTTGCCCAGGCGCTTGGCGCGGGTGTAGTACACGGTGCGCACCTTGGTCACCACCACCGAGTCGGTCAGATCGAGGTCATTGGCGAGGCGGTTGGCAATCCGGTCGGCGCGGTCCTGGTATTCGGCGTCGCTGGGGTCAGACACCACGACGGCCGTGTCGCCGGGAACGGTGGTAGTCGTGGTGGTCGTCTCGACTTTCTTGTCCTGGGTGCAGGAAGCAGCGGTGAGAGCACCGGCAACGGCGCTCAGAAGAAGCAAACGGGCGTTTTTCATGGAAAGGGAAAAAGGGAGAATAGGTGCGGCCGGATATAGCAATCCGGGGATGCAGGCTATACGGTGGAGGTTACAACACGGTTATTGCTCCGCTGGACGGCACTAAAAAGCCCGTTTCCGGGTGGAAAACGGGCTTCTGTAGAAGGCAGGGTCAGCAAGCCGAGACTATTCAGTCTTGGATTTGTTGCCGTCGGCGTCCTTGGTTTTCACTTTGCCGTTGTCTTTGACTTTCAGCTTGCTGCCGTCGTCGGCTTTGGCTTTCATCTTGGTCACGTTGGTGCTGCCGGCCATCCCCGAGTTGTCCGACGAGCTCATCTGATCCGACGAGCTCATGCTCGACGAAGACGACGAGGAGCTCATGCCGGTGGTGTCGGCCATGGCGGCGTCATCCATGTAGCGGTCCTCGTAGTAGTCACTGCGGCTCGACTCGTAGGCCGAGTACTGCGTTGGGTCAGTAAACACGGTTTTGAGCTCCGTGTCGGTGTCGTTGTACACCGAGCGCATGGCGGCGGCCATCCCGGTGGTGTCGTTGGCGTACTTGCTCTGCAGGTCGCCGAAGCGCTTTTCGCGGTTGTAGTACACGGTGCGCACCTTGGTACGGGTGGCATCGTCGAGCTTCATCTTGGCGGCCATGTCGGCGGCAATCCGGTCGGCGCGGCTGTTGTAAGCCTCATCGGTGTACATGGCCGGCGTCGTGGTCGTGGTGGTCGTGGTGGTCGTTACGGCCCCGCCGTCGGTGGTTGTGGTATCAGTGGTTTTTTCCTGCGAGCAGGAAGCCATGGCCAGCGTGGCGGCGCAGGACAAAAACAGGAGGGAGGTTTTCATAATCCGGTGTGGTTGAGAGAGGAAATGTCCAAAAATCTATGATGGCGCATATACGGGGCGGTTTTGTCTGCGGTTACCTTTTAATCTTCGTTAAGCACAAAAAAGCCTTCCATTGTGCAATGGAAGGCTTTTTTGCAGAAGCTGGACGTTAGTGCCGGCCTGAGCCCGACCCTCCGGCCGGGTTAGGCGCGGCGTAGCTCAAACACGGTGATTTCGGGCAAAAAGCCCACCCGGCCCGGGTAACCGATAAAGCCCAGCCCCGTGTTGACGTACAAATGCTGCTTGCCCTGGGAATAGAGGCCCGCCCATTGCTTGTAGACGTACTGCACCGGGCTCCACTTAAAGCCCGGCAGGTTTACGCCAAACTGCATGCCGTGGGTGTGGCCCGAGAGCGTCAGGTCGATGTCGGAATACTCGAGCACCTGGGCTTCCCAGTGGGAGGGGTCGTGGCTGAGCAGGATCTTAAAGGACGCGTCGCCGCTGCCGGCGTGGGCCTGGGCCAGGTTGCCGTACTTGGGGAAGCGCATCTGGGCGCCCCAGTTCTGCACGCCCAGAATGGCAATTTTCTCGCCGCCCTGCTCCACTACGTGGCTTTCGTCGAGCATCAGCTTCCAGCCGATTTTGGCGTGGTTCTGCTTGAGCCGGTCGAGGTTGGCCT
>NZ_SEWE01000071.1 GCF_004167665.1 Hymenobacter persicinus | reverse complement strand
GTAGCTGAGCCCGGCGCTGGTTTGCTCGGAGTCCGTCACGGTGGCCTGCAGGTTGTAGGTCGAGTTGCCGGACATCGGGTAGCGCGTGCCCACGGCCGGGCTGACGATGGTCACCTGGGGCGGCGTGTTATTGACCGACACCGTGAGCGACGTCTGGTTGGTGCTGCCCTGGGAGTCCTTCACGGTGAGCATGACGGTGAACTTGGTGGGCGCCGAGGTAGCCGTGGTAAACGTGTGCGTGGGGTTCACGGCCGTGCTGGTGGGAGTTCCGTCGCCAAAATTCCACAGGTAGGTCAGCGGCTGCCCGTCGGGGTCGGAGGAGGCGCTGCCGGTAAACTGCACGGCCAGGGGACTCGGGCCGTAGGCCTTATTAAGTGAGGCCACGGCCACGGGCGGGGCATTGCCGGTGGTGTTGTAGGTGATTTTGCGGATTTCGGACGGGTAGAAGTTCACGTAAAACAGCCCGGTTTCGGCCGGACTCACCGCCATGGCCACCACCACGGCCCCGCTGTTGACGAAGTCGCGCACGGCCGAGGGCTTGTTGGTGGCGTCCACGGTCATACTCCGGATCCAGCCGCCCACGTAGTCGCCGAAAAAGTAGGTATTCTGGTAGGCCGCCGGGAAGTCGGTGTAAGGATAAAAAACGCCGCCCGACGACGAGCTGCCCCCAAACTGCGGCCCCGACACCGGCGAGCCAGCCGCCCCGATGTTGATGGTGGAGGCTGTGGAGCCGCTGAAAATTCCGGTGCGCGAAGGCCCCGTGCCGTGGGCCCAGTCAATCAGGGGCCGGTTGTGCACGAACGTGGGCACCGAGGTCGGGATGGTCTTCGTGTTGTCGCAGGGATTCGTAAAAGTGGCCGTACCGGTGGGCGTGGCCTGCTTGATCAGGTCGCGGAAGTAGAAGTACTGCTGGGTGCAGCCCCCGATGCCGTACTGTGGGTTCGGCGCGTCCTGGTTGTAGGTGTTCTGAGTGGCAAAAGCGTCGTAGGGCGTCAGGCCCTCAAACAGGGGCCAGCCCAGGTTCTGCCGGGGCTTGTCCACCACGTGGGTCTCCTCCCAGCTGGCTGCGCCCACGTCGCCGATGTAGAGCGTGCCGGGGTTGCCCACGGTGCGGTCGGTGCTGCCCGTACCGGGCTTCAGCGTCATCCGAAACGGATTGCGGCAGCCCAGGGCCCACACCTTGGAGCGCGGGGCGTTGGGGTTGGTCGAGTCGTAGAACGGGTTGCTGGGAATGCCGGCGCCGGTGGCCGGGTCGATGCGCAGTATTTTGCCGCTCAGGCAATTGACCAGCTGCGCCCGGTACGAACCCACGTTTTCCTTGCTTGTGATGATGCCGTCGGCCAGGGCCTGGGCGGCGTAACTGGCGTTGTAGTTGCCGTAGTCGGGATACGGGTGGGCCCCGTCGCCGGTCGAGACGAGCAGGGTGCCGTCGGTGCCGAAGAGCAGGGTGTTGGTCACGTGCCCGTTGAAGGTCGACGGGATGCCCGTCGACTTGGTCGCGCCGAGCAGAATCTTGCGCGAACTGGCGTTGACGGTGCAGGTGCCGGTCGGGCTGGTGGCCGTGTAGCGAGTCAGCCGACCGATGGTGGCGCTGAAATAGTCGTTGGTGGCCGGATTATAGGCCGCCGTCCCGAAGTTCATTAGGTAGTGCCGGTCGACGACGTAGAGCAGGTAGAAGTAGCCGTTGGTGTCGAAGTTGGGGTCCAGGGCGAAGCCCAGCAGGCCGTGGTCTTCCCAGCCCCCGACTTCCTCACTGATGTCGAGCAGCTGGCGGCGCTGGCCGTTTTCTACCACCCACACCCGGCCCGGCCGTTCCCAGACGAACATTTTGGAGCCGGTCTTATTGAAGGCCAGCCCGACGGCCTCGTTCCACCCTCCCGATACCAGCGTGGAAGTGAACCCGCTGGGGGGGGCCTGCGCGGCCAGGGGCCGGCAAAAAATGGTCATAAACAGCCATAAAAGCGCTGTAGCTCGGTTTTTCATTTTCTCCGCCTTTACATGTGTACCAATCCTGTCCGTCAGAAGGAGCCTGGGGCCGGGGCCCACCCCCATAGGATGGCGCCGCTGCCGGGCCGGCCGCCGCGTCGGGGGCCAGCATCGACCGGCGCCACCGGTAGCGGCGCGGCGAGTCTTGCGTAGTCAGCTGGTTTCGGCCGCGGTGGCCGCGGCGGCAGGGCGTATGGCTTGGGTCAGGTAACCCAAAACGCAAAGCCCTAAGCCCTGACAATAAGCTTAAGGAACGGTGGTAAGGGGACAACCAGGGCGGGGGCAACGCTGAGCCGCAGTCGGATCTAGGTATTCCGGTACACTATCCGACGCTCAGCAGCAAGAGTAAATTTCGGATATATTTTTAAACTAATTCAATATTTTTTATAAAAAATTTAATCAATACCCTATTTAAATTTAACCTAGTCAAAAGCTGAATCGGCCCCGCTGCCCAATTGGCTGGCGGGGCCGAAGTCAGGTGTTAGCGGCTGTTAAACATTCGGTAGAGCTTGGGCAGCGGGTCGCCGAGCCAGCCCAGCACCGACGTGTCGCGCAGGGAAAACGGAATAGTGTCGGGGCGACGGCCCCGCAGCTTGTAGCGGATAAAGTTGGGAAAAGGAATGTAGCGGCCCAGGCTGAAGGAGACTGGGGCCACCCGCTGCCCCAGCGCGGCCTGGCAGGCCAGCACGGGGAAGTTCATGTTGGCCCGCACCGCCGAGCCCACCACCGTGAGCCAGAACCGGGTGTTGATTTCAATGACCTTCATCTGCCGGGTCCGGGCGTCGTAGCGCAAGTCGAGGTGGGCCACGCCGCTCCAGCGCAGCGCCGACATCACCCGGTGCACCACATCGAGCACGGCCTCATTGCGCACAAACTCGATAGCCTCGGTGGGCGCGTACGCGGAAACGGCCGGCAGCAAGCCCTTCTGAATCGAGTAGGCCAGCAGCTTCCCATCCTGGTAGAGCACGTTGCAGTCGATATCGTAGCCCTCAATGCAGTTCTGGATGATGTAGTTGCTCCCGGCGGGCAGGGCGGCCACAGCCTGCATTAGCGAAGCGCGGTCCTGAAACAGCTCGATGCCGCCCCCTCCGATGCCGTCGACGGGCTTGAGCAGCACCGGAAACTGGAAGTTCTCCAGCTGGGCGGCCAGGTTGTGGCGCACGTCCAGGATGGTGTCGGGGGCCGGGATGCCGCGCTCCTGCATAAAGGCGCCCAGCTTGCTTTTGTCGGTGGCAATTTCGTAGGCGGCTGCCTCGGGCAGGGGCAGCACGCGCAGAAAGGAGGCCAGCTCCTGGCGGTGGGCAATGGTGAAGCGCATGCCGGCCACGTCGATAGGCAAAAACACCTCCGCGTGCACCGCGGCCGCCACCTGCCGGGCGTAGGCCAGAAATTCCGCCTCCGACTTATCGGGCGGCAGGCAGTGGTGACCGCGCACGTAGCTCGAAAAGCGAAACGGACTCCGCGCATCGCGCGACAAGACGTGAATGACCACGCCCTTCTGCCGGCTCAGGCAAAACAGCACGGCCCCGGTGAGGCGGTAGTTGCTTTCCAGCACCAGCACCGTCATGCGGCCCCCGGGCTTGCCCAGGGCGGCGCGCAGCTGCGGCACGGCCGCTACGGCCGGGGCGCGGGGCGCATCGCGCAGCGGACCTTCCTCGGGCAGTGGAGGCCGGGGGGTGGGAATCAGCGGCGTCCGCCGGTCGGCACCGGCGTATTCCAGCAGGGTAATCTGGTCGGAGTTCATGTGTGTGGTCAGCAGAGGTAGGGTCGTTCAAATGAGGCAGGCCGTCGGGGACGGGTCAGCTGGTGGCCAGGGCCACTGCCGACTCGGCCTCGACGGGCCGGGCGCTGGCAGCAACCGGGCCGAAATAGGCTTCCTGCTCCCGGCGCAGCTTGTCGATAAGCCGGCCTTCGGGCAGAATCACGTCGTCGTAGGTCAGCACCTGGTCTTTGGGCACGTCGTGGCGCAGCTGGCAGCCCTCGGCCACGCCCAGCGGCAGCAAGTTCTGCTCCCGGGCCACGCCGTAGTTTTCAGCTAGGCCGTAGGTCATGTAGTGCCCGATGCCGTCGAGCGTTGCGCCGGCCTTGAGCGGAATCTTGGCGGCCGTCACGACTTCCACGCACGGGGCGCCCAGCGGGGCCAGGGCGGCATCCCGAAACAGCACGGCCCGGGCCACCGACGTCGGCGTTTCGAAGTGGCAGAGGTGGTAGGGCGTATAGAAGCAATAGAGCGGGCCGGGGCCGAGCTTGTAGAGCTTAAGGTAATGCTGCTGGATGGGGTCGTCGTGAGTACCCAGGATAAACACGCCGGGCCCGGGCTCCGCTCCCACCACGTAGTCGACGATGCCGGGGCCGCCGCTGAGCAGCAATTCCTGCGGGTACCACTCGGCGGCCTTACTGATGGGCGTGCCCGGCGCCACGGTGGGGCCCAGCATCCCGCGCTGGGCCACTTCCATGCCCAGGGCATTGGCAATGACGGCCTGCTCGAAGCTGATTTTGCTGCCGTCGGCGAAGCTGGTGACCATGCTCGGGTTCTGGCCCCACTGCCGGGCAAAGCCCTCCTGGGTTGTCGGGTTGCGGTACGGGTCGTGCAGGCCCTTGATGTTGCCGCAGAGCACGGGCTTCACGCCCAGCCCTTTCACGAAGCGGGCCAGATTCAGGGTCACGCCCGGCTGGTCCCCGTCCGAAACGGTGTAGACCACTCCGGCGCGGTCGGCATATACTTTCAGGATGGCGCCCACCGTACCGTCGAGCTCGGCGTTGAGCAGCACCACGTGCTTGCCGTGGCGAATGGCTTCGAGCACCACGTGGGCCCCGTGCTCCACGGCGCCCGTGACTTCAATGATGGCGTCGATACCGGCGGCGCGGCTGAGCAGCAGCGCGTCTTCAGTTATGGCGGGCTGCCCCCGTTCCACGCAGGTTTCGAGCTCCAGCACCGAGCTGACTTCGCGGGCCGTCATTTCCCCGGCTTCCTCATAGGCCCGGCGGGCCTGGGAAAGCGTGCGGTTGGCAATGGCCACGAGCACCATGCCGGGCACGTAGCGGCAGATTTGCAGCGCGACGCCGCGCCCCATGAAGCCGGCGCCGACCATGGCGACGCGGATGGACTGACCAAGACGCTGCCGTTCGGCCAGCGCAGTATCGATGATGAGCATAGAGTTGCGGAAAGCAAGTGAGGGAAAGTGGGGCGGAGCTGGGCAGAATAGGGCGTAGCTAGACGCTGAGCTGGCCTTCCGGGGCCGGCACCAGCAGCTGAAAATCCGGGTGATTCTGGTCTTTGGCCGACACCAGCGTGGGCTGTATCGGCCACTGAATGTTGATGGCCGGGTCGTTCCAGCGCAGGCCCCGCTCCGAGCCGGGCGCGTACTTGGCCGACACCTGGTAGCACACGTCGGTGTTGTCGGTGAGAGTGATAAAGCCGTGGGCGAAGCGGGCCGGCACAAACAGCATCCGGAAGCTGGACGCCGTCAGCTCCACGCCCAGCCACTGTCCGTAGGTCGGCGACTCCTCCCGCAAATCCACAATCACGTCGTAGATGGCCCCGTGGGTGCAGCGGATCAGCTTGGTTTCCTCGTAGGGCGCCAGCTGGTAGTGCATGCCGCGCAGGGTGCCGCGCTGGGGGTTCGACGACACGTTGGCCTGCAGCGGCGGCATCAGAATGCCGTGGGCGGCAAACTCATCGGTGCACCAGGAGCGGGCAAAGAAGCCGCGCTCATCGGACATGCGGTCCACGTCGATAATAAAGGCACCCGCCAGTTCGGTTTCGGTGAAAATCATAGCAGTGAGTGGTTGCGGTGGTGGAAAAGTGAATGCAGGTTGGAAGCGCAGCGGTTACGACAAGGCCAGCTCGGCCGGAGCCGACTCGCGCACCGGCGTTGGCGCGGCGGCCTGGTCGGCGCACCAGCGCAGGTCGGCGTCCAGCTGCCCCGACTCGCGCAGGGCTGTGAGCACCCGCAGGCGCATGAGCTGGGACGAGCGGAATTCGGGGTCGCGGAAGTTCATGCCCAGCAGGCCTTCGTGCAGCTCCGTGATGGTATCGGTGAGCGTGCGCCGGGGCTGGTGGTCGGGCGCCAGCTGCCGGAACAGGCTGAAGTCGACGCGGTAGGAGCGTTTGTCGGGCGGGGCGCTGGGGTTGAGCTGTACCTCGGTACCGGGAATGGCGGCGGCAATGGCATGGGCCAGGTCGCGCACCTGGTAGTTCCACTCTTCCGAGCCGGCGTTGATAGCCAGAAATGCCCCCCCGCAGCTGGCGGGTCGGCCAATGGCCCACTCAATGGCCCGGGCCATGTCCTGCACGTGAATCAGGGGGCGCCAGGGTGTGCCGTCGCTCAAAATGCTGATGCGGCCCGTAGCCACGGCACCAGCCACGAAGTCGTTCACAACCAGATCCAGCCGCAGCCGGTCGCTCCAGCCGCAGGCCGTGGCGAAGCGCAGGCAGGTCACCCGGAAGTTCTCGTCGGCCAGCGGGGCCAGGTCTTCTTCGCTGAACACCTTGGAGCGGGCGTAGGCCGTCAGCGGATTCAGCGCCGACTGCTCGGTTTTGGCGCCTTCGCCCCCAGCCCCGTAGATGCTGCAGGAGCTGGCAAACACGAACGACTTGACGCCGGCGGCCTTGGCGCGGTGGGCCAGCAGAATGCCAGCTTGGTGGTTTATCTGCAGCGTTACATCCTCGTAAGTCTGCCCCATCGGGTCGTTGGAAATGGCGGCCAGGTGCACCACGGCGTCCACGCCCTGCAACAGCGCGGCGGGCAGGGTACGCACGTCGCCAAACAGCTGGCGGTCCAGGCGACCTTCGGGCAAGCGCGCCGCGCCGGTCAGGCAGTGGGCGAAAAAGGCCATGTCGTAGCCGATAAGCTCGGCCTGCGGAAACTCGCGGCGCAGGTGGCGAACTACGCCGGGCCCTACGTAGCCCATATTGCCGGTAATCAGAATGCGCTGCATACGCTGGAAGTCAGAAAGTGAGGGTTGGGAAAAGCACGGAAACAGTCAGGGTTAGTCTCTGGGCAGCAGCGTGGGGGCGGCCACCCGTTGCCCGGCCGGGGCCGTCACGGCCGAAGTCATGATTTCGGTCAGTACCGGGTCGGGCGCGGCCACCGGGGCATTGTCCCACACCTTCCAGCGGGCTTTGCCGGCGCCCCAGAGTTCCTCGAGCATGTTCCGGTCGCGCAGGGTATCCATGGGCTGCCAAAAGCCGGTGTGGCGGTAGGCAGCCAGCTTGCCTTCGGCCGCCAGGCGCTCCAGCGGGGCCTTTTCCCACACCGTGGTGTCATCCTCGATGTAGTCGAACACCTCGGGCTCGAGCACGAAGAAGCCGCCGTTGATCCAGGGCGTCTCGCCGCCCTCGGGCTTTTCGGTGAAGCTGGCAATGCGGCTGGCCTCGTCGGTGAGGGAAAATACCCCAAAGCGGCCGGGCTGGCGCACGGCAGTCAGCGTGGCGGTAGCGCCCTGCTGCTGGTGGTACTCAATGGCGGCCCGGATATCGACATCCCCCACCCCGTCGCCGTAGGTCAGGCAGAAGGGCTCGTTGTCGGCCAGATGCTCGCGCACCCGGCGCAGGCGGCCCCCAGTCATGGTTTCCTGGCCGGTATCAACCAGCGTCACGGTCCAGGGCTCGGCGTTGCTGCGGTGAATCTGCATCTCGTTGCGGTCCATGCGGAAGGTCACGTCGGAGTTGTGCAGGAAATAGTCGGAGAAGTACTGCTTGATCATATGGCCCTTGTAGCCGCAGCAGATCACAAAGTCCCGGATGCCATGGTGGGCGTAGATCTTCATGATGTGCCACAGGATTGGGCGGCCGCCCACTTCGACCATTGGCTTGGGCCGAACGCCACTTTCCTCACTGATGCGGGTGCCGTAGCCGCCCGCCAGAATAACTGCTTTCATAGAGCAAGTATTAGTTGAATCGAAGGCAAAAAGAAGAGAGAAGAGAAGACGAGTCAGCGTAGCAGAACTTGGCTGCCGCAGAGTACTTGGTTGCTGAAATATAGACTATATTATAATGTTATCAATAATTTTTATTAAAATATTTTTAATAAAGACAAAAATTGATTGGTATTGTGCACTAAAAGAAACACAGTTGTCCATAAACCGATTACAATCGGCTTTAACAGAATTATTACTTGTACATACATAACTAAAGCCAGAAAATGCTTAAGTCAGCTGAACAGGCTGCTAAGGCGGTTCAGGCCGGAATATGCGGGCGGCCTACCCGGTAGGCCAGGGCGCGGCGGCTTATCAGATACACAAAGCGGGTATTGGTGTGCAGGTAGCGGCGCCACAGCCGGCGGGGCTCCAGCCACAGACGGTAAGCCCATTCCAACCAGAGCTTACGAGCCCATAAAGGCAGCCGGGGCTCCAGGCCGGCATACACCGGAAAGGCCTGCCCCACCCCCAGCATGCAGCTGCGGATCCGGCCGCGGTGCTCGGCCATCCAGCGCTCCTGCCGCGGGCAGCCCAGGGCCACAAACAGCAGGTCGGGGTCGGCGGCGTTGATGGCGGCCGTTTCGGCGGCGTCTTCTTCGGGCGTGAGCTCCCGGAAGGGCGGCGAATACGCGCCGGCAATGCGCAGCCCGGGATGCTCGTGCCGGGCCCGAGCCACCATGGCCGTCAGTACTTCGTCGGTGGTCCCGTAGAAGTACACCGACTGCTCCCGCCGGGCGGCTTCGGCCAGCAGGGCCGGCAGCAAATCCATGCCCGCCACGCGCGACTGGCGCAGGCCGTGAAACCAGCCCACGGCCGCCGCCACGGGGCTGCCATCGGGCACTACCAAGGAAGCTTCATCGAGTAGACGCCGGAAATCGGGGTGCTGGTGGGCCTCGACCAGCATGTGCACGTTGGCGCAGCAGACGTAAGCCGAAGTGCGGGCCGCGCCCATGTCCAGGATAGTACCGACGAATTCGGCGAACGTTCCGGTTGAAATCCAGGAATCCAGTACAAGACGCTTGGGTAGCATAGCCGCAAAAGGGAATAGTGATGCAACACCGGAAAAGCTGCCCGCCTGGCGTCGGCATTCAATGCCGCGGGCGAGGCGGGCAGGATGGCGCCGGGCAGTGGGCAAAATCAGCCCGCCGCGGCTAGTAGGCGTTTTTCTCGCCCCGGATCATGTTCCAGACCGTGAGGCCGATGATCTTCATATCCAGGCCGAAGGTCCAGTTTTCCAGGTATTTCAAATCGTACTCCACCCGCTTGCTCATGGCCTGGGGGGCGCGGGTTTCGCCGCGGTAGCCGTTTACCTGAGCGTAGCCCGTGATGCCGGGCGTAACGGCGTGGCGCATCTGGTAGGTGCGAATGTGTTTGGAGTACTCCTCAAGCTGAGAAATCATGTTGGGCCGGGGCCCTACCACTGACATGTGGCCGAGGAAGACGTTGAAAAACTGGGGTAGCTCATCGAGGTTATACTTGCGCAGGTAGCGGCCGACCCGGGTTACGCGGGGGTCTGACTTGGTGGCCTGCAGCTCGGTGTGCCCGTGGCTGGCACTCATGGTGCGCAGCTTGAAGCACGGAAACAGCTGGTTGCGCTTGCCGGGCCGCATCTGTTTGAAGAAAACCGGCCCCGGCGAATCCAGCTTGATCAATAAGGCCAGCAGCGGCAGCACGATGGGAAAGAGCAGCCCGATAACAGCCAAGGAAAAAGCCACGTCGAAGAGGCGCTTGAGCACCTGGTTGGTGCGGATGTGCAGGGGCTCGTGGCGGATGGTGAGAATCGGCAGATGGTCGTAGTAATACACGTTAACGTCTTTGCGCACGGTGCCGCGGAAGTCGGGCACGATGCGGAAGGACAGGAAATGGTCGTCGGCAAACTGCGACAGTTCCTCAATCAGGCTGTGCTCATTCAGGGGCAGCGAGAAGTAGATTTCGTCAATCTGCATCTGCAGGCAGTACTCTTTGAGCTCCGTGAGCGGGCCGCGCACCAAGGGGCGCAGGGTGGCCGGCACGGGCTCGTCGGCAAAGAAACCCTCGAACTGATTACCTACCGGGTCGTGCGACACCAGGAAGCGGTACAGTTCCTGCCCGCTCTCCCCGGCCCCGACGATAACGAAGCGGCTGTGGGGCCGGGCCAGGTGCTGATGGTAGGCGCGGTAGCCAAACGTGAGCAAGAATCGGCCGCATACCACGGTAGTCACGGCCAGGGTATAGACGGCAAACAGGTAGCGCAGCGGCAGCCAGTACATCTTCAGCACCAGCACCACCACCAGCACAATGCAGGCGTGGAGCAGGAAGGTGCGCATCAGGTAAAGCAGCTTCTCGGGGTAGGTAATGAGCCGGTCGACCCGGTAGATATTGGCAAACTGCCCCGACAGAATCCACCACAGCAAAGCGAAAATGGCGAAGAAGAACGGGAAGTACCCCGTGAACTGCCAGGTCTGCAGAATCAGCCGTCCGGCGAGGCGGAAGGAGGCAAAAATCAGCAGCACATCCACCACGGGCAGGATAAAGCTGGAAGCGTCGGTGTAGCGTTTGTAGCGTTCCATGGGCATTCAGGAAGTAATCAGCACAACCAATGGGAGGTAATTCGGACCAAGAGGCAACAGTACGCATTGCTCTTAGACAAAGAAACCAATATTTATGCTTTAAACAATATTAAATATCACTTTATTTTTCACAAGCAAAAATATTCATGGGAATCAGTCACAAATAGCTCATCTATTGACACTGGCTGCCATTGGAGCAAAACAATACTATATACTTTAGCTTCAACCCCTTACCTATACTGCATCATGTCAATGGCTTCAGCTTGTCGTCAGTAGGCATACCGGTCTTCGTCCGTAATCAGAACCGGGAAAAACACGAGCCCCCGCCAGCTACTGCTGACGGGGGCTCGAAACTAGTGCGGCAGTAGCTGCCGAAACCCTGCGCTGGGCTACCCTAACTTCAGGCCGTGCCGAAAGCCGGCAGCTTGCGCTCAGCCATGCGCTGGTCCATCAAAGACTTGCTGGACAGCATAACCGTGGCGTAGCCCTGGGGCACTTCGGTGTAGCGCAGGCTCACCTGCTGCCCAATCCAATATTCGCTCTTGGTGGAAGCCAGGCGCTGGCCCTGCCCGTACTCGTCGAGCAGAAACTGGTGGATGGCCCGGCAGTTGGCGTCGCCCATGGTGCGCACCTCGATGGAGCAAAGCTTGTCCTTGTAAAAGCCGTAGCTGATGCCCGTCACCCGGAAGCTGCCCACTTTCAGGTTTTCGAACGCCCGGGTGTAGTAAGTGGTTTGGGTGCTGGCGTCGGTGCGCTCGAGCACCAGGTTGCGAAACGTGTGAATATCGGCGCCGAGGGTGACTTCGCGGAAGCCGTTCTTCTTATCCAGAATGCGGATGGAAGGCGCCAGGCTGGGCTTGGTGCTGGAGCCAACGTGCGGATCGGCCTGGCTAGCCTGGGCAGCGAGAACGAGCAACAAGGCAAGTGCGAGGCGTTTCATAGAGGCAAGATACCATTTTGCCCTAGAAAGACTCCTAATTGCCCGGATTTTTTCCCTGGCAGTCAGCTACAACCGTTGCGGCAGCCCCATCACCGTCCTAATTCGGCAGCTGCTGACGAACAAAGTCGCGGATGGACTCCTGGGCGGCGGTAGAGAAGGCCGGCTTGGGCTGCCCACCTACCAGGGGCCACTCTTGCTCGGGGGCCTGAAACTGGTGGTTGACGCCCACCAGCTTGCGGGACACCACCCGCTTGCTCGCGCGCAGGCCCCGCTCCAGCAGCGGCAGGTTGCTGACCCCAACCTGGGAGTCGAGCGTGCCATTGAGCAGCAGCACCGGGCACTGCACTTTGACCAGCTCGGCCTGTGGGTCGAACTCGAGGAAGTAGCGGAACCAGGGCGTGGTCATCTGGGCGGCGCTGGTCTGGGCCGCCGACTGCCCCAAACCGGGCGTAAACTGCTGGAGCATGTTGGCCACAATGGCCTGAGCCTGGGCGTTGTTGGCGGTCTGGCGGATGATTTCGAGCATGGCCCGCTGCTGCTTCAGCACCACGTCGAGCTGCTTTTTGTCTTCGGCCCGCTGGCGCATGCGCTGCTGGTCGAGGAAGGTTTCGACCTGGGCCGAATTGGCGCCCTCGGCCCGCATCTTGTCGGCCTGCCGACGCACGTCGTCCTGAAACTGCTGCTGACCGGAGGCCGCGCCGCCGGTGGTATCCGAGCTGCTGATACGGCGGGCTTCGGCCTGGCGCAGCACCAATTGTTCCCGTCCCACTACGCCCGAGGCGGCCAGCGCCACCACGAAGCTGGGCGGCAAGGGCTGGGCCGCGGTGAGCAGGGCCACGTTGCCGCCCTCCCCGTGCCCGATCAGGCCCAGGTGGTTGAAGTCAATCAGGGGACGGGTGCGCAGAAAGTTCAGGCTGGCCTGGGCATCCTGGACCAGCGCCGCGGTGGTGGTAGCCGCGTTGTCGCCGCCCGACTGGCCCACGCCCCGGTCGTCGAGGCGGAGGACGGCCGTGCCCTGGCGGGTAAGGTAGTCGGCCAGCTCCCCGTACATACGGTAAGTGCCCACGGTACCGTCGCGGTCCTGGGGGCCAATGTCGGAGAGCAGCACCACGGCCGGAAACGGACCAGCGCCGGCCGGGATGGTTAGCGTGCCGCTCAGGCGGGTGTTGTCAGCCAGATTAGTGACCGTCACTTCCTCCACGCGGTAAGGCGGGGGAAATTTAAAGTTCTTCGGATCTACTTTGGGCGCCACCGAAAAGGCGAGCGTCACGGGCGTTTTGTAGCCGGGCTGCTGCCAAGTGCCCCGGAGCTCTTTGCCGTCGGCGGAGCGCTGGGCCACGAACTGGCAACCGACCGCCTGGGCGTCAAATAAGAGGGTGTCGCCGCGCTGCTGCACTTCCATGGGGGAGCGCACAATGCGCTGCATGGGCACGTCGAGGGTGGCAAAGCGGTTGCCACCGGCCAGCTCGGTCACGGAAATACTAATGGGCAGGCTGCCGCCGGGCACCGCCAGGGTCCCTTTCCACTGGCCTTCCAGGTTTACGCGGGCGGCGGGCTCGGTCTGGGCCACTGCCGCCACCGCTACCACCATTACCATCAGCCAGCTTCCCAACAGGCTGGCGAGACACTTTTTCATAGTTGCAACTGCTAAAACTCTTCGTTTTCCGCCCGAGCCCGGCATGACGCTTCGGCGCAGAGACCGGAAAAGTACGATATAAAGCCCAGCCGTTGCAACCATCTGTCCGAACGGCTGCTACGACTGGGTGAGTAAGTACTTTTAGTCGCCTAATTTTTGGCTGGTGCGCCCGCCGGATTAGGGCAGCAGCACCTGGTCGATGACGTGCACTACGCCGTTGGTGCACTGCACGTCGGGGATGACCATGGCGGCCGGCGCCGTGTTGCCGGTGCCTTTCACCGTCAGCAGGCCATTAGCAAACGGGCCCATGAGCAGGCGCGAATCGGCCAAGGTGGTGAGCGACGCATTTTCGGGCAGCTCGGAGGTGAACTTGTCGCCGTTGGCGCCGGCCACCACGTGGTTGAGCAGCACCTTGGCCAGCACATCAACCCCGCCGACCTTGTTGGCAATGCTCTGCACGTCGGCCGCGGGCGTCGTGACGGGCAAAGCCAGGGCCTGCATCAGGTTCTTAAAAGCCTGGTCGGTGGGGGCAAACACGGTAAAGGCGGGGCTGCCGGGCGTCTTGGTCAGCGCGTCGGTGAGCTTGCAGAGCTGCAAAGCGGCCACCAGGTAGGTCAGCTCGGGCTTCACAAACACCTGGGAGGTGCTCAACGCCACGGCCGAGGAGGTGATGTCGGCGCCAGTGGCCAGCAGCACCTTGTCGATGCTGTGAATCCGGCCGTTGGTGGCCTTCACGTCGGTAGCCAGGATGCGGGAGCCGTTGACGTACATGCTGCCCCCGCGGAAGGTGAAGCGGCGGTTGGGCCCCAGGACCGAGGCCGAGGTCTTGCCATACTGCAGCGCGTCGCCGGTGACGAGGCCGTTGGCCACGTGGTAGAGCAGGGTGTTGGTCAGAAAGGGCTGCTGCAGGGCGTTCAAGTCGGCAGCGGTGCGCAGGCCGAGCCGGGCGAAGGCGTCGTTAGTGGGCGCAAACACCGT
The DNA here is from genome assembly GCF_004167665.1 of Hymenobacter persicinus. Classification (GTDB taxonomy): domain Bacteria; phylum Bacteroidota; class Bacteroidia; order Cytophagales; family Hymenobacteraceae; genus Hymenobacter; species Hymenobacter persicinus. The sequence goes on along the minus strand of NZ_SEWE01000071.1, from coordinate 299 downwards.
GAAGTTGCCCTGGGGGTCGTTGGGGTTTTTGTTGGCCAGCGTGGTCACCACGCCCCCGCGGATGGCGGCATCCTCGAGTTCCTGGAAGTCGGCCGTGGCCACGGCGACGCCGGCAATGGAGAGGTCCAGGTCATCATCCTTGGCGCAGCCAGTGAGCAGCAGGGTCGCGGCCCCCAGGCCAACGAGCAATTTGGGTAAAGAAGTAAACATGTGCAGTAGGTAAAGAGACGGAGAATCAGCGCAGAAATTCTGGCCAGCAAGCTGGTCCGGGCCACCTACGAAACAAAAAGTTCCCCGGA
>NZ_SEWE01000070.1 GCF_004167665.1 Hymenobacter persicinus | reverse complement strand
GCTTCGGCTCCGGCTGCCCCAGCTGCTGCCGCTCCGGCCAGTTCGGCTTCCACTTCGACTAGCTACGCCACCGGTACGCCTTCCCCGGCCGCCGGCAAGATTCTCGGTGAGAAAGGCATTGCTGCTGCCGACGTGCAGGGCTCCGGCCGCGACGGGCGCATCACCAAGGAAGATGCCCAAAACGCCCAGGCCAAGCCCGCCGCGCCGGCTCCGGCCGCTGCACCCGCTGCTGCCCCGGCCGCGGCCCCACAAGCTGCGCCAGCCGTAGCCGGTGGTAACCGCAACGTGCGCCGGGAGCGGATGAGCAACCTGCGCAAGACAGTAGCCCGCCGCTTGGTGAGTGTGAAAAATGAGACGGCCATGCTCACCACCTTCAACGAGGTGAACATGCAGCCCATCATGGACCTGCGCACCAAGTTCAAAGACAAGTTCAAGGAGAAAAACGGCGTGAACCTGGGCTTTATGTCCTTCTTCACCAAGGCCGTGTGCGTGGCCCTGCAGGAATGGCCCTCGGTGAATGCCCAGATTGACGGCACCGACATCGTGTTCAACGACTTCTGCGACATCAGCATCGCCGTATCGGCCCCGAAAGGCTTGGTAGTGCCCGTGATTCGCAATGCCGAGCAACTCAGCTTCGACGGCATCGAGAAGGAAGTGGTGCGCCTGGCCACGCTGGCCCGCGACAACAAGCTGACCATCGAGCAGATGACGGGCGGCACGTTTACCATCACCAACGGCGGCATCTTCGGCTCGATGATGAGCACCCCGATTATCAACGCCCCGCAGTCGGCCATTCTGGGCATGCACAACATCGTGCAGCGCCCGATTGCCGAAAACGGGCAGGTGGTTATCCGACCGATGATGTACCTGGCGCTCAGCTACGACCACCGCATTATCGACGGCCGCGAGTCGGTGTCGTTCCTGGTCCGGGTGAAGGAGCTGCTCGAAGATCCGACGCGCCTGCTGCTGGGCGTGTAACGGAGCCAGTAGATTACATTTGAAAAAGGGCAGCCAGTGTATCTGAGCTGCCCTTTTTGCTTGTATGCCCCAACCGAAGAACTTCACCCAGAACGTCATTCCATAGCCATCATTTTCCGTAATCAACCATGCAGAATTCCACCGCCCGCATTGCCATCCTCGGCAGCGGCAATATTGGCGTCTCATTAGCAAAGGGCCTTGTAAAAGCCGGATTCTACGCTCCCGCCGATATCATCCTGACCCGCCGCAACAGTGCCGCCCTGGCCCCGCTGGCGGAGGCCGGCTACGGCACCAGCGCCGACAACCTGGCCGCTGTGCGCGAGGCCGATATCGTGGTGCTGGCCGTGTTGCCCCAGCAACTCAACAAGGTGCTCGATGGCATTCGGGAGGGCCTCGACGCCGACCGGCAGTTGCTGATTTCGGTGATATCCGGGGTAAGCTGCCAGGATATTCGCACCCAGACCAGCGCCGACGTGCGGGTGGTGCGGGCCATGCCCAACACGGCCATCGGCATCGGGCAGTCGATGACCTGCATTGCCAGCGACCAGGATCGGGAGGAGGACCTGACGCTGGTGGAAAAGCTGTTCGATACGGTGGGCACCACGGTGCGCATCAATGAGGAGCTGATGACCTCGGCCACGGCCCTGTGCGCCTGCGGGGTGGCGTTTTTCCTGCGGGCCATCCGGGCCGCGTCCCAGGGTGGCACCGAAATCGGCTTTCACGCCCCCGACGCACTCCGCATGGCTGCCCAGACCGCCAAGGGCGCTGCCGACCTGCTGCTCCAGCTGGCCTCCCACCCCGAACAGGAAATTGACAAGGTGACCTCACCCAAGGGCTGCACCATTGCCGGCCTCAACGAAATGGAGCACCACGGCTTCAGCTCAGCCCTGATTAAAGGCATCAAGCTCTCGGCCGATAAGGCGGGGCGGCTGTACAAGGACGAGTAAGCCCCGAAAAACGAAAAGCCCGGTGCCGGTCCGGCACTGGGCTTTTGCAGGGGGTAAATGGCAGGTTAGTCGACGGGCAGCTCCCGGGTGCGAGCGGCCTGCAGGCGGGTAGCTAGCTGCCGGGCCAGGTTTTTGGCCTCTTCGGCTTTGGTGCCCGAAAAGCACTCTTCCACCGTGGAGGAAAACAGATTCACCCATTTCTCGATGTGGGGGCCGTTGGTTGGAATGGCCAGTTGGGCGGGTACCGGCTCGCCTTCCTCAGCCGGCTTGCCCAGCAGCGTGGTGCTCCAGTAACGGTACTGCGAGGTCAGGTAGTGGGGCCAGTGGATGCGGGCCGCCGCTCCGTAGCGCGGACCAAGCAGCGTGTCGTTGGTCGCCTTGTGGCAGAGCGTATCGACCAGCGTCTTGATGTCGCCTTCCGTTTGAATGTCAGCTAAAGTCAGGTTTGCTTTCATAAGAGAGGGAATAAGTGCGGCTGAAGTGGGGCTTACCAATACGTAGCGAATTTACGCAGGTTACGTCCTATTCGCTAATATAGCCAAACTTCTAGGTTTGGCAATAAGTTCACATAATTTACCTGAATCATACTATGATAAGTCGCGTTTGCCGCAGTTCGCTCTACAGAATGTTCAGCGAGGAGCGGTGGCTGAGGCGGTGCTCAAAGAGTGTAGCAATGCTCAGCGCCCGGGCCTTGGCGTCGGTGGCGGTGGGGCCGCTGAAGTGCGCATCAACCGTCTGATTGAACAGCTGCAGCCAGCGCTGAAAGTGCGCTGCGCCAATGGGCAGGGGAATATGCTTGGGAAAAGGCCGGCCCTTGTAGCGGCTGGTGCCGAACAGCACGCTGCTCCAGAAGTCGTACATGGCCGGCAGGTGGCTGGCCCAGTTCACGTGCGCGAAGCCGTTGAATACGGGCCCGAGCAGCTCATCCTGGTCGACGCGGTTGTAAAATGAGTCGACCAGGCAGCGGATGTCTTCTTCAGTGGTCAGGTCGGGGAGCATGGCGTAAAAAAAGAAAAGGGTTCTATACCAGACGCTTGGCGGGGACAGGCTGTTCCCCAGTGGATACCGGCACCGGCTTTTTAGCCCCGCCCAGCACCACCAGCACCACGGCTACCACAATCAGGGCGGCGCCGCCCAGCATGGGGCCACTGAGCTGCTCCCCGGCCAGAGCCCAGCCCAGCACCACGGCCACGACCGGGTTAACGAACGAGTTGGTGCCCGCCAAAGCCGGCTCCACAGCTTGCAGCAGCCAGATGTAGGCCGAAAACGCCACGATGGAGCCCAGCGTGACCAGGTAGATGTAGGCCAGCCACGACTGGGTGGTGACGGCCGCCAGCTCGAAGCCCTGGGTTTCGCCGCGCAGCAACCCCACGACCAGCATCAGCAAGCCCCCGCACATCATCTGCATGCCCCCGGCCACGAAGGGCGAGGAGGCCGGCTGGTGCTTTTTGGCGTACAGGGAGCCCACGGCCCAGAGCAGAGCGGCCGTCATGACCAGCCCGATGCCCAAGTTTTCGTGGCCGGGCAGGGCCACGTGGCTTACGCCGGGCGTGCGGGCCACCAGGTACACGCCGGCCATGCCGATGAGCAGACCAATGGCTACGGGCAGCGTGGGCCGGCCCGACAGGCCGCTGAGCCAGCCCAGCAAAGCCAGAAACAGCGGTACCACGGCCACCAGCAGCGCCGTCAGGCCCGAGGAAATGTACTGCTCGCCCAACGTCACGCCCCCGTTGCCGAAGGTGAGCAGGCAGATGCCGATGAGCAGGGCGTGGGCCCAGCCCCGGCGGGTGGGGGCCGGCTCCCCGCGCCAGCGCATAAACCCGTAGAGCAGGGCCCCGGCCAGAAAATAGCGGGAGCCCGCCATCAGCAGCGGCGGCATGCTGTCGATGGCAAAGCGGATGCCCAGGTAGGTGGAGCCCCAGATCAGGTAAACAATGGCAAAAGCCCCGATGATGGCCGCACGGCTGGGGGAAGTAGGAGAAGACATGGCAATAAAACGAATGGAGCCGCAAAACTACGCCAATCCGCACGGGCGGCGACCCGAATCTTGCGCGGGTAAGCGCCGGAGCCGCGTCCGGCGGCAGCCCTCTACGCAACCGTGCCGCCGCACCGGAGTCTGTAGCTAACTTTACCGCCTCCACTTCCCGACTCCCATGCGTCTTCGTACTCCCTTGCTGGCCGCCTTGGCCGTGCTGTGTCTGCCCCTGCTGAGCAGTGCCCAGCTGATGCAGCCCAAAAGCCAATTCACCCGTGCCGACTCGCTGCGGGGCAGCCTCTCGCCCCTGCGCACCTGCTACGACATCAAGTACTACCACCTCGACGTCAAGCTCGACATCGACCAGCGGGCGTTGAGCGGCTCCAACCTGTTCCGCTTCACTGCCACCCAGGACTTCAACCGCCTCCAGTTCGACCTGTTTGCCAACCTGTCGGTGGACAAAGTGGTGTACAAAGGTCAGAGTGTGCCGTTTACCCGCGAGGCCAACGCCGTGTTCGTCACGTTTCCGCAGACCATCAAGGCGGGCAGCACCGACGAGTTCACGGTCTTCTACTCTGGCAAGCCTACGGTGGCGGAGCGGGCGCCCTGGGACGGCGGGCTGGTCTTTACCAAAGATTCCAACGGCAAGCCCTGGGTGGCCACGGCCTGCCAGGGCGTAGGCGCTAGCATCTGGTGGCCTACCAAAGACCACCAGGCCGACGAGGTCGACTCCATGCTCATCAGCGTGACGGTGCCCAAGGGGCTGAAGGACGTCTTGAACGGGCGCCTGCGCAAGGTCACCCAGCTCAAGGGCGGCCTGACCCGCTTCGACTGGGCCGTGCGCAACCCCATCAACAACTACGATGTGGCCATGAACGTGGGCGACTACACCCACTTCGCCGACTCCTACGCCGGGGAGAAGGGCAAGCTCACGCTCGACTACTGGGTGCTGACCGAAAACCTAGCCAAGGCCAAAACCCAGTTCGGGGCCAACGTGAAGCCCATGCTCAAGTCGATTGAGTACTGGTTTGGGCCCTACCCGTTCTACGAGGACGGCTACAAGCTCGTCGATGCGCCCCACCTGGGCATGGAGCACCAGAGCGCCGTGGCCTACGGCAACAAGTACCTTAACGGCTACCTCGGCCACGACCGGTCGGCCACGGGCTGGGGGCTGAAGTGGGACTTTATCATCATCCACGAAAGCGGGCACGAGTGGTTTGGCAACAACATCACCAGCAAGGACATTGCCGACATGTGGATTCACGAGGGCTTCACCTGCTACTCCGAGGCGCTGTTTACGGAAAGCCAGTTTGGCAAGCAGGCCGGCCAGGAGTACCTGCACGGGCAGCGGCGCAACATCCAGAACGACCAGCCCATCATCGGGCCCTACGGCGTGAACAAGGAGGGCTCCGGCGACATGTACGACAAGGGCAGCAACGTGCTCAACATGGTGCGCACCATCATCAACGACGACGCGAAGTGGCGGCAGATTCTGCGCGGCCTGGGCCAGACGTTCTACCACCAGACCGTGACCACCGAGCAGATTGTGGGCTACATCAACCAGCAGAGCGGCCTGAACCTGACCCCCGTATTCGACCAGTACCTGCGCTACCGCAGTCTGCCCACGCTGGAGCTGCGCCAGGAAAAGGGGCAGCTGCTGGGCCGCTGGGTGGCCAATGCCGACAACTTCAACGTGCCCATCCGGATGCGGGTGCGGGGCTCGGAGTATAAGCTCGTGCCCCTGACGACCAAGTTTCAGCCCATCGAGCTGCCCGGCGCGACGAAGGATAACATCGACATCGACACCTTCAACTACTATATTGGCGTACTGGTAGACTAAAGCCTGCGGCTTTGCCACGTCCCGCTTGCCAACCCCCCAATCACCCCGCATGAGCATTACCATTAGCAGCCTCCAGGAGCTGGAGCAGTACGAAGGCCAGGAACTCGGCGTTTCGGCTTACCACACCATCACCCAGGACCAGATTACCCGCTTCGCCGCCGCCACCCTCGACCACCAGTGGATTCACCTCGACGCCGAGCGGGCCAAAACCGAGTCGCCCTTCGGCGGCACCATTGCCCACGGCTACCTTACGGTCTCGTTGCTGCCCTACCTCTGGACTCAGATTGTGCAGATCCAGAACCTGAAAATGCAGGTCAACTACGAAATCGAGAGCCTGCGCTTCAACCAGGCCGTGCTCGTCGACAGCGCCGTGCGCCTGCGGGCCAAGCTGCTGTCGGTGAAGGACCTGCGCGGTATTGCCAAGGCCCGCATTGAGGTCACGCTCGAAGTCCAGGACGCCAAGAAGCCCGCCTACACCGGCGTTATCACCTTTCTCTACCACTTCGTGTAGGTTCTGCTTACAGGCACAAGTGTCAAAAGGGCAACGGCGCAAGTCGTTGCCCTTTTGGTTGCTGCTGACCCGTTGCGTACCGCAGGTGCGGCTGTCGGCTATCCTGGGGGTACCGATAGGAATAGCAGCGGTAGGCCAGCCCACCGGCGGCTTCCAACTTCCCCGGCAGAAATCTGTTTTTCCCCAAGGGTTCCGGGCATTCGTTCTTACCTTCGCCCCGCTGATTTCCACCGAATTCAACCTCCTATGACTCAATACGACGTTACCGTCATTGGCTCCGGCCCCGGCGGCTATGTGGCGGCCATCCGCTGCGCCCAGCTGGGCCTCAAAACCGCCCTCATCGAGAAATACGACACGCTCGGCGGCACCTGCCTCAACGTGGGCTGCATTCCCTCCAAGGCCCTGCTCGACTCCACCGAGCACTACCACAACGCCCACACGACCTTCAAGGAGCACGGCATCGAGCTGAGCGACCTGCAGATCAACATGAACCAGCTCATCGACCGCAAAAACGGCGTCGTGAAGGCCAATACCGATGGGATTCAGTTCCTGATGAAGAAAAACAAGATCGACGTGCTGCACGGCGTCGGCTCGTTCGTCGATAAGAACCATATCAGCATCGCGCCCACTGCCGGCGGCGAAGCCCAGCAGATTGAAACCAAAAACGTCATCATCGCCACCGGCTCCAAGCCCACGGTGCTGCCGTTTATTCAGCAGGACAAGCAGCGCATCATCACCTCCACCGAGGCCCTGAACATCCGGGAGGTGCCCAAGCACATGATTGTCATCGGCGGCGGCGTTATCGGGCTGGAAATGGCTTCCGTGTACGCCCGCCTCGGCGCCAAAGTGAGCGTGGTGGAGTTCATGGACTCGCTGATCCCGACCATGGACCGCGGCCTGGGCAAGGAGCTCAAGCGCATCCTGGGTAAAATTGGCATCGAGTTCTTCCTCTCGCACAAGGTCACCGGCGCCACCCGCGAAGGGGACTCCGTGACCGTTACCGCTACCAACCCGAAGGGCGAGGAAGTGAAGTTCGAGGGCGACTACTGCCTGGTGGCCGTGGGCCGGGTGCCCTACACCGCCGGCCTCAACCTGGAAGCCGCCGGCGTGCAGATGGAAGAGCGCGGCCGCATCAAGGTGGACGAGCACCTGCAAACCTCGGTGCCCGGCATCTACGCCATCGGCGACGTAATCCGGGGCGCCATGCTGGCCCACAAGGCCGAGGAAGAGGGCGTGTTCGTGGCCGAGACCATCGTGGGCCAGAAGCCCCACATCAACTACCTGCTGATTCCGGGCGTGGTGTACACCTGGCCCGAAGTGGCCGGCGTCGGCTACACCGAGGAGCAGCTCAAGGAAGCCGGCCGGGCCTACAAAACCGGCTCCTTCCCCTTCCGCGCCTCGGGCCGCGCCCGCGCCAGCATGGACCTCGACGGCTTCGTGAAAGTGCTGGCCGACAAGGAAACCGACGAAATCCTGGGCGTCCACATGATTGGCCCCCGCATTGCCGACCTCATCGCCGAAGCGGTGACGGCCATGGAGTTCCGCGCCTCCGCCGAGGACGTCGCCCGCATGAGCCACGCCCACCCCACTTATGCCGAAGCCATGAAGGAAGCGTGTCTGGCGGCTACGGAGAATCGGGCGATTCACATGTAGTACTGGGCCGAAAGGCAGTAATGTAAAAAGCGGCTGGAGCTCGGGGAGCTTCAGCCGCTTTTAGTTTAGGGGTCAAGTTGAATTATGCCAGCAGCCAGAACCGCCAGCCATTCCAGTAACGGGTATACTGCTGTGCAAACGGCTCAAAATGGCTTGCGGTGGGTAGGTTGGCTCGGTGGGCATAGTCGTTATAAGCCCTCTGGCCATCAAATAAGCGACTGCGCTTGGACGCTAGGTCATAGACGAAAAAAGTGCTGTCGGAGCCTAAAGCAGCGCATAGCACATCATTTCGCAATTGGTAGGCTATTATTTCTGGGTTGTCCTCCCGCCCGGCAATATTCTTAATAGGCTCAAAATAGGTCATGGTGCCGTTCATTTCTTCCATTGCCTCACCATAACCCAGCGGAATGCGGGAGTAGTCTCCCAAGCCATGGTTGCCCCAATAGGTGAACGAAAAGATGAATAAGGCCACCGATATCAGAAATCCACTGGTCCACCAGAAACGCTTGGTATTGCGGCTGGCCTGCACTAGCAAATGACTAGGAAGCAAGTAGCCAAGCAACTGCACGAGTACTAATAGCAGCAAGGCGTATATCGAAGCCTGAATAGAAACCTTGCAAAAGGTGAAAACCAAGTGAACTAATGCTTCCATCGCGACAAAGCTAGGCATAAGTATGAGCCATTTCCATTTGGCGTGCCTGACACGCACCACTCCCACAAAAAAGCCGCCCGCTGCGTCAGCAACGGGCGGCTTTTCATTGCCGGCTTACTAGCTTTCTACGCCGGCAGCGTGGCGCGGTGCTGGGCGATGCCGGCTTTGATGCCGGTGAGCACCTCGACCTGCTTGGCAATCTGCTCCACGTCCACGTCGGCCAGGAAGTGGGTGACGCTGGTGGTTTGCTTGCCGCGCTTGAGCAGCTTCGTGCGCTGGGCCTGGGCC
>NZ_SEWE01000069.1 GCF_004167665.1 Hymenobacter persicinus | reverse complement strand
GACCAGTGCCGTTTCGGGCGTGAGCTGGAAGTGGCGCAGGGTTTGGCCATCGGGCTGCACCACGGGCACGGCCAGCCGGGTGGGCAGCTGCCGCGCCCATATTTCGCGGACCAGCAGCCAAGTGTCGGGTTCGTGCTGGTGCGGAATGGGCAAAAACACGCTCAGCCAGCGCCAGTCGGCCACGGGAAAATGCGCAAACAGCTGCTCCCGGAGCCCCTGGCTGCGCGCAGCCACCTCGGCAGCCGGCAGAGCCCGGCGGCGGGCCAGCATCTGACGGCGCAGCTCTGCTTTCAGCATTGGTGAGTGGGATTTGGTTTGTGGTGGGTGGCTTTTGGTTTGTGGCATTTCGGACCAAAAACCAAAAGCCACAAACCCGTTTACTCCTCTTCCAGCACCGTGAAATCCAGCGCCAGCGGCTCGAAGGCCTCTACGAGCTGGCGCAGGAACTCCGGGTTGTTGATCAGGATGCTGAGCACGTTGTCGGAGCGCTCCTGCAGCTCGCCGCCGGGAAAGAGCTTGTCCTTGAGGGCCGCAAGCTGGGAATAGGCCGTTTCGTGCTTGGCCTCGGCGGCTTTACTGAGGCGCTTTTCCAGTCCGGCCACCCCGCCGGCCACTTTCTGCTGCTCGGCGGCCACGGTCTTCACCAGTGTGGGGTCGAGGCGCTGGGCCAGGTCCGCAATTTCCTTGAATACGGCGGCCAGGGCCTGCTGCTGAGCGGCCAAGCTGACTTCTTCCTGCCCCAGCGTGGCCCCGACTTGTTTCTTAAGCTCGGCCAGCGGCTTGAAGACGTCAGTGGGCGCCAGGCCGAGCTTGCGCAGCTTGCCGGCGCCCGCCTTGCCCAGGTAGAGGGCCGAGTTGCGGAGCAGCACAATCGGAAACGGCACCCCGTAGGTGTCAAACACGGCTTTGAGCTGAAACCAGTAGGCCACTTCCGCCCCGCCGCCGATATAGCACAGGTTGGGCAGCAGCAGCTCCTGATAAAGCGGGCGCAGCACCACGTTGGGGCTGAACTGCTCGGGGTGCTGGCGGGCCAACTCCAGCAGCTCGGCCTTAGTGTGGCAGCGGTTGGTGTTGCGGACGGTAACCTGCACGCAGTCGGCCTCGGCATCGGGCTCGAGCCGCTCCCGCTTGCCGGCATCGGTGAGGAAAAACAGGTTCAAGGGGCGCGAGTACACCTGGGGCTTGTAGCCCAGGGCTTCGAGGCGGGCCTTGGTGGCCTGCACGGCCTGGTTGGAAGCCTGCTCCGCTATTTCGCGCTCCAACACCGGCACCAGGGCCTGCTTGAGCTCGGGCGAGTCAGCGTCGAGGCTAACGAGGCCAAACTCGCCGAACAGCGCATGGGTGAGGCGCTGAGTGGCCTCAGCCAGGGTAGCCGACTGCCGGTAGGCGTCCTGGAAAGCGGCAGGAATATCGGCCGGGAGCTGGTCGAGCAGCTGCTCGGCCAGGCCGTCGAGCCGGAGCCGTCCCACGGGTCCGCCGGTATCGGCGGCGTCCCAGGCGTAGCGTTTGCCGAAGAGCTGAAAATGGTTGATTTCGGCAAAATCGTGGTCTTCACTGGCCATCCAGTACACGGGCACGAAGTCGTAGTGCGGGTATTTCTCCTTGAGCTGCCGACACAGCTTGACCGCCGAGGCTATCTTATAAATGAAGTACAGCGGGCCGGTAAACAGGTTAAGCTGGTGCCCAGTGACGACGGTAAAGGTGGTGTCTTTTTCGAGCAGGTCAAGGTTGGCCGCCACGACCGGGTTCACCGCATCGAGGCGGGCGTACTGGGCGCGCAGGGCGGTTACCAGCCGCTGCCGGGCTGCGGGCGAGTACGCGTCTTTTTTCTCCTCAATCTGCCCCGCAAACTCTTCCAAAGCTGGAAAGCGGTGGTAAAATGGCGCAAGTTCGGGGCGCCGGGCTACGTAGTCAGCCAGAAAGGGCGAAAAGGCGCCGGTAGCGGCGTAGCTCAGGTGGTGCAGGGGCATACGGAGGGGAAAACGGGCGGGAGTGGGTGCAAATAACGGCATAGGTCCCGAATGACAGGCTCAACAGGCCACCGCGGGGAATGTTAGGCCCCCGCTGGATTTACGCCACTTCGAGCAGTACGCACAAGCGCCCGGAAAAAACGAAAGCGGCCCGCTCTCCACGTATGAAGAGAGCGGGCCGCGCCGTTGGTGAAGACCGAAAAAATCCGCGGGCTAGACGAGCTTGCCGTACAGATCGAAGTCGGAGGCGTCAGTAATCTGGACCGTGGCGAAGTCACCGAGGCGGACGTGGGTGTCGGGCGTGGCGGGCACCAGCACTTCGTTGTCGACCTCCGGGGAGTCGTACTCAGTGCGGCCCACGAAGTAGCCGCTTTCCTTGCGGTCGAAGAGCACTTTGTAGGTCTGGCCTACTTTCTCCTCGTTCAGCTCCATTGAAATACCCTGCTGGAGTTCCATGATCCGGTCGGCGCGCTCCTGCTTCAGTTCGGCGGGCACGTTGTCTTCGAGCGAGTACGAATGGGTGCTTTCCTCGTGGGAGTAGGTGAAGATGCCCAGGCGCTCGAAGCGGGTTTTCTCCACGAAGTCGTAGAGCTCGTCGAAGTCCTGCTCAGTTTCGCCGGGGTGGCCGGCAATAAGGGTGGTGCGCAGGGCAATGTCGGGCACGCGCTGGCGGATGGTATCCACTAGCTCAATGGTGCGGCGCTTCGAGATGCCGCGGCGCATAGTTTTGAGCATGTTGTCCGAAATGTGCTGGAGCGGCATGTCGAGGTAGTGGCAGATGTTGCTCCGCTCCACCATCACGTCCAGGGCATCCATCGGAAACTGCGAGGGGTAGGCGTACTGCATCCGGATCCAGTCGATGCCGTTCACGTCGGAGAGGTTGCGCAGCAAATCGGCCAGCTTCCGCTCCCCGTAGTGCTGCAGACCGTAGTAGGTCAGGTCCTGGGCAATCAGGATCAGTTCCTTGGTGCCCATGGCGGCCAGGCGCTTGGCTTCCTTCACCAGCTCCTCAATGGGCCGGTCGACGTGCTTGCCGCGCATGAGCGGAATGGCGCAGAACGAACAGGGCCGGTTGCAGCCCTCGGCAATCTTGAAGTAGGCGAAGTGCTTGGGCGTGGTCAGCAGCCGCTCCCCCACCAGCTCGTGCTGGTAGTTGGCCTCGAGGGTTTTGAGCAGCTGGGGCATTTCCAGAGTGCCGAAAAAGGCGTCGACCTGCGGAATCTCGGTTTCCAGGTCGTCCTTGTAGCGCTGCGACAGGCAGCCCGTCACGTAGAGCTTCTCCAGGCGGCCGGCTTCTTTCTCCTCGGCGTAGCGCAGAATCGTGTCGATGCTTTCCTGCTTGGCGTTGTCGATAAAGCCGCAGGTATTGATAATGACGATGTTGGCGTCCGACTTCTCGGCTTCGTGGGTCACGTCGAAGCTGTTGGCCTTGAGCTGGCCCATCAGCACTTCCGAATCCACCAGGTTTTTGGAGCAGCCCAGGGTAATGACGTTTACTTTATTGGCCAGCTGGCTTCTTACTTTCATGCGAATGGGATAAGCGGGTAGGCGGGCAATTTCTTAGCAGTGAGAAGTTTGCCCACTTTTTACCCTCGACGAATTTCGGACCGCAAAGGTACGCAGGAGCCAACGCCTTTTCCTACTGCGAATGTTCCTTTGCCCCGAACAAGCCCCAGCCGAACGGCGGCCCCGCCCCGTGTATCAGAAAAAAGCCCGGCCCGCCAAACCCCAGCAGGTTCAGCGGGCCGGGCCCGAGGCGGATACAAGGACTATTTCTTAAACAGCGAGTTGACGAACGTATGTCGGTCGAAAAGCTGCAAATCGGTCATTTTCTCGCCCACGCCAATGTAGCGCACCGGAATGCTGAACTGCTCGGAGATACCGATGACCACGCCGCCCTTGGCCGTGCCGTCGAGCTTGGTGACGGCCAGGGCCGTGACTTCGGTGGCGCGGGTAAACTCCTTGGCCTGCAAAAAGGCGTTCTGCCCGGTGCTGCCGTCGAGCACGAGCAGGACTTCGTGGGGCGCATCGGGAATCACCTTCTGCATCACCCGCTTGATCTTGCTGAGCTCGTTCATCAGGTTCACCTTGTTGTGCAGGCGGCCCGCCGTGTCGATAATCACCACGTCGGCGCCCATTTCCACGCCTTTCTGCACCGCGTCGTAGGCCACGGAGGCCGGATCAGTGTTCATGCCGTGCGAAATGACCGGCACGCCCACGCGCTGTCCCCAGATGATGAGCTGATCCACGGCGGCGGCCCGGAAGGTATCGGCGGCGCCAAGCACCACTTTCTTGCCGGCCGAGTGGAAGCGGTGGGCCAGTTTGCCGATGGTGGTGGTCTTGCCTACCCCGTTGACGCCCACCACCATAATCACGAAGGGCTGCCCGGTGTTATCGGCACGGTCGAGGATGGCGCGGGAGCCGGTAGCGCCGCTGTTGGCGTCGAGCAGCTCCACGATTTCCTCGCGCAGGATGCGGTCCAGCTCCGAGGTGCTCACGTATTTGTCGCGGGCCACGCGCTTCTCGATGCGGTCAATGACCTTGACGGTGGTATCGATGCCCACGTCGGCGTGTACCAGCAGGCTTTCCAGGTCGTCGAGCACGGCTTCGTCCACGGTAGCTTTACCCACCACGGCCTTGCTGAGCTGGTCAAAAAAGCTGGTTTTGGTTTTTTCCAGCCCCTTGTCCAGCGACTCCTGCTGTTCCTTACTTTCCTTGTCCTTCTTGAAAAAATCGAAAAGTCCCATGTTGCGGTCTTAGGTCTTAGGCGGTAGGCCTTGGCGACAAAGCTAGCTGCTTTTATCAGGTCGGGGCCCGGGGGCCAACGACCGGTTTACCAAACCCTAACACGCAAAAAAGTCCCACGCTGGCGGGACTTCTTCACTGCGGTCGGTACGCCCCCGAAAGGGCCGCGAACTATTTCGTGCCGGAGGCAATATATTCCTGCACTTTGTCGACCAGCACCATTTCCTCACGGAAGGTGTAGGCGCCCGTCTTCGGCGACTTGACAGCGCGGATGACCTTTGCCCAGTCTTTGCCGCCTGCTACTTTCAGGGTTGCTACTACTTTCTTAGCCATCGTTCAGTTACTTAATTTCTTTGTGAACGGTCATTTTGCGCAGAACGGCGTTGAACTTTTTCAGCTCGATACGCTCGGGCGTGTTCTTGCGGTTCTTGGTGGTGATGTAGCGCGAGGTGCCCGGCTGACCCGAGTTCTTGTGCTCGGTGCACTCGAGGATTACCTGCACCCGGTTTCCTTTCTTAGCCATCTCGACTTGGGGGTTTTTGGATTAAGGACTGCAAAGGTACAAGTGTTTTCGGAATCGCCAAACGGTCAGGACAATGAAGCGCGAAGTTTTATGACTTCACCCGCTTTGTCGCAGTCCGGTGGGGCAGACAGGCTCAAGAAGCTGAGCCCGTTCTGAAAGCACCTGCAAACGCGTCCCTGCAGCCGTTGCACGGCTGTCAAGGGACAAAATAACAACGGAGCAAGCAGCAGCTTTCGGGCGCAGCTCACTCCGTTGCCGGAAAATTCCAGGAATCAGCGGCCCGAAGGCGGCGCCGGATTCCGAACGAATGCGCTAGCGCACCCGTCGAAAAAGCTAGTAAACGATGAAGCCCTGCTCTTTGGCCTTCTTCAGGACCGACATGATGCCGTTCTTGTTGATGGTGCGGATGGTGCTGGTAGCTACTTTCAGCGTAACCCAAGCATCTTCCTCGGGGATGTAGAAGCGCTTCTTCTGCAGGTTGGGGTAGAACTTACGCTTCGTCTTGTTGTTGGCGTGCGAAACGTTGTTGCCTACGCGGGTACGCTTGCCGGTCAGATCACAAACTCGGGCCATGATATCGGGGGACTTAGAGGTTTCAATGCAAAAAGGGACGCAAATATCGGCATAACTCCGATAAAACCAAACCGGGAGGCTGAAAAATAAGCGGTTAGCCCCCAGCCGGCCGCCGGGTGGCCTTCTGCGTGACCGGGTCGAAACCCCACGGGCAGTGCCGGCAGCCACTTTTGCAGCAGGAGCCCCGCCGCAGGTGGTACTGTTCGGTGAAGACCATATAGCCTTCGGGCGTCAGGTAAAAGTCGCCGGGCTGAAGGGGTTGCGGTTTGGCAGCCATACGGCCGCAAGGTACGCAGCGGCGGCCGTTTCCCGGTCGCTACCGCCCTACCAGCAAAACACAACGCGGTCCTTGGCGGTATCACTAGCACGCCCGCGGCGCCTTCCGCCGATGGCCGCCGCCATGCCCTTTCGTCCTCTTTTGTGCGCTTTGCTTGTGCTGCTCGTGAGCCCGGCCGGCGCAGTGCGCGCCCAGCAGCCTCAGGCGTCCGTCGACCCGGCCCGCTCCATGCAGCTCTTCGACCAGCTGACGGCCGCGCCGGTCCGGGAGGCCCGCCGGACCCTGCCCCAGGCCCGGCAGCGCTACCAGGCCGGGCTGCAGCCGGGCGAAACGTTTTACCTCATCACCCGACTGGTCGACCCCGACGGCAAGTTTGAGCAGGTCTGGGTGCAGGTCAGCCAGTGGGAGGGCTCCTACGTGCAGGGCACCATTGCCCGCCCCCTCGAAACCGTCCAGTCATTTACCCAGGGCCAGCCGCTCGAATTTCCGACCAGCGCCGTGCTCGACTGGGCGCTGGTGCGGGCCAACGGGGTGGAAGAAGGCAACTACGTGGGTAAGTTTCTCGACATCCAGCACCACCTCGACGCGCTGGACCGCTGAGCCCGCACCGCCGCGTCCGGCGTTTTTGCGTATTTTTGAAGGAGTTGACCCTATCTATCGGCTTAACCCCCGCTCCTTCCCCATGTCCGCTACTCCCACCCCGCTTACCACTACCGC
This sequence comes from Hymenobacter persicinus, assembly GCF_004167665.1. Taxonomy (GTDB): domain Bacteria; phylum Bacteroidota; class Bacteroidia; order Cytophagales; family Hymenobacteraceae; genus Hymenobacter; species Hymenobacter persicinus. The sequence continues at coordinate 6,248 of NZ_SEWE01000069.1, read as the reverse complement.
CAGCCGCAGCCAGGAGCTGATGGCCCTCGAAGACCGCTACGGCGCCCACAACTACCACCCCCTGCCCGTGGTGCTCAGCCGGGGCGAAGGCGTGCACCTCTGGGACGTGGAAGGCAAGCAGTACTACGATTTTCTGTCGGCCTACTCGGCTGTGAACCAGGGCCACTGCCACCCGCGCATTATCGGGGCCATGGTGGAGCAGGCCCAGAAGCTGACCCTCACCTCCCGGGCCTTTTTCAACGACCAGCTCGGGGCGGCCGAAAAACAGCTCTGCGAGCTGTTTGGCTACGACAAGGCTCTGCTGATGAATTCGGGCGCCGAGGCGGTGGAAACCGCCCTCAAGCTGGCCCGCAAGTGGGGCTACCAGGAAAAGGCATTGCCCCCAACCAGGCCCGCATTCTGGTGGCCGAGCACAACTTCCACGGCCGCACCACGGGCATCATCTCCTTCAGCACCGACGGCGACAGCACCGGCGGCTTCGGCCCCTACATGCCCGGCTACCAGGTGGTGCCCTACGACGACCTCGACGCCTTGGCTGAAGCCCTGCAGGACCCGCACGTGTGCGCTTTTCTGGTGGAGCCCATCCAGGGGGAAGCCGGCGTGATGGTGCCCTCGGAAGGCTACTTGGCCAAGGCTTTTGCCCTGTGCAAAGACCACAAGGTGCTCTTCATTGCCGACGAGATTCAAACTGGTTTGGGCCGCACCGGCGAGCTGTTGGCCACCTGCTACGAGGCCGTGCACGCCGACATTCTGGTGCTGGGCAAAGCCCTGAGCGGGGGCGTGCTGCCGGTGTCGGCGGTGCTGGCGCGGGATGAAATTATGCTCACCATTCAGCCCGGGCAGCACGGCTCCACCTTCGGCGGCAACCCGCTGGCTTGCGCCGTGCTGCGCGCCGCCCTCGACGTGCTCCACGACGAGCACCTGATCAGCAATGCCCGCATTCTGGGTGAAGTGTTCCGGGAGCGGATGCGCCGCGTGATGGCTAAGCGCCCCGAGGTGGTGGAACTGGTGCGGGGCAAGGGTCTGCTCAACGCCGTGGTCATCAAGCCCGCCGCCGACGGCCGCACGGCCTGGGACGTGTGCGTGACGCTGATGGAGCGCGGCCTGCTGGCTAAGCCCACCCACGGCGACATCATCCGCTTCGCCCCGCCCCTGGTCATCACCGAGGAGCAGATGCACGAGGCCTGCGACATCATCGAAAAGGTAATTCTGGAGTTTTAACCCGGAGTTTATCCTTCGCTTAACCGGCAAGTGGGCAGGTCTTTCTACCTTGGAGGACCTGCCCATTTTACGTTCTGCCGCATGAGTAGCCGCCGCTTCGTTCAGGTCTTACTGCTGCTGACGACGTTGGCCGGCTGCCGCACGAGCCAGCGCGCCTACACGTTTCAGCCCGCGCCGGTGGCGCCGGTTCCGGCCTCGAAGCCCATTTCAGCTCCGCGCCTGGTAGCCCGGAAGGTGCCGCCGTTTCACCCGCTGGTGAGGCGGCTGGCCGCCCCGGTGCGCCGGCTGCCCCTGGCCAAACCGCGGCAAGCTTGGGCAGCGCCGGAGGTTAGCCGTCACTTCGCTGTGCGGCCGGGGCAAGCGCCGCAAAAAGTTCGGCGGCCCAGCCGGGATTATTCGCCGTTGGTTTTATCCGTGCTGCTGGCCGTGCTGGCCGTGTTGCTGCTCTCAGCCAGCGCCGTAGGTCTGACGGGTTCCTACATTCCGGTGGTCGGCGTGCTGGTGCTGCTGGTGGCCGGGGCCGTTTTCTTTCATTGGCAACGCGGGGCTTAACAGGTAACGGGGCGGACTAAACCGGTAAATAGCGGGGTTGGCGGCAGCCGGAGCAAACTTAGTCGAAATAATTGCGCTTAAGTAAGCTCCAAGTGGTAAGTTTGTAACTTAACCTACTAGCTAATAACTCCATGCGGGCCCGACTCCTCTTTGTTTTTGGTATTATTTCCATAACTACCGGTTGTCAAACCAATCGGGTTCTGTTGGACGGTGGGCAGCACTCGAGGAATGGCGCCGCAGTGACCAAGGAGCTTTACCTGCACGACTCCCAGGGGCCGCAGGCCACCCGCGTGACGATGACGGCCGCCGAAGCCGCCGCTTTCCACCAGGAATAACCGCCTGACTCCGCCCGAACCGGTATTTCTTGGCCGGCAGTCCGGGCGCTTTCCGCACTGGGGAAAGTCGGCTTACTTTTGGGCATGCATACACTTCTGCGTCGCCTGCTGGTGGCCGCCGTGGTTCTGACCACCGGCTGCCGCAGTGAAAAAGTAGCGTTTGACTTTTCGCGCCCCACTCCGTCTTCCCTAACCCCGGCTCCTGCCCTCCCGGCCGAGCTTCCTGACCGCCCCGCTGCCGCGGTTGTCGGGTCTGTTGTCGTTGCCCCACGTCAGGCCCCGGCGGCATCCCGACCGGCGCGGGTTCAGCGCGCTATGAAGGCGCCGCGCCCGGTTTCCCGTCCCCATCTAGCCCCCTTACGCTCCCACCCCGAAACGGCGGCCCACGCCGTAGTTCGGCGCCGGCCCGTGGACGACGGCACCGAGCACCGCACGTTGCACCTGATTCTGGGTGCCCTGCTGGTGGTCGGCGGAGTCGTGACGGGCATTTTGCTCGGCGGCTGGCTGGGCGTGGGAGTGGGCGCCGTGGTGGTACTGGGCGGCTACTACTTCCTGGGGCTGGCCTTCGGCGGCAAGCACGGCTGGCGGGAAGTGTTTCAGGAGTTCTTCAATATGTAGCTTGCTGTCGGTGGGCCCGCCGTGGGCCTTCGGGCAAATGATCGGTAACCTTACCTTTGCCCCGCTTGTTCTACCTCGTCTTACCACTTGAAAGCAGCTTATGCCTAACCTCCCCACGCACCGCCCGCGCCGCAACCGCAAGTCCCAGGTTATCCGCGACATGGTGCAGGAAACTCGCCTCACGACCCACGACTTTATTTATCCCGTCTTTCTGATTGAGGGCCAGAACCAGCAGCTGGAAGTAACGTCCATGCCCGGCATTCACCGCTTTACCGCCGACCGCCTCATCGACGAAATCGGGCGCTGCCTGGAGCTGGGCATCAATACCTTCGCCCCGTTTCCGGCCATCAACGACGCCTTGAAGGACCGGCTGGCCCGCGAATCGGCTAACCCCGAGGGGCTCTACCTGAAAACCGTAGCCGACATCAAGCGGCAGTTTCCCGATGCGGTGCTGATGACCGACGTGGCCATGGACCCCTACTCCTCCGACGGGCACGACGGCGTGGTGGACGCGGAGTCGGGCGAAATCCTGAACGATGCCTCCCTGGAAGTGCTCGGGCAGATGGCCCTGGCCCAGGCCCGCGCCGGCGCCGACATCATTGGCCCCTCCGACATGATGGACGGCCGCGTGGCCTGGATCCGGGAAGTGCTCGACAGCAACGCCTTTTCCCACGTGAGCATCATGAGCTACACGGCCAAGTACGCCTCGGCTTTCTACGGCCCCTTCCGCGACGCGCTGGACTCGGCCCCGAAAAAAGGCGACAAGAAAAGCTACCAGATGAACCCAGCCAACCGCCGCGAGGCCCTGCGCGAGCTGGCCCTCGACGAGCAGGAAGGTGCCGACATGGTCATGATCAAGCCGGCCCTGAGCTACCTCGACGTGATTCTGGACGTGAAAAACCACACCAACCTGCCCGTGACGGCCTACAACGTGAGCGGGGAGTACGCCATGGTGAAGGCCGCCGCCCAGAACGGCTGGGTCGACGGGGAGAAAACCATGATGGAGGTGCTCACCAGCATCAAGCGCGCCGGTGCCGACGCCATCCTGACCTACTTCGCCAAGGAAGCCGCCGAAGTGCTGCGCCGCGGCTAAGAGGCTCCGGGCAGCCGTCAGAAAGCAGGTCCGACCTACCTTTTAGTACCTGCGCAGTACTAAAAAGTGGGTCGGACTTACTTTTTTCTACTTCCGAAGGTCTTTTTTCTCGGTCAGACCTACTTTTTTCTACTTCGCCAGGACCTTTTACTAGGTCGACACCACCAAAAAAATCCTGGCGAAGTAGTAATTGCTCGGTGGGAAGCACCTTTTAGTAGCTTGAAGCTACTTTTCGAGGCTTTCAAACTGAGTATATATTCTTTTTGCCGGGGCTGCTTCAGGTGGCGAGGCTGTAACAGCCGCCCGGCGTCTCTCCTTTTCTTGCTTGAGTGCCCATGCATATCCGCCCCGCCGCCGCCGCCGACTTACCCGCCATTCTGGACCTGGTGCGCCGGGTGGTGCCGCTGATGCAGGCCAGCGGCAACATGCAGTGGACGCATGACTACCCCAACGAGGAGGTCTTTGCCCAGGACATTCACCACGGTCACCTCTGGGTGGCGGAGCGGGAAGGCCGCGTGGCGGCCGTGGCGGCCCTCACCCACAACGACCAGGACCCCGAGTACGCCCAGGCCGACTGGGACTACGCCGAGCCCGCGCTAGTCACGCACCGCCTCGCCGTGGACCCGGCCCAGCAGGGCCACGGGCTGGCCGCCGCGCTGCTGAAGCAGGCCGAAATTTTGGCCCGGCAGCAGGGCCTGCGGGTGCTGCGGGTGGATACCAACTCGGAAAACGCGGCCACCCAGCGGCTGTTTCCCAAGCTGGGCTACCGGTTTGCGGGCGAAATCACCCTGGCCTTCCGGCCCGGACTGCGGTTTTTGTGCTACGAGAAAAAGCTCGACTAGCGCTGGGCTTCAAACGGCCACTGCCCCCGCCGCCGGCTCCAGAGCAGAAACACGATGACGCCGGTGCTGATAACGGTGAGGCCCGAGAGCATAAACGTGGGGCCCGTGCTCCAGAAAATCAGCAGCCAGACCACTACGGCCACGATAACCGGCAGCGGGTAGAGCGGCATGCGGAAGGGCAAGTGGGCCGTGCCGCGGCGGCGGCGCAGCAGCACCAGCCCAATGGCCTGGCCTACGAACTGCACCAGAATGCGCATGGCCAGGATGGCCGTAATAACCTCGCCGAGCCGAAACAGCAGACTGAACACGAAGCCCAGTCCGCCCAGAATCAGCAGCGAAACGTGGGGAAAGTGCTTGGTGGGGTGGGTTTTGGCAAACACCGGCAGAAACTCGCCGTCGGCGGCCGCCGCGTAGGGGATGCGGGAGTAGCCGAGCAGCACGGCAAACAGGGAAGCAAACGCCACCCACAGCACCAGCGCCGTGGCCCATTGCGCCGCCAGGGGCCCGTAGAGCTTCTCGACGAAGGTGCTGACAATGAACTCCGAATGCTGGGCCTGCTCCCAGGGAATAACCGTGCCCACGCTCCAGTTGAGCAGCAGGTACAGGGCCGCAATACCCAGAATGCTCAGGAAAATGCTGCGCGGAATAACTTTCTGGGGATTCTGAATTTCGCCGCCCAGGTGGCACACGTTGTAGTAGCCCAGGTAGGAATAAATGGTCTTGACCGCCGCCTGCCCCATGGCCGCCGACAGCAGCAGCCCCGGCAAGGCCGAGAAGCCGCCCGCGGGCAGCCAGGCCACCGGATGCTCGGCGTGGGTGAGCCCCCCGAAAATCAGCCAGCCCATCAGCCCCAGCACGCCCACCCAGAGCAGCACGCCGAGCTTGCCGATGTCCTCGATGCGGCGGTAAAGTAGCCCGATCAAGGCCAGCACCACCACGCCCGACACCAGCTTGGGCTGCCACCAGGCCGTCAGGGGCACCAAGTAGCCGAAGTACTGGGCGAAGCCGATGGCGCCCGAGGCCACCACCAGCGGGGCCTGCACCAGGGTTTGCCACACGTAGAGAAACGACATCAGCCGGCCCCACTTCTGCTCCCCGTAGGCCAGCTTCAGAAACCGGTAGGAGCCCCCGGCCTCGGGGTGGGCCGCGCCCAGCTCGCTCCAGATCAGCCCGTCGACGACGGCCAGGCCCGCGCCTACCAGCCAGGCCAGCAAAAAGTACGGCCCCATCATGCCCATCACCAGCGGCAGGGTCACGAACGGGCCGATGCCGACCATGTCAATCATGTTCAGGGCCGTGGCCTGCACCAGGCCCAGGTTGCGGCGCAGGGGCGCGGCGGTGACAGTAGCGTCGGTCGTCTCGGTAGAAGTGTCGGTCATAGGGCCGTAAAAGTCGGATAAAAGCGGATTGTTCAGCCGGCGCCACCAACCCCGCCCCGGCCGGGCGCGTACGTGGGGCTACTCAAACACTTGAATGTATGGCGGGAAGTTCTTCTAAGCTGGTCGTGTACGGGGCCATTGGGGCCAATGTAGCCATTGCCCTTTCCAAATTCGTGGCGGCCTTTTTCACCGGCTCCTCGGCCATGCT
>NZ_SEWE01000068.1 GCF_004167665.1 Hymenobacter persicinus | reverse complement strand
GAATGCGGGCTGGCCTTTGCCCTCAATGAGCTGCTGCGTACCGGCTTCAGCCTGCTGGAGCTGGCCCTGATCGGGCAGGCCGCCGAGCACACGTTTGCCGGGGTGCAGTGCGGCCTCATGGATCAGTTTGCCAGCCTGCACGGGCGCGCCGGCCATGTTGTGCGTCTCGACTGCCGCTCGCTGGAATACGAGTATTTTCCTTTCGATTCGGCCGCCTACCACCTGGTGCTCTGCAATTCGGGGGTGAAGCACAGCCTGGCCAGCTCGGAGTACAACACCCGCCGCCGGGAGTGCGAGCAGGGCGTGGCCGTTTTGCAGCAACACTACCCTGAAGTTCAAACCCTGCGCGACGTGACCCTGGCTCAGGTGGAAAGCTACTGCGCCGCGCTGGACCCCGTCGTGTACCGCCGCTGCCGCTACGTGGTGGAAGAAAACCAGCGGGTGGAAGCGGCCTGTCGGCACCTGGCCGCCGGTGACCTGGCCGCTTTCGGCCGGCAGATGTACGCCTCCCACGCCGGCCTGCGCGACGATTACGAAGTGAGCTGCCCCGAGCTGGACGCGCTGGTGCGCATTGCCCAGGTCAACTCCCAAGTGCTGGGGGCCCGCATGATGGGCGGGGGCTTCGGCGGCTGCACCATTAACTTGGTGCCGGCCGCGGCCGTGGCCGAATTCGTGGCTACCACCGCCGCGGCCTACGAGCAGCAGCTGGGCTTGCCGCTCGAAACCTACCAGACCACGATTGTGGGCGGCGTCTCGACGCTGGCCTCCACCTGATTTTCCGCGCACTATGTCTGAGCACTCCACCTTCGACTTGGCCCAGCAGCCGCACCGGCGCTACAACCCCCTGAACGGCGAGTGGCTGCTCGTGTCGCCGCACCGGGCGCTGCGGCCCTGGCAGGGCCAGCAGGAAGCCCCCGACACCGAAACGCGCCCTGCCCACGACCCCGGCTGCTACCTCTGCGCCGGCAACGTGCGCGCCAATGGGGAGCAAAACCCAGACTACACCGGCACCTTCGTGTTCGACAACGACTTCGCCGCCCTGCGCGACGACGTGCCGGCCGGGGACGTGAACCTGGGCGGGCTGCTGCGGGCCGAATCCGAAACCGGCGTGGGCCGCGTCATCTGCTTTTCGCCCCGCCACGACCTAACCCTGCCCGAAATGAGCAGGGCGGACATCCGCCGGGTGGTCGACGTCTGGGCCGACGAATTCCGCACCCTCGGAGCCCGCCCGGATATCAACTACGTGCAGATTTTCGAAAACAAGGGCGCCGTTATGGGCTGCTCCAACCCGCACCCGCACGGGCAGATCTGGGCCCAGCGCACCGTGCCCGGGGAGCCCGCCAAGGAAAGCCGCCAGCAGCTCACCTACTTCGAGCAGCACGGCCGCACCCTGCTCACCGACTACCTGGCCATCGAGCTACGGGAAAAAAGCCGACTGGTGCTCGAAAATGAGCACTGGGTGGCGCTGGTGCCCTTCTGGGCCGGCTGGCCCTTCGAAACCCTGCTGCTCCCGCGCCGGGCCGTGCCGGACGTGACCCAGCTCACCGACGCCGAAAAAGACGCCTTTGCCGACGCCCTGCGGCACCTGACCATCCGCTACGACAACCTGTTCCAAACCTCGTTTCCGTACTCGGCCGGTCTGCACCAGCGCCCTACCGACGGGCAGGCCCACCCCGAGTGGCATTTGCACATGCACTTTTTCCCGCCCCTGCTGCGCTCCGCCACGGTGCGCAAGTTCATGGTCGGCTACGAGCTGCTGGCCAACGCCCAGCGCGACATCACCCCCGAGTGGGCCGCCGAGCGGCTGCGCAGCCAGCCGGAAACGCACTACAAGCACCCGGCGGCCGAATAGCCGCTCATTTTTCTTCCTCAACGCTCCCCCTGACTGCTGCCTAGCTCCGCCCGATGCAAAACGGCCTTACTGTTCTTGACCTGCTGGTTTTCCTGTTCTACCTGCTCGGCGTGTCGGGCTACGGCTACTACATCTACAAGCGCAAGCAAAACGCCCAGCTCGACTCGAAAGACTACTTTCTGGCCGAAGGATCATTGACGTGGTGGGCCATCGGGGCCAGCATGATTGCCTCTAATATCTCGGCCGAGCAGTTTATCGGCATGTCGGGCTCGGGGTTCTCGGTGGGCGTGGCCGTGGCGGCCTACGAGTGGGTGGCGGCCATCGTGCTGATTTTCGTGGCCGTGTTCTTCATGCCGATTTACCTCAAGCAGAAGATCTATACCATGCCCCAGTTCTTGGAGCAGCGCTACAACTCCACGCTCAGCCTGATTATGAGCATTTTCTGGCTGTTTCTGTACGTGGCCGTCAACCTGACCGCCATCCTGTACCTGGGCGCGCTGGCGCTGAACAACATCGTGGGCGGCGACAGTTTCCACGTGATTCTGGTGGCGCTGGCCGTGTTTGCCGTCGTTATCACCCTGGGCGGTATGAAGGTGGTGGGCTACACCGACGTGATTCAGGTGACGGTGCTGCTTATCGGCGGCCTGGCCACCAGCTACCTGGCCCTGACGCTGGTGAGCGAGAAGTTCGGCCTCGGCCACGACGTTATTGCCGGCTTCCAGGCCATGATGCGCGACGGCAACGACCACTTTCACATGATTTTCCCCAAGCCCACGGCCGGCACGCCGCAGGTGGAAATCAACAAGTACCTGGCCCTGCCGGGGCTGGCCATGTACGCGGCCGGGCAGTGGGTGGCCAACCTCAACTACTGGGGCTGCAACCAATACATTACCCAGCGGGCCCTGGGCGCGGACCTGAAGACGGCCCGCACCGGCATCCTGTTTGCGGCCATGCTCAAGCTGCTCATGCCCGTGGTGGTGATGCTGCCCGGCATTGCGGCCTACGTGCTCCACAAAAACGGCGGCCTGCAGGCTGAAATGGCCTCCACCGGCACCTTCAACCCCGACAACGCCTACTCGGCCATCCTCACCTTTCTGCCCAACGGCCTGAAAGGGCTGAGCATGGCGGCCCTCACGGCGGCCATCGTGGCCTCGCTGGCGGGCAAGGTCAACTCGATTTCGACCATCTTCACCCTCGACATCTACCAGCGCTACCTCAATAAGGACGCCACCGAGAAAAAGCTGGTCTGGGTTGGGCGCGTGACGGTGCTGGCCGCCATGGCTCTGGCCATTGTGCTCACCTGGAAGGACTTGCTGGGAATTTCGGGGGCCGGCGGGTTCACCTACATCCAGAAATACACGGGCTTTATCTCGCCCGGCATCGTGGCGGTGTTCGTGCTGGGCATGTTCTGGAAGCGCACCACGGGCACGGCCGCCATTGCCGGCATCCTGGCGGGCTTTCTGCTGTCGGTGTTCTTCAACAACTACGCGGTGGCCGTATTTGGCCCCGAGAACCTGCTCTGGAGCGCCTTCCCCAATGCCGAGGGCGTCTACGAAATTCCGTTCCTGATCTGCATGGGCTGGGCCTTCTTCTTCACCGTTGTGCTGATGGTGACGCTGAGCCTCCTGGGCCCGGCCACCAACCCCAAGGGCCTGGAGCTGGAGCCCGGCATGTTTAAGGTGAACCCCCAGACCCTGACCCTGATTGTGGTGGTGCTGCTGCTGATCATGGCGCTCTACGTGAAGTTCTGGTAGGGCCCGGCCCGGCTTTTCGGGTGTTATCTTTGGGGCGGGCCCTGGGTCCGGCCAGGACGTATTTTCTCTTCCCTTTCCTTGTTTGCCGTGCAACACAACCGCACATCTATTGCCGACATGGCCAAGGCGTTGAACCTGTCCTCGTCCACGGTTTCGCGGGCCCTGAACGACCACACCACCATCAGCGCCAAGACCCGCAGCCGGGTGCAACAGCTGGCCCGGGAGCTCAACTACCATCCCAACCACCTGGCCGCCAGCCTGCGCACGGGCCGCAGCAACCTGCTGGGCGTGCTGGTGCCCCACATCGAGGGTACGTTTTTCGCCTCCGTCGTGCACGGCATCGAAACGATGGCCACCAAGGCGGGCTTCAAGGTGATGATCTGCCAGTCGAACGAGGACGTGGAGCACGAGAAGCGCAACATCGACACGCTGATCAACGCCCAGGTCGAAGGAATCCTGGTGTCCCTTTCGCGCACCACCCACGACACCAAGCATTTTGACAAGGTGCACCAGCGCGGTATTCCCCTGGTGTTTTTCGACCGGATGCTCGACACCCGCGACGTGAATGCCGTGGTGCTCGACGACTACCAGGGTGCCTACCAGGTCACGACCCACCTGATCGAGCAGGGCTGCCGCCGCATTGCCCACCTGGCCGGCCCCGAGCACCTCAACATTTACCGCAACCGCCGCCAGGGCTACCTGGCCGCCCTGCGCACCTACGGCCTGGCCGAAGACGAAAGCCTGATCATCAGCTCCGACGTGACTCTGGCCGACGGGGCCGCCGGCATGACGCAGCTGCTGGCCCTGCCGCCCGCCCAGCGCCCTGACGGCCTGTTCTCGGCCAGTGACTTTGCCCTCGTCGGGGCCCTGCAAACCCTGAAGGAGCACGGCCTGCGGGTGCCCCAGGATATGCTGCTGGCCGGCTTCAGCAACGAAATCTTCACTTCCTTCACCGAGCCCCGCCTGACTTCCGTGGATCAGCGCTGCGAGGAGCTGGGGCAGGAAACCGTGCGCCTGTTTCTCGAAATTCTGGCCGTGGGCACCGCCACGTTCCAGTCCCGCCGCATCGTGCTGCCGCCCCACCTGCTGATCCGGGAGTCGTCGAAGCGGGGGTAGGGGGCGAGGTCGGCCGTGGGTAGAGAACCCGCTTCCAGACGCCCGGAAGCGGTTTTGTGCGGGCTGCGCGTCTCCCCGCCGCATTATTCTTTATCTTTTGGCCCTAATTCCTCTCGCCCCCTCTCACAACCCGAATGAGTTCTTTCAACAGTCTGTTTCGCCGCAAGGATATCGGCGCTATTCTGCAAAACCCACCCGCCGACGCCGACCTGCACGCTTCCGGCGGCCTGACCCGCAACCTGTCCGTCCGCGACCTGACGGCCCTGGGCATTGCGGCCGTTATCGGGGCCGGCATCTTCAGCACCATCGGCAACGCCTCCCACGACGGCGGCCCGGCCGTGTCGCTGCTGTTTATTTTCACCGCCATTGCCTGCGCCTTTTCGGCCCTGTGCTACGCCCAGTTTGCCGCCACCATTCCCATCAGCGGCTCGGCCTACACCTACGCCTACGCCTCCTTCGGGGAGCTCACGGCCTGGATTATCGGCTGGGCCCTCATCATGGAATATGCCGTGGGCAACATCGTGGTGGCCATCAGCTGGTCGGACTACTTCACCGGCCTGCTCGACGGCGTCGGGATTCATGTTCCGATCTGGCTCACAATGGGTACCCAAAGCGCCTACAAGGGCTACAATGAGGTGCTGGGCCTAATGCTGGCCGGCCAGCCCCTGGCCGACGTGGCCCCGTCCACGATGGAAGCCTACAAAGCCTGGAACGCCGCTCCGGTTCTGTTCGGCGACTTCCGCCTGGTCTGCGACCTGCCCGCCTTCCTGATTACGGTGCTCATCACGGCCGTCGTGTACGTGGGCATCAAGGAGTCGAAGACGGCTTCGAACCTGCTGGTGCTGCTTAAGCTGATTGTGGTGGCCGTGGTTATTGCCGTGGGCGTGTTCTACGTTAAGGCCGACAACTGGACCCCATTTGCGCCCAACGGCGTGGCCGGCGTGCTCAAGGGCGTCTCGGCCGTGTTCTTCGCCTACATCGGCTTCGACGCCATCAGCACCACCGCCGAGGAGTGCAAAAACCCCCAGCGCGACCTGCCCCGGGCCATGATTTACGCCCTGATCATCTGCACCGTGCTCTACGTCATCATCACGCTGGTGCTCACCGGCATGGTGAGCTACAAGGAGCTGGGCGTGGGCGACCCGCTGGCTTTCGTGTTCCAGAAAGTGGGCCTGCCCCAGCTGGCGGGCATCGTGGCCGTGTCGGCCGTGTTTGCCATGACTTCGGTGCTGCTCGTATTTCAGATTGGCCAGCCCCGCATCTGGATGAGCATGAGCCGCGACGGACTGCTGCCCCCCATCTTCGGCAAGGTGCACCCCAAGTTTCACACGCCTTCGTTCAGCACCATCGTCACGGGCCTGTTTGTGGGAATTCCGGCTTTGTTTCTGAACATGGACCTGGTTATTGACCTGACCTCCATCGGGACGCTGTTTGCCTTTGCCCTGGTCTGCGGCGGCATTCTGGTTATCGACCCGCACGGCACTTCCGAGGCCCGCTTCAAGGTGCCCTACATCAACGGTAAGTTTCTGGTGCCCCTGATTATGTTGCTCGGCATTGGGCTGCTGTTTGCCTACAACGGCGAGGCCGTGCGCGAAATGGGCCGGGCCGTGGGCGGCGCGGGCGGCTACGAAGCCTTCCGTCACTACATCCCGATGCTGGTATTTTTCGGCTTCTGCATCTACCTGAGCGTGGCCTCCTTCCGCCGCAACCTGTCCTTGCTGCCCACGCTGGGCCTGCTCACCAACCTCTACCTGATGACCCAACTGGGCATCAACAATTGGCTGCTGTTTTTCGGCTGGCTGATCATCGGCCTGGCTTTGTACTTCAACTACGGCTACAAGCACAGCAAGCTCAATGTGGGCTTGAAAGCCAATAGCCAGCCGCCGGTAGCCCGGTAGCTTCAGCAGCGCCGCGCATAGCAAAGAGGCCCCGGCGGGGGTACCCGTCGTGCGGCGGGTGCTCCCGCCGGGGCTTCTTTGCTATGCGCGAAGGTCGGCTGCCCATGAGCCGTCCCTACCGGGCCAAACAACGCCGGTAGGCCGCTAAGGGCGGTTTAGCCGGAGCAGAACAACGTTTTAGCTTATTATTATCCTACTCTATGAGATATCTTCCTGAATTTAAACTAGATTTGCAGGGTACTATACCCAGACAGCACCCTGGGCTTTATTCCGCTTTTCTCGCTGCTTGACTTTATCGGCGGCTAGTCTCCTCTGCTATTATCCCCGGCTCAGCATTCTGCTCTCAGTTGGCGCGCCGACCGAGCTTCCCCCGGCTGTGTCACTACCTGACTTGCCTACTACTAGGGCTTAGCTGGTCCGTTACCCTGCTTATCCCGTCAAAAGAACCATAGTTCATGCAAAAACTATTACGCGGCTTCTTGCTGCTGTTGGTCCTTACCCCGGGCTTGGGTGCCCGGTTCCGTACCCAGACCCCTGCCCGATCTTTTTCTTTGAAAACCAGTCCCTTGATTATGAAAATAACTCTACTGCTGTGGCTGGCTTTGCTGCTGGGCCCAAGTCCAGCCCTTTGGGCGCAGACGCTCATCCAGAGCCAGTCGTTTGAAACTGGGGAGGCCGTCAACTACACCTCGAACACGTTTGACCTGCGGAGTTCGATGTCGGGTTCGATTCTCAACAACCAATACTTTACCATCACCACCACCAACCCGGCGCAGAACCCGAACCTGCCGTCGAATTATTCCTTGGGCAACGCCTCGGACCCGGTTACCATTAAAAACGCCGCCGGTACGGCGGACTACGTGGGTAATTTCTGGATTGGGGAAGGCATTCGGGGCACCAGCAACACGGGCACCCCCGTTCGCGACCCGGGCTATGTGCAGCTAAACGCCGTGAATGCGAGCGGCTACACGGCCATTAAGGTGACGGTGGCGCTGGCCGACCCGCGCGGCCCCGGCTCCATTGCCCAAAGCGGCGCCGCCGCCACCCCAACCGGCGGCACGTTCGGCGTGACCGATAAAATTGAGATTCAATACTCGACCGATGGCGGCGCCAATTACATTCCCATCGGTCGATTCATGGGCAATAACAACAACGGCAGCAACGGCTTCCTGGAGCAGGACGTTGACCTGAACGGGGAGGTGCTGACGGAAACCTCGCCCACGCTGAACTACCAGATGAAGGATTTTACCTTCAACGTGGTGGGGTCGCCGGCTTCGCTGATTGTGCGCGTGGTGGCCGACCAGAGCGGCACCTCGCAGGAGCTGGCGTTTGATAATATTCGGGTGATGGGCACGCCCACCACCGTGCAGGCGCCCACCCTGACCGATGCCCAGAGCGGCACCGTCATCAACTACACCGAAGGCGACCCGGCCACGCTGATAACCACCACCATTCAGGCCAACAACCCCGCCGGCACCAACCTGACGGGGGCCACGGTGTCCATGACCAGCAGCGTGATTTCGAACGATGACCAGCTCACGTTCACGGGCATTGCCAATTCCAACATCAGCGGCAACTACGACAACCTGACCCGCACGCTGACCTTCACGGGGTCGTCGGCCGAGGCGAATTACCAGACCATTCTGCAATCGGTACGGTACGTGAACACCAACGGCAGCACGGCCCGCGGCGGCAACCGCATCGTCCAGTTTGTGGTGAGCACCGGGAGTTCGACCAGCTCGGCCGTGATACGCAACGTGCTGGTGAAAGCCGTGTTGAGCGGCCCGGCGTCGTTGCCCTACACCGAAGACTTTACCACCGACGGCGAGGGGGCGCGCTACGGCTCGAACACGTTTGCGGGCGACGCCAACAACACCGGCTTTGCGTTTACGCGCACCAGCGCCAATCCGTACGCCGCGGGGGCCGTGACCTTCAGCAACATCAGCAACACCTCCTACTGGTACGGGGTGAATCCCTCCGACATCCGGTACAATCCGTCGCAGGTGGGCCGGCTCGAAACCCAGCAGGTAGACGCGACCCGCTACGCCAACCTGCGCTTTCAGATTCGGCTGGGGGCTTCGTCGGGCAGCACCGCCGCCTGGCAGGCCAGCGACTCGTTTAAAATGTATTACCGCACGGGCGGCAGCAGCGGCACCTGGAAGCTGTTTGGCTCGTTCCGCGGCAACACCACGGTCATCAACGGTACCGCCGACATGCGGCAGGACCGAACCCAGGACCTGGCCAACCTGCCCACCTTGCCGGCCGGTACGGCCACGCTCACGCCCGCCCTCACCAACTTTGCTTTTGACCTTCCGGCCGATGCCAACGGGCAGTTGGTTGATTTCAAGCTGGAGTTGATTGCCGACGATGGCCGCGCCCAGTTTGCCTTCGACCTGATTCAGGTGACGGGCACGCCGACCACTACGGTCAATTCCATCGTGCGGGCCAGCGCCAACCCCACCAACGCTGCCGCGGTGAACTACACCGTGACCTTTGGGGCGGCGGTAACGGGCCTGACGGCGGCCAACTTCACGCTTACGCCTACGGGCACCGCGAGCGGCACGGTGGGCACGCCGGTAGCCGGCGCGGGCAATACCTGGACGGTGCCGATTACCGGAATTGCGGGCAACGGCACCCTCACCTTAAACCTGGCCAACGATACGGGCCTTTCGTCCGGCATTTCAACCACGCTGCCGTTTGCGGGCGAAACGTACACCATCGACAAGACGGCTCCGACGGTAAGCAGCAGCAACCGCCAGAGCCCGGCGGCCAATCCCACCGCTGCCACCTCGTTGACGTACCGCGTGACCTTGAGCGAAGCCGTGGTGGGCGTAACCACCAGCAGCTTCACGTTCACGACCACCGGCGGCACCACCGGCACCATCGCCAGCGTGGCCTCGGTGAGCGGCAGCGGCGGCACGCAATACGACGTGACGGTGAACAGCGTGAACGGCAACGGCACCGGGCGCATCGACGTGAAGAGCAGCGGCTCGGGCATCACCGACGCCGCCGGCAACGCCCTGAGCGGCGGCTTCACCGGCGGCCAGACCTACACCATTAACCAGAGCGTAACCGTCGTCTCGGTCACGCGCCTGGACCCTTCGCCCACGGCCACGGCCCAGGTGCGTTACCAAGTGGTGTTCTCGGGCAGCGTGGCGGGCTTGGCGCCCGGCAACTTCACGCCTACCGTCACGAACGGGAGCATCAGCGGCGCGTCGGTGTTCAGCGTGAGTGGCTCGGGCACGACCTATACCGTGGTGGTGAACACGGGTAGCAGCAGCAGCACCAGTACCCTGCGCCTGGACGTATCCAACAGCACGGGCACCACGCCCACGATTACGAACGTGCCCTACACGGCGGGCGAGGAGTACACCATCACCAAGAGCTTCCCGGCCGCGCCCACCCTGCGCATTCAGGCGGCGGGCAGCGCCAGCGGCAACGGCGACGTGACGGCCTTCGTGGACGTGGTGCAGGTGCTGCAAAGCGGCACCAGCACGGTGGTGCCCAACGGCCTGCAAAACGGCAGCTTTGAAACCAACAACGTACCGGCTAGCGGCTTCAAGAAGACGGCCGACGGCGTAGTAGCCGCACCCTGGAGCTTCACCGGCTCGGCCGGTGTGGCGCGCTACGGCAGCCCCTTCGACTCCCAAGTCTCCGGCCAGCCCCAGCCCCTGCCGCCGAACGGCGACGCGGTGGCCCTGATACAGAGCGCCGGCAACAACAACGCCAGCCTCTCGCAAAACCTGGCCGTGCCCACGGGCAGCTACCAAGTAAACTTCCAGATGGCCCAGCGCTACTACACCGCGGTCGACCAGCGGCTGAACGTGTTCGTCAACAACGTGTTCGTGGGCAGCATTCAGACCGGTCAAACCCCGGCGTACGGACCCTTCACCTCGGCTTCGTTCAGCGTGACGGCCCCGGCCCTGACGGCCACCGTCAGCTCCGCGGCCGCCGCCTCGGGCGGCACGACCACCACCACCCCGATTCCCTTCGCGGTGGACTTCTCGCAGAGCGTGGGCAGCAGCTTCACGGACACGGACGTGACGGTGACCAACGGCACTATCACCGCCGGCAGCTTCAGCGGCAGCGGCGCGGG
>NZ_SEWE01000067.1 GCF_004167665.1 Hymenobacter persicinus | reverse complement strand
TGCCCCTTTTTCCTTTCGATTTCATTTCCTGATTCAATAAGATGGCTAAGAACATCCAATTCGATACCGACGGCCGCGACAAGCTGAAGCGCGGCGTAGACAAACTGGCGAATGCCGTGAAAGTAACCCTGGGCCCCAAAGGCCGCAACGTGGTTATCGACAAGAAATTCGGCGCTCCGACCATCACCAAGGATGGTGTGACGGTCGCCAAAGAAATTGAACTGAGCGACCCGGTGGAAAACATGGGCGCCCAGCTCGTGAAGGAAGTGGCTTCCAAAACCGCCGACCAGGCCGGTGACGGCACCACTACCGCTACCGTACTGGCCCAGGCTATCTACACCGCCGGCTCCAAGAACGTAGCCGCCGGTGCCAACCCCATGGACCTGAAGCGCGGCATCGACAAGGCCGTGAAGGCCGTGGTCGAGAACCTGAAAGCCCAGTCCAAGAAGATTGAGAACTCCTCGGAAATTGCCCAAGTAGGCACCATCTCGGCCAACAACGACTCGGAAATCGGCAAAATGATTGCCGATGCCATGGATAAAGTGGGCAAGGAAGGCGTTATCACCGTGGAAGAAGCCCGCGGCACTGAAACCGAAGTAAAAACGGTGGAAGGCATGCAGTTCGACCGCGGCTACCTGTCCCCCTACTTCGTGACCAACCCCGAGAAAATGGAGGTTGAGCTCGAAAACCCCTTCATCCTGATCTACGACAAGAAGGTGAGCACCATGAAGGAGCTGCTGCCCGTGCTCGAGCAGGTTGTGCAGACCGGCAAGCCCCTGGTTATCGTGTCGGAAGACGTGGACGGCGAGGCTCTGGCCACGCTGGTGGTCAACAAGCTGCGCGGCTCGCTGAAAATTGCCGCCGTGAAGGCTCCCGGCTTCGGCGACCGTCGCAAGGCGATGCTCGAGGACATTGCGGTGCTGACCGGCGGTACGGTGATTTCGGAGGAGCGCGGCTACAAGCTCGACTCTGCCACGCTGGAATACCTGGGCACGGCCGAGAAAATCATCATCGACAAGGACAACACGACCATCGTGAACGGCAAGGGTGAGAAAGACACCATTACCGCCCGCATCAACGAAATCAAGGCCCAAATCGGCACTACCACCTCGGACTACGACAAGGAGAAGCTGCAGGAGCGCCTGGCCAAGCTGAGCGGCGGCGTGGCCATTCTCTACATCGGTGCTTCCACGGAGGTTGAGATGAAAGAGAAGAAGGACCGCGTAGACGATGCCCTGCACGCCACCCGCGCCGCCGTTGAGGAAGGCGTGGTACCCGGCGGCGGCGTCGCTTTGGTGCGCGCCCTGGAAGCCCTGGAAGGCGTGGACACCGCCAACGGTGACGAGCGTACCGGCGTGAACATTATCCGCACGGCCATTGAGGCTCCCCTGCGCACCATCGTGGCCAACGCCGGTGGTGAAGGCTCGGTCGTGGTGCAGAAGGTGCGCGAAGGCAAAGGTGACTTCGGCTACAACGCCCGTGAGGACCGCTACGAGAACCTGATGGCCGCCGGTATCATCGACCCCACGAAGGTGACCCGCCTGGCCCTGGAAAACGCCGCTTCTATTGCCGGCCTGCTGCTGACCACGGAGTGCGTCATTTCCGACGAGCCCGAGGCTGACAAAGACGGCGGCCACGGCGGTGGTGCCCCCGGCATGGGTGGCATGGGCGGCATGATGTAATCAGCTCCCAGCCCCTGGCTGCACGTAAAAAAAGCCCCGCTGGACTTCGGTCCGGCGGGGCTTTTTCGTGCAGTATTTTCAGAGCCTACTTGTTGCGGACAAGCTGGTGGCTGCAGCCGATAAGGGCCAGCACCACACCCAGCGCAATCCAGGTCAGCCACTTCGCGTGTTCGTACGCCGCGCACAGGTCGCGGCCCGATACCACTGACCGGCAAGGGTCGTCGCCAATTTCGTATTTCAGGCTAACCTGAACGTCAAGCATGCCTAAACCGCCTAAAAGCACCAGCAAGCTGGTGCCGATAATCAACCAGGTATGCACACGGTCCGACATCGTGGGTCTTGGGCAACAGCTTTTTTACTGCAACAGCCGGGCAAGGCGCCCGCTTATCGGGTGAATTATCGGGTGAAGGTACCCGCTATAACGCAAAAAGCCCCGCCGGAAAATTCCAGCGGGGCTTTTTATGGGTCCTGCAGAACCTAGGCGGCCGTTACCGGCTCGGCCATCATCGTGTTGAGCTTTTTGTAGATGACGAACAGAATAACCGAAGCCACGGCCGACATTCCCACAAAGATCATGAAGAAGTCGTAGAGGCTGGTAATCTGGAAGCCCAGGAATGAAGGCCAGTGGGCCGCCAGCTCCAGTTGGGTCAGCTTGGCCGATACGTCGGCTGTAGCCTGGGAAGTGCCGTTCAGGATGCCGGGCAGGTCGATGCCTTCCTTCGAAGCCTTGGCAAACTCCCCGGGGCCGGGAGGATACAAACCCGACAGCACGCCGGCCAGCTTGTTGCCGGCGGCCGTAGCCAAGAACCACACGGCCATCAGCAGGGAAGCGAAGCGGGCTGGAGCCAGCTTATTCACCAGGGCCAAGCCAATCGGCGACAAGCACAGCTCGGCGAAGGTGTGGACCATGTACATCGTAATCAGCCAGAACATGCTCACCTTGGTGTTGGCGTCTACGCCTTTCACGCCGAAGGCAATGATGAGGTAGCCCACGGCCATCAGCATCAGGCTGATAGCCATTTTCAGCGGCGACGAAGGCTCGGTGCCCCGCTTGCCCATCCAGGTCCACATGACGGCGAAGATGGGAGCAAACACGATGATAAACAGCGCGTTGGCCGACTGAAAGTAGGAAGCTGGCACCACGTAGGAGCCCAGGTTCCGGTCAGTCTGCTCGTCGGCGAAGAACGTGAGCGAAGCGCCGGCCTGCTCAAACGTGCCCCAGAAGAAGATAACGAAGAAGCTCAGGATGAAAATCACGTAAATCTTCTGCTTTTCGCGGGAGGTCAGCGTGGGGTCGGTCAGGATGGTGACGGGGGCCACAATCATGGCCGAGAACACCAGGGCGCCGATCCAGTCCTTGTTCATGAGCCAGGCAATGGCGGCGTACACCACGGCAAACAGGCCGATGAGCATGGGCAGCTTGCTGGCGAAGCTCTTGGCGGGCTGAGCAATGGTTTCGGAACGCACGGGGCCGTCGGTCTGCACCGGCACCACGGGCGAAGCGTCCACGGTGCGCTCGGGCTTGGCGCCCAGCGGGGCGCCTTCGGCCGTCACCACGTACTTATGCTTGAGCATCTCAAAGGTGAGGCTGCCCACCAGCATGCCGATACCGGCGGCCAGGAAGCCCCACTTGAAGTCGGCCGGGTTGCCCGTATCGCCGAGCGTGCCGCAGACCAGGGGCGAGAAAAACGCGCCCAGGTTGATGCCCATGTAGAAGATGGTGTAGGCCGCGTCGATGCGGGAGTCGCCTTTCGGGTAGAGCGAGCCCACCATCGAGGAGATGTTGGGCTTGAAGAAGCCGTTGCCAAAAATCAGGCAGCCCAGGCCCAGGAAGAATAGCAGCAGCTGCGCGGATGGCACGGCCGTCTGGCCAGCCTGGTACATGGAGGCGGAGAAAAACAGGGCAAATTGACCGGCGGCCATCAGCAATCCGCCCACCAGAATAGAGCGGCGGTTGCCCCAGTAACGGTCGGCCATGTAACCACCCAACAGGGGTGTCAGGTAGACTAGGGAAGTGTAGTTGCCGTAGATCAGCGACGACATCTCCTTGTTCATAAGGAGAGCCTTGAGCATGTACAGTGAGAGCAGGGCGCGCATACCGTAGTAGCTGAACCGCTCCCACATCTCGGTGGCAAAGAGCACGTACAGGCCCTTAGGATGGCTGGTAGAGGTAGCCAGTGGCGGCTGCTCCTGCACAGCGGAGGTCGTTTGCATGAAAAAGAAATGAGGTGAGAAAGTGGGGAAAGGACCACGGGCTGCAACCGCGCGGGTGGTTGGTAAAACTACAAAACTTTCGCAATTGGTAACCGCGGGCCCGAGTCTGCCCCGAAAGCCAGCACCGGTCAGCGAATTTTCGCGATAATCCGGGGCTTTATTGGCCCCTTCTGCGGGCGGATGGGTTTTTTGACTAATTTTGTGTACTGAGTCCCCTTCTTCCCACCCTAATTTTTCCCGTTTTCGGCCCATGCAGAACACCGCCGCCAACGCCCTCGACCGCCTCGCGCCGCTGGGTTTCACCTCCGCTGCCCAGGTTCACCTAAACCTCCCGCCCGCCGCTCTGGTGGAAGAAGCCCTGCGCCGCGGCGAGGGCACGCTCACTGACACGGGCGCTTTGATGGCCGACACCGGCGCTTTCACCGGTCGCTCCCCCAAGGACCGCTTCGTGGTGAAGGATGCCAACACCGCCGACTCGGTGTGGTGGGGCGACATCAACATCCCGTTTGACACCGACAAGTTCGACCAGCTGCACGCCAAGATGGTGCAGTACTTGGCCGACAAGGAGCTCTACGTGCGCGAAGCCTACGCCGGCGCCAACCCCGATTACCAGCTCAAGCTGCGCATCGTGAACGAGCAGGCCTGGCACAACCTATTCTGCTACAACATGTTCCTGCGCCCTGCCGAAGGCGCTGACACTAGCTGGACGCCCGACTTCAGCATCATCTGCGCCCCCGGCTTTGAGGCTGATCCGGCCGTGGACGGCACCCGCCAGAAGAACTTCGCCATTCTCAACTTCACCAAGAAGATGATTCTGATTGGCGGCACGGGCTACGCCGGCGAGATGAAGAAAGGCATCTTTGGCGTGCTCAACTACCTGCTGCCCCACGAGCACAACACGCTCAGCATGCACTGCTCGGCCAACGTGGGCAAGGACGGCGACACGGCGGTATTCTTCGGCCTCTCGGGCACGGGCAAAACGACGCTGTCGGCGGACCCGAACCGCGGCCTGATCGGCGACGACGAGCACGGCTGGACCCCGGACGCGGGCATCTTCAACTTCGAAGGGGGCTGCTACGCCAAGGTTATCGATCTGAGCCGCGAGAAGGAGCCCCAGATCTGGGACGCCATCCGCTTCGGCTCCATCGTGGAAAACACGCGCTTCGTGCCCGGCACCCACACCGTGGATTACGCCAACAAGAGCGTGACCGAAAACACCCGCACGGCCTATCCGATCAACTTCATCGACAACGCCATTGAGCCGTCGGTGGCTGACTCGCCCAAGAACATCTTCTTCCTCACGGCCGATGCTTTCGGCGTGCTGCCTCCCATCAGCAAGCTCGACAAGAGCCACGCCATGTACCACTTCATGAGCGGCTACACGGCGAAAGTTGCGGGTACGGAAATGGGCGTGACCGAGCCGCAGACGACTTTCTCGGCCTGCTTTGGCGCCGTATTCCTGCCCCTGCACCCCACCAAGTACGCCGAAATGCTGGGCCAGAAAATGGACGAGCATCCCGACGTGAACGTGTGGCTGATCAACACGGGCTGGAGCGGCGGCGCCTACGGCGTGGGCTCGCGCATGAAGCTGGGCTACACCCGGGCCATGATTACGGCCGCCCTGGAAGGCAAGCTCAACGACGTGACCTTCACCAAGCACCCCATCTTCGGCGTGGCAGTGCCCGCCTCGGTGCCCGGCGTGCCTACCGAAATCCTGGATCCGCGCAACACCTGGGCCGACAAGGAAGCCTACGACAAAACTGCCTCGGCCCTGGCCGACAAGTTCGTGGCGAACTTCCAGAAGTACGCTGACTACGCCAACGAGGACATCCTGGCCGGCGCCCCCAAAACGGCCGCCGTAGTAGCCTAAGTATTCGGATTAGCGTTTGAAAAAGCCCCGCTGGCCTCGGCCGGCGGGGCTTTTTGCTTACTGGTATTTGTCGTCGATAACGTGGCCCAGCTCGATAAGCAGCTGTTTTAGCCGTTGGTAGGTACTGGAGTCGGCGGCTATTTCCTGCTGCTGGTCCGTGAGCATTTTGTCGCACCCAAAACAAATGTTCAACACGGCCCTTAGCCTACCTTGCGCGTCGTAGAAAGCCAGGGCATCCCGGTAGACCGGCCCGCACATCCAGTCGAATTGATGACAAACCGGCGTGGCCAGAATGGCGGCCAGCCGTTCCGCGTCCAAGGAGTCGGCCGTAATTATGGCCACCGGGGAAGCAGTGATGTGGTAGGCATTTTCTCCTTCCGTCAGCAGCAAGGATGTCAAATCCCACCCGCGCTCCAGGCAGCGGAGATTTTCGCGCATTGCCGGCAGACGGGCGGACGGAGCAGTCAGCAATTCTTGGCGCACGGCGGAAAACCGCTGTTTGGCGGCCTGATTGAAAGCCGCCAGCTTCGGCCCTCGATTGAAAGAATAGGTTTGGATATAGCTGAACCGCTGATTGAGCCAGAACCGGGCAGTATCCCGCAGGGAGTTATCGTCCATTCTTTTATTCGGTTCTTGCGAACTCTGGGAAGTGTGCGTCAGCCAGGAATTCGTCTTGGCTTTCTCGTCAAACATAGTTTCCATTATCCGAACTTTGCCCCATGCCCCACACCTTCTTCGCCCCCGACTTAGCAGGCTCTGCCTACACCCTGCCCGAAGACGAAAGCAAGCACGCCGTGCGCGTGCTGCGCCTCACGCCCGGCGACGCGGTAGTGCTGGTCAATGGCCGCGGGGGCGTGTACGGGGCCGAGGTGGCCGAGGCCAACCCCAAACGCTGCCAGCTGCGCATCACCACCGAGCAGCAGGTCCCGCGCCGCCCCTACTTTGTGCACCGAGCCGTGGCCCCCACCAAAAACCTGGACCGGATGGAGTGGCTCGTGGAGAAGGCGGTGGAAGTGGGCGTCGACCGAATTAGTTTTTTGCGCGGAGCCCGTTCGGAGCGCCGGGAGCTGAAGCTGGAGCGCCTGGAGAAAATTGCCGTCAGCGCCCTGAAGCAGTCGGGCCAAGCCTGGCTGCCCCAGGTTGATGAGCTCACCGACTTCAACGCTTTTCTGCCCACCGTAGCCCCCGAAACCACGTTTATTGCCCACCTGGAAGAAGGGGAACGGACGGCCCTCTCCCATGTGGCGGCAGCCGGCGCGGGCTGCTGCGTGCTTATTGGCCCCGAAGGCGACTTCACGCCCCAGGAAATCGAGGCGGCCCGGGCCCGCGGCATCCGGCCCGTGACGCTGGGCGCTTCCCGGCTGCGAACCGAAACGGCGGCGCTGGCAGCAATATTCACCGTCCATATTGCCCGGGAGTAGCCACCTGCTTATTCCTCCACCAGCGCCGAGTTGTCGGACTGCTCGTCCTGGGCAGCCAGGCGGGCGGCTTGCTTGGCCTGCTTTTTCCTGCGCCAGGGCACATGCTGCTCCCAGTCGCCGGCCATCAGGTAGCCGTAAGACCGGATTTCGTCGACGATGGTGGCTAGCTCGAACTCCATGATCTGCTGCTTCACTTCCTCGGCGTCCTTATAGGCGCTGGGCAATTCGAAAATGTCAACCTGATTGAAGAAAAAGCGGGCGTCGATGCCGGTCCAGTAAATCCTTGCCCGTTATCATATCTGCTCTTTATTAATAAGGTAGCGTAGGCCGAATGCCGCACGCCGCGGCACAAGCAACTTTTTCCGCCCCCTACCGACTAGCTGTTTACTCGGCCAGCAGCTGCTGGTAGTAAGCCGGGAACTCGCGAGCAAGCGAATACAGGTCGCGTAGCTCAAAGTAGACTGGGCTCACGCTGCCCACCGGCGGCCACCCCGCCCGGCGAAACAACATCTTGGTGCGCGTCAGGTGGTAGTACTGCGAGACAACCAGTAGGCGCCGGGCGTGCAGGGAATCGAGAATGGGCAGGGTATTGACTACGGTCTGGCGGGTGTCGTCGCCGTAGTTGTCGACCACAATGGCCGAGTCGGGCACGCCCTGCTGGCGCAGGTAGTCCCGCATCTTGCTGCCTTCGTAGAAGCCCTCCCGGCCCAGCCCGCCGCTGACAATGAGCGTCTTCACCCGCCCAGCCTGGTACAAGCGCAGCCCGCAAGCCACGCGCTGCCGCAGCCGCTCCGACAAGGTACCGTCCCGGTTCACGGTGTTGCCCAGAACCACGGCGGCATCGGCCGACTCCCGAGAGCCGGTCAGGCCATCAACCACTACGAAGGCGGAGTGGGCCAGCCCCCAGCTGATGAGGCAAAGCAGAGCGTACAGGGCGAGGCGACGAAGGTGCATGGAGCAAGACAAAGAGGCAGCAACTACGCGAATCAGCCACGGCCGCGCAAGCTATTCCTCGTCCAACTCAGGCGGCCGACACTGAACTTTGCCACCTCGGCGTTACTTTGTAGTCTGTTAGCCGTGTCTTTCCTCCGCGTATGCTCAAACACCTGCTGCTTTCTGCCTTACTCCTGCTGTCGTTGACGGCGGCCGCGCCCACTTACAGCTTCCGCATTGCCAAGCTGCACTACGGTGGGGGCGGCGACTGGTACGCCAACAAAACCAGCCTGCCCAACCTGATCCGCTTCAGCAATCAGGTGCTCAAAACCAACATTGCCCCCGACGAGGCCACCGTGGAGCTGGATTCGCCTGAGCTCTTCACCTACCCCTTCGTGCACATGACCGGCCACGGCAATGTGAGCTTTACCGACGCGGAAGCCAAAAACCTGCGTCGCTACCTCGTCGGCGGCGGCTTTCTGCACATCGACGACAACTACGGCCTCGACAAGTTCATCCGCCCGGAAATGAAAAAGGTGTTTCCCGAGCTCGAATTTGTGGAGCTGCCCTACTCCCATCCCATCTACCACCAGAAGTTTGCCTTCCCTAAGGGCCTGCCCAAGGTGCACGAACACGACGGCAAGCGTCCCCAGGGCTTCGGCCTGCTCTACCGGGGCCGCCTGGTGTGCTTCTACAGCTTCGAGTGCGACCTGGGCAACGGCTGGGAAGATCTGGGCACCTACCCCGAAGACACTCCGGCCGTCCACGAGGCGGCCCTGCGCATGGGCGCCAACTTGCTCAGCTACGCCCTCACCCAGGATTAGCCGGCGGGTTGCGCCCGTCAGAACGTTCACAGGAAAAGGCCCGGGAGCTTTCCCGGGCCTTTTTCTGTGGTAATCAATTCCGGTGCGCTAAAACTTGCGCTGCAGAATCTCGCTGAGCACGAAGGCCGCCCGCACGTCCGCCGGGTTGCGCAGCATATCCGCCACGCGGCGCTGCACGGCGTTGGGGGCTTCGGGAGTTGTCTGCAACGGGGCCCGCGGGGTGGCGGGGCGGCGGGGCGCGGGGCGCTCCACGGGCGGGGTGGGCGCGGCCAAGGGCTTGGCTTGGCGGGGCTTCCGAGCTGCCGGGGCGGGCACGGTGGCGGTGGGGTCAGCGGAGCGGGCGGCGTTCTGGGCCTGCATCTGCTTGAGCAGCTCCTGAAACGAGGTCCCCGGCGCGGGCGGCCCCTGATTCCCGGGCCGGGTGCGGCTTTCCTGAGCCATGGTTTCCCGGGCTTTCTGCACCAGCCGCCACACGAAGACCACAACGCCAAACAGAATCAGCAGGAGCATCTGTACCTTTTCCATGGGCAGGTAGCGGGGCAAGGAGTTGGGAAAGCAGGCTTGGTTAAGCGAAATACGGGCCCGGCGAACTTAGCGGACGCCCTTTTCGGGATACTTGCCGGCCTTGGTGCGGTAGAAGGCCTTGATGTGCTCCAGGTCTTCTTCGTAGTTGCCGGTCGGCCAGAACACGGGCCCCACTCCGGCTTCCTTGTTTTTGTAGTCCAGGAAGCCCAGCAGAATCGGCACTTTGGCGCCCATGGCCGCGAAGTAGAAGCCTTTGCGCCACTTGGGCTGGTAGCTGCGCGTGCCCTCGGGCGTAATCAGAATCACCATTTCCTCGTTCTGGTTGAGCAGCTGCACCATGCCGTCGACTAGGCTGTTGTTGCGGCTCCGGTCGACGGGCAGCGCGCCCAGGGACCGGACCAGCCAGCCCACGAACTTGTTGTCGACCCACTCTTTTTTCACGGTGAAGCGCACGGGCAGATTCATCAGGAAAAAGGCCCCGCGGGCGTACATGATGTCCCAGTTGCTGGTGTGGGGAGCGGCAATCATGATGCCCTTGGTGATGCCGTCGGGCACGACGGAGGCTAATTTCCAGCCGGTTATCCAGAACCAGAACCGGGAAAAGTGATACCAGAAGGCGGGAGTTTGGGGAGCTTTGGGCATAGAGTTTCGTTCAGCAGCCCAACGTAAAACGGGTTGCCGGGTTTAAAAATAGGGATTTTTGGTGGTGAATCCCGCGCTGCCCGGCGTTTTCAGCCCTCGTATTGGATGGATAAAAGCCCAGGCTTCTACACTAGAGCCCGGAGCTGCTCGGCCAGTCCCATGGTATAGGCGTAGCCAATTTCGTAGAGCTCCGGGGCCCGGCGGTAGCTCAGCGGGCGGTATTGCCCCAGCGCCGGGGGCTCGATGAGCACGTCGCAGCGCTGCTGCCGCGGCAGGGTATTGGCATTGATGGCCAGATGCAGGGTGCGCTCAATCAGGCTGCGGAAGTTGGTGACCGGCGCACCAGGGTTGACCGGGTTGCAGTGCACCCCAATCACGCGCAGGCCCTGCTCCAGCAAAGGCTCCACCGGCAGGTTATTCAGCACCCCGCCATCGACGAGCTGCCGGCCCTGATACTGCACCGGCCGGTATACGATGGGCACCGCCGACGAGGCCAGCAGCGGCGGAATCAGCGGCCCTTCGGAAAAGTAAACCGACTCGCCCGCGGCTAGGTCGGTGGCCACGAGCGTGAGCGGGCGCAGCAGGTCGGCAAACGACGCATTTAGGCCCAGGTGGCGCACCAGCAGCTGCTCGACGGCATCGAAGTGCAGCAGCCCGGAGCGGCTAAAGGCCGGGCGCATCAGCCGGACCACGTTGGTAGTCGTCAGCAGCCGCAGAATATCGGCCGGGGCGAAGCCGGCGGCGTAAAACGTGGCGGCAATGGCGCCCGAGCTCACCCCCGACAGCTGCGCCACCGGAATCTGCAGCTCGTCCAGCGCGGCCAGCACGCCCAGGTGGGCAATGCCCCGCGCCCCTCCCCCCGACAGTGCTACGCCAATTTTCTGCATCGGGCCCGGCGTTGCGCGTTACAGGTCTTCGAGGCGGAACGTTTCGGCCAGGCGCACGCCCTTCTCGGTTTGCTGCACCGTGCAGCAGGCGTGCAGCGGGTCGTGCTCGAGCACCAGCACCCAGTTTTCGGCCGCCGCCCGGCGCAGAATTTCCTCTTTCTCGGTCAGCGTCACCAGGGGGCGCACATCGTAGCTCATCACGTAAGGCAGCGGAATGTGAGCCACGGAGGGCAGCAAATCGGCCATGAAAGCCAGCGTGCGGCCTTTGTAGGGCAGCAGCGGCACCATCATCTTCTCGGTGTGTCCGTCGGCAAAGACAATGTCGCTGAACGGCGTCAGGGCCTCGGGTACGCGGCCACCGGCAACGAACTGCAGCTGACCGCTTTCCTGAATCGGCAGGATGTTTTCGCGCAGAAAGCTGGCTTTCTCGCGCGGGTTGGGGTGCACGGCCCAGTCCCAGTGCGCCTCGTTGCTCCAGTAAGTAGCATTGGCAAACGCCGGCTCGAGCTGGCCGGCGGCGGTGCGCACCACCGAGCCCCCGCAGTGGTCGAAGTGCAGGTGGGTCAGAAAGACGTCAGTTACGTCGGCCGACGTGAAGCCGAGCTGGCGCAACGACTTTTCCAGCGAGTCGTCGCCGTGCAGGTAGAAATGGCCGCGGAACTTCTCGTCCTGCTTGTCGCCGATGCCGTTGTCGACCAGCACCAGCCGGTTACCGTCCTCGATGAGCAGGCAGCGCATGGCCCAGGTGCACATATTGTTGGCGTCGGGCGGGCTCAGCTTCTGCCACATCGACTTGGGCACCACGCCAAACATGGCGCCGCCATCGAGCTTAAACAGGCCGGTATCGAGGGTATGAACGGTCATGCTGGGGACTGTTGGATTTTACCTGTTAAAGGGAAAAGGGAGTTTCTGCAGCCAGAACGAAGTCGGCGCCAAAAGCAGCGCCGACAAACCAGACAACGGCCGAAGCCCCCCGCTCACACCTATTCCACCACCACGCCCATGGCGGAAAACTTGTCGATGCGCTGGCTGATACGCTCTTCGGCGGGCATGGCTTCGAGCTCGTCGAGGGTTTTGATGAGCGTTTTGCGCAGCGTGTCAATCATCTTGTCGGGGGCCGTGTGGGCGCCACCCAGCGGCTCCTTCACGATGCCGTCGACGAGCTTGGCGGCCAGCATATCAGAGGCCGTGAGCTTGAGGGCCTGGGCGGCCTGCTCCTTGTAGTCCCAACTGCGCCACAGAATGCTCGAGCACGACTCGGGCGAAATAACCGAGTACCAGGTATTTTCCAGCATCAGCACCCGGTCGCCGATGGCAATACCCAGCGCGCCGCCGGAAGCACCCTCGCCAATGATGATGCAGATGACGGGCACCTTGAGCAGAAACATCTCCTTCAGGTTGCGGGCAATGGCCTCGCCCTGCCCCCGCTCTTCGGCTTCCAGGCCCGGAAAGGCACCCGGCGTGTCAATGAGCGTGACGATGGGCTTGCCAAACTTCTCGGCCAGCTTCATCAGGCGCAGGGCCTTGCGGTAGCCCTCGGGGTTGGGCATGCCGAAGTTGCGAAACTGCCGCTGCTTGGTGTTGCGGCCCTTCTGCTGCCCAATAAACATCACCGAGCGGCCATCGAGCTCCGCAAAGCCGCCGACCATGGCCTTGTCGTCGGCCACGGTCCGGTCGCCGTGCAGCTCGATGAACTTATCGGTCATGCCTTCTATATAGTCGAGGGTGTAGGGGCGCTCGGGGTGGCGCGAGAGCTGCACGCGCTGCCAGCGGGTGAGGTTGGCGTACGTTTCCTTCTTGAGGGCCTTGATTTTGGCCTCCAGGGCCGTTACGGCCTCCGATACGTCCACCTGGCTGTCGAGGGCCAGCTGTTGCATTTCACGGAGTTTGCCTTCGAGGGCAGCAATCGGTTGTTCGAAGTCGAGGAGCATTGCCAGGGAATGAATGCGTCAGAGGAGAGGTGCAGAGAGAAAAACGGGCCGCTAAGATGGCAGGTTACGGGCAAATAAGCAGCGTCCGGGTGATAGGCAAAGGTACGGCAAACCCCTCCACTGGTGGCACCGCAGCCGGGGAATGATTTTTTGAAAAATTAATTGCGCTGAAAAACAGTGAGAAAGCCCCGGCGGTGGCGTTTTACGGGGAAAAATCTGCGCTTCGGTTGTGTAATCTCAAACCGGCTCCTACCTTTGCATCACTTTAACGGGAAGCACAACGGCGGCCGCGGTTAAAGCTACCCTGGTTCGGTAGTTCAGTTGGTTAGAATGCCGCCCTGTCACGGCGGAGGTCGCGGGTTCGAGTCCCGTCCGGACCGCAGCAATGCGAAGAAAAGCCCCTTAGTTTAACGCTAAGGGGCTTTTTCTTTTTGGCGCTGGTTCAACCGGCGGCCTGGCGAATTTAGCCTCCGAAAACAGTTGGTATGCTGCCGGCTAGCCATTGCTATGCTCTTCTTACCGGGAGGACATTTATTCCTGTCAACAGCTGGTTTTTATCTATGAGCTTCGCCCTTGGACTACTTCTCGTTGTTTTTGGGCCACCTCTGGCTCTGGCCCTGCTGGGTACCCGATTTTGGAAATGGAGCCACTTGGAGGGGTTCACGGGACGGACACGCATCGTGCGACTGGGCGGGCTGGTTTTGCTCGCCGGGGCGTTTACGTTCGCACTTTACTTCATGATACTTGTCCTCTCATCGGACACCCCGTCGGCCCACGCCCCTAGCAGCAGCGCTTGGCCCTGGGCGCATGAGCACCCTATTACCCTTGTGCTCCTTGCGGATATCATGGCGTTGCTCCTCTTGGTCAGCCAACCGTCCCGGCGCTTGGCAGCACTCTGCTTCGGGGCCGGAGCCTTACTGACCTTTAGCGGATTAGGGATTTATTGGTATTTGACGGACCACCAAGACGACTTAATGCAGAGCTTCCGCCAATCCTCCGTAGAATATGACCGCAGCGGCTGGCAGCGCGCAGCCATCGACTCATTCGAGGTGCAAGTCAAGCACCGCCCCGACATTGAAAAGCTTTACCTATCTGACCCCGCCTTCCCGGGTGGGCCGGTGGCGCTGCATGACCAGATGAAGACCCTAACCCGGCCTCAGGCGAAGCCCCTGCCGCAGGACGCGGTTGTGGAGGTAGAATTTATCCTGGAAAGGGACGGCCGCATTACCCTCCCCCACGTGGTTTACGGTTTAGGGCCGGGCTACGACGAGGAAGCCGTGCGCGTAATACAGTCCCTACCACCATTCTCACCTTCTCTCGACGACGAGGGAAAAGCCGTGGCCCGCGTATGGCGGGTCCAGGTTCCTTTTTTTCACTGAAGCCTCGCCACGGACTGCAACTAGTCTGCTTTGGCTGATTTATCCTGCACCCGTGTGGCCCGTCACTGGCTTGCTCTCTGGGCAGCAATTGATTAACACATCATCCGGTATTCCCAGCGCCTGAAAACTCGTGCGGTTCTTCCCTACTACTGCTTTCCGCGAGGGATACTTTAACCTTGCTACAGGCCATTGCCGCGCGCTACCACGTTGAGTTGCGCCACTTTCGCTGGGACAAGTACTTCAATTCCGAGTCCCACCGGGGCATGATCTATCGGGCGGTACAACCCTTTACAGTCGTGAACATTCTGCGGCCGTCGCAACACGAGAGCTTCGGACCCGAGGCCTCTTAAGGCCGTCGCTGGGCAAGAGTGGAATGCCCACGTCGCGCGCCCACTCTAGCATAGCCCGGCACTTCCGGCTTACCTCATCCTGAACGCCACTTACCGGCACTACTGCGCTCCGGATGACATTTTCGGCGCCGCCCCGAAAAAAATATTGCTTTCTA
>NZ_SEWE01000066.1 GCF_004167665.1 Hymenobacter persicinus | reverse complement strand
CCAGGTCACGGAGTCGATGGGCGGGGTGGTTTTGACGGCCACAAAGTCGGAGCCGTACTCCTGCTCGCGGCCCGTGCGGATGCGCAGGCGCACCTTCGTGCCGGTGGCCAGCGCCAGACTGGCCGAGCGGTAGGTGCCGGGCTGAGCCTCGTTCAAGGGGTAGCGCCGCCCGCCCTCTTCCTCGATGTAGACGCTGGCCTTGGCCTCGGCCGGCGCGGCGCCCTTGTTTTGCAGCGCCACGGTGCGCGTGAGGCGGATGCTGGTGACGCCGGCCGCGTTGATGCTGCCGTCCACGACCAGGAAGCTGCTCGGGTTGGCAATGACGTCCGGCGCGTATTTATCTACGCACCCCGCCAGCAGGGCCCACAGCAGTAAGGCCCCCAGACGGATAGATAAAGTAGCCATTAGAACCTGGGTAAGAATAAACTAGAATTCCCAAAGATAACCGGAAACCCGTCATTCCAAGGGTCTGTTTACCGGGTGGCCTACCCCCGGCGCGGCTAGAGTGATTACGCAAAAACCAGCGCTTAAACAACTTTCCTTTCCCGGCCACCAATGGTAACTTTACCCTAGTAAATCCTGAATTATGAAGGCTGATTGCTGCATTAGTAGTCGGCCGGGAATTTGTACTTCAGCATTCCGAATTTCAGCCTTCCCCTCCGCCATGCCCGTCTTCTCGCACCTGCACTCCCACACCCAGTACTCTTTGCTTGATGGCCAGGCCAGCATTTCGGCCCTGATGAAGAAGGCCCAGGCCGACGGGATGCCGGCCGTAGCCCTCACCGACCACGGCAACATGTTCGGGGCGTTCAACTTCGTGGCCGAGGCCAACAAGTACAACGTGAAGCCGATTGTGGGCTGCGAGTTCTACATGGTCGAGGACCGCCACAAAAAGACCTTCAGCCGCGAAAAGGGCGAGCGGGACAAGCGTTACCACCAGCTCTTGCTGGCCAAGGACCAGGCCGGCTACCACAACCTCTCCAAGCTCTGCTCGATGAGCTTTATCGAGGGCGTGTACTCAAAGTTTCCGCGCATCGATAAGGAGCTGCTGCTTAAGTACCACGAGGGCCTGATTGCCACCTCCTGCTGCATCGGGGCCGAAATTCCCCAGGCCATCCTGTTTCAGGGCGAGGCCCAGGCTGAGGAGCTGCTCAAGTGGTGGCTCGACGTGTTCGAGGACGACTACTACATCGAAATTCAGCGCCACGGGCTGATGAACTTCGACGGCACCGGCAAAAGCCAGGAGGACGTGAACCAGGTGCTGCTGGGCCTGGCCAAGAAGTACAACGTGAAGGTGATTTGCACCAACGACTCGCACTACGTCGAGCAGACCGACTTCGCGCCCCACGACATTCTGCTCTGCGTGAACACCGGCGAGGAGCACAGCATCCCGGTCGGCGACTTCCAGACCCAGTATTTCCGCCTGATTTCCCAGGACAACAAGGTTCACTACGACCACCTCGACAACCTGCGCCACCTTTCGGGACAGGATGCCCACATCCGCCGCCAGCTCCAGCGCATCGACGAGGAAGCCCAGAGCCCCCGGCCCCGGGCCCGCTTCGGCTTCGCCAACGACCAGTTCTACTTTAAGAACCAGGCGGAGATGAACGCCCTGTTCGCCGACGTGCCCGAAAGCGTGGACAACACGAACGAAATCGTGGATAAAATCACGCCGCCCAAGCTTCAGCGTGATATTCTGCTCCCCAACTTCCCCCTGCCTCCCGAACACCCCACCGCCGACGCCTTTTTGCGCCACCTCACCTTCAAGGGGGCCTTCGAGGGAGCTAAAGCCCGCTACTCGGAGCGGACTCCGGAAATTGAGGAGCGCCTGGACTACGAACTGCGCGTGATTGAAACCATGGGCTTCGCCGGCTACTTCCTCATCACCCAGGACTTTATCAACCACGGCCGCAACAAAGGCGTGGCCATCGGGCCCGGCCGGGGCTCGGCGGCGGGCTCAGCAGTGGCCTACTGCATCGGCATCACCAACATCGACCCGATTAAGTACTCGCTGCTGTTCGAGCGTTTCCTGAACCCGGAGCGGGTGTCCATGCCCGATATCGACATCGACTTCGACGACGTGAACCGCCAGCGCGTCATCGACTACGTGGTGGATAAGTACGGCAAAACCCAGGTGGCCCAGATTATCACTTTCGGCACCATGGCCGCCAAATCGTCGATTAAGGACGTGTCGCGGGCCATGGAGCTACCCCTGCCCATTGCCAACGACCTGGTGAAGATGGTGCCCGACCAGGTGGGTACGACCCTGGAAAAGGCCTTCGCCGAAAATCCTGAGCTCGACTACATCCTCCGCGACGAGGCCCCCGACAACCTGCGCGGGCAGATTCTGCGCCTGGCCCGCAAGCTCGAAGGCTCGGTGCGCAACACCGGTATCCACGCCGCCGGCGTCATCATCGCGCCCGACGACATCACCAAGTACATTCCGGTTTCGACGTCGAAAGACTCGGACCTGCTCATCACCCAGTTCGACGGCAAGGTCATCGAAAGCGCGGGGATGCTCAAAATGGACTTTCTGGGGCTGAAAACCCTGACCATCATCGTCGATGCCATCAACCTGATCGAGAAAAACCACGGCGTCAAAATCGACATCGACGACATTCCGATTGACGACCCCAAAACCTACGAGCTCTACCAGCGCGGCGACACCATCGGCACGTTCCAGTTCGAGAGCGAGGGCATGCGCATGTACCTCAAGGACCTCAAGCCGACCAACATCGAGGACCTGATTGCCATGAACGCCCTGTACCGGCCGGGCCCGATGCAGTTCATTCCGAACTTCATCAACCGCAAGCACGGCCGTGAGACGGTAGACTACCCCCACGAGCTGCTGGAGCCCATCCTGAACTACTCCCAGGGCATCATGGTGTACCAGGAACAGATCATGCAGACGGCCCAGATTCTGGCCGGCTACTCCCTGGGCGGCGCCGACCTCTTGCGCCGGGCCATGGGTAAGAAGGACATGAAGAAGATGGCCCTGGAGCGGGAGAAATTCTGCGAAGGCGCCGAGAAGCTGCATGGCATCAAGGCCAAGAAAGCCAACGAGGTATTCGACGTGATGGAGAAGTTTGCGGCCTACGGCTTCAACCGCTCCCACTCCGCCGCCTACTCCGTCGTGGCCTACCAGACCGGCTACCTCAAGGCCCATTACCCCGCTGAGTACATGGCCGCCGTGCTCACCAACAACATGGGCGACATCAAGAAGGTCACGTTCTTCATCGAGGAAGCCCGCAAGCAGGGCGTGGCCGTGCTCGGCCCCGACGTGAACGAATCCATCCTGAAGTTCAACGTCAACGCCCAGGGCCAGATTCGCTTCGGCATGGCTGCCATGAAGGGTTCGGGCGAGGCCGCGGTGGAGGAAATCGTGCAGGAGCGCGACAAAAACGGGCCTTACGCCGACATTTTCGACTTTGCCCGGCGCGTGAACCTGCGGGCCGTGAACAAGAAAACCTTCGAGAGCATGGCCCAGGCCGGCGCCTTCGATTCGTTCGACCGTTACCACCGCCGCCAGTTTTTGGAAGCGCCCGGCGGCGACCAGAACCTCATCGAAAAGGCCATGAAGGTGGGCCAGCAGCACCAGGCGGCCAAGGAATCGGCCCAGCAGAGTTTGTTCGGCGGCGGGGGCGGCGAAATGGCCATCCCGATGCCCAAGATTCAGGACCTGGAGCCCTGGAGCCCCACCGAGAAGCTGCGCCGGGAAAAGGAAATCGTGGGCTTCTACCTCTCGGGCCACCCCTTGGACGACTTCAAGCTCGAAATTGATTCCTACTGCACCTGCGGGCTGGATAAGATTGAGAACTACAAAAACCGCGACGTGACCGTGGCCGGCCTGATTTCCAACGTGCTCTTCAAGACCACCAAGACCGGCCAGCCCTTCGTCTCGTTCAACGTGGAAGACTACGACTCCTCGCTGAACCTGGCCCTGTTCCGCGACGACTACACCAAGTTTTCGAGCATCATCAACCCCCGCAACTACGACAAGGAGCAGGTACCGCCCATGTTCATCCGCGGCAAGTACGCCCAGCGCTTCCGCGACTCCGACCAGTTCGAGTTTAAGATCATGACCATGGAGCCCCTGTTCAACGTGGCCGAAAAGCTGGCCAACGGCGTGCGGGTGCAGCTGGATTTGCGCACCATCACCGAACCCTTTATGGACCGCTTTATGGAAGCCGTGGAAGGCTGCGCGGGCTCCAAGAAGCTCGAAATCAAGTTCGCCGAGCCCCACGAGCACCTCGCCGTGGATACCTACTCCCGCCGCTACCGCATCGAGCCCAAGGAGTTTATCCGCCAGATGCGCGCCATGGACATCGACGCTTGCCAGCTGATATAGACTGGTAGAGGTAATAGAACGTCATTCCGAGCATTCTGCGCTTCAAGCAGAGACCGAGGAATCTCGCGTGCTGTCGTTGCCAAAGTAACCGTCATGCTGAGCCCCGCGAAGCATCTCTACCGCAATGCTATTCATTTGTCATTGCAGTAAAGATGCTTCGCGGGGCTCAGCATGACGTTCTTTTTTAGGCAGATTCAGCAGCTCGAAAATAAACTTTCATTTTTTATTGAAAGTTTAAAATCTTCTTCTACATTTGAACCATGCAACTCGACGAAGCCAAGCGCAAATTTACCGAAGGCTGGGGCACCCTGGGCTCAGCCTGGGGCGTAAGCCGGACGATGGCGCAGGTGCACGCCCTGCTGCTGGTGTCGCCCGCGGCGCTGAGCACTGAGGACATCATGGACCAGTTGCAGATTTCGCGGGGCAACGTGAACATGAATGTGCGCGCCCTCATGGACTGGGGCATCGTGCGCAAGGAGCTCCGGCCCGGGGAGCGGCGGGAGTTTTTCTCGGCCGAAAAGGACATTCACAAAGTGGCCACGCTCATTCTCAAGGAACGCCGCAAACGGGAACTGGAGCCCATTATGCGGGTGCTGGGCGAAATCAGCCAGGTGGAGCCCGCGCCGGCCAACTCGCCCGAGGAAATTGCGGCCTTCAACCAGATGGTCGGCAGCATCCAGAGCTTCGCCAATTTTGCCGACCGGGCTGCCTCCACCCTCATCAAAGCCGATGAGAACTGGTTCCTGAGCACCTTCATGAAGTTGATGCGCCCGGGTTCGTAGCAGCTTTTTTTTGCTTACTATGTTTCAATTTTTATTGAAAGTTCTATACAAATAAACATGCTCAATATTTCGATATGGACTCCGCAGCCGCCTTTTTCTCTCGCCTTTCCAACTTTCTGATCATGCATAGTCACGCCAACAGCCAGCCCAAGTTTGTTCTTGCCGGCGGCACCAGCTTCCTGGGCCGGCACCTGCAACGCTACTTCGAGCAGCTCAACTACCGCGTTATTGTGCTCAGCCGCGCCCGGCGGATGGCGCCTAATCACGTGGCCTGGGATGGCCGGACCCTCGGGCCCTGGGCTGCGGAGCTGGAAAATGCTGTGGCGCTGATCAACCTGGCGGGCCGCTCCGTCGACTGCCGCTACACTGAGGCCAACCAGCGCGAAATCCTGACCAGCCGCCTCGACAGCACCCGAGTACTGGGCCAGGCCGTAGCTCGGTGCCACACCCCGCCCCTGGTCTGGCTGAATTCCTCCACCGCTACCATATATGACGACACCCGCGCCGACGCGCCGGCCAATACCGAGGCCCGGGGGCTGCTGGGCCGGGGATTTTCCGTGCGCGTGGCTACGGCCTGGGAAGAGGCTTTCCGGGCCGCCAAGGCGCCCCGCACCCGCAAGGTGGCCCTGCGCACTTCCATCGTGCTCGGGACCGACGGCGGGGCCTTTCCGGTGCTCACCAAGCTAGCCAAGCTAGGCTTATGCACCCCGCAGGGCGGCGGCGACCAGTGGGTCAGCTGGCTGCACATCGACGACTTCTGCCGGGCCGTGGAGTTTCTGGCCTTCCAAACCACGGAAAGCGGGGCCTTCAACGTGTGCGCCCCGGTGCCCCTGCCCAACCGCGACTTCAACGCCCTGCTGGCCCAGCGATTCCGGCCCTGGCTGCGGCTACCTCAGCCCCGGTGGCTGCTTGAACTCGGGGCCTTCGCGCTGCGCACCGAAACCGAGCTGATTCTGAAAAGCCGCAAGGTGGTGCCCGCGCGCCTGCTGGAGCTGGGTTTCCAGTTTAGCTACCCCACTGCCGCCCAGGCCGTGGCGGCCCTGACCCACGCCTAACCCCCTGCTGACTCACCCCTAAATATTTCTTTTTTCACCTTCCAACCCCTTACCGCCATGAACTACTATCTGCTCGTGTACGCCGTCTACCTGCTGGTTTCCGTGCTGCTGACCATCTGGGTGGCCCGCACGCTGTTCACCAACGGCCGCACTTTCCTCATCGACATCTTCCACGGCAACGAAGCCCTGGCCGATTCCGTGAACAAGCTACTGCTGACGGGCTTCTACTTAATCAACATCGGGTATGCCACCTTGTACCTGCGCAGTCAAGATGACATTCACAGCTACCAGCAAACCGTGGAGACGCTCAGCATCAAGCTCGGCACGATCATCCTGATTCTGGGGGCCATGCACTTCTTCAACCTCTACGTGTTCTACAAGCTCCGCAGCCGCGCCAAGGCCGAAGCCCGCACCCTGGACTACGTGCTGGATAAATAGCGCCGTCCCCGCCAACTCGCTGAGTCAGAACCGGGCTGTGCCACTCTGTCGGTTTGAACTTTCCGGCCCGCGTCTTGTTGAACTCGCAATCTGCTACCTTGCGGCCCCAATGCTCGTAAGCAGCTGGATAACTCAACACACAAACCCCCTACTATTATGGGACACAAAGCCATCGAAATCACCGATGCTAATTTCGACCAGATCATCAATTCTGATAAGCCCGTGCTCGTGGATTTCTGGGCCGAGTGGTGCGGCCCCTGCCGCATGGTGGGCCCGGTAGTAGAAGAGCTGGCCGGCGAGTACGAAGGCCGCGTCGTTATCGGCAAAGTCGACGTCGACTCCAACCCCCAGACTTCCGCCAAGTTCGGCATCCGCAGCATCCCGACCCTGCTCGTGTTCAAGAACGGCCAAGTGGTCGACAAGCAAGTGGGTGCTGTGCCGAAGCACGTACTGGCCCAGAAGCTCGACGCCCAGGTTACGGCCTAAGCATAGCGCTTGACAACACTAAAAAGCCCCGTTCCAGCGCTGGAACGGGGCTTTTTAGTGTTGGGCCGCCGGGGCGGGTTAGTAGGTTTCGTCGGGGTTGCCGGCCCAAGCCTCCGTGGGCGGACTCTGGGTGGCTTTCACACCCCCGAAAATCTTGAAGTTGGGCGCAAACAGGATGGGCAGCGTGTAGGTCATGGCCGTGGGCACGTTGTACTCCCGGCCCGGCCGGAACGCCGGCAGGGAGCCCACCACGCGTCGGGCCTCGGTATCCACTTCCGCCGACACGCCCCGAATCACGCGCACCTGCCCCACCCGGCCGTCTTCCCCCACCGTGTACGACACGTACACCTTGCCGGTGATGTTCTTGCGCCGGGCCGCCTTGGGGTACACCGTGTTGCGGGCTAGGTACTGGAGCAGAGCCGCCTCGCCGCCGGGAAACTGGGCCGGCTGCCGCCGGTGGGGCAAATCGTGGTATGCCGAGCCGTCGGCATTGAAAAACGTCAGACTCAGGCTGCGGCCCCGGTCGAGGTGCTCAATGGCGCTGGGCTGGCCCGTATCGTAGTAGTAGCGCCACTCCCCGTGCTGCCGGCCGGCCACGTACTCCCCGCGGGAGCGTTTCTGGCCATTGCGGTGCACGCTCAGCCAGCGGCCTACCCGCTGCCCATCGGCATACTCCCCGCGCTGGCTCACGTGCCCATCCTCGTACCACGACACGTACACGCCGTCGGCCTCGTCGTCGAGGTAGTGGACCTGTCCCGCCTTAGCACCGTTGGGATGATACCAGGTCAGTAGGCCGTTGCGCACGGGCGGCTCAATGGACGAGAGCGTGCCGCGCAGCAGCAACGTGCCAGTGAGCGAGTATTCGCGCATGGCGTAGCCGCTTTCCCCCTGCCGGTCGACCAGGCGGTAGTGAGTGGCGCTGTCGGGTACGGTTTCCTCGTCGTGGGCATTGAGGTAAACAGCCGGCATGGTTTGCCCGAATCCGGTGGAAACAAGAGCCAGTAGCAACGACAACGCAACGACGCAGGCTTTCATGGGGCGCTAGAGCAAGTGGGGTCAGTCTAGGAAAGATACATACTTACCCTATTTCCCCCAAAACCGGGCAAGCTCATATCAGGAAAAATACTATATTTCATTAGTATAATAGGCTGGCGGCCAAAGCCTGGCCCGCGGCATGGTCTCACCCCACTCCACTTTTTGCGCATGAAACGTCTCTTTGCCATTCTGTCCTT
This sequence comes from Hymenobacter persicinus, assembly GCF_004167665.1. Taxonomy (GTDB): domain Bacteria; phylum Bacteroidota; class Bacteroidia; order Cytophagales; family Hymenobacteraceae; genus Hymenobacter; species Hymenobacter persicinus. Next base: position 9,497 of record NZ_SEWE01000066.1, on the reverse strand, counting down.
GGCCGGCCTGCTCACCTCCGCCGCGCTGGCCCAAACTTCCCCCGCCGCCACCACGACGACAACTCACCAGCAGTCGGCAGTCTTGACCCGCTCCCGAGTCACCACGCCGCCCACTGCGGCCCGCACCACCATGACCAAGTCGGCCACTACCACTAGCAGCGCCAAGCTCAAGGCCGATGGCACGCCGGACCGGCGCTACAAGGAAAACAAAACGACTTCGGCCAGCACCACCGTGACGGGCCCGCTCAAAAAAGACGGCACAGCTGACATGCGCTACAAAACCAACAAAACCACTACCACGGCCAAAACGCGGACCACCAAGTAGCGGTAGTCCCGCCGGGGCGGGCACGCAAAAGCCCTCTTCTGCAACCAGAGGAGGGCTTTCGTATGCTTTGAAGCTTGAGCTATAGGTGCGCCGGCCAGGATAGCAGAGCGGCTTTACAGGAGCTGGATGGGGCGGTTAAGCGTTTCTTCGAGCGAGATGAGCGTTTCGGTGCGCTCAATGCCCTCGATTAGCTGCACCCGGTCGTGGAGAACGTCGCGCAGGTGCTGGGTGTCGCGGCAGACGAGGCGGGCAAAGACGCCGTAGTTGCCGGTGGTGAAATGAATGCTGACCACCTCCGGAATTTCCCGCAGCTGCTCGGCCACGCTATTGTAGACGGAGCTCTTAAGCAGGTAGATACCCAGAAAGGCGTTAACGCCGTAGCCGAGCTTCTGGTAGTCCATTTTCAGGGTGGCTCCCTTCACAATTCCCAGTTCCTCGAGCCGGGCCATGCGCACGTGCACCGTCCCGCCCGACACGTGCACCTTACGGGCTATTTCCGTGTAGGGGATTTTGGCATCTTCAATGAGAAGCGCCAGAATTTTCCGGTCGGTGTCATCAAGTTCGTAATTACGAGCCATTTTTTAGTTCTTTGTTTGCCTATATTTGAAAAATAGGCGTATCAAATTAAAAAGAATGCAATTTATGCCCTGTTCCAATGAAGATATTTTATTTCTACGCCTCAAATATTACATTTGTCATAATCCGATGCAAACGGCGTTGGGCTTCTCCTGTAGAATGATGAAACTGGCAGATGCGGCTTCCTCTCGCGAAGGTGGTAAATCGGAAAAACTGGCCTGACGGCCAGTTGCCCGCACCAGGAAGAATCGAACCCTTCTGCTACAGCTTTGAGTGGATAATGTGAGGAGGGAAAAACGGGAACGTATCTGGGTGGGTACGTTCTTATTGCTGAGTGGCTGTATCTGGGTGGGTACAGCGCCTCTATAAGAGGCTGCATCTGGGTGGGTGCAGCCTTTTTTAGTGCCCTTGTCGTTCTGCCTCAGTAAACCGTTCACGGGTCTGCCCTCAGATCTGATTTTGCGCAAAGAACGCCATTTTTCGGGCAAGTATTGTGAATTCAGCCGCCCAGGTTCCACCAGGCGGCTTTCTTTGCGGCAAATATTCTGCTTGCGCCCCCGCCCTTACCGGGGCGTTTGCACGGCCAGCGGGCTGCCCTGCTGCTGATATTGGCGCAGGCCCGCATCCAGAAATTTCAGGAATTCCTCCACCGACGGCTCGTAGGCCAGCGGCGTTACTAGGGGCTTACCGGCCGGGTCTTCGGGGTCGAGCAGCACGTAGTAGGGCTGGGCATTGACGCCGTAGCGGGTGACTTGCAAATCGGCGTTCTGCTTGCCCAAGGTAGTTTTGAGCTGCTGGTCGCGGGGCGACGTGTACCACTCGTTCTTGGGCAGCTCGGCCTTGTCGTCGACGTAGAGGGCCACTACCACGTATTTGTCGCGCAGGCGCTCCAGCACCTGCGGGTCGCTCCAGACGGTGGCTTCCATCTTGCGGCAGTTGACGCAGGCGTGGCCAGTGAAGTCGATGAAGATAGGTTTGTGCTGGGCTTTGGCGCAGCGCTTGGCCTGCTCCAGGTCGAAGTAGCCCGGCAGCTGGTGGGGCAGCTCCAGAAACTCACCGTAGCGCGGCGTTTCGCAGAGCGTGCTCCGGGCCGGCACGGCCGCGGCGGCCGTGCCATTCAGTGAAAAGTCGTGGTTGCTCTGCGGGGGCAGGTAGCCGGCCAGCAGGGGCAGCGGGGCCCCAAACAAGCCCGGAATCAGATACACCATGAAGCCGAAGGCCAGCACGGCCATCAGCAGGCGCCCCACGCTGAGGTGGCTCAGGTCGCTGTCGTGGGAAAGCTTGTACTTGCCCAGCAGGTACATGCCCAGCAGGCCGGAAAGCGTAATCCAGAGCACGATATACAGGTCGCGGGGCAGCAGGTTCCAGTGGTAGGCCAAATCGGCCATACTCAGGAATTTCAGCGCCAGCATCAGCTCAATAAAGCCCAGCACCACTTTCACGGTGTTGAGCCAGCCGCCAGAGCGGGGCAGCCCCTTCAGCCAGGAAGGGAAAATGGCGAACAGGGTGAAGGGCAGCGCAAAGGCCAGCGAAAAGCCGAACATGCCCACGACGGGCATAATAGTTTGGCCCCGGGCGGCCAGCCCCAGCACCGTGGCCACGATGGGTCCGGTGCAGGAAAACGACACTAGCACCAGCGTGAAAGCCATGAAGAACACCCCCAGCCAGCCGCCTTTGTCGGCCTGGGCATCAGCTTTATTGACTAGAGCGTGGGGCAGAGTAATTTCGAATAAGCCCAGAAACGACAGGCCGAAGACCACGAAGACGGCGAAGAAAATCAGGTTGGGCAGCCAGTGCGTGGCCATGAAGTTGGGCCCGTCCTCACCCAGCAGCCGGGCCACGATTACGCCGATGATAGTGTAGATCAAAATAATCGACAGACCGTAGACCAATGCCTTTAAGATGCCCTGGCGGCGGTTGTCGGAGCTACCCGTGAAAAAGGACACGGTCATGGGCACCATCGGAAATACGCAGGGCGTAATCAGCGCGGCTAGTCCGGAGAGAAAAGCCAGGAAGCCAAAGCTCCACAGCCCCCCGCTTTCGGGCGCGGCGGGGGCTGCTGCTATAGCCGGCGCGGCAACGGCCGCCGTAGCCGGGCCAGCCGTGGTAGCTGCGCCCGGGGTCGCCGCCGGGGTAGTAGCAGCCGCAGCAGTATCGATAGGAGTTGCGGCCACCGCGGGGCCAGTAGTAGCGGCGGGCGAGGCCGCCACCTGGGCCGGGGTCGTGCCGGGGTCGGCCGGGGCCGGCGTTACGGCGCCAGTGGCCTTGGCCGCCGGGGCCACGGCGGTACCAGTGGCCTCGATGGGCCCGAAGCTCAGCGCGTCGGAGCCGGGTACGCAGCGGCCGTCCACGTCGGTGCAGGTCTGGTAGTCGGCGGTGGCCTTGATAGTCAGCGTCCCGGGCTGTAGCACGCGGATGCGCTGGCGGATCTGGCCGGTTTTCTCGAAGTAGGTGATGTCACCCTTAAAAACGTCGTCAAACTTTTTCTTGGTCCCCACCGACTTGGGCGCGCCCACTACCTCGTAGGCGGGGCTGGGCACGAAGCTGAACGTGAACACCGTTGGGCCCAAGTCGGGGTCGAAGTCGGTGGCGTACAGGTGCCAGTTCGGGTCGATGCGGGCCGTCACGACCAGCTCCAGCTCCTCCCCCACCTTTACCGCCGACTTACTGGTCGAGGCGCTGAGCTTGGTGGGAGTCAGAACCTGGGCCCAGCTGCCCCCGGCCAGCAGCAGGAGGAAGACAAGCAAACCTGTTATTGAAAGAGCACGCATGGAGCAGCGAAAGGTCAATGAGAAAGTTGGCAAGCAACAAAGTACGGCAGGAAGTGTCACAAACTTATGACACATATAGTTTCCCGCCGGTGAACCAGGGGCCCTGGGCGGGCCGGCAGCGCCTATTTCTGACTCGTTTCTAACTCGGCCGGAACTGCTTGGGCGAAATCCCGTACTTTTGAGACACAAAGGGAGCTGTGCCGTCCGAGCCGAAGCTTCCGCACCTATGGCCTTAAAGATATTACTCACCGTTCTGCTCGTTTTGCTGAACGGATTTTTCGTGGCAGCCGAATTTGCATTCGTCAAAGTCCGCATATCTCAGATCGACATCAAGGCGCAGAGCGGCAACCGCCTGGCCAAGCTCGTGCAGAGCATGCTCCATGATCTGAACTACTACCTCTCGGCCACCCAGCTCGGCATCACGCTGGCCTCCCTGGCCCTGGGTTGGATCGGGGAAAGTGTGGTGGCGGAGGTCGTCATGGCCATCATTGCCAAGTTCAACATTACGCTGGCTCCCGCAACGGTGCACACTGTGGCGCTCGTTACCTCGTTCACGCTCATTACCATGCTGCACATTGTGCTCGGGGAGCAGGCGCCCAAGGTGCTGGCTATTCAAAAGCCCGAAAGCATGAGCATGGCCATTGCCATTCCCCTGCGGGCCTTCGCCTTCATTACCTATCCGTTTATCGTGCTGCTCAACTCGCTGTCGAACTTGGTGGCGGGCTGGTTTGGCGGGCAGGTCACGCACGGCTCCGAGGCCCATTCCGCCGACGAGCTGCGCCTGCTGCTCGACCAAAGCAAACAGAGCGGGGAAATCCAGGACTCGGAGCACGAGCTGATTGAGAACGTGTTCCAATTCAATGACCGGATGGTGAAGCAGATTATGGTGCCCCGCACCAAAATTGCCGCCATCGACGTGAATGCGCCCCAGGAGCAGGTGCTCGAAACTGTGTACAGTGAGGGCTACTCCCGGGTGCCGGTCTACGAAGACAACATCGACAACATTGTCGGGATTCTCTACGTGAAGGATCTGCTGCAAATCATTCGTCGTAACGAGCCCATCGTGCTGTCGAAGATTATGCGCTCGGCTTACTTCGTACCCGAAACCAAGAAGATTAACCGCCTGCTGCGCCAGTTTCAGCGCAAGCACATGCACATTGCCATCGTCTCCGATGAGTTTGGCGGCGTGTCGGGCATCGTGACCATCGAAGACATTATCGAGGAACTCGTCGGCGAAATTCAGGACGAGTACGACAACGAGGTGCCGGTGGTGGAAAAGATTTCGGACACCGAATACCGCGTCAATACGTCTACCCCGATTCAGGACGCCAACGAGTATTTGCCCTACCCCCTGCCCGAGGGCGGCGACTACGAAACCGTGGGCGGACTGCTGAACGTGATTTACGGCAGCATCCCGGAAGTCGGCGACGTGGCCGTGCTCGACAACTACGAGTTCCGGGTGCTCAAACGCTCCCGCCGGGTGGTGGAGTTGGTGCAGATGCGCGTCACGAACCCGCAGGAGCGCGCTGCCGCCGCCGACGAAGCCCTGAATATGTAGGCTCGAATTGTGCTCCAAAAAAGCCTCGCCGGACTACTCCGGCGGGGCATTTTTGTGCGCTAAAAATGCGGGGCACCGCACCGACCGGTTAACTTTTGCGTCGGCAGCAATCAGGGCTTCAGCCAGCCGGCGTACATCACGTAGTTGTCGGCGGTACGGCGCAGGTTGGCGCGCTGCTCCTCCGTGACGGGCTTGATTTTGCGGGCCGGAATGCCCGCGTACAGGTAGCCGGGCTCACAAACTGTGTTTTCGAGTACCACCGCGCCGGCCGCAATAATGCAGCCCTCTCCCACCACGGCCTGATCCATTACAATGGCACCCATCCCAATAAGCACTTCGTCCTCGACGGTGCAGCCGTGCACGATGGCCTTGTGGCCGATGCTGACCCGGGAGCCAATGGTAGTGGCCGCCTTCTGGTAGGTGCAGTGCAGCACGGCCCCATCCTGGATGTTGGTTTTGTCGCCGATGCGGATGCGGTTCACGTCGCCGCGGATAACGGCGTTGAACCACACGGTGCAGTCGGCGCCCAACACCACGTCCCCGACGAGCGTGGCATTATCGGCCAGAAAGCAGTTGGCTCCGAACTGGGGCATGATTCCGTGAACGGGCAGCAAAAGGGCAGGCATAGCGGCAGGATAAAGCAGTGAGCGGGTTTGCAAAGAACGCCTAATATTAGAATCTGATTTATCCCTACTCGCTTTATGGCTTATTCCGCTAGCTCCACCGCCGCCGCTTCCAATTTACCGCCCCTGTTCGTTGAGCGCCAGGACTTCTGGCGGCCGTGGTGGTGGCTGGCCCTGCCGCTGCCGGCCATTATCAGCCTGAGCTTCTTTCTCGGGCTGCGCCGACTGCCCAGCCCGGCGGGTGTCAACGACGTGGTACTCATCGTCCCGACGCTGCTCACGGTTGGCGTTTTTGCCCTGCTCCGGCTCGAAACCCGGCTCGACGCCGCGGGCATTTCGTACCGGTTTTTCCCGCTGAGCCGGCAGCGGCTAGCTTGGGCCGACGTGCAGCGGGCGGAGGTGCGGCAGTATTCTCCCCTGGGCGAGTACGGGGGCTGGGGTATCCGGGGCCTCTCGGGCGCCAACCGGGCCTACAACGTGGCGGGCGCCTACGGCTTGCAGCTCACGCTGCGCAACGGGCACCGCCTGCTGCTCGGCACCCAGCAGCCCGACGCTCTGCGGGCCGTATTAGCGAACTTACCGGCCGGCACAATCGGCTAGCGCGCCAGCATCCGCTTCCAGGTGCCTTTGCTCAGGTTATATTTCAGCGTGCTGGGCAGGGCCTGCCAGAAGTACTTATTGATTTCCACGGCAAAGCTCGGCTGCATGTAGCAGTTGATGGTGCAGCCCTCGCACTGGGGCAGGCGCCCTTCCAGCGCCACCAGCCGCCCGACTTCCGGGGAGTGGTAGAGATCAAACAGCTGGCCATTAATGGGAAATTTCTGCTCGCCGAGGTGGTAGCAGGGCAGCACCAGCTCGTTGGAGGGCGAAATAACCAGCGTGGTGCTGGCAGCCCGGCACACGGGCGCCGCCACGTGGTTGCCGCCGTCTTTGCGCAGCTGAATAAACGCCTCGTTCAAATACACGCCCTTGCGCTTGCCGAAAGCCGACAGATAGTCGAGCTCCGCCGCGGTGAGCTGCTCGCCGGCATCCACGGCGTTGTACTCGAAGGCCGGGTTCAGAATCAGCACCAGGCCGTTGGGCTGGGCAATGTCGCGGTACACGGCTTCCAGGTCGTGCAGGTTTTCGCGGAACACCGTGAACAGGATATCCGGCCGTTCCCCCAGCTCCTTGGCTACCCGGATGCTTTCGAGCACGAAATCGTAGCAGGCCACGCCCCGGCCCTTGTCGTGCACTTCCTTTTCGGAGGCGTCGAGGCTGAAGTGCAGCATGTCCACTTTGCCGCGCAGCTTTTCGGCGTACTTCGGGTAGAGCAGGCAGTTGGTGGTGAGCGTGGTGATGAAGCCCATATCGTGGGCCAGGCCCACAAACTCGTGAATCTGCCGGTGCAGCAGCGGCTCCCCGCCGGTGAAGTCGACCACGCTCACGCCCAGCTTTTTCAGGTCGCGCAGGTTCTGCTCCACGTCGGCCAGCTGAATGTAGGGCGAGGGTTTTTCCCAAATGTCGCAGAATGAGCAGCGCGCATTGCACCGGTAGGTGACGTAGTAATTGCACAGAACCGGATGTCGAACGAGGCGCATAGGATTGTAAAGGTAGACAACAACAAGCGGCCCGGCAGCGCCGGCCCATACCATGCAACCAGCCGGCACGTTAACGGCTCGTAGTACTACAGCCCGCTAACCCGTCCGCCATGATTTCTGCAAAAACCATCCTCGCCAGTGTACTCGCCACCAGCCTGCTCACGGGCTGCGACCGGGAAAAAGATGCTCCCGCTCCTTCCCAGGACTATCTGGTGTTTGGCTGGTACCACGGGTTTTGCCGCGGGGAAAGCTGCATTGAGATTTTCAAGATTGACAAAGCGGCCCGGCAACTCTACGAAGACCGTAAAGATGGCTACCCCAGCTCGGAGGCTCCCTACGACGGTCGGTACGAGTTGCTGCCGGCCACCCAGTACGCTCAGGTGCGGCAGTTGCCCCAGCAAGTGCCGGCCCAGCTGCTAACCCAGCCGGTTGGCATCATCGGCCAGCACGACTTCACCGACGGCGGCGGCTATTACGTGGAGATAAATGAAAATGGGCAGCGAAAGTTTTGGCTAATTGACCGACAGAAGGAAAATATTCCCACTTACCTCTACCCCTTCGTCGATGAGCTGGCCGCCAAAATCAACGCGCTGCAATAACCTGCCGCTCCCACCACTGGCCTAGTGCAGCAGCACGCCCCAGCTTTTTTCCCAGCGTCGGGGCGTAGCAGCCAGCGCTTCAGCCGTGGGGGCTCCGTAGTGCTCAAAATAGTAGTTGCACAAGCTTTTCAGGGGGCAGCGCGCGCAGTCGGGCTTGGTGAAAAAGCAGATGTGCTGCCCGTGCCAGTAGTTGTGCTTGTGAAAGTTGAGCAGCACCACGGGGTCTTTGGGCAGTTGGGCCAGCAGCACCTGGTGGGCTTTTTCCACCGACGTTTTCGGTCCGATCATGCCCACGCGCTGGGCCACCCGGTGCACGTGCGTATCGACGGGCAGCACGGGCTTCTGAAAGTTGAACAGCAGCACCAATGAGGCAGTCTTGAGGCCGATGCCAGGCATGGCGGTGAGCCACTCCAAGCCTTTCTCCACCTGCCAGTTCGCCAGAAAGTCCAGCGTGAAGGCGCCCTGCTCGGCCTTGATGCGGGCCAGAATTTCCTGGATGCGCGGGGCCTGGGTGTCGGGCCAGCGGGTGGTGCGGATGGCGTGGGCCAGGGCACCGACGGGCGCGGCCAGCACGCCCTCCCAGTCACCAAACTCTGTCAGCATCCGGTCGTAGGCCATCTCTTCGTCGGCGTGCGTGGTGCGGTGCGAAAGCAGCGTCGAAATAAGCTCGCGCATGGGCGGACGGCGCGGCTCCAGCGGCAGAGGGCCGTAAAACTCGTGCAGAATCACGTGGTTCTGCCAGGTTTTCTGCTCCGGCGTTAGCGTAGTGGCATCGGTGGTCATGTCCGGGTGTACCACGGCGGCCGGCACTGGGTTACGCTGCGGCTCAGATTCGCACCGGCCCGGGCCCAGGTATTGCCACAAAAAAAGGCGGCCCCGGAAGGGAGCCGCCTTTTTTAATTAGGCCCGGAAGTTTAGATGGTGCCTTTCTCAGCAGCCTTCTTCAGCTTTTCGTTGGCGTAGATGGCAACTTCCACGCGACGGTTGGCGATACGGCCAGCCTCGGTCGAGTTGTCGGCTACGGGCTGCTTCGAGCCGTAGCCCGTCACGGTGAAGCGCGAAGCGTCAACGCCCTGCCCCTGGGCATAATTGGCTACGGCCTGGGCCCGACGCTGCGACAGAGGGTCATTGATGGCGTCCGAGCCGCTGGTGTCGGTGTGGCCTTCTACCAGCACGTTGGTGTCGTTGTACTTGATCAGAGTCTTAGCCAGCTCAGCAATGTTGTCCTGGGCCTGGGCGGTCAGGGCAGCCGAGTTCTTGGCGAACAGCAGGCCCGAGTCGAAGGTGATTTTGATGCCTTCCCCGACGCGCTCCACGCGGGCACCGGCCATTTCCTTCTTCAGCTCAGCAGCCTGCTTGTCCATGCGACGGCCGATGAGGGCACCAGCGCCACCACCGACGGCCGCCCCGATGATAGCACCACCGGCGGTGCTGTTTTTGCCGCCAATCACGCGGCCCAGCACGC
>NZ_SEWE01000065.1 GCF_004167665.1 Hymenobacter persicinus | reverse complement strand
CCGAGCCCGCGCCCCCGTTACCGGAGCGGCAGTTGATCTTGACGTAGTCGATGAAGTTATTGGAAGCCACTTCTTTGGAATTAAGAATGAAGAGCTGAGCCGGCCAAACGAGTCAGTTGGCCCAGTTCTTCACTGAGTTGTCTAAAAAACGACTGTCATCCTGACGAAGGAAGGACCCTATCCCGCAGGCTAAGGTCCTTCCTTCGTCAGGATGACAGAATGAGGTTCTGCCACTACCGCACGGGGTAGCAGCCGCAAAGTTACGCTTTTACTTCGTCGGTTGCCGCCGCGGGGCTTGCCGCAGCCGAGGTAGCGGGCTGGTGCTGGTCGATGATCTGGCAGATCTGGCCGAAAATATCTTCGATAGCGCCAATACCGTTCAGGGAGTGAAACTTCTGCTGCTCGGCGTAGTAGCCGGCCACCTGGGCCGTTTCGGTGTTGTAGACCGTCACCCGTTTGCGGATTTTCTCCTCGTTCTGGTCGTCGGGGCGGCCGCTAGTTTTGCCGCGTTCCAAGAGGCGCTTTACCAGTTCCTCCTCGTCGACTTCCAGGGCCACCATGCAGCTCACGCCGGTGTCGTAGCGCTGGGTCAGGGCGTCGAGGCTCCGGGCCTGGGGCACGGTGCGGGGGAAACCGTCGAAGATGAAGCCCGCGGCCGTGGTGTTGCTGGCCAGCTGGCTTTCAATCATGCCGATAACCACTTCGTCGGGCACGAGCAGACCTTCGTCCATGAGTTTTTTGGCGCGCAGGCCCAGTTCCGTACCCTGGCTAATCTGGGAGCGAAGCAGGTCGCCGGTGGAGAGGTGCACCAGATTGTAGCGGGCAATGAGTTTCTGGCTTTGCGTTCCTTTGCCGGCGCCGGGCGGGCCGAAGAGCACGATATTGAGCATAAAGCGAGGAGTTTCGCGGAAAAGAAAAGTGCAGGTGGGGTTGGGAAAGATACTAAATCGGCACCAAACCACCCCTTACGGCGGACAGCTTATTTTGGCTGCCCGCGCCAGTTAAACAGCTTTGTACACGTCCGGGTAATTGCGGCCTAGCCCGTCATAATCAAGGCCGTAGCCCACAATAAAGTCGTTGGGAATGGAGAGGCCCACGTAGCGCAGCTCTAGCTCGTGCTGCAGGCACTCGGGCTTGAGAAACAGCGTCGCCACGGCCAGGGACGCCGGCTGCTTGGCGCTGAGCAGGTCGAGCAAAGCCCGCATGGTGTGGCCCGTATCCACGATGTCCTCGACGATAATCAGGTCCCGGCCCTGCACGTCCTCGAGCAGGCCCATGATTTCCTTGACCTCTCCGGTGCTGCTGGTGCCCGCGTAGGAGCCGACGCGGATAAAGGCGACCTCGCAGGGTACGCTCACTTCCTTCAGCAGGTCGGCCGTGAACATAAACGAGCCGTTGAGCACCGACACGAACAGGGGCTGCCGACCGGCGTAGTCCTGGCTGATGCGCGAACCGAGTTCCCGAATGGCATCCGTGATTTGCCGGGCCGGCAGATACGGCGTGAACTGCTTGTCGTGCAGGGTAATAGTGGATTGGGGCATCCGTATGGGGTTGGGCCGCTAAGCGAATGGGGACCCAAAGGTAGTACAAAAAAGCTGCCCCTCCGGTGGGGAGAGGCAGCTCTTCAGCCCGTGGGCTCTGCGGCTGGGGGCCGTTAGCGACGCACGTCGGCGGCGGGCAGCATTATGCGGGCGGCAGCGGGTGCCTTGGCAGCCTGGGTCGCGCCGGCCTGGGCGGCCAGTTCCAGCCGCGGGGACGGCACTTGGGCCACGCCCCGCTCAGGAGCCGCAATGTGGGGGGCAATAACGAGCGAAACGATGGACATGAGCTTGATCAGAATGTTCATCGAGGGGCCGGAAGTGTCTTTGAACGGGTCGCCGACGGTGTCGCCGGTGACGGAGGCCTTGTGGGCCTCCGAGCCCTTGTACTGCATCACGCCGTCAATCATCACGCCCTTCTCAATCGACTTCTTGGCGTTGTCCCAGGCGCCGCCGGCGTTGCTCTGGAAAATAGCCATCAGCACCCCCGACACCGTGACGCCGGCCAGCAGGCCGCCCAGCACCTCGGGGCCCATGGTGAAGCCCACGATGATGGGCACAATCAGGGCAATGGCGCCGGGCAGCATCATCTCGCGGATGGCCGCCTGAGTGGAAATAGCCACGCACTTCTCGTACTCGGGGCGGCCAGTGCCTTCCATGATGCCGGGAATCTCGCGGAACTGCCGGCGCACTTCCTGCACCATGGCCATGGCGGCCCGGCCCACGGCCGAAATGGCCAGCCCGGAGAAGATGAACGGAATCATGCCGCCCACAAACAAACCCGCCAGCACGTCGGCGTGGCTGATGTCGATGACGCTGATGTTGGCCGTGCCCATGAAGGCGGCAAACAAAGCCAGGGAAGTCAGGGCCGCGGAGGCAATGGCGAAGCCCTTGCCGGTGGCGGCGGTGGTGTTGCCCACGGCGTCGAGAATGTCGGTCCGCTCGCGCACTTCCTTGGGCAGCTCACTCATTTCGGCAATGCCGCCGGCGTTGTCGGCAATGGGCCCGAAGGCGTCGATGGCCAGCTGCATGGCGGTGGTGGCCATCATGCCGGCCGCGGCAATGGCCACGCCGTAGAGGCCCGCAAACCGGAACGACAGCACAATGCCGGCCGCCAGCACCAGAATCGGGAGCACCGTGGATTCCATACCCACCGACAAGCCGCCAATAACGGTGGTGGCGTGGCCCGTGCTGCTTTGCTTGACGATGCTGAGCACCGGGCGCTTGCCCATGGCCGTGTAGTATTCGGTGATGATGCTCATCAGCGTCCCGACTATCAGGCCCACAACGACGGCGTAAAATACGTCCATGGCCGTGAAAGCGGCGGCCCCGGCCCGGCCGATAATCAGCTCGCCGGGGGGCAGCATCCAGCGGATGATAAAGAAGGAAGCCACGGCGGAAACCAACACCGACACGTAGTTGCCGGTATTCAGGGCGCCCTGCACGTTGCCCCCCTCCTTGACGCGCACAGTCAGAATCCCGATGAGCGAGGCCACGATGCCAACCCCGGCAATGACCATGGGCAGCAGAATCGGAGACAAGCCATTGAACTGGTCGCCGGCGGCCACTACCTCGCGGCCCAGCACCATGGTCGCCAGAATGGTGGCCACGTAGGAGCCGAACAGGTCGGCGCCCATGCCGGCCACGTCGCCCACGTTGTCACCCACGTTGTCGGCAATGGTGGCGGGGTTGCGGGGGTCATCTTCGGGAATCCCGGCCTCGACTTTACCCACCAGGTCGGCGCCCACGTCGGCCGCTTTGGTGTAGATGCCGCCGCCCACGCGGGCAAACAGGGCAATGCTTTCGGCGCCGAGGGAGAAGCCGGTCAGCACTTCCAGGGCGGTTTCCATCTCAATGCCGTTGGCGCTGCCGCCCTTGCTGACCACAAAAAGCTGGTAGAACACGATGAACAGGGAGCCCAGGCCCAGCACGGCCAGGCCGGCCACGCCCATGCCCATCACCGAGCCGCCCGAAAACGACACGTTCAGCGCCCGCGACAAACTGGTGCGCGCCGCTTGGGCCGTGCGCACGTTGGCCTTGGTGGCAATCTTCATCCCGATGAAGCCGGCCAGGGCCGAGAACACTGCCCCAATCAGGAAGGCAACAACAATGATGGGGCTGGACTTTTCGCCCGTACTGCCCAGGTAAAACAAAAAGGCGCCGGCAATGAGCCCGAAAATGGTCAATACTTTGTACTCCGCCTTCAGAAAGGCAATGGCTCCGTCGGCAATGTAGCCGGCAATGGTCCGCATCCGCTCGTCGCCGGCATCCTGGCGGGAAACCCAGCCCGAGCGCAGCCACGTGTAAAGAAGAGCCAGAATACCCAGCCCGGGTGCTACGTAAAGAATACTCATCATAGAAGCGGTGGGAAATGAGGGTTTGGAAAGAGAACAAAGAGCGTTTAGGTCGGTAAAATAGAGCTTCTTAGCTAATCCCCAACTTCCCTAAATTAAAACATCGGCTTTCTTTGATTCTATCCTTGCTCCCTCTTGCCCCGGCCCAAACGCAGGCGGGCTCCCCGAATCATTTCGGGGAGCCCGCAAAGGCATGATGAGCGCACCACGCAGACGGGCCTACAGCTCCCGCATCAGCACTTGGTACAAGGCCAGCATGCTGGCAATGTCGCGCTTGTCTACTATTTCGTCGGGAGAATGCACATGGTCTTCGGGGGCGCCGATAAAGCACCAGTCCCAGGGCTGGGCGCCGTGCTGCAGCTCCTTGGCGTCGGAGCCCCCGCTGCCCTCAACTTCCAGCTGGTGAGCAATGCCCGACTCCCGCGCAATGCGGCGGATGCGGTCCACGTAGGACCGGCGCGGAATGAGTGAGTCGCGCAGGGAAATCACGACGCCCTGGCCGGGGTGCACGCCTTCCGTGACCCAGGTGATGTCCGAAATCAGGGCCTGCCGCACCCCGTACTGCTCGTGGATAAACTTGGCCAGGTAGGCCACCGAGCCGCCGCCGTGCTCCTCCCAGCAGCTAAAGGCGATAATGCCATTTTCCAGCGTTTCGGCCAGCCGTAGCGCGTTCCACACCCCGAGGCGGTTGTCGAGGTAGCAGGACTGCACCGCCTGCTCGGTTTCGCGGAAGTCGCAGCGGAAAGTCAGCTCCGTGCCGCGCTCAATCTCGCGGGTGAACTCATAGCCGAGTTCCCCGGTTTCTTCCTCAACGGTGAGCGTGCAGTCGATTTCGCCCTGGGAGTCCTGCCCCACGAGGCGGTAGCCGGCTTCGGCGCGGGGCCCACCAATGCGAACCAGCTGCCGCCCGTAGCGAACCGTAAATCCAATGCTGTCGATGTGAGCGAATACTGCCGTGCGGGGCTGGCCGAAAACCAGAATAATACAATCCTGAAACTGGTCCCCGCTGAAAACCTGCGGCTGCACCCGCCACGAGACCTGGTTTTGCCGTATATAGTTTAGCAGGAATTCAGTTAGTGGAGCCTCATTGCCGGCCGGCGCCGCCAGGTGGCATAAGGTGTGCAGCAGCTTCATATTGCCTGGGTTCATCGTCCAAATCTAGGATAAAAGTCATACTTTAGCTTCCCCGTTGGGTGGCCTTTGCGCAGCTTCCGCTGCCACTGTAGCCGCAATCAGACGCTCCCATGATCCAAAAACTCTGTTTTGTCCTGTTGCTGGCCTGTCTGCCCTTCGCGGCGTGGGCGCAACAACCTGACACGGCCCGCAAAAACGCTCCCGTCCGCAATATCGACCTCGAGAATGTGGACATTGCGCCGAATGCGGTGGATACCAAAGGCTGGCTGCTGCTCGACAAGGATATTCAGACCGAGCTCGACGGGGCGGTTCAGAACCTTTACAACTTCAAGTTCGACAAGGCCGAGCGGCAGTTCCGGTCGTTGCGCCGCCGCTACCCCAAGCACCCGATGCCCTACTTCCTGCTAGGGCTGAGCACGTGGTGGAAAATTGCGCCCACCAACGTGCAGACGAAGATGTACGACAAGATCTTCTTCGCCTACATGGATACGGCCATCGTGAACGGGGAGCGGCTCTACGAAGCCGACAACAAAAACTACGAGGCCTGCTTTTTTCTTTCGGCCGCCTACGGCTTCGACGCCCGCCTGCACGCCGAGCGCCGCGACTGGCGCAAGGCGACGGTGAGCAGCAAGCGGGCCCTTGACTACCTCGACAAAAGCAAGGAAGCCAACGGGCTGAGTCCGGAGTTTCTGTTCGGACAGGCCTTGTTCAACTACTACCAAGTCTGGATTGCCGACAACTACCCGCTGCTGCGCCCCGTGATGCTGTTCTTCCCCAAAGGCAACAAGCAGCTTGGTTTGCAGCAACTCAAGAATGTGGCCGACAACGGCTTCTACACCGGCATGGAAGCCAAGTTCTTCCTGATGCGGATTCTCAACAACGAGGAAAACAACCCCACGGCGGCCATGCCCGTGTCGCGCTACCTGGCCACCACCTACCCCGACAACGGCTACTTCCAACGCTTCTACGCCCTGCTGTGTTTCAACGAGGGGCTGTTTCCGGAGTGTGAGCGGGTCAGCCGCGACATTCTCGAGAAGCTCAACCGCGGCATGCCCGGCTACGAAGCCATCAGTGGGCGCTACGCCACCTACTTTCTGGGCTGGCTGATGCAGTACAAGTACAAGGACTTCGCCAAGGCCAAGGACTACTACCTGCGCAGCATCGTCTTTGCCGAAAGCACCGAAGAAACTACCGGCGGCTTTTACGTGTACTCTCATTTCAACCTGGCCCGCATTGCCGACAAGGAGAAAGACGTGAAGAATGCCGTCCGCTACTACAAAGTGGTGGAGGAAACGGCGGACCACAAATCGGAGTACTACCGCGAGGCCAAGGCGTATCTGAAGAAGAACAAGAAGAAGTAGCGGGCACCTCGTGCGGATTTCATGGAACTGAAGGACCTCTTTCTTACGCCGCTCTACCTGCTGCTTTTCTACGGCATTGCCTACGCCCTGCGGCGCAAGGCCACTAACGCCTTCACGCGCAAGTACTTCATTCCGGCCCTGAGCGTGAAATTCGTGGGCGCCATTGCCCTGGGCCTGATCTATCAGTTCTACTACAGCGGCGGCGACACCTATAACTACTTCAACCACACCAAGATCGTCTACACCGCCTTCACCGACTCGCCCGCGCTGGGACTGAAGCTGATAACGGCCAACGGGGAATACGACCCGGCCACGGTGAAGTACACGGCCCAGATGTATTGGTACAAGGCATCCACCGAGTACTTCGTGGTGCGGGTGGCTTCCTTGTGCTCCTTTTTCTGCTTCGACACGTACTCGGTCATTGCCCTCATGTTTGCGGGGCTGAGCTTCAGCGGCATGTGGGCCATGTACGTCACGTTTGTGCGCATCTCCCCCCTGACTTACAAGAAGCTGGCGTTTGCCGTGTTTTTTCTGCCCTCGGTGTTTTTCTGGGGCTCGGGCCTGATGAAGGACTCACTCTGCATCGGGGCGCTGGGCTGGGTGTTCTACGGCTTCTACCACGTCACGATTGAGAAGCGCAACATCCTGTTTGCGGCCCTGTTCGGAGCCCTGGGCATCTACGTGCTGATTTCGACCAAGGTCTACATTCTGCTCTCGTTTATGCCGCCGGCCCTGCTGTGGGTCTTCAACGAAAACAACCAGCGCATCCGCTCGGCCGCCCTGCGCATGGTGCTGAAGCCGCTGTTTCTGGTGCTGGGCGTGGCCGCCGGCTACCTGGGCGCCACCAACCTGACGGCCGGCGACGAGAAGTACGACGTGGAGAAAATCGGGGAGCGCACCAAGGTGAACCAGGAATACCTAACCAGCGGGGTGGAAAACGGCTCGGCCTACAACATCGGCTCCTTCGACGGCAGCCTTTCCTCCTTGCTGGTAGTAGCCCCCCAGGCCGTGGTGGTATCGTTGTTTCGTCCCTTTCCCTGGGAGGCCCGCAGCGCCATCATGATTCTGTCGGCCCTGGAATCCTTGCTGCTGCTGTACCTGACCGTGTCGCTGTTCTACAAAACCGGCATTGCGAAGACTTTCCGGCTCATTGCGTCCAAGCCGATCCTGACGTTCTGCTTTATCTTCGTCATCGTGTTTGCCATCGGCGTGGGCACCAACAGCGGCAACTTTGGCACGCTGGTGCGCTACAAGATTCCGCTGATGCCCTTCTACCTGGCCGCGCTGTACATTATGCAGCAGCAGGCCATGAAGGTGAAAGCCCGGCCCCAGGCCCGGGGGCCGCGCCGGGTGCCCCAGTTGGCCGCCATCAAGTAAGGCCGGGTCACATTCCGGCCGTGACGCGGCGCCTGCTATCTTTGACGCCTGCGCCTGCCCTTCCACTCCGCCATCTGATGTCTGCTAAAGCTTCGGCACCGTTGTTTTCCGTTGTAAGCCCGGTTTACCAGGCGGCGGCGCTGCTGAATGAACTGGTGGCCCGGCTGGAACAGGAACTCACGGCGCTTTCGCCGCACTACGAAATCATTCTGGTCGATGACGGCAGCGCCGACGGCAGCTGGGTGGGCATTCAGCAGCACGCCGCCCGCAACCCGCGCATCCGGGGCCTGCGCCTGAGCCGCAATTTCGGCCAGCATCACGCCCTCACCGCCGGCCTCGATCTGGCCCGGGGCCAGTGGGTAGTGGTCATGGACTGCGACCTGCAGGACCGGCCCGAGGAAATCAGCCGGCTGTACCGCAAGGCCCTGGAAGGCTACGAGGTGGTATTGGCCAGCCGGGAGCAGCGCCAGGATACGTGGCTGAAAACCCGGCTGTCGGCGGCTTTTTACCGGGTGCTGTCGTACCTGACCGACACGCGCCAGGACCCGCGGGTGGCCAATTTCGGCCTCTACCACCAGCGCGTTATTGCCACCGTGCGGGAGCTGCGCGAGAGTATCCGCTACTTTCCCACGATGGTGGGCTGGGTGGGATTTCGCCAGACCACGCTGCCCGTGCAGCACGCCCCGGCGGGCCGGCCCGGCACCTACAGCCTGCGCCGCCGCCTGCGCCTGGCCACCGACGTGATGCTGGCCCACTCCGACAAGCCCCTGCGCCTGACGGCCTTTCTGGGCCTGGCGCTGGCCGGTGGAGCCTTCTTGCTCGGGCTACTGACCCTGATCCGGTTTTGGCTCGGCCAGATTACCGTGCCCGGCTACGCCAGCCTGCTCATCTCCATCAGCTTTTTCTCGGGCCTGATTATTCTCGTGCTGGGCATTGTGGGGTTGTACGTGGGTAAGACGTTTGAGCAAGTCCGCCGCCGCCCGCTCTACGTGGTGGGCGCTACTACCTGGGAACCCGCACCGCATGAGAATCCCGTTCAATAAGCCGTTTCTGGCGGGCCGGGAGCTGGACTACATTCAGCAGGCCGTAACGGCCGGCAAGCTATCGGGCAACGGCGGGTTTACCCAGCACTGCCAGGCTTTTCTGGAGCAGCGCTACGGCTTGGGCAAGGCCCTGCTCACGACCAGCGCCACGGCGGCCCTGGAAATGGCGGCCCTGCTGCTCGACCTGCAGCCCGGCGACGAAGTGCTGATGCCCTCGTTCACGTTTACTTCCACGGCCAACGCCTTCGTGCTGCGCGGGGCCCGGATCGTATTCGTCGACAGCTCCCCCGCGCACCCCAATATGGACGTGGCCCAGCTAGAGAGTTTGATTACGCCGCGCACCCGCGCCATTGTGCCCGTGCACTACGCCGGCGTCGCCTGCGACATGGACGCTATTATGGCGCTGGCCACCCGGTACAACCTGGTTGTCATTGAGGATGCGGCCCAGGCCATTGAAAGCTTTTACCGGGGGCGGCCCTTGGGCAGCATCGGGCACCTGGCCGCCTTTTCCTTCCACGAAACCAAGAACGTCATTGCCGGCGAGGGCGGGCTGCTGGCCATCAACGACCCACGCTTTGCCGCCCGGGCCGAAGTGCTCTGGGAAAAAGGCACCAACCGCGCGGCCTTCTTCCGGGGCGAAACGGCCAAATACCAGTGGGTCGACGTGGGCTCATCGTTTCTGCCCTCCGAGCTCACGGCGGCCTACCTGCTGGCCCAGCTCGAGGAATTGCCCCGGATTCAGGCGCGGCGGCAGCAGCAGTGGCAGCGCTACCACGCGGCGCTGCAACCCCTGGCCGCGGCCGGGCGGGTGGGCCTGCCGACCATTCCGGCTTACGCCGCCCACAACGCGCATATTTTCTACCTGCTCTGCGCCAACAGCTTCGAACGGCAGGCCCTGATTCAGCACTTGGCTGCGCGGGACATCCTGGCCGTGTTTCACTACCAAACCCTGCACAACAGTCCCTTCTACGCGGCCCGCCACGATGGGCGGCCCCTACCCTGCGCCACCCACTACGATGAGTGCCTGGTGCGGCTGCCGCTGTTTTTCACCCTCACCGAAGCCGAACAGCAGGAGGTGATTGAAGCCGTTAGTAGCTTCTTCGCAGTCAGCCGCTAGGCTTGGCGGAGCACGTCCCGGTACACCTGGGCCAGCTGCCCGAACGTGGCGGCGGGCCGAAATTTCTGGCGCACGTAGGCGCGGCCGGCCTCGGAAAACTGCTGCCGCAGCGCCGGGTCGGCGGCCAGCTGCCCGATGGCGGCGGCCATGGCCGGCACGTCCCGGTTGGGCACCAGCAGCCCGGACTGCCCGTTCTCAAACAGCTCCGCCGGCCCGCCGCAGTCGGAGGCAATGAGCGGGGTGCCGTAGTAGAGCGCATCGAGACAGGTCAGGGAAAAGGACTCCGACTCCGAGAAGTTGAGCAGAATATCGGCCTGCTTAATCACCTGCTCCACGTCGGTCACGAAGCCCCCGAAGGTGACGGCACCGGTCAGGCTTTGGGCGCGCACCGCGGCTTCGAGCTGCTCCCGAAATTCGCGGTTTTTCGCCAGGCCCATGTCGCCGCCCACGAAGGTCAGGCGCAGCTGAGGGTTGTGGGCGTACGCCTGCGCAAAGGCCCGCAACGCCAGATCCTGGCCCTTGCCCTGAATGTAGTTGCTCAAGTAAAGCAGCTGCACCGGCCCGGCCGGGCGTTGCAATGGCGGTACCGGGGCCGGGTGGCGTTCCGGACCGGGAATGGGGTCGAAAACGACCTGCACGTTGCCTTCCGGGCTGAAGTAGCGGCGTACGGCCTGGGACACGCACAGTACCCGGTCGGCAACGGTTTCCCCCAGCCATTTCCAGGTGCGGGCCAAAGGCTGAATCAGGCTCTGGGGCAAAAACCGCACGTGCGTGACCACCCGCAGCCGGCCGAAGCTCAGCGCCTTGGCCACGTAGCCGGTCAGGTTGTAAAAGTCGTTGAGGTGAACCACCTGGGCCTTCTGCCGCCAGGCCAGCTGGTGCAGCCGCCAGCCATTGAGGAGCAGCATGGGTCCGTAGCGCAGCAGGTCGCCCTTGCGCCGGCTGATTTCCACGAAGGGCAGCTCGTGCACGCGGTAGCCGTCCTGCTCCAGCACGGCGCGGCCCGTGCTGCCCGTGGGCAGCACGTACTCGAAGGCAAACTCCTCCCGCAGTGGGCCCGTGGCGTGGCGCATGGCGTTCAGGGCCCCGGTCACGGCGCGGGAGTTATCGACGACCAGAATAAGTGGCCGGGCGGCGGGCGAAGGATTCATCGGGCGGTTACTTCTTCAATGAGGCTCACCCACTGGCGGAAAATCTTCTCGCGGGTGAAGTCATGCATGCGCTGGCTGGCCAGGCGTCCCAACCGCTCCCGCTCGGCGGCGTCGCCAAGCAGTTGGTACAGCGCTTCAGTCCACACGCGCTGGTCGGCGGCCAGGGTGGCGGGCTGGTTGAGCATGGGCATGAGCAACCCGAACTCAGCCTTTTCAGCGGCCCGAATGGCGGTGCGCGGCGTTCCGGTGCTTGGGGCCAGAATCTCGCGGGGGCCGGTGGGGCAGTCAGTCGTGACGGCCGGCACGCCGCAGATCATGGCCTCGCCCAGGGCCATCGGGAAGCCTTCCCAGGCGGAGGGAAACACGAACAGCGCCGCGGGGCGGATGTATTTGAACGGATTCTGCTGCAAGCCCAGGAAGTACACGTCGAAATCGGGCGTGAGGGCCTCGGAGCCCCAGGCTTCGTACACGCGCAGGCCCAGCTGCCGGGCCCGACCCGTGAGCTCGTCGCGCAGTTCCCCGTCGCCGACGAAGACCAGCTTGGCCGGCCGCCGCTTGAGCAGGTCGGCGAAAGAGTCGAGCAGCGGGGCCTGGTTTTTCTGGATGGTCAGGCGGCCCGACGTGACCAGCACCGGGGCCGAGTCGTACACGGCCTGCTCGGCGGCGGTCAGCGGCTCCCGCGACTTGGCCTCAATCTGGGCGACTTCGAAAAAGTTGTTGATAGTGACCAGCTTTTCGGGCTTCACGCCGAAGCCCTCAATCAGCTCGGGGTTGATGTCGCGGCTGACGGTCACGATTTTGTCGGCGCGGTTGTAGAGGCCGGGCATAAGCACCTTTTTGCGCAGCCAGCCCACCATGCCGGTGATGTTGCCGTCGTGGAGCTTGGAGCCGTGGATGCAGAGCACCACTTTCTCCGGGCCCTTGCTGAGCAGGTTCACGTAGTCGGCGCCTTCGAGGTGGCTTACGCAGACGTCGGTGCGCAGGCGCTTCTTCAGGGCGCGCAGCCGGCCGATGCGGCGGCCGAAGTTGCGGATTTTCTCCACTGGGCTGCCCCCGCCCGCTACCTCCAGGCTTACCATCTCGTTGCCGCTGGGGTACATGTTGCCGCCTTCCATGTTGAACACGGCTTCCGTGACGGCATAGTGCTTGGCCAACTCCACGCTGTGGTCGTGAAACACGCGCTGGGCCCCGCCTAAACCAAGGTTAGGAATCAGCAGCAGAAGGTTTTTGGGCATGAGAAGGATGCTAAGGGAAATGCGTGGACCGGCGGCCGCCAGGCAGGCTTACGCCTTGGCGCGGCCGTAGCGCTTGGCCAGCTCGATGAAGGGCTTTTCGACGAGGGTGTAGAACACATAGGCTCCCAGCAGGGCGCACACGATGCACAGCAGGGTGATAATCACCTTCTTGATTTCGGTGTCGGGCGTAATGAGGCGCACCAGCACAAACTCGGCGGTGGTACCCAGCAGCACGTGAATCAGGTAGAACGAATAGGAGATTTTGCCAATCAGGGCAAACAGCTTGTTCTCGACCCGGGTAAACAGAATAGCCGCCACCGTGGCCAGGCCGGTTAGGGTGATGGTGGGTTCGAGCTGCCAGAAAGCCACGGCCGTGAATATCAGCATCACTACCCCAAACTCCAGTTTGCTGACCCGGTTCTGGTGGTAGAGCAGGGCAATGCCGCCCATGGCAAACAGGGAGCTGTAGTGGAAAAAGTTGCGGAAGTCGGCGAAGGGCAGGTACTGCAGCAGACTCACGGCCAGGTAGCCGGCCACGAACTTCCAGAGGTGGTTGCTTTCAAACAGGAAGTTGAAAAACAGGCCGATGAAGATGTAAAACTGAAACTCGATGGCCAGCGTCCAGAAGATTCCGACCACCCACTTGTACTGGGTGAAGGGAACGGTGAAAATCATGTTGTGGAAAATCTGGGGCAGCGTGATGGCGCCGGTGTACACCTGGTTGTGGTTGATAAACCGGTCAATCAGAAACCACTGGGCCAGCACCAGAGCCATGGCCGCGTAGGCCGGCGGGTTGATGCGGATGATGCGCTTAACCAGGTAAGGCCCGATCTGAGTGACGGAGTACTTCTTACCCAGCAGGCTGTAGGGAATAATAAAGCCCGAAATAACGAAGAAGATGTCCACGCCGAGCCAGCCGCTGGCGAAGAGCGGCTTCATGTACACGTTAATCACCTTGGGCAGCGCGGCCCCCGAAAAGTGGTACAGACACACGCTCAGCGCGGCCACGGCCCGCAGAAAATCGAGCCCCTGGATGTATTTCTTCTCGGTTTTCACCGGCGCCGCGCCCGTCAGAGCCGCGGCATCAGCCCCGATGGGCGAAGGAGGAATAGTGGTAGAAGTCAACTGCATACTAGCGGTTCTGAAGAAAAGGCGCCGCCCGGTAACTTCCGCGGCAACCGGAGCTCTTGGCAACGAGCAAGTTAGAGCAAATGCTTGACTGAGGCCAGGAAGCGCCGCCGCCAGAGCACCGTCGGGTCCTGCTGCACGGCCTTGAACAGGTAGCGGACGGTGCGCAGGCGGTCCTGCTTGCTCAGGGCCATGGTCAGGGTGATGAACGTGTAGCGGTCAGCCACGAAGTGGGGCAGTTGGCCGGGGTAGCGGCGGGCAAAGTCGGGGTTGCGGCTCACAATCTGGGCAAACAGCTCGTCGCGCACCCGCACAGCTTCGGGGTTGATGGTGTTGAGGCTGCGGCCGTCGTGCTCGCGCAGGCAGAAGGTTTTCTGGCGGATGGGGTGAAACGTGTACTTGCTGGCCAGACGCAACCACAGCTCCCAGTCCTCGGCGCTGGCCAGGCGGCGGTCCTCCTCGAAGGGGTTGGCCAGGGCAATGTCGCGGCGCACAAACACGGTGTTGCAGGCCAGCGGGTTGTCGTGCAAGAGCACCTCGTTGGTGCTGCCCTTGAACTCGTACATCTCGCTAATGACGCGGTCCTGCCCGTCGAGGCGTTCGTAGCCGGTGTGCACGACTTCTACCAACCCCTGCTGGTCGAGAAACTCCTTGACCACGCGCAAGTGGTTGGGATACATCTCGTCGTCGGAGTCGAAGAAGTTGATGTACTGGCCGCGGGCCTGCTGAGCACCGTAGTTGCGGGCCGCGCCCCGCTCCCCGTTTTCCTTGTAGAAGTAGCGCACCCGCGGGTCGGTAATCTGGGCTACCACTTCCCGGGTGTTGTCGCGGCTGCCGTCGTCGACCAGAATCAGCTCGAAGTCCGCATACTCCTGCTTCAGGATGGTCTGGACGGTTTCCCGGACGATGTCGGCGCGGTTGTAGCACGGCACGACAATGGAAAAGAAGGGCGAGGAAGCGGAAGAAGCCACGGGTTGAGTTGGGTAAAGCCCGCTGGAACGGACGGGGTACGGAGAATGCAAAAATGGCCTACAGGGGCTTGCCGCGCAGCAGCTTGCCGTACTGCTGCAGCATCAGCTGCCGGTGTTCGGGGTTGCCGCGCAGCAGAAAGAAGTTGGCCATCTTCGCCAGGTAATACGCTTTGGTAGTGGCCCAGCCGTACTCGCGGTTCAGAAAAATGTCCTCGTTCTGCAGGATCATGTTGCCCTGGTTGAGGCGCTTTTCCTTTTTGGTGCTCTGCGAGAAGTGGTGCATCACCCGCGCCTCGGGCACGTACTTGATGGTGTAGCCCAGCTTGCGCACGGTGTAGCTCCACTGCAAATCCTCGGCGTACATGAAAAAGTCGTCGGCCAGCTGCTGGCCGGGCATTTTCTCGATGACCTCGCGCTTGAGGTGGTAGTAGGTGCCCCACACCCAGTCGGGGTACAGGGGCTTGTCGTAGGTGAAAAAGGCGCCCTGCAGAATGTTAGCCCGCTGCTCGGCCGTCATCACCTTCTGCAGGCGTAGCAGCTCCACAAGTTGCAAGCCAATGGAGGGAAACCGGCCGCAGGAATGCTGCACCCGCCCATCGGGATACTCCAGCCGGGCCGTAGTCAAGCCTAGGTCTTTTTCGGCCTGCAGCGCCTCGTACGTCAGCGTAATGGCGTCGTTGAGGCAGGCCGCGTCGCTGTTGAAGAGCAGAATCGTGTCGCCGGACGAATGCCTGATGCCCAGGTTGTTGCCCTTGGCAAAGCCGGAGTTGTCGGGGTTGCGCACCAGCTTAATGGACGGAAAGCGCTCCGCAAACAGCCCCGGGTCGCACTCCGTGGAGGCGTTATCGACCACGATAATCTCGTAGCTCACGCCTTTGGTGTGCTTGATAATGGACTCCACCGCCTCGCTGGTGAGCTGGAAGGTGTTGTAGTTGATGATGATGACGGAAACCTGCATCGGCAAAAAACTTACTTGGTTGACGCCATAACCTGCGTGTAGAGCTGGTCGTGCGAATCAATGAACGGTTCCATATCGAACTTCTCGCGGATGCGGCGGGCAGCGGCCCCGTGCCGGGTCAGTAGCTCGGGCTCCAGTACGTAGCGCTCCATGTGGGCCCGCAGGCTCTCCACCAACGGCGTGGTGCCCTCGTCCATGGCAATGAGCAGGCCGCCGGGCTCCTGGCCGGGCGGGGTGATGGCCTCGGGAATGCCGCACAGGTCGCTGCCGATAACCGGAACGCCGTGCTCAAAAAACTCCACGATGCTCAGTGGCAGGCCTTCGGAAAAGCAGGACGGCACCAGCCCCACGTCGCAGGCCGACATGTAGTAGTGCGGGTCATCGACGCTGCCCACAAACAGAATGTCGGGCCGGGTGGTGCCCAGCGCGGCCTGCATCTGCTCCAGGCAAGGGCCTTCCCCCATGCACAGCCAGGCGCAACGGCGCTCCGGGTGGCGGGCCGTCAGTTGCTGATAGGCTTCCAGGGCGTAGAGCCAACCCTTCTGCTCGGTGCCCCGGCCAATCATGCCGAAGACCAGCGTGTCGGGCGCGAGGCCCAGCTGCTGGCGGATCTGCGGCCCGTTCGGCGGGGTACCCTGGTGGCGCACGACGCCGTTGTAGATCGTAACAACCCGCGTCGTTACCTGCGTGTTGGCTTCGCTGACGAGGTCCTTGTCCTTGAGGTTATCGTATTCGGCCTGGTAGTCGGCCGCCATGATTTTTTTGCCCAGCTCCCGCATTTTCTCCGAATTCTCCCCCTCCCCGCGGTGCCGCAGGATATCGGCCGAGTATTTCGACACTTCCACAATGGCCCGTGCCTGGTTGGCGTACGGGATAAAGGACCGGTCCCCTACTTTGAGCAGCATGGTGTAGCCGCTGTGGTCGGTGATAACCACGGGTACCGACAGAAGCCGGATAACCTTGGCTAGGCGGGAGTTTTTGACCAGCGCCTCGTGGCCGTGCACCAGGTCGATGCGGTGGCGCACGATGGTAAAGAGCAGCAGCGCCGTTTTGCAGGCTTCGTGGAATCCGGGCACGCCGAGCTTACGCAGCACGGCGTTGGCTTTCCAGGCCAGAAAGTTCAGCTTCGGATACGACTTCATGTCAATCAGCCGCACTTTCGGGCTCAGGTACGCCTCAACCATGCCCTGATCTACCAGCTGCTCGCCTTGGTTGAAGTAGTAAACCTGGTGGCGGTTGGCCTCCGCCGTACCCGAGGCCAGCGTCAGGGCAACGACGTGCGAGCCGGCTTTCTCCAGATTCAGAGTGGAATACAGAATTCTCATCAGAGCTAAACAGTAGGGGCTGGACGAACCGCGCTTTGGAAGGCCTGCTCGTACTGGTCGGTGCAGGCGGCCATGGTAAACCCGGCGCTGGCCGTGCGGGCATTACGGGCGTGGGCCGCATACAGGGCCGCATCGTGGTAATACTGGTTCATCTCGTCGGTCAGCATCACTAGGTCGGGCGTGTACTCCACCGGATCAATGTTGACCAGCAAACCCGTCGGGCCGGTGGCGGGTTCCAGGAGCTCGGGCACACCGCCCACCCGGGTGGCCACCGAGGGCTTGCCACTGGCCATGTATTCGATAACGGCCAACGGCAGCGCCTCGGAGCGGAAGTAAGAAGGCAGCAGGCCCACGTCGAAGCCGGCCACGAAGAAGTCGGGGTTGGGCACCTGCCCGGTAAAGACAATGCGCGGATCGGCGCCGTACTCGGCCTGCAGCTGGCGCAGGTAGTCGCTGCCGCCGACCAAAACCAGGTACGGCAGGCGCCCCCCGGGCGTAATTTCCAGCCGCTGGAAGGCCTGAATGGCGTAGCGCCAGCCTTTCTTATCAATACCGCGGGCCACCATCCCGAATACGAAAGCCCCAGCCGGAATCTGAAGCTGCTGCCGCATCAGGGCCCCGTCGTAGGGCTGCGACACCACCCCATTGTACACGGTTTGAATGGGCGGCAAATCGTTGAAGGCCTGCTCCAGCTTGCGCTTGCAGTAGTTCGATACCGTCAGAATCCGCTCCGCTTGGTGCAGCACCGGGGAAAAGTCGTTGCGGCCATCGAGCAGGAAGGCACTATAGTCGCCGTGCTCGGTGATGACCATCGGAATGCCCAGCTTTTTGACTACGCCGGCGCACATCTTGTCGGAGAAAGTAGAATGGCTGCTGACCAGCTCAATCCGGTAGCGCTGCAGGCACTTGGCCAAGTACTGCTGCTGCTGGTCGTAGAAGGTGGCCGCGCGGCCCAGGCGCTGCTGCAGAGCGTTGCCCTTATTGGCCCAGAAGCTGCGCACGGGGCGGTCGGCCATCGAGAGCACCTTCACCGCCGGCGGCAGCAGCCGTTTCACCAGGTCGTGGTCGATGAGGGAGGCGCGCTGGTTGAAAACGAATACCTCGTGGCCCCGGCGCGACAGTTCGGCGGCTAGATTCATCGCCAGCACCTCGCCCCCACCGACTTGCAACGACCAGGTAGAAATCAGGATTCGCATTGGGTTTATTCTGCAGTTAGAAAACCGCTCCGGGCGCTACGCTGTAGCTGCACCGGGAGCCGGCGTAATAAAGACTTCTGCCCGGGGTAAGTGCAGCCGCGCTACACGTGCTTGGCCACCAGCTCATCGTAGGTGTACACGGCGGCAATGCGGCCGTTCTTGAGCTCGTAGATCCGGTCGCACTGCCGCAGCGTGGTGATGCGGTGGGCAATAATCAGGATGGTCATGTCGGTGCCCGAAAGCTTGTTGATGGCCTCGTTTACCTCCCGTTCCGTCTGGTTGTCGAGGGCGCTGGTGGCCTCGTCCATTACCAGCACCTGGGTCTGCTTGTACATGGCCCGGGCAATGCCGATGCGCTGGCGCTGCCCGCCGGAAAGCTTGGCTCCCCGCTCGCCGGCTACGGTATCGAGGCCCTCGGGCAGGGTTTTGACGAAATCAGCCAGCGAGGCCTGCTCCAGGGCGTAGGCCAGGCGCTGCTCGTCGGGGTGCTCTTCGCCCAGGGCAATGTTGTCGCGCAGGGAGCCTTCCATCAGGAACGTATCCTGCTTCACGTAGCCTACCAGCCGGTGCCAAGCCTCGGTGTAGTCGGCCGTCAGCGGCACGCCATCAACGCGAATTTCGCCGTTTTGCTGGCTGTAGAAGCGCAGTAGCAGATTCATGAGCGTGGTTTTGCCGGAGCCGGAGCTGCCGATAAAGCCAATCTTTTCGCCCTTTTTCACCGTGAAATTCACGTCCTGCAACACGGGCTTGGCTGTGCCGGGGAAGGTGAAGGACACGTGGTTGAACTCCACGTTGTTTTCGAAGCTCACCGTGGCTTTCTGGGGCACTTTGTGGGTCTGCCACTCGGCCTCGCGGAAGGCATCCAGGGCCTCGATGGTGTAGATGTGCTGCTTCATGGTCACCATGGCCGTCAGAATACGGTTCACTGACGGCATGAGGCGGTAAGCGGCGGCGGCAAACAGGCCCACGATGGTGACCAGGTTGCTCATGTTGCCCGAAAACAGCAGCGAATACAGGAAGATGGTGACAATGGCCAGAATGGCGACCATCTCAATCACGCGCAGCGGCAACAGGTTGTAGAGGTACGAGCGGGCCTCCATGCTCTGGATGTAGCGCTGGTTTTCGTAAATGCGGTTGCGGAAGCGGCCCAGCTTGTTGGCCAGCTTCAGCTCGACGAAACCGGCGAAGGTGTCCATCACCATGGCGTAGGCCCGGGGGCGCTGGATGTCGAGCTCGTGACCAAGTTCCTGGGAGCGGTTTTTCAGCACCCGGTAGGTGATAAACGTCGTCGGCACCAGGGTCACGACCAGAATCACGAACAGCTCGGGCTGGTAGAGCAGGATGCCCAGCACGACGATGAACACGATGATAATCTCGGACAGGAACACGAAAATCTGCCGCATAATCCCGTTCAGGTAGCTCGTCGGAATTACCAGGGCCTCGTTCACTACCCGCGCCGTGCCGATTTCCTGAAATTTCCAGAACGGCAAGGTCGTGTACTTCTCAAACTGCTTGTCGACGATGTTGAGCGCCACGTCGGCCGTGAAGCGCACCTGCTTGTAGCTGATCCAGCTGGTAAACAGGTTTTTGATCAGGAAAAAGGCGAAGATGGCCAGGATGGCAAACAACAGAAAACCTTTCTCGGTCTGGAAACCCAGCAGGTTATAGAGCCAGGAAGCCCACTTCGACTTTTGCACCGAGCCCGGTTCCGAGGCCAGCATGACCACGGGCACCAGCGAGGCCAATCCGAATACATCCAGCAACGAGGCAATGATCTGCAGGAAAAACATCAGCATCGCCCGGCTTTTCTCGGCGGGCGACAGGTAATGCAGCAGACTACCGACTGCCAACGTTACTATATTTTTTTGCAGCATTTTTAACTCAAAAATCAAACAATGAAGGGGTTACAAGCCGACTTGCAACACCGGCACACCCTTCCAACGCTATGGTTTAAGCTGCAAAGGTACGGCATAAAAGCCTGAGAAATTTTGCCCCGGCGTTTGGTTGCTGACTGATTGCGTGTATTGTACCCGGGACGCCGGGCCCAATTTGACCGCGCCGCCCCCGCCGGTTTCTCCGCTACGCAAACACGTCAACGCACCCAACCCACGCACCAGAGCAGGCCGCGGGCGGTACGCTATTCGGACAAGGAAAGTTGCCACCGCCCGGCAGTTCCGTACGGGCTGGTTAGCCCGAGGAAGCCGGCGGCGGGCCGACGGTTCAGCGCCGGCCGAGCAGGGCCTGAGCCTGCATAATGCGCCGGCCGGAGATGCCGAGTTTGGCCAGCAGGTAGAGCCCCAGGCTTTGCAGCGAATGATCGTCTTGCCACCGCAGCCGCAACCATTGAGCAGCATGCGACCCGCCCAGTTGATACAGAAGCTCGGAACGAGTACGCACCTGTGCTTTGATGGCTACATCAGCTGCCTTACTGCAACCGCGGTGCTTGTTGAGCAGCAGCAGAGAACCTTCCTCCATCTCTTTCTTGCGCGTATCGAAGACCGAGCCGGGGTGCTTGCGGTAACGCGCACTGACCTGGGGGGAGTAGACAAACTTATATTCTTTGGCCAGGCGCAGCCACATATCCCAGTCCTCGAATGGCAGGTTCTCGTCGTACAAGCCCACCTTGTCGTAGCAGGAGCGCCGGACCAACGTGCCCATGGCCAGCACGAAATTTTGGTGAAGTAGGGGCAGAAAAATATCCCCTTCCGGTACGGCCGGCCATTTGGGGGTGGGCAGGGGTTCACCCTGGGGGCCAATCAGCTCGACCGGGCCGAAGATTACGCCCACCTCGGGCGGAGCATCGCGCAGCAGCGGCACCTGCACGGCCAGCTTGTCGGGCAAGTACACGTCGTC
>NZ_SEWE01000064.1 GCF_004167665.1 Hymenobacter persicinus | reverse complement strand
TCGGCACGGCCACCACGGTGAGCCTGGCCGCCAGCGTGGCCCAAGACGGCAATAACACCCCGAACTCGGCCAGCAGCCCGTACAGCGTCACCTACAACCCGCCCACGACGGTGTCCCCGACTGTCACCATCCCCTCCAACGGCGCCACGACCAACAGCACCCCCACGTCCCTTGGCACGGCTGTGGTTGGTAGCACGGTACGGGTGTACATCGACGGGGTGCAGGTGGGCGCAGCCGTCACCCCCACCTCGGGCGGCACCTGGATCCGGACCTACTCCGGCCTGCCGGCTCTGACCAGCGGCACCCACACGATATACGCCACGGCCCAGCTGCCGGGCCAGTTGGTGAGTGCCCCCAGCCCCACCAACACCTTCACGACGCAGGTACCGGCTACCTACTCCAGCAGCGCAGTCGCGCAGCCCAATACGGCGCGCGTGGTGGCGGGCAGCGCCAACCAGGAGATTCTGCGGGTGGCCATCGTCATTGGCGGCGGGCCGGATGCGCCGATTAGCGCTACCTCGTTCACCTTCACCACCACCGGCAGCACCACCCCGGCCGACATTGCGGCTGCCCGGGTGTACTACA
Organism: Hymenobacter persicinus; assembly: GCF_004167665.1. Lineage (GTDB taxonomy): Bacteria > Bacteroidota > Bacteroidia > Cytophagales > Hymenobacteraceae > Hymenobacter > Hymenobacter persicinus. The sequence continues at coordinate 21,079 of NZ_SEWE01000064.1, read as the reverse complement.
CCGGCACGAGTTCCACCTTCGCCGCCACCAATCCCTTCGGCTCGGCCCTAGCTAACCCCAACGGCACCTTCACCATCACCGGGACCCGGCAGCTGGTTACGGGCACCAACTACTTCTGGCTGGCTTATGACGTAGCCGTTGACGCGACGAACGGCAACCTGCTCGATGCTACCGCGCCCTCCTTTACCCTGTTCGACGGCTCGTTCCCGAGCACGCGCAACCCGGCTAACCCGGACCCGGCCGGCAGCCGCCAGATCGTGCGCAGCACCCGCGTGGCCGGCACTGCGCTGCGCTTCACCGGTGATGTCACGCCGGGCTACGTAGACTTCAGCGCCAGCCCCAACCCGGCCCCGCTGCTGAACACCGGCACGGGCGGCGCCTACAGCCAGGTAGCCTGGATCAAGCCGGCTATCGGCACGGGCAGCACCCCGTACTACGTGCTGGGCAATGGCACCGGCAACGCGGCCGCGCCCTACCTCTACGTGACCGGCAACGGCCGCCTCGGGGCGGGCTTCGGCACGGGCAGCAACGCCTTCAGCACGCAAACCGGCCCGAACACCGTCACGGCTAATGAGTGGCACTACGTGGGCGTGACCTACAACGGGGCCACGCTCACGATTTTCCTCGACGGGGAGAGTGTCGGCAGCGCCAGCGCCAGCGGTATCCCGGCCGCCACCCGCGTCAACTTCGTCGGCAACATTGCTGCGGCGGCCAGCAACAACTTCCCCGGCGACATCGACGAGGTCAGCCAGTGGAACCGCGCCCTGGGTCAGATTGAGTTCCGCCGGATGCGCCACCTCACCCTCACCGGCACGGAGCTCAACCTGGTGTCGTACATGCAGTTCAACGACGCGGGCACCACGACCCTCGACGTTATCAGCAATGCGGTGGGCACCCTGACGGGGGCCACGCGCGTGACCAGCACGGCCCCGGTGAGCTCCGGCACGGCCAACCTCCAGGTGGTGGCGGCCAACACGAGCTATAACTTCTCGGGCACCAACGTCAGCATGGCCTTCACCGGCGTGACAGGCAGCTCGGAAACCGTCGTGTTCCGCCTCGACGGCAAGCCCCTGGGCACCCAGCCTACAACCACGGGGCTAGTCACGACCTACACCCCGGCCTACTGGATTGTGGACAAGTACAGCGGCGGCAGCTTCGCCTCGGCCAACGTCACCTACACGCTCACGGCCGCCGACATCAGCGCGGCCGACGCGGCTACGCCGGCGAACCTGAAGCTGTTTAAGCGCGGCAGCAACGCCGACGGCGCCTTCGACGCGCCGATTTCGGCCACGGCCGCCAATGCTACGGCCGGCACGGTGACCTTCCCGGTCACCTCGTTCAGCCAGACGGTTATTGGCACGCTGGGCTCCTCCCCGCTGCCCGTGGAGCTGGTGAGCTTCACGGCCGAGCAAGCCGGTAGTGCGGCGCTCCTGCGCTGGGCGACGGCCTCCGAAAAGAACAGCGACCATTTCGCGGTGGAGGCTAGCTCCGATGGCACTCACTTCCGCCCGGTGGGCACCGTGGCCAGCCGGGGCACCACTACCCGCCGCACCGACTACCAGTTCCAGGACCAGCAGCTGCTGGGCTACGGCGCGAAGCTCGTTTATTACCGGCTGCGCCAGGTCGACCACGACGGCACGGCCAGCTACTCTCCCGTCCGCATTGTCGCCCCTACTGTCGAGACCGGGCTAGCGCTGTTTCCGAACCCGACTACCGGCGGGGCCATGCTCACGGGAACGTCACCCGGCACCGCGGTGCAGGTGTACGATGCCCTGGGCCGCCTCGTACTCACGGCCACGGCTGATGCGGCCGGTACTACGGCCCTGCGGCTGCCGCCGTCGTTCCCGCGGGGGGTGTACATCGTGCGGAGCGGCGCTGCGGCGCTGCGCCTGAGCGTGCGATGAACAGCAGGGACTGCTTAAAGCAGTAGCACCCGGAAGCCGCCGCCGGTAAGCTGGCAGCGGCGTTCAGCAAGAATTTAAGCCGCGCTGCGGTGACGGATGCTGCGGCATCCGCTCACTGCGGCGCGGCTTTTTCGTGGAGCAGTAGACCGAACTTACGAGGCTCCGAAGCTGAACCGTCCCAACCCTGCCTGCGCGCCGGCGGTATACTCTTTCCTAACTCTGACAACCCCAACTCAACCAACCGCCTTATATTATGCAGGAAGAAAACAAGCTTAGCCGCCGCCAGGTCATCGGCGGCATCGGGGCCAGCCTGGCCGTGGCCGCCGTGACCCCTCTGTCGGCGGTGGCCGCGGAAGCCGGCAGTGCTGCACCCGCCGACAAGCTGGAAAACCCGAACACGAAGTATCCGCGGCCCCCGTTTAAAAGCCAGTCGCAGCCCTGGCCGGGGCTAGCGGGCCAGATGGACCCCAAGCCCGACCACGGCGAGAAAAGCTACAAGGGCTCGGGCCGACTGAAGGGCCGCAAAGCCCTGATTACGGGCGGTGACTCCGGTATGGGCCGGGCCGCGGCCATTGCCTACGCCCGTGAGGGTGCCGACGTGGCCATCAACTACCTGCCCGCCGAAGAGGCCGACGCCAAGGAAGTGGTGGCCCTGATCAAAGCCGCCGGCCAGAAAGCCGTAGCCATTCCCGGCGACCTGCGCGACGAAGCTTTCTGCAAGCGCCTCGTGGACGAGGCCGTCAAGCAGCTCGGCGGCCTCGACATTGTGGTCAACAACGCCGCCCGCCAGCAGCAGCGCCAGTCCATTCTGGAGCTGACCACCGAGGACTTCGACGCGACGATGAAAACCAACATCTACGCCCCGTTCTGGATTATCAAGGCCGCCTTGCCCCACCTGCAACCCGGCTCGTCCATCATCGGCACTACCTCGGAGCAGGCCATGGACCCTTCGGCCAACCTCTACGACTACGCCCAAACCAAGGCCGCTACCACCAACTACGTCCGCTCGTTGGCCAAGCAGCTGGCCCCGAAAGGCATCCGGGTCAACGGGGTGGCGCCCGGTCCCATCTGGACGCCCCTGCAGGTCAGCGGCGGCTCGACCCAGGAAAACCTGGTCAAGTTCGGGGAGAAAACGCCCATGGGCCGGCCCGGACAGCCCGTGGAGCTGGCTTCCATCTACGTGCAGCTCGCCGCCAACGACGCCAGCTACGCCACCGGCCAGGTGTACGGGGCCATGGGCGGGGGCGGGCAGCCTTAAGCGCCTTCTTTCTTCCACCAAAAAACGGGGCAGCTACAGCGGCCCCGTTTTTTTATGCCTGGTTTTGAGGGTTTTGGGCCTCGCTACGACAGGACCGTCACGCCGCTTTCCCGGTAGCGGGCCAGGACTTCGGCGGTTGCCTGCTGGTCGGTTATCAGCGTGCCAATGGCCGAAAGCGGGGCAAATTGCAGGTACTTGTCCTGCTCCAGCTTGCTGGAGTCGCAGAGCAGAAATACGTGGCGGGCCGCGGCCATGGCGGCCCGGGTGATGGTGGCTTCCTGCTCGCTGTTGGCACTCAGCCCGCGCTGCACCGACAGGCCATCCGTGCCCACGAAGGCCTTATCCACGGAATAGCGCGCCAGGTAGTCCACTGCCGTGGCGCCGTGCATGGCCTGCCGCTCCCGGTCGACCTCGCCACCTACCACCACCAGCTGCACTGCCGAGCCCGCCAGCTCCGCCAGCACCGGCAGCGAGTTGGTCAGCACCCGGATGGACAGCTGCCGGATCAGGGCGCACAGGCCAAAGGTGGTGCTGCCGCAGTCGATGTAGATGAAGTCGCCCTCGGTGATGTGCGCGGCGGCCAGCCGGCAGATGGCTTGCTTCTGAGCCAGGCGCCGGTCGGCTTTGCGGGCAAAGGCCACCGGGTGCTTGGTCAGGCCCGGCAGCACCGCGCCGCCGTGGGTGCGCACCACCAGGCCCTGTTTGGCCAGCTGCGCCAGGTCGCGCCGAATGGTAATCGGGGTGGTGTTCAGATGCTGGGCCGCCTCGACCACTGAAACGCTGCGGTGCTGCTCCAGCGTGGTGAGCAGGTAGTGCTTGCGGAGTTGGAAATTCATGAGCGAATGGTAGTTTGCTGTAATCAATCACAAATAAACACATTCGAACAAAAATGAACATTCAGCCTGGCACAAACGAACGAATTCGACTCCGTAACCAAACCGTCTTGTCCGACAACTGGTACACGCTGCGGAAAATTACCTTCGACTACCAACGAAAAAACGGCACCTGGGAAACCCACTCCCGCGAGGCCTACGACCGGGGCAACGGCGCCACCATTCTGCTGCACAACCCCGCCGCCGACACGGTTATCCTGACCCGGCAGTTTCGCCTGCCCACGTTTGTCAACGGCAACCCGACGGGACTGCTCATCGAAACCTGCGCCGGCCTGCTCGACGATGAACACCCCGATGCGGCCATCGTGCGCGAAACGGAAGAGGAAACCGGCTACCGGCTCACGGCCGTGCAGAAAGTGATGGAAGCCTACATGAGCCCCGGCTCGGTGACGGAGCGCCTGTTTTTCTACCTGGCCGAGTACTCCGCCGCCACTGAGCGCCGGGCCGGCGGTGGCATCGGGGAAGAAGAAATTGACGTGCTGGAAATGCCCCTGACCGAGGCATTGGGCATGGTGACCACCGGCCAGATCCAGGACGGCAAAACCATCATGCTGCTCCAGCACCTGCGCCTGCAGCAGCTCACCCACCAACCCGCCTAACGCGCCACCCGATGCTGATTCTGATTGCCGGCCCCTACCGCAGCGGTACCAACGACGACCCGGCCCTGATGGCCGCCAACCTCAGCCGCCTCGAAGCGGCCGCGCTGCCCTTGTTTCGGGCGGGCCACCTGCCCATAATCGGGGAGTGGGTGGCGCTGCCGCTGCTGCGGCTGGCCGGCGCAACCCGCCCGGGCGAAGCCGCCTACGACGAAATCCTGTACCCGGCGGCTCACCGCCTGCTGGCCCATTGTGAGGCCGTGCTGCGCCTGCCCGGCCCCTCCGCCGGTGCCGACGAAGATGTGCGCCTGGCCCGGGCGTGGGGCCTGCCGGTGTACTACGGGTTGGAGCAGGTGCCGGGCTGCGAACCGAAGCTCCCGTCCTGACCGCTGCCGCCGGGGCGGGGTCCGGTTGGGCGGGCAGGCTTTATCTTCGCTGCCAATCCGTACTGCCCCGCCGTGTCTGATTCCGAAAACCCGTCTGCTTCGGCGGATCATCTGCTGCTTGCCCGCCTGCAGGCTTCCCGCGAGGAACTGCTCGACCTGGGGCTGCGCAACCCGCTGCTGAACCTGCGCCCCTCGCCGGCCCGTGGGCTGACGGTGGTCGGGGAGGAGTCGGGAGAGGTGTATGAGCTGCTGGTGCGCCAAAGCAAAGCCCTGGGCTTCCTGGCGGCCCCCGAGGCCAGGAAGCCCAATAGTATTACTGCCGAAGGAGCGGCCGGCGAAGCAGAAGCGTCGGCTGCCGCCGCGCCGTTCGAAGGTGAAGTCGGTCCACTGGCGGGAAGCAGTGAAGCGGGGCGCCAGGCGCCGGAGGCCGACTACCGGCTGCAAACCGCCGAGCTGCCGGCCCGGCTCGAAACCCGCCTGCTCAACACCTACTACGCCGCCCGCACCAGCCTCGAAGAGCAGGGCGTCAACATCCTGTACCTAGCCCTGGGCCAGCTCACTTGGTTTGAGTCCGACGCCAGCCCGGAGCCCCGGCAGGCCCCGCTGCTGCTGGTGCCCGTGCTGCTGGAGCGGGGTACGGCCGCCGAGCGGTTTCGCCTCCGCTACACCGGGGCCGACGTGGAAGGCAACCTGTCGTTGCAGGCCCGGCTACGCGCTGGCTTCGGGGTTCGGCTGCCCCTGCCCGAACCGGATGACGAACTGCGCCTGGCCGAGTATTTTGGGGCCGTAGCTGCGGCCGTAGCTGGCTTGGCGCGCTGGCGGGTGCAGCCCGACGCCATTGCCCTGGGGTTTTTCTCCTTTGGCAAGCTGCTGCTCTACCGCGACCTAGACCCCGCCCGCTGGCCCGCCGCGGCGCCCCTGCTTGGGCACCCGGCCATCCAGGCCCTGCTCGGCCCCGATACCGGCTTCCGTGACGCCCCGCCCAGCCTCGACGACACGACTTTTCTGGACACCGACAGCTCCGCCCACGCCCTGCACCAAGTGCTCGACGCCGACTCGTCGCAGCTGCTGGCGTTGCTGGCCGTGCACGAGGGGCGCAACCTCATTATTCAGGGTCCGCCCGGCACGGGCAAGTCCCAGACCATTGCCAACCTGCTGGCCGAGTGCATCGGGGCGGGCAAAAAGGTGCTGTTCGTGGCCGAGAAAATGGCCGCCCTGGAAGTAGTAAAGCGCCGCCTCGACCACCTGGGCCTGGGCGCGGCCTGCCTGGAACTGCACAGCCACAAAGCCAACAAAAAAGCCCTCCACGACGAACTGCAGCAAACCCTGGCCCTCGGAAAACCTGCCGCCGCGGTACAGGTCGAGGACCAGCTAAGCCAGCTGCCCCGCTACCGCGCCGCCCTCAATGCCTACGCCCGGGCCGTAAATGCGCCCCTGGGCCGCAGCCGCCGCACCGCCCAGCAGGTAGTGGGTGAGCTGCTGAAGCTGGGCGAGGAGCGGGGCGCAACCGAGCTGCCGCGCTTGCCATTTACCGGCCTGGCCGAGTGGACTGATGCCGACGCCGCCCATACCGAAGCCCTGGCCGCCCGCGTGCAGGCCACGCTGCAAAAAATAGGGGTGCCGCGCCAGCTGCTCTTCTGGGGCAGCGAGCTGACCGTGCTGCTGCCCGCCGCCCTGAACGTGGTGGCGACCCGTCTGCACGAAGCCGCCGAAGCGGTAGCGGCGCTGCAAGCCGCCGCTGAAGCTTTGGCCCATTCCCTTGGTTTGGCGGCCGCCACCGACCGTGCCGCCGCCGAGGCGCTGCTGCCCGCCGCCCGCCATGCCCAGCTCGCGCCAGACCTGGCCGGGGCCGCCGTCACCGACCCGGCTTGGCTTACTCAGTCCAGTTTCTTGATTGAGGTGCTGGCGGCCGGCGCCGCTTACGCCGAGCTGCGCGGCCGGTACGCCGCTACGGTGCTGCCCGCAGCCTGGAACTTGGAGTTGCTGCCGGAGCGTGCGGCCTTTCTGGCTTACGGCGACAAATGGTGGAAAGCCCTGCACGGCGACTACCGTCAGGCCCGTAAGCGCCTGCAAAGCCTCTGGCACGGCCTTCTGCCCGCCGAGCCGACCGTGGTGGTGCAAACCATTGATGCCCTGCACGAATCCGCCCGCCACGCCCGAACCCTCGCCACGGCCGAGCTGCTACTGAGCCGCCTGTTTGGCCCGCGCTGGCAGGGCGAGCGGTCCGCCTGGTCCGCGCTGACCAAAACCCAGCGCTACCTCACGCTCACCCACCAGCGTCTGGCCCGCCACGAGCTGCCCACCGAGCTGCTGCCCTACCTGGCTTCCGCCTCGTCCCCCACCGCCGTAGCTGCTGCGCTGGCCGCCCTGGAAACAGCCCTGGCCCGGCACCGCACCGCTGTACAGGCCGTAGTTGAAGCATTGCAGCTCAACGAGGCCCGCCGCTTTGGCCCCGATGGCCGGTTGCAATTCCAACCTTTTGCCGCCCAGCTGGCCACCTTGCAGCGCTGGGCGGCCGAGTTACCGGCCCTGCGCCTGGTGGTGGAGTGGAACAACGTGGCGGCGGCCGTAGCGCAGGAGCAGCTGCCGGAGTTGCTGACGCTGGCCGAAAAGTGGGAGCCCGCCGCCAAGCTGCTGACGGCGGCCGTGCGCCAGACCTGGCTGGAATTCTTGCTGCAGCAAGCCTACGCCGAGCACCCGGCCCTGCGCCAGTTTGAGCGCGCCAGCCACGAGGAAACCGCCGCCCGCTTCCGCCGGGCCGACGCCGACTCGCTTTACTTCCACCGCGTCCGGGCTCTGCAGCAGCACTTCAGCCAGTTGCCCACCTCCCACGGGGCCAGCGGGCAGATGTTGCTGCTCAAAAATGAGTTTGCCAAGAAAACCCGCCACCTGCCCCTGCGCAAGCTCATGCAGCAGGCCGGCCGCGCCATTCAGGCCATCAAGCCCGTGTTTATGATGTCGCCGCTGTCGGTGGCCGGCTACCTGCCCCCGGGTGCCGTCGACTTCGACCTGGTGGTGTTCGACGAGGCCAGCCAAGTAAAGCCCGTGGATGCGCTGGGCGCCATTGCCCGCGGCCGGCAGCTGGTGGTGGTCGGCGACTCGAAGCAACTGCCGCCCACGGCGTTTTTCGACTCGCTCACCGGCAGCGGGGAAGACGCCGACGAGGACAACGTGACGGCCGACATCCAGAGCATACTGGAGCTGTGCAAGGCTCGCCAGATGCCCGAGCGGATGCTGCGCTGGCACTACCGTAGCCGGCACCAGTCGTTGATTGTCGCCTCCAACCACCTGTCTTACGACGACCAGCTAATCATTTTCCCCAGCCCCGGCGGGCAGGAGCAGCTCGGACTGGTCTACCATCACCTGCCCGACACGTACTACGAGCGAGGCACCACCCGTACCAATCCGCTGGAAGCCGCCGCGGTGGCCGAAGCCGTGCTCCGTCACGCCCGCACCACGCCCCAGCTCACCCTGGGCGTGGTGGCCTTCAGCACTGCCCAGCGCCAAGCCATTCAGGAGGCGCTGGAGATGCTGCGCCGCCGCCATCCCGATACCGAAGCGTTTTTCAACCGCCACCCCCACGAGCCGTTCTTCGTGAAAAACCTGGAAAACGTGCAGGGCGACGAGCGGGACGTGATTCTGATCAGCGTGGGCTACGGCCGCACCCGGGACGGCTACCTGGCCATGAACTTCGGTCCGCTGGGCCAGCAGGGCGGGGCCCGCCGCCTCAACGTGCTCATCACCCGGGCCCGGCAGCGCTGCGAAGTCTTCACCAACCTCACCGCCGACGACCTCGACCTGAGCCGGGTGCGCGACCAGAACCCGCAGACCGGCGGCGTGGCGGCCTTCCAGGTTTTCTTGCGCTATGCCCAGCGCGGGGTGCTGCGCCACGGTGCCGACCCGAGCCGGGCTGCGGAGTCGCCGTTTGAGCAGGCCGTGCACCGCGCCCTCACCGCCCGCGGCTACCTCGTGCACCCCCAGATTGGCTCCCAAGGCTTTTTTATCGACCTGGCCGTGGAAGACCCCGCGCGTCCCGGGCACTACGCGCTGGGCATTGAGTGCGACGGGGCCATGTACCACTCGGCCCGCTCGGCCCGTGACCGGGACCGTCTGCGCCAGCAGGTGCTCAAAAGCGTGGGCTGGCGCCTGCACCGCATCTGGAGCCCCGACTGGCTGCGCGACCCGACCGGAGAAACCGAGCGGGCTGTGCAAGCCATTGAGCAGGCTTGCCGCCTTGCCGCCCTCGACGAGTCGGAGGGGCCGGAAGCAGGGCCGCGGCCCGAAGCGGCGGCCCCGGCGGGCATCGAGCGGGAGGTGGTGCCGGCCGAGCCTCTGCCGTTGGCTGAGCCCTACCAACGGGCCCAGCTGCCTGCCGCCATCCGGGAGCGGGAGCTGCACCAGCACCCGATGGCTCGGTTGGCTACCTGGGTGGCGCAGGTGGTGGCGGTGGAAAGCCCCGTGCATCTGGATGAAGTGACGCGGCGGCTGGCCCTGGCCAGCGGAGCCACGCAGGTAGGCTCCCGCATTCGGGCCAGCGTGCAGGCCGCCGTTCGACTGGCCAGCAACCTACGCCACGTCCGACCCGAAGGAGAGTTTCTGTGGAGCCCGGGCATGTCGGCGCAGAAGGTGCTCCTGCGCGACCGGAGCGCCCTGCCGGCTGCCTCGCGCAAGCTGGGCTTCGTGGCTGCTGAGGAGCTGGGCCGCGCCGTGTTGACGGTGGTGCAGCACAGCTTTGGGCTGGAAAGGGCGGCTCTGGTGCTGGCAGTGGCGCGGCTGCTGGGCTTCCCTCGCCCCGGCCCCGAGGCCCGACAGCAGATTGACGGCGTGGTGCAGGCCCTAATCGACGCGGGGCCGCTGCAGGAAGTGGCGGGGATGGTGCAGCTTGCTGGCTAGCTAGGGGCGGAGGCGGGGGCAAACCAGCGGCGGCAACGGTGGCGTACATGGGTCTGCCGGCCGGCTTTGGGCGGTACCATTTCCTTATGAATCCAACGACGCGCTTCCTACTCGGGCTGGTTCTGCTCGGCCTGCTGCCCGCGGCTTACGCGCAGACGCCCGACCGCCCCACCAGCCCCGACCGGCTCATCCAGTATACGTTTGCCAACGACGCCTTTTTCCGCACCGACTACTACTTCACCCAGGGCATGAGCCTGAACGTGGTGCTGCCGGTGTTTGCCAGGTCGCCGGTGAACAAGATCTTGCTGCCCGGCCCGGCCGGAGCCGTAAACCGCTATGGAATAAAGATTTCCTACGACGGATTCACGCCCCTGCGCATCCAGGACGACACCATCCGCCGCGGCGACCGGCCTTATGCGTCCTACATCTACGCCTCGCTCTACCGCATTGCCACCGACGAAGCCCGACACCAGCGCCTGACTTCGGGCCTGGACCTCGGCTTTATCGGGCCGGCGGCCGGGGCCAAGGGCTTCCAGACGTACGTACACCGCCTCATCGACGCGCCCACGCCCCGGGGCTGGGATTTCCAGGTGCGCAACGACCTCGTGCTGGGCTACACCGTGGGCTACGATAAGCAGTTGCTGGCCGCCGGCCGTGCTGCCGAGCTGATTGGTTCGGCCCAGGCCTCGGTTGGCACGCTCAACACGTTTGGCGAAGCGGGGCTGCTGCTGCGGGTAGGCAAAATGGACCCGTACTTCCGCAACCTGGGCACGCAAACGGGACCTACGCGGACGGTCGGGCAAAAGCTCCAGCTCTACGCCTCCGGACAGGTGCAGGGCCGGGTGGTGGGCTATAATGCCACGATGCAGGGTGGCCTGCTCAACCGTTCCAGTCCCTACACCCTGTCGGCCCGCCAGATTGCGCGCACCGTGGGGCAGGCCACGACCAGTTTGGTTGCCGCGTACGGCGGCGTGAGCCTGCGCACTTCCGCCGTCTGGATTACACCCGAATTCAAGGGCAGCCGCCGTCACGCCTGGGTGCAGTTCGGGCTGACGGCAGCGTTTTAAATTCGAGCTTAGATACTAGAGCTTAAAACTGAGAATCGTTCGAACGGCTTTAAGTTCTAAGCTCTGAACGCTACTTCGCCCGGTGAATGATAGCCACGCTGATCAGGATAATGACCATGCCCAGCAGGTGCCAGAGGTTGAAGGCTTCGCCGTCGAGCACGCCCCAGGCCAGGGCCATGATGGGCACCAGATAGGTATTAGAAGCGGCAAACAGGGCCGTGGACTGGTGAATAAGCTTGTTGAAGAGCACCATGGCGACGGCCGTGCTCATCGTGGCCAGCAGGGCAATGTAGCCGAAGGCTTTCCAGGCCCCGGGCACGTGCTGCAGCTTATAGACGAACTCGGTGCCCAGCAGCAGGTACGCCAGGGCCGGTCCGCCGATGAACAGCAGCAGCAGCCCCGTCACGGCCAGGGGCGCAATACCGTGCAGGCGGTTTTTAATCACGTTCACACTCACCCCGTAGCCCATGGTGGCCAGCACGATGTAGAGGCCATACCAGGCGTTGCCTTCCCCGCTGGGCGTGGCCGCGCCCCCGCTGCCGCCGAGCAGCATCAGCACCACCGTGCCCACCAAGCCCAGGGCAATGCCCAGCACCCGCAGGGGGGTAAGCTTCTGCCCGAAAAACAGCGCCCCCACCAGCAGCGTGAAGACGGCCGTCAGCGCGTTGAGCACCCCGGCCAGTCCGGAGGCCAGCTTGGTTTCGGCGTAGGCAAACAGGAAAGCCGGAATCAGGGTGCCGACCACGCCGGCCAGCACCAGCCACTGAATGCGGCTGCGCTCGAGTTGGGGCAGGTGCCTGACGGCAAAGGGCAGCAGAATCAGGGCGGCCACCGTAACCCGGCAGGCGCCCAGCTCCATAGCCGAAAACACCACCAGCCCCTTTTTCATCAGAATAAACGACGTACCCCAGATGGTGGCCAGGGTGAGCAGCAGAATCCAGGCCGAGGCCGGCGTACGGTGGGGCGGGGGCGCCGCCACCGGCGTGGTTTCGGGCGCCGCCGTAACGGCCGGGGCGGTAGGAGTGGGGGACATGGTGGGGTGGGAAGAGAGAAATGTGTTAAAAAGAACGTCATGCTGAGCGAAGTCGAAGCAGCTCGCGTGGCGGCGTCGGATAACTAACCCAACGACAGCCCGCGAGATGCTTCGACTTCGCTCAGCATGACATTGCCAAAGAAGAAAAATCAGGAAGCGGCGCGCGAAAAACGTCTAGCCCACCAGCACCGGCTCGGCGGCGGTGATTTCTTCCAGGATAGCCTGCACCTCGTCGGGCGAGTACGTCTCGACCAGGCGCATGCGCCACTGCTTGGCCCCTTCCAGCCCGCGGAAGTAGTGGGCGTAGTGGCGGCGCATTTCCAGGATGCCGGCCCGCTCGCCCTTCCACTCGATGCTTTTCTCGAAGTGCATCCGGCACATGGCCACCCGCTCCTCCACCGTGGGCGGGGCCAGCAGCTCGCCGGTGGCCACGAAGTGCTTGATTTCGCGGAAAATCCAGGGGTAACCGATGCTGGCGCGCCCCACCATGATGCCGTCGACGCCGTAGCGGTTCTTGTATTCCAGCGCCTTTTGCGGTGAGTCGATGTCGCCGTTGCCGAAGATCGGGATTTTGATGCGGGGGTTTTCCTTGATTTTGGCAATCAGGCGCCAGTCGGCGTCGCCCTTGTACATCTGCACCCGGGTGCGGCCGTGAATGGTCAGGGCCTCAATGCCCGCGTCCTGGAGCCGCTCGGCCACTTCCTCCACGTTGAGCGTATTCTCGTCCCAGCCCAGACGGGTTTTCACCGTCACGGGCAAATGCGTGGCTTTCACTACCGCGCTGGTCATTTCCACCATCTTGGGAATGTCGCGCAGCAGGGCGGCACCCGCGCCCCGGCAGGCCACCTGCTTCACCGGGCAGCCGTAGTTGATATCAATCAGGTCGGGGCCGGCCAGGGTGCTGATGCGGGCGCACTCGCCCATGGTTTCCACGTCGGAGCCGAAGAGCTGGATGCCGATGGGCCGCTCGTAGTCGAACACGTCGAGCTTCTTGCGGCTTTTGGCCGCGTCGCGGATCAGGCCTTCCGAGGAAATAAATTCGGTGTACATCAAATCGGCGCCGTTGGCCTTGCATACGGCCCGGAACGGCGGGTCCGAAACGTCCTCCATCGGAGCCAGCAACAACGGAAAATCAGGCAGAACTATGTCGCGGATGTGTACCACAGGGAATGCTATTACAGGACTTTGCGCAAATTTACGACACTTCCAAGTCTTCGTAACCACCACCCGCCCATGAAAGGTTTCGTGTCCAGCCGCTTGCACCCCGTGGTAAACCTGCTGCTGCTGCTGGTGCTCATGTTCGCGGCCGCTTGTGTGGCGGGCTTCCTGTTCAGTGTAATCGGCTATCTGGTATACGGCGTCAAGCTGTCAGAAATAGGGAATGTCGCCCAAAATCCGGCGGCGCACCCGCACGGCTGGGAGGTGGTGATGCTTTCCCAAGGCTTGTTGCTGTTTGGCGCCTTCGGCTGTTCAGCCCTAGCACTGGTGGCGCTGATGGGTTATAGCTGGGAGGAGTATTTTATGCCCCGCCGTCCGGTGTCGTGGGTGTGGGTAGCGGCGGCGGCGCTGTTGATCCTGGGCAGCATTCCCGCCATGTCGGGGATAATAGAGTGGAATGCTAAAGTTCACTTTCCAGAATTCCTGCACGGCTTTGAGCAGTGGGCGCGGGCCAAGGAAAACCAGGCACAAGGACTGACCACGTTTCTGACGCGCTTCAACACGACGACGCGGTTTCTGGTGGGCCTGCTGGTTATTGCCGTTGTGCCAGCCATCAGTGAGGAACTGCTATTTCGGGGCGTAATTCAGCGTAATCTGGTGCAGTGGTTCGGCTCCCGGCACGCGGGCGTGTGGCTGGCGGCGTTCATCTTCAGCGCCATTCACCAGCAGTTCTTCGGCTTCGTGCCGCGCTTCGTGCTGGGCCTGATTCTGGGTTATCTGTACGAGTGGAGCGGCAATATTCTGGTGCCCATGGTGGCCCACTTCACCCAGAATGCCTTCCAGCTGCTGCTGCTCTACCTGCAGCAGCGCGAGTGGACGGCCTCCACCTTCGACCCTGACTCCACCGACAGCCTGCCCTGGCCCTGGATGCTCGCCTCGCTGCTGTTTACGGCGTACCTGCTTTACTTCCTGCACCAGCGCTGGCGGGCCGAGCTGGTGGCCCCGCCCACCGAGATGCACGTTATCAGCAGCCACGGGGTGGCCGTAGCCGCCGCCGACGCCGAGCCCACCGTGCGCCACACCCTGGGCAGCAAGGGCGTAGTCGTAGAATCGGCGCCTCCGGGCCCCGACGCGCCGACGCCCCAGCATTAGTTTACCTATTACCCTGAATCCCGCCTCCTTGCCCGTTTCCGCCACGCCCGCCACCCCGCCCGTTCCCGACCAGCCTACCGAGGACAAAAAGCCGATGTCCAACCTGGCGCAGCGCGTTATTTTCGGCGTCATCGGGGCAGCCCTGCTGCTGGGCTCGGTGTGGTACGGGGCCTGGACGTTTGCCCTGTTCTTCGCCGCCGTGCAGGCCAAGATGCTGCTCGAGTATTACCGCATGATGCAGAAGGCGGGCTACAAGCCGGCGGCTATTCTGGGCGTAAGTCTGAGCCTGGTGTTTTTTGCCGGCATCTTCTGCCTCAATGCTGGGGTGGGCGCCACCATCTACCCGCCACTGGTTCCGGCTCCTACCAGCGCAGAGGCTCACTTTCCGCAGGGCACCTTAATAGCCGACGTGCTGATTGCCTTAGGCCTGTTGCTGCCGGTGCTACTGATTTTGCGCGAAATGTATTCCTGGCCCCGGGAAAACAAGGAGCTTACGCCTTTCGCCAACGTGGGCGTAGCGCTGCTGGGCTTGCTCTACGTGAGTCTGCCGATGAGCTTGCTGAGCGTCATAGCGTTTGGGGGCAGCGGCCCCTACGACTACCGCCGCATCTTCGCCCTGCTGTTTCTGGTTTGGTGCTCCGATATCGGGGCCTACGCGGCGGGCAAGACGTTTGGCCGTCACAAGCTGGCCCCGAGCATTTCACCCGGCAAAACTTGGGAAGGCGCCGTTGGGGGCTTTGTGCTCACGTTGGTTATGGGCTGGGCTTTGGGCTATTTCCTGCTGCCCGAGCTGTCGTTGACCTACCGGCTGGTGGCGGCCGGGGCGGTGGCCGTCTTTGGTCCGCTCGGCGACTTGGCCGAATCCATGCTCAAGCGCAGCGTGGGGGTGAAGGACTCCGGCACCATCATGCCCGGACACGGCGGCCTGCTCGACCGGTTCGACGCCTTTCTGTTTATTCTGCCCGTGCTGGCGCTGCTGCAATTGCTGCTGGGCTAACCAAACGTAACAGCGTAGTCGGTTTTGCCGGGAGCCGTCCGTTCCGGACCTCGGGCCGTATCCGGTGCGGGGCTGGCTGCGTATGCCATATTCCTACTACCTTTGAGCCCTCAATTCCGGGGTCGGTTCCGGCTTCCCACCGCTGAACGGCCACCGTTTTCCCACCCATTCCAACCTTATCTTACTTCCGTATGGCTGCCACCACGGTGTACAAAGAACCGGCTCCCCGCGTCGATGCCGAAAACCCCCTCGAGTCCATGATGTCGCGCTTCAACGTGGCCACGGAAATCCTGGGCCTCGATGAAGAAACGTATAACGTTCTGAAAGCGCCTGACAAACAGGTGATTGTGCATATTCCCGTCACGATGGACAACGGCAAGGTCCGTGTGTTTGAAGGCTACCGCGTGGTGCACAACACCATCCTGGGCCCTTCGAAAGGCGGCATCCGCTACGACAAGAACGTGCACCTCGACGAGGTGAAGGCCCTGGCCGCCTGGATGACCTGGAAGTGCGCCGTGGTGGATATTCCCTACGGCGGTGCCAAAGGTGGTATCATCTGCGAGCCGACCACGATGAGCGCCGGCGAAATCGAGCGTCTGACCCGCGGCTACACGCTGGCCCTGAAAGACGTTTTCGGTCCCGATAAAGATATTCCGGCCCCCGATATGGGCACCGGTCCCCGCGAAATGGCCTGGCTGATGGATGAGTTCAGCAAGACTGTGGGTGCTACTTCGCCTGCCGTTGTCACCGGTAAGCCCCTGGTAATGGGTGGCTCGCTGGGTCGCACCGAGGCCACCGGCCGCGGCGTGATGGTGTCGGCTTTGGCCGCCATGAAGAAGCTGGGCATGGACCCCAAGAAAGCTACGGCGGCGGTGCAGGGCTTCGGCAACGTGGGCTCCTGGGCCGCCAAGCTCCTCTGCGAACAGGGCGTGACCATCAAGGCCGTGTCCGACGTGAGCGGGGCCTACTGGAATGAGAATGGCATCAACATCGACGAGGCCATTGCGTACAAAAACGAGCACAAGGGCCGCCTCGACGGCTTCCAGGGCGCCGTGCTGATGGAAAACGCCGACGACCTGCTGACCACCGACGTGGACGTGCTGGTACCCGCCGCCGTGGAAGACGTTATCAACGAGCACAACGCCCACAATATCAAAGCCAAGCTCATCGTGGAAGGCGCCAACGGCCCGACCTCGGCCTCGGCTGACCCGATTATCAACGAGAAAGGCATCATGGTGGTGCCCGACATCCTGGCCAACTCCGGCGGGGTAACCGTTTCCTACTTCGAGTGGGTGCAAAACCGCCAGGGCTTCAAGTGGACCGAAGAAATGGTGACCGAGCGCGCCGACCGGATTATGTCCGATGCCTTCGAGAAAGTGTACGCCACGAGCCAGAAATACAAGATTCCGATGCGCATCGCCGCCTACGTGGTGGCCATCGACAAGGTAGCGCAGACCTACAAATTCCGCGGCGGCTTCTAAAATCCGCCCCGCTGCTCCGGCCCCGAGCTGAGCAGTGAGCCGAACTTACGGCCCACCCGACCCGTTAGGGTTGAGTGGGCCGTTTGGTAGCTGGCTGGCTCCGTGCATGAGCTTTACGCTTCCTGTCGTTACTTTGCTCTTTCTTTTGCCTTACTCCCCACTACCAGCCATACGCCCGACAGCTACTCGCTCAGTTGCCGCCACCTCATGAAAATTCACAAAGAAGGCCGACGAATACTCTTTTTTACCCTGCTGGCGTTGCTGGCCATCAACCTGCTGCTGTTTCAGTTCAACCGGCCTGCCGTGGCTTTCAACCGCATTTTTGCGGGGGCCTCGGTCGTTGCCTTCCTGATCCTGCTGCAGTTTTTCCGCAGCCCGGCCCGGCGTCTGTTCACCCACGAAGACCTGATCATCGCGCCCGCCGACGGGAAGGTGGTGGTCATTGAGGACGTGCACGAGCCGGAGTATTTTGATGATATGCGTAAGCAGATCAGCATTTTCATGTCGCCCATCAACGTGCACATCACCCGCAACCCAATTTCGGGTATTGTGCGCTACTTCAAATATCATCCCGGCAACTACCTGGTGGCCTGGCACCCGAAGAGCAGCACCAAAAACGAGCGGACCACCGTGGTGGTCGAGTCAGAAGTGGGGCCGTTTGTGCTGTTTCGCCAGATTGCCGGCGCCATGGCCCGCCGCATCGTGTGGTATGTCAATGAAGGCGACGAAGTAAGCCAGGGCGAAGAGTTCGGCTTCATCAAGTTCGGCTCCCGAGTCGATATTTTCGTCCCCGTCGATACCGAGGTGAAAGTGCAGATTGGTGAGAAGGTGAAAGGCGGACAAACCATTATTGCCCAACTCAAAACCAGCCCGGCATCGTTGTTCTAAGCCGCAAAAGCGGGCTTTGCCGCTTGCTTAACGTTATTTTTACCTGCCAGCACGGCCGCCCTAAACCAAGGCGGCCGTGCTGGTTTAGGGGCTTTCGGAGAAATCAGCTCAGTAAATGAGGCACGAATTCCGAGAGGTTGGTGATAAAGCCCGCATCCCGGCGGAAACTCAGGGCGCAGGCCTCGCCGGCCCAGAAAACGCCGGCCTGGTAGCGGCGGCCCCGCGCGTCGGTTGGGAGCTCCGCCCAGCGCTGGTAGAGCTGGGGCTGGCGGCCAAACTCCCCGTCGAGGGTGGTGCCGGGCTGTCCGTCGGGCAATACTTCGGTCACGTTCTGGCCCTCGCGGCCCAGCAGGGGCTTGCGAACCTGGTGCCCGGGCAGAGGCTGCAGGGCAGCTTCGAGCAGCAGCGGGTGGTGGGGAAATGCCTGCCAGAGCCAGGCCAGAATGCCTTTGCTCTGAAACAGCAAGCTGTAAGCCGGATTGGCCACAATAACGTCGCGGCTGAGCAATAGGTCGGTCAAATCCTGGGTGAGGGCGGGCTCCTCGGCGGCCAGAATCTCCCAAGGCACGAGTTTGAACAGAAAGCCGAAGCGCTGCCACTGGTCGGGGGCGCTGGGGGCCCACACGCCCCGGTCGGCCCCCTGGCTCACCACCCGCATATCATCGACGGACGCAACGTGCACGCTGGCAAACCCAGCGGCCCGGGCGGCCTCGGCCACGAGGGCGCAGTTGGTTTCGTCCTCGGCGCTGTCAGGCAGGTGCACCAGCAGCAGGCTGTTGTCGAGGTCGGGGTTGAGGGCGCGCCACTCCTCGAGCTGGCCCTGCAGGCCCTCAAACAAGCCATTGGCCTGCCGCTCTTCCTCGGTGTAGCCCGCCGCCACCAGGCTGGCCCACTGCACCACGGCCGTTTCGGGCAGGCTGGTGGCCGTGTCGGCGTTGAATTCCAGCAGCTTGATGCCGTCCGGGGTGGCGGCCAGGTCGAAGCGGCCGTAGAGGTGCCAGTGCCGGTCGTCGTTCCAGGAGTGGCGCACGGTAGCCCAGAGGTTGGGCGGGATGGCCAGAATCTGGAGCAACTCGTCGGGAATCGGGTCCGGAATAGCCTGCACCAGCAGGTCGTAGAGCGTGTCGGCGGCTTCGAGCAGAGCTTCCGCTTCGGCAGCGGGCAACTCCACGGCTTCGGGCGCCAGG
Organism: Hymenobacter persicinus; assembly: GCF_004167665.1. Taxonomy (GTDB): domain Bacteria; phylum Bacteroidota; class Bacteroidia; order Cytophagales; family Hymenobacteraceae; genus Hymenobacter; species Hymenobacter persicinus. The sequence goes on along the minus strand of NZ_SEWE01000064.1, from coordinate 2,186 downwards.
TAAGTGGCGCAGGCATCTTCCACGGCCCAGTCCCAGCCCAGCTGGCGAATGGCGGGCGTGACGTCGCCGGTAAGGGGAAGCAAACGAATCATGGCAGGAAAAGCGGCAAGAGAAGAAAAAACCAACGGGCGGGCAGCGCCCCGGCAACGACTCAGCCGCCGAAACCGCCGAAGCCCCGGGAACTGCTGCGGGAGCCGAAGCCGCTGCTCCGGCCCGCGGGAGCCGAACTGCGGTAGGTGCCGCGGTAGGCGCTGCGCGAGAAAGTCCGGCTTTCCTGAATGCCCGCCGTGCGGGAGCTGCGGGCGCCCGAGAAGCCCCGGCCGTAGAAGCCGCGGCCCTGTTGCTCCCGTTCGCGCATGATGTTCTGCCGCCAGCCCTGGTTGCCCTGCATCACACCCGGATTGGCGTAGGCCCCGGGGTTGGGCGTCATGTAGCGGCCGGCCATGTAGCCAATGCCGCTCCACATCAGAATGTCCATCATCCCAGTGCCGGCCACCCGGTTTTCGGGCATCCGGCGGCTGTAGTCCTGCATCTGCTTTTGCAGGGCCTGCCCCTGGAGCGTGTCGACCTTGCCGTCGTGGTGGTGCAGGATGGCGGCCACTTCCTCCTTGCCGGCCGGCCGCTCGGCCGTTACTTTCCACTCCCCGGGCTTCACCTCGGTCATTTCCGTGATGACGCCCTCGCTGTAGGTTTCGCCGCCCCAGTCGTCGGTAACGGCTTCGTCGGTGCCGCGGGAGTCGGAAGAGCAGGCGGGCAGCCCGGCCAAGCTGGCCGCGGCCGTAACCAGCAGCAGGTTGCGCCGCCAGTCGCCCAGGCGGTAAAAGCGAGTTTTCATAGCAGAGGAGAGTAGAAAGGAGCGGAGAAAATAGGCCGGCCGGCAAGGTAGCGCCTTTCGGTGGTACCCGCCTGGGTCAGCTAGGCGGGGCTTAAAACCAGCTGGCCATCAGCGGCATGAGCTGCTCCAGGGCCTGCTGGTCGTCATAGTCGAAGTCGTTGAGCAAGTCGCTGTCCACGTCGAGCACGGCCACCACGCGGCCATCCCGGATGATGGGCACCACGATTTCCGACTTCGACTCGGAACTGCAGGCAATATGGCCGGGAAACTGCTCCACGTCGGGCACGAGCAGGGTGCGGGCCTGGGCCCAGCTGGCCCCGCACACGCCCTTGCCGAGCCGAATGCGGGTGCAAGCAATGGGGCCCTGGAACGGCCCGAGTACCAGCTCCTCGCCTTTTACCAGGTAAAACCCGACCCAGAAAAACCCGAAGGCCTGGCGCAGGGCGGCGGCGGTATTGGCCAGGTTGGCCGTCAGGTCGGGCTCCCCGGCGGTGAGGGCCTCGATCTGGGGCAGCAGCTGGCGGTATTTTTCCGCTTTGGTAAGCGTCGTATCGAGAATGAGCTCTTCGGCCATGCGGGGAACTTGTGAGGTGGTGAACTGGTGAAGTGGGGAGGTGTGAGCTCACGGGAGCGAGTTAACCAACGCACTCACTACGTCGCTAAATCACGAACTCACCGCTAAGGTTTCAAATACACGAACACCTCGTCTTCGCCGAGGCGAAACTGCTCATGCAGGCCCGAGAGGCCGTGCCGGGGTGCCGGGATGCCGCCGCCCAGGGTGCGGGGGCTGCGAATGACGCGCATCTCGTCCCAGAGTCCGTCGCGGAGCAGGGAGCTGAGCACCGTAGGCCCACCCTCCACCAGCACCGACTGCACGTTGCGCTGGTGCAGGTTGGCCAACAGCTGGGGAAACAAGTCGTCGGCCTCCGACAGGGTGATGTAGCCCAGGTTGCCTTGGGTCGGGCGGCTGCGGTAGGTGTACACCAGCGTGGGCTGCTGCGCATCGAACAGGTGGTGGGAGGGCGGCAGGCTCAGGTTTTTGTCGATAACGATGCGAATCGGGTCCTGGCCGGGCCAGTTGCGGGCATTCAGGCGGGGGTTGTCGTGCAGGGCCGTGCGGGTGCCCACCAGGATGGCCTGCTCCTCGGTGCGCCACTGGTGAGTGGCCAGGTGAGCTATTTCCCCGCTGATGCGCACCGGCTGAAAATAGGGCCCGGCCAGGTAGCCGTCGGCGGTTTCGGCCCACTTCAGCACGATATAAGGACGCTGCTTTTCCTGAAACGTGAAAAAGCGCCGGTTCAGCCAGCGGCCTTCCGCCTCCAGCAGGCCGGTTTCCACCGTCACGCCCGCC
>NZ_SEWE01000063.1 GCF_004167665.1 Hymenobacter persicinus | reverse complement strand
GCGGGGGCAGTGGGTTCAGAAATCCCGCCCGGGAAACTGGAGAAGTGGGCGGAATTACCCATCTTCCCCTACGTTCCGATTTATGCTATTGATATCCCTGTATAGACACGCCTGATGGGGGTAAGTGCGCGTATCATTTCTCACTCTCTTAACCCCCATTTCGTATGAGTAACCGCATTTCCGTGGTGCTGCCCGCTGCCGTGAAGCAGAAAGTGGCCGACGCCCTCACTCTCATCCGGCAGGAGCTGACGCCCTACCTGCACCCGCTTACCCCCGAAGAGCGCCAGGGCATCGTCAAGATGGGCGACCGGTCGGTGGCCTTCATGGAGGACATCCGCGACTACGGCACCACCACGCCCGGCTTCGTGCCCTCGTTCGTCGATTTTGCGGGCCTGAAAGAAGACCTGCAAGCCACCACCGACCTCGACGCCATCCTGCGCCCCCTGGAGCAACTGGCTACCGACGTGGAAAGCACCCGCATGCAGACCGGCGGCGAGGCCTACGCGGATGCGCTGGCGGTGTACCGTAACATCCAGAGCGCCGCCAAAAGCAACGCGCCCGGGGCTCAGGCCGCCGTGGACAAGCTCAAGGTGCGCTTCGTGGGGCAGGGCAAGGAGAAGAAGCCGGCGGCCAAGTCCTGAGTCGGCTGCAAAGTAACTCTGGCTGAATTCAACGCCCCCGTCCGGAACTGCCGGGTGGGGGCGTTGTACTGGGAAGCCAACTCAACGCGGTTGGAGAAGAACCCGACCCGGTAGAAAGGCAACTGCACCCGGTTAGAGGACAACTCAGCGCGGTTGGAAGTGAATCTGCCGCGGTTTGAACCCAACTCAACCCGGTTGGAATGCAACCCAACCCGGCTCAAAGTCAACCGGGCGCGGTCAGAACAGAACTAGTTGTCCAGCGAAGCCGACCAACTGAGTTGGGAGAGAAAACGGGCAGGCCTGGCGGAAAACAGAGCTGGTTTTCAGCACTACCAACGGAGCTACACAACCCGTTTGTCATCCTGAGCAACGCGAAGGACCTCTCCCGCTTCGTTGCCAAGCTAACTTTCAAACAAACCAATCCTTACCATTTTGAACCCCCACCGCTATTCCCTCTACATCATCACGAACCCCACTAAAACGGTCCTGTATACTGGGGTGACCAACGACCTGGTAACCCGCCTGCAGCAGCACTGCCAGAACCGGGGCAGCGCCGCAACTTTCGCGGGCACGTATCATTGCTATCAGCTGATGTACTTCGAGCATTATCAGCAGGTAGACCAAGCCATTGCCCGCGAAAAGGAAATAAAAGGCTGGACGCGGGCGAAGAAAGATGCCCTGATATACCAACTCAATCCGGATTGGCAAGTGCTGGACCCGCTGCTTTGGGAGGATGCGCCGCAATAGGTTCACGACGAAGCGGGAGAGGTCCTTCGCGCTGCTCAGGATGACAAACGAAGTGGGAACGTGCTTCCACCTCAGTATGCGCAATGGCAGCGCGCCGCAGCCGCTGCCCACGAAGGCCGCGGCTGCGGCGCGCTGCCAGCTCAAGCAGGGCGCCCGGCCGGATTAGGGCGGTACTGCGGGCAAGGAAGAAGGCCTATCCAAAGAAGGCTGGGCTTATTCTCGGGCACTTCATCCCCGCCTCCCACGCTTCATCCCCCTGATCCGACGCTTCAGCAACCTTTAGTTTCGGGCCTCCCCCGGGCGCTTCACCTTTGGGCATCACTTTTCTGCTGCTCCATGAAACGCCTGTTTCTATTTCTGCTTTTGCTGGCCACGCTGCCCCTAGCTGCCCAGACTCCCGCCACCACTATCACCGGCACCGTCCGCGACGCGGGCGGCCGGGCGCTGCCGGGCGTCAACGTGTTCCTCAAGTCCACCTTCGACGGGGCCAGCACCGACTCACTGGGCCGCTTCCGCTTCAGCACCCGCAGCACCGGCACCCTGCCGCTGGTCGTGACCATCCTCGGCTACATGCCCCAGGAGCAGCCCGTGGTGCTCGACGGCAAAAGCCAGGAGCTGCGCTTCACGCTGAAGGAAGTGCGCAACCAGCTCGGCGACGTGGTCATCACCTCGGGCACCTTCGAGGCCGGCGACAGCAAGCGCAGTACGGTCTTCTCAGCCCGCGACGTGCAAACCACCGCCGGGGCCAGCGCCGACGTGGCCGGGGCCTTCAACACCCTGCCCGGCACCACCCGCAACGGGGAGGAGGGCAAGCTCTTCGTGCGGGGCGGGGCCGCCGGCGAAACCAAGCAGTACCTCGACGGCCTGCTGCTGCAAAGTCCCTACAACGCCAGCCTGTCGGGGGTGCCGGCCCGGGGGCGGTTTGCGCCCAACCTGTTCAAGGGCATGGCCTTCAGCACCGGCGGCTACTCGGCCGAATATGGGCAGGCGCTAAGTGCGGTGGTGGTGCTCAACTCCGAGGACCTGGCCCCCGAAACCCAGACCGGCATCACGGCCCTCTCCTTGGGCAGCGTGGGCCTTTCCCACCAGCACCGCGGGGAGCGGTCCTCGGTGGCCGTCAGCGGCGACTACATGAACATGCGCCCCTACTTCGGACTGGTGCCCCAGCGCCTGCTCACGGCCTTTGAATCGGGGGGTGGTTCGGTGGCGCTGCGCCGCAAGGTGGGCGAGATGGGCATGGCCAAGGTCTACGGGCAGTTTACCCGTCAAACCCTGGGCGTGCGCCTGCCCGACCCCCAGTGGGTTGGGGGCCGCCCCGCCGGGGTGGAATCGGGCAACACCTACCTGAACACGACTTACCGCAACGCCCTGCGCCGGGGCTGGTCGGTGCAAACTGGCCTGGCCGCCACCCGCGACCTGCAAAGCCAGCACCTGACCGTCCGCGACGATGCCACGGGTGAGGAGCAGCGGCAGGTGGCCCGGGAACTGGAGCAGTCGTTGGTCGGCCGCGTGGTGCTCACCAACGACTCGGCCAGCGCCACCTGGAACCTGAAGGTGGGCGCCGAAGGCCTGCTCCAGCGTGACCAGCAGCGCTACCAGGCCGGGCGCGACACGCTGTTTCAGTTCCATGAGCAGCGGGTGGCGGGCTTTGCCGAAACCAACTTCACGCTCTCCAACAAGCTCGTGGGTCGGGTAGGGGCCCGGGCCGAGTACTCCGGCATCCTGGGCCGCTGGAATGCCGCCCCGCGGGTGGCGCTGGCCTACCAGCTCGACGAGAAAACCCAGCTTTCGGGGGCCTGGGGCTACTTCTACCAGACCCCAGCCAACGACCTGCTGCTGCGCGCCGCCCAGCCCCGGAGTCTGCGCTTCGAGCGGGCCCAGCACGTGCAGCTCACCTACCTGCGCACCTACCAAGACCGCACCCTGCGGGTGGAAGCCTACTCGAAAGCCTACGGCCAGCTCGTGCGCTACGACCAGGCCCAGCCCTACAACGCCCTGACGCCCTACGACCCCGCCACCTACCGCAGCGCCGGCACCGGCTACGCCCGGGGCGTGGACGTGCTGCTGCGCGACAAGAAAACCCTCAAGTACTTCGACTACTGGGTTAGCTACGGCTTTCTGGACACCAAGCGTCAGCAGCGCCAGGACCCCGTGCTAGCCGTGCCCACCTTTGCCGCCCGGCACAACCTGAGCCTGGTGGGCAAGTACTGGGTGGCCAACATTCACACCCAGTTTGGGGCCACCTACACCTACAACAGCCCCCGGGCCTACTATAACCCCAACGACCTGAGCGGCTACAACACCGGCCGCCTGCCCAGCTTCCAGGATTTGAGCGTGAATGCCAGCTACCTGACCAGCCTGTGGGGCAACTTCACCATCGTGCACGTGGGTTGCACCAACGTGCTGGGCCGGCAGAACGTGTACGGCTACCGCTACGCCCCCACCCGCGACGCCAGCGGGCAGTTTGCCAGCGTGGCCGTGCTGCCCTCGGCCCCCCGCATGGCCTTCGTGGCCCTGCTGATTTCCATCAACAAGAAGCAGCCCGTGGATACCACCACAGCCCCCGAGTAGCCCGAGTCGGCACTTCATCGGCCTGATCTGACGCTTCGGTAACCTTTGTTTTCAAACGGCCCCGCCGCCGGCCACCTTTACACCATACTCTTGCATCCGCCACTTCTCTTTTCGCCTGTATCATGAAAAAAAACCTGCTGATCCTCGCCCTGGCCGCCGTTTCTTTCTCCGCTGCCGCCCAAACCAAGCCTGCTGCTCCCGCCGCTGCTGCTGCCTCCGTGGCCGCCCCGGCCGGCTACGCCGAGCAGCTGGGCGCCACCATCACCGAGCTCATGAGCACCGGCGACGCCGCCCAGCTTCAGGAGACGGTGAACAAGCTCGAGCGCGCCGCCGCCGCCGCCCCCACCGACTGGCTGCCCCGCTACTACCAGGCCTACGGCCGCACCCTGCTCACCTTCGTGACCAAGGAAGACGGCCCCGCCAAGGACAAGTACCTCGACCAGGCCACGGCCGCCCTGGAACAGGCCCGCAAGCTGGGCGGCGACGAGTCGGAGCTGCAGGTGATGCAGGCCTACATCAACCAGGCCCGGCTGATGATTTCGCCCATGACCCGCTTCCAGACCTACGGTGGCCCCATCGGCGAAGCCCTGGCCAAGGCCAAGGGAGCAAATCCGGCCAACCCCCGGCCTTACCTGCTGGAAGCCAACAGCGTGTACTTCACGCCCAAGATGTTCGGGGGCGGGCCCGAAGCCGCCAAGCCCCTCTACGAAGCCGCCAAAGCCCGCTTCACCGCCTTCAAGCCCGCTACGGCCCTGGCCCCGAACTGGGGGGAGCGACAGGTGGATGGTCGCCTGAAAAGCTACGAGCAGCCCGCCGCCCAGGCGGCCAAGTAGCCCCGGGGGCACGGCCCGGACCCGGCAGCGGCGGGTCCGGGCCGTATTTTTTTACGGTTTACCTGCGGTTTCTGCCCGTATCTTGCCATGCTCCTGTTGCTTCCTTTCGCCGTCCGCGCCTGCCGTATGCTTACTGAACCCCAGCCCATCATGCCGCCCCGCCTGGCTGCCCGCGCCCTGGGGCGGGCGGGACTGCGGCTGCTGCTGATTTCACTCACCATCAGCCTGTTTACCTGCTTCAGCTGCTTCGGCGACCTGCGGCGGATGCTGATCAACTTCGTGTTTACCAGCATCTACACCGTGGGCTTGTGGCTGGTCAACGGCTACTCCGTGGACGTGCTGGACCGCTACGTACGCTGGCGCGAGGCCCCGGGCAAGCGGCTGATGCTCACGCTGGTCGTGTCGTTGGGCGGCTCGTTTCTGGTGATTCTGCTCGTGCAGGCCGGCTACCTGCTCTACCGGCAGCAGAGCCTGCGCGGGCTGCTGGCGTCCAATCAGATGGGGGGCTACCTGTTTCCCATCATCATCACGGTGCTGATTTCGATGTTTCTGCACAGCCGCTCGTTTCTGCTGGGCTGGCGCGAGGCCCTGGTGCGCAACGAGCGGCTGCAGAAGGAAATGGCCCAGGCCGAGGCCGAAAGTCTGCGCCAGCAGCTCGACCCCCACTTCATGTTCAATGCCCTGAACGCCCTGACATCGTTGGTGGAGGAGGAGCCCAAGCTGGCCGTGCGCTTTATTCGCCAGCTTTCCCAGGTCTACCGCTACGTGCTCGATGCCCGGCAGCGGGAGGTGGTGCCCCTGGCCGAGGAGCTGGAGTTTGCCAAGTCCTACCTGTTCTTGCAGAATATTCGCTACGGCGAAGCCCTGCGGGTGGAGCTGCCGGAGGCGGCCGCCGTGCCTTTCAACGCGGTGGTGCCCCCGCTGAGTTTGCAGTTGCTGCTCGAAAATGCCCTTAAGCACAACGCGGCCAGTGTGGGGCAGCCCCTGCATCTGCGCATTGTGCTGGATGAGGGCGCCAAAACCCTGAGCGTGCACAACACCCTGCGCCCCCGCCGCCTGGGCCCCGACGAATCCACCGGCATCGGCCTGCCCAACCTGACGGCCCGCTACGCCCACCTCACCCCCGAGCCCGTGCGCGTGGAGCGCACCGAGCAGGAGTTCGTGGTGACCTTGCCGGTGCTGAGCTTGGTAGGATGAAGGGGCTATGCAGCCCACCTTCGAGCGTCTACCAGCTTACCTGGCCTAGTAGCCATCTAATCGGCCCGGTTTAGCGGGCACTGTCGCTAAGCGTCCCGGGCGCTAGCACTGGTAGCCCTTGATTTCCTCGGAAGCCGTGCCGAATTGAAACTGGCTGCTTTTCCACACCTGCTTTCAATTAGCGCACGACTTCCACCCAACCTTTGAGCGACGCCCGCGGGCACCGCCCCGGCCGCTGCAATACGTAGTAATAGATACCGGCCGGCAAGCCATCGGCAGCCCAGTGGTTGTCGTATGCTGGTGCCTCGTAGACGAGCCGGCCCCAGCGGTTGTACAGCCAGGCATGGGTATTGGCGGCCAGATTCGGAACCACCCACTGGTCATTGAGCTGGTCGCCGTTGGGCGTAATGATATTGGGCGGAATGCTGGGGCGTAATTCGTCCGCCGTGATGGTACTGGCAAGCTGATAGGTGCAGCCGGCCAGCGTACGAACCGTCAGGTAATAGGTGCCGGAAGCCGTTACCACCAAGCTGTCGGCAGTTGCCCCCGTGCTCCAGGTCAGGGCGCTGCCGCGGGGCACACCAACCGCCCGGAGCAGCCGACCTTCCCAGCAGGCCGTAGAACTCACTTCCAGCCGTAGCCCCGCCGGGAGCCCACCGGCGCTGCAGGGAGCCGGCGCGTTCAGGCGGGCCACAAATCCGTCGCTAAGAGCTGATGTCAGGGGCCCTACGTCGTTTCCCAGGCGGGCCTGGTTGCTGAACGTGCCACTTACGAGCAGTTGCTGATTCGACAGCGCGTGCACGGAGCCGGCAAAGTCATCCCCGGCGAAGGGGTACGAGTTCAGCACGGCGCCCCCATCGCCCCCGGCCAGCGTGACCCAGTTCCAGAGGCCCGTGGTACCGGCCATTTCCCCCACAAAAATATCCGGTCCGTCGTGGCTCACACTGGGAGCGGGTGGTAAGGTGCCGAACTGGCCCGCCCCCGAGTAACTGGCAGTCACGACGACGTTGCCCGCGGGCGTGGCACACAACCCGCCGGCGCCCATCGGGCGGCCGGTACCTGCCCCGGACGCAGCCCACAAGACCTGTCCTTGCTCAGCCGTGAGGCATGTCACAAACGAGCTGGTCGGGCCGGGGCCGTTGGGTAAGGAAACCGCCGCCACCCGGGCTGCTCCCTGATAGCGCCCACTGGCCACCAGATTGCCATCAGGCAACACGATAAGCTGCTGGGATTCTCCCCAACTGGTCGATTCCACCCGCTGCACCCAGCGCCATTGGGCACTTACCGGGTCAAGACGCCCCACGAAGGGCTGCGGCACGCTGGTACTGGGCAGCGGCGGTAGGCCGTTGAGCGTAATAGAACCCTGCAGGGCGCCGGTCAAGGCAACGTCGCCGCCCGGCAGGGCCACTACGCCCGAGGCGTGGTCGGCGCCGGCGCCACCCACACCGAACGCCTGAAGCCACTGCCCGGTCGCTACGTCGAGCCGGGCTACGAAGAAATTCCAGTTTTGCGCCGTCGAGCCGGTCGGCAACGAGGAAAGGGCCGGTAAGCTGCCAAGGTTCGTTGTGCCGCTAAAGGTGCCGACCACGACGGCCTCGCCGTTGCCGCGCAGGGCGAGACCATCTGGCCGCACCAAGTTGTAGCCCATGAGGGGAGTGGTGAGGCGGGCCAGCCAGCGCCACTGGCCGGTGGCGCCATTGAGGCGGGCAACAAACCCTTCGTAGGCGGAATTGACGACACCCGCGCTAAACGGTCCGAACTGGGCCCCGCCACTTACTGCGCCCGCTACGAGCACATCCCCATCCGGGAGCATCGTTACCATAGTGGCAGCCGCGCCAAGCGTACTGGAAATGTCGGCCACCCAGCGCCAGCTGCGGCCGTCGGCCGACAAGCGGGCTACAAAACCGTTGTTGTAGGTAGTAGGAGCGGTCCAGGAGGCGGTCGGTTGTAATTTCATCGACTTGATGTAGCTCCCGACCACGACCACCTCCTCATTGGCCGTGACAGCCGAAGCTATTATGTGCGTGTGTTGCACGCCCTGGGTGCGGGCGAGCAGCTCCCAGCTTTGCGCACAGGCGCGCCGCCCCGTGGTCAGCAGGAGGCACCCGACAAGGAAAGTGAAGCCAAGACGAAACAGGTGGCTGATGCTGTAATGAATGCTGGGTGCCATCGGGGAAAATCAATTTTTCCTCAAGTAAGCCCGGCCGGCAAGCAAACCCCATCCTACTTTGACCTTCCTCAGATATTGAAAACAGCTGCAAACTGTAGTTGGGTGTTGGATAAAGTATTGTGTAATAGATGTGTATGTGTTGTAATTTGCCTCTGGGTTAGACTTTGTCAGCAGCGGTTTTACGTAGCGCCCCCTTAGTCTGTGGCAGTTGCTAGTCACCAAATCATTACGAGCCTGCGTGGAGTGGTCAGGGTTCAAGCGCTGATTCGCCAAATCAAGGTTCACACAATCCAGTATGGGGCGGGTTTCGCGAATCCGCGGCTCTGCCTGGCTAACATTACTGAGCAGCTCCGCCGCAGATTCCCCACATTTGCCGCCGGAGCCCACTTTCCCGTCAAAAATTATGAACGCCTTTGTTATCGAGGATGAGCCGCTGGCCGCCCGCCGCCTTACTGATTTACTGCGCCGCCAACACCCGCCCGTGGAAGTGCGCGGCACGGCCGACTCGGTGGAAGCGGCCGTGGTGCTGCTCGAAACCGCGTCCACACCGCCCGACGTGCTGTTTCTCGACATTCACCTCGCCGACGGGCTCAGCTTCGAGCTGTTCGAGAAAACTACGGTCAGCTGCCCGGTGATTTTCACGACGGCCTACGACGCCTACGCCCTGCGCGCCTTTAAAGTCAACAGCATTGATTATCTGCTCAAGCCCATCGACGAAGAGGAGCTGCAGGCGGCCCTGACCAAGCTGCGCGCCCTGCGCGGGGCCGCGGCGGCCCCCGCGCCGGCCTTTGATCCGGCGTTGCTGACTCAGGTGTTGCAGCAGCTCCAGCCCTCGGCCAACCAGTACAAAAAGCAGTTTGTGGTGAAGGTGGGGGAGCACCTGAAGGTGATTCCGGTGGAAAGCATCAGCTACTTTTTCAGCCTCGAAAAAGCCACGTTCGTGCAGACCCGGGAAAACCGCCGCTTCGTGGTCGACCAGACCCTGGAGCAGCTCGAGAAGCTGCTCGACCCGCGCCAGTTCTTCCGTCTCAACCGCGCCTACTACGCCCACCAGGACGCCATTCAGGACATTATCCACTACACCAACAGCCGCTTGAAAACCGTGCTGACCCCCGCCGCCCCCGACGGCGACGTGCTCATCAGCCGGGAGCGGGTCCCCGCCTTCCGGGCGTGGCTGGAAAGGTGAAATGGTGAACTGGTGAGTTGTCGTCCTGCCGGCGCGGTTTGGCGCTGCTGGCGCAGCTAGAACAAAAACTCGCCAGTTCACCACCTCACCATTTCGCTGCTACCCCTCCAGCCAGCTTTTAAATGCGGCGGCTTTTTCCTTGCTCACCAGCACTTCCTCCGCGGGGGCAGGGTGCAGGTCGGGCTTGAGCTTGCCGTGGAAGTGGGGGTGCAGGCGCTGCACGGCCTGCAGGTGGGTGATAAACTGCCGGTTGAGGCGAAAGAAGTGCTGGGGCTCCAGGAGCTTTTCCAGTTGCTCCAGGGTGTAGTCGACCACGTAGCGGCGGCCGTCGGTGGCTACCAGCGTCGTGACTTCGTGGCGGCTCTGAAACCAGGCCACGGCGCTGGCCGGCAGGGGCAGCAGCTGTTCCCCGCTGCGCACCAAGAACCGGGTTTTGTACGACTGAGCAGGCCGGGGCAGACTGTCGCGCAGAGTTTCGAGCTGCCGGGCGGGAGCCGTGGGCGTTTGCCAGTTGCGCAGCTTGGTCAGGGCCGCCTGCAGCTCGGTTAGCTTAAGGGGTTTGAGCAGGTAATCGACGCTGTTGGCCTTAAAGGCGCGCAGGGCGTAGGCGTCGTAGGCCGTGGCGAAAATCACCGGGCTGCGCACGATAACCTGGTCGAACACGTCCAGGCTCAGGCCGTCGGCGAGGTGAATGTCGCAGATAATCAGGTCGGGAGCCGGGTGGGCGCCGAGCCAGGCTACGGCCCCGGCCACGGTGTCGAGCACGGCGGCCACGCGGGCCTCGGGGGCGGCCTGGAGCAGCAGGCGCTGGAGGCGCTCGGCGGCGGGATACTCGTCTTCGAGCAGCAAAACCGTCATAGTACGGAAGAAAAGGCGGGATTAGGGAGCAGAAAAAGCCGGCGCAGTACAAGAACTACGGCAGCAGGGGCAACTCCACGGTGAAGGCGTCGGCGGTGGCCAGAATCCGCACGGGCTGGGGGGCCTGGAGCAGTTCGTAGCGGTGCACGGTGTTTTGCAGGCCCAGTCCGGTGCCGGGGCCCAGGCCAGCCGGGCGACGGCGCAGCGTATTCTGCACCCGCAGGTAGCCAGTGCCTGCGTCGGCGGTGATGCACACCCGCAGGGGGTGCTCCCGGCTTACCACATTGTGCTTGAGCGCATTTTCCACCAGCAGCTGCACGCTCAACGGGGCCACGCGCCGGGTAAGCAGCGTCGCCGGAATCTGGGTGCTGACTTGCAGGTTGTCGCGGAAGCGGGTTTTTTGCAGGGCCACGTAGGTTTCCACGAAAGCCAGCTCCTCGGCCAGGGGCACCGTGGCCTGGTCGCGGGCCAGCAGCACGTAGCGGTACACGTCGGCCAGCTGATCCACAAACTGCTGGGCGGGGGCGTTGGCTTCGTCGATGAGGGCGGCCAGGGTGTTGAGGGAGTTGAACAGAAAGTGCGGGTCGAGCTGGTTTTGCAGGGCCTCGAGCTGACTCTGGGTGCCCGCCTGCACCAGTTGCTCGGCCCGGCGCACGTTGAGCTCCCACTGCCGGAAAAAGTGGATGCTTTCGTAGAGCAGCAGCACCACCACGGTCGGAATCAGGTTGAACTCAATCTGGGTGAGCAGGCGGCCCGGGGTCAGGGAAAAGTAGGGCGGCAGCAGCAGGTGGAGCCCGGCCAGCAGCGTGGCCGTGGCCGCCGCGGCGTAGAGCCCGCAGCAGCCCGCCAGCAGCCACAGGCGCCGCCGGGTTTGCTCTACCCGGGGCAGCCGAGCCAGCAGCCGGGCCCAGATGGCGTGGGTGCCCAGCCACAGCACGGCCGTAAACAGCAGCGAAATAGACCAGTGCTGGAGCAGGAAAGTCGGGGTGAGGGGCCCGGGCAGGCGGTCCAGGGTCAGCAGCGAAATCAGGGCCGCCAGCAGCGGAATGCCCAGCAGGTACAGGCGGCGGTTGTTCATGAGCGGGTAGGCGGGGCGAAATAAAGCGGCAATAGCCCCGGTGGCCACTGGCGGCTAGGCGCGCAGGGCCTGGCGCAGCAGGGCTTTCACCACCAGGCCGTGCACGGGACGAATCAGGGTGAAATATAAGCGCCCAAACGGGTTGTGAAACCGCACGGCCGTACTCACCACGACCCGCGGTGGCGCTACAGTCGGCTCCGTTACCCACACCGACACCCGAAAGTCCAGGTGCCGGTCGTCGAGGCCCAGAAGCACTTCGGGGGATGAAACCCGAAAAATCCGGAACGGTCCTAATTGCTCGCCCGGCGCAATCCGCGCGTCGGGGCGGGGTGGGGCGGGCGGAAACGTGACCAGGCCGAAGGGGCGCACCAGCCAGTCGCGCAGCCGCAGCAGCCGGCGTACCCAGCCGGGAGCCTGCCCAAACAGCCGCTGGGCCACGGCCGGCGCCCGGGACGGCATGGCGGGCGGCAGCACCAGGGCGTAGGCATCGGCGTAGTGAAATCCGGGAAAGTCGTGGTACAGCTGGCTGGCCACCGGTACGGCGACGGTCGTTAGCGGGGAGGTGGGCATACGGTGGCTTGAAGTAGAGGCAGAGCAGCAAATAAGGTGGTGCCGGGGCCTAGCGCACCCTCCACAGCGGCAGGCCCTGCATGGCGTGACCGTACAGCCAGGCCACGGCCCCGGCGTAGAGCAGGGCAAACGCCAGCAGCCCGAACACCTGCCCGCGTCCCGACCAGGCGGGTAGCCAGCGCGTGAGCAGCCAGCCGGCCAGGGGCAGGGCCTGCAGGGCGTGCAGACCCAGAAAGTGCGCCGCCCGCAGGTCGCCGGCCCGGGTGCTCCAGCCCAGCCCCGGCAGGCCCGGCCCGCCGTCGGCCGCGCCGATGGTGTGGCCCAGGTGCCGGATCATGACGCCCCCGACGGCGCTGCCCACCAGAAACAGCAGCAAACCCAGCCGAATGCCCCAGGCGTAGGCGGCCGGCCCGGCCAGCTCGTAGCGGCTGGCCAGTACCAGGGTCCAGATGAGCAGCGCGGTGTTAAGGAAGATAAACAGCCCCATGATGCCGAACAGGGCGCCGTCGAGGGCCGAGCTGACGTTGTAGTGGGACGTCGTGCCGCGGGCGGCCTGCAGGAAGATGACCACGATTTCGGCACCCATACTCAACGCCACGCCCCAGCTGATCAGGCGGACGGCCCCCTGAGCCGCGGCCGGCAGGGCCGCCAGCAGCCAGCCCAGCGTCCAGGCATACACCACGATGGACAACGCAAACTTTAGGGGCTTGATCCACACGTTGAGCTCCGTCACCGTGCGGTGGTCGAGGGCCAGCAGCAGCACCGCCAGCGCGGCCAGGGCCACGTGCGCCCAACCCGCTGCCGACAATACCGGGTTCAGGCGGTGGAGCTCGCGCAGAAACTCCCCAACGCCGGACTCATTGACCGGAGCCGCGGACAGGGAAATGGAGGACGAGGGCAGGAACGTTTTCATGGGCTGGCAAGAAGGCAGGTGGAAGGATTGGCAACCGGCGCATTTCAGGCCGTAACGCGCGGGGGCAGGGGGTAGAAGCGACGCAGAACGCCATAGAGCAGCAGGCCTCCGGGCCCCGCCAAAAACGTGAGGAGCAGGCAGGGCACGAGTAGGGCGTGGGGCAGGCCGCGCCGGTGGGCGTCGCGGGCCAGCCAGGCGCCCACGGCCAGGTCGAAGCAGAGGTAGTGCACCCAGCCGGCCAGCAGCGCCCACGGATCCTGAAACAGCGCGGCCACGGCCGCCAGGCTGCCGAAGCCGCCGCGGCCGGCGGCAGAACCCAGGTAGTGCGTGGCCAGCAGCAGGACGTAGGCGGCGGCCAGGGTCAGGGGCAAGGTGCCCGAGTGCACCAGGGCCCGGGTGAGGCGCCCGCGCGGGGTCAGCACCAGCAGCAGCCAGCCCAGCAGGGCGCCGGCGTTGGCAAGGGAAAACAGCAGTTCGGGCGTAAGCATGGCGGCCGGGGAAAGGAACGAAACGAAGGTAGTGGCTACGAGGCAGCCCGGCGAGGCCAACCGCGGTGAAGCCGCTGCTAGGCCGGGTGAAGCCGCCCGGCCGCGGGGGTGAACCGACGTTCGGTTGGGCTCCGGCCGACCAAGCAAGCCGGTTTCCCCGGCCGGGTTTGTACCTTTGGGGCGTGAGCACGCGCAGGAAATCGATTTGGGGAGGCTGCCTGGGGGCATTGCTGCTGGCCGCGCCGGCCGTCGCCCAGCACGCCGACTACGCCACCGACAGCGCCCAGCTCCACCGGCGCCCGGTGTTTCAGCTCGACGTGCGCAACTCCATTCTCAACCACCGCTACGTGACGCTGCTGGGGCTCAAGCTGGGCGTGGAGTGGCGCACCCGGGTCCGGACCGGCCTGGGCGTGTACCTGCTCAGCTCCCCGATTCCCTCGCGCCAGCCCCTGCCCGCCGAGCTGCCCGCCGCCACCCGTAACGAGCTGCGCTTCCGCTACGTGGCCGCCTACGGCGAGTATGTGCTGCTGCGCAACCGCCGCTGGGAACTCAGCAGCCAGCTCCAGATGGGCGTGGGCAAGTCCTACTCCCGCTACTTCGTACCCGATGGCACGGTGCTCCGCTCCCCCAAGCGCACCATCTGGCTCACCGAACCCACCGTGGCGGCCCAGCTGCGCATTTTCCGGTGGTTTTCGCTGGGTTCGGGGCTGGGGTGGCGGCAGCCGGTGTTCGTCAATGAGCTGCTCCAGCACGAGTTGAATGGGCCGGTGTTCTACGGCCGGGCCAAAGTATCCCTCGGCGACCTGTACAAAACCCTGCGCTTCAAGCGCCGCCTGTTCAGCCAGAACGGCCTGCGCCCCGACGAGTAGCCCACCAGCCATAAAAAAAGCGTCCGGTAAAGCATGAGCTTTACCGGACGCTACCCAGGGTTTCTTACCCCGGTACGGCCTTAGTTGTAGTTGGGCAGGTACTTGTACTTGC
The DNA here is from genome assembly GCF_004167665.1 of Hymenobacter persicinus. Lineage (GTDB taxonomy): Bacteria > Bacteroidota > Bacteroidia > Cytophagales > Hymenobacteraceae > Hymenobacter > Hymenobacter persicinus. Next base: position 8,517 of record NZ_SEWE01000063.1, on the reverse strand, counting down.
GGCTGTAGTCGAGCATCTGCTGGGCGAAGTCGGAGGGGTATTCCACCTTCACGTCCGTGATTTTACCACCGACTTCCACCGGCACTAGGCGGGGCTGGATAAAGCCCTGGTAAGGGGCAATGTTGAGCTTGGCGTAGCGGTCCAGCACTTCTTTGTGCAGCACGGGGTCTACTTTCACGCCGTAGGTTTCAATCAGGTTTTTGGCCGCGGCGTAGTCGCCTTCGCTGGTCAGGCGCTGCAGCTCCCGCAACAGCTGCCCAAACAGGCCGCGCAGCTTCTGGTAGTCGTTGATCTTGAAGTAGGTTTTGCCGTCGCGGGTCACCTTCTCAATCACGTTGTCCTTCTTACCCTTCTCGAAGGCCCACTTGGCTACCATCTGGCGGTTGCGCATGTGCGCTTCCTCCACGGTTTCGCCCAGGGGCAGGCGCACGAGCTGGCTCATCAGGCCGTTGCGGATGTAGTTGTCGTACTCGGCCTTGCCCACTTCCAGGCTCGGCACCACGCCCAGCTGCACCAGCTTCTCGTCCATCAGGAAATACAGCGCGACCAGGTCGGCGCGGCCTTCCTCGATGGCGGAAGCGTAGTTTTTTAGGGTTTCCTTGGGCGTGCCCACCCCGGCGTTGATCTGGCCCGAGGCGTGACCAATCACTTCGTGCATGTCGGTGTGGAGCTTGCCGGCCAGGCCCGCAAACTGCCGGGCTCGGGCTTTTTCCTCGGCCGAGTAGGCAAACTCGTCGAGGGAGCCCCCCGCGTCAGCCAGGCCGTAGGCGTCCACGATGTTGCCCAGGTTCACCGACTTCGAGCCGTGCTCCTTGCGAATCCAGTTGGCGTTGGGCAGGTTGATGCCGATGGGCGTGGCCGGGGCTGCGTCGCCGCTTTCCACCACCACCGTAATCACCTTAGCCGTGATGCCGACCACGTTTTTCTTCTTGTGCTGGGGCAGGATCGGGGAGTTGTCCTCAAACCACTGAGCCTCGTCGCCGATGGCCTTGATGCGCTTGGTGGCCTCCAAATCCTTGAACGACACCACCGACTCGTAGGTGGCGCGGTAGCCCAGCGGGTCGCCGTAAACTTCGATAAAGCCGTTCACTACGTCGGTGCGGCTTTTCGTGTCGCGCACCCAGGCAATGTTGTACTCGTCCCAGAGGCGCAGGTCGCCGGTGCGGTAGTAGCTGATCAGGCGCTCCAGGGCCAGCTTCTGCTCGGGCGTATCAGCCACATCCACGGCTTTGCCCAGCCAGTAAATCACCTGGGTCAGGGCCGGGCCGTACATGCCGCCCACCTTCCAGGGCAGCTCAAACACGCGGCCCTGCTTGTCCTTGACGAGCTTGGAGTTCAGGCCGTATGAAATCGGGGTCTTGCTTTTCTTGTCAATCTTCTTGGCGTAGTAGGCCTCGGCTTCCTTCTGGGTCACGTTCTCGTAGAAGTTGGTGGCCGAAGTCGTCAGCAAATCTTTGCCGGCCTCCTGGTTCACGCGCTTGGGCGCCACATTCGGGTCGAAGATAATGGGCGTGATGGTGGCCAGGAATTGGTCCACGGTTTCGCCTTTTTCCAGCGGCAGGGTGCCGGCATCCACGCTTTTCACCAGCTCGGCGAAGTACTGCGGGGTGCATTCGGGCACAAACTTCTTGGTGGAGTAGTGGTGGTGAATGCCGTTGGAAAACCACACCCGCTTGGTGTAGATGTTGAGCTTGTTGGCCTGGTCGACGTTGCCCGTGTTGGAGGTATTGGCAATGCGCTCCTGGTTGGCCGTCCAGAGGGCTTCCAGCGTGCGGCGCACCCGCAGGTTGTGCTTGTAGTTCTGGTCGTAGGTGATTTCGCGCCCGCTCAGGGCCGCCTCGTACATGTAATAGAGCAACTCCTTCTGGCGGGGCTCCAGGGTTTCGAAGCCCGGCACCTGGTAGCGGAGCAGGCGCAGGTCGGCAAATTGCTCGGTAACGGTCTGGAAAGCCGGCTCAGCCGCAACGGCGGGCGTGGGAGCCGGCGTCGTGACGGTCTCGGTGGTGGCCGAAGTGGCCGCGGCCGGGGCGGTGGTAGCGGTGGTGCCGGCGCAGCCACCCCCGAATTGGGCCGCCAGCAGCAGCGCGGCCGCCGAAATTGTATTACGCTTCATTACGAGAAATGCAGAATGGGAAAGTTGCACAAAGCAAAGGCTTTTTTCACATAGTTAGGTGCCTCCACTTGGCAACCGGCTCCTGACCCCAGCGCCGCCCCGATGGACACTATAAAACCGCCTCCACATTAGGCCAGGCTAGGGGTGCCGCTCGTTGGGGCGGGTGGCGGCCAGGCTGCGCACGGTGCTCAGCCGGTCGAGCTTGCCCGAGGCGGTGGTCCGAAACTGCGGCACGTAGAGCAGCTCCCGGGGCCGTTCGTAGCGTTCCAGCCGCTCCCCGAGCAGGGCCAGCAGCTTCTTGGCCTGGACGTCGGGCAGGGGCGCGCCTTCCAGAAAGGCCGTGACCTGCTCGCCCAGGCGGGCGTCGGGGCGGCCGGCCACGAAGGCGCGGCGGCCGGGCAAGCCCAGCTCGGCCAGAGCCACTTCCAGCACCTGTTCCACCTTTTCGGCCTGCACCTTCACGCCCCCGGAGTTGATGACAAAGTCGGCGCGGCCCAGCCACTCAAACACGTGCTCTTCCACCAGCCGCACCCGGTCGTTGGTGGTTACCAGCCGGTCGTCGGTTACGTCGGCGCGCACGGTCAGGCAGCCGCGCGCATCCTGCCCGACGTGAATGCCGGGCAACACCCGGTAGTAGGACGTCACGGCGGGCCCGTTGAGGCGGCGCAGGGCAATGTGGGAGGCGGTTTCGGTCATGCCGTAGGTGAGGTACACGGGCACCTTGAGCGGCTGAATCTGCTGTTGCAGGCTGCTTTCCACCGTGGCCCCGCCCACCAGGATGGCCTTCATGCGGTTCAGGCGCGGGCCGTAGTTGTGCGCCAGGACCTCGCGCAGCTGTAGGGGCACGAAGGAGGCGAAGTCGAACTGGGCCGCGGCGGGCAGCTGGGCCAGCGGGTCGGCGTGGGGTTCCACGATGGTCATGTGCAGGTTCAGCTCCAGCCCGCGCACGAGCATCATCAGCCCGCCCACAAACTCGCAGTTCAGGCACACCAGCATCCGGTCGCCGGGGCCCAGGTCGAAGTAGTCGCCGGTGCGGCGGGCGGAGGCGGCCAGCTGGCGGCGGCGCATGGTCACGAGTTGGGGCTTGCCGGTGGAGCCCGACGTGCGCAGCCCGAATTCCTGGGCCCCGTTGAGCCATTGCCGGCAAAAGTCGAGCACCTTGGCCTCATAGCCGTTCAGGTCCACGGGGCTGTCGGCGGGATAGCGCCGGATATCGTCGTAACGGAATTCGCGGCCGTTGAGCAGCAAAGAATCGGGCAGCAGAGGAGCGGGGGCAGACATAGGCAAAGCGGAAAGAGCCAGCGGCAAAGATTCAGGTAATACAACCGAAACTGCATACGAAGCTCCCGCCGGAAAGCTGGCTTTGCGTGCTTGCGGCTGAGCTGCAGCAAAATAAAGTGCCCAGTGGAGCAGGCCCGCCGACGCGCGGAGACTTGACTTGGCACCGGATAAAGTGGTATCTTAGGATTGTTCACCAACCGCTCCCGCCATGAACTCCACCGCCCCCACGCCCTTTTCGCTGGTCAAAACCTGCGTGTTTCGCCGCTACATCACGCTGCGCAACTACTCGGCTGCGCCCGTGGCCAGCCTGGTTGCTGAAGCGGCCCGCCGGGCTGCCCGCAAGCTGCGCAAAAAAGAAGTGAAGAGTGAGCGGCTGCGCGACTTCTACGGCTGGTGCGCGGGCTGCGAAGCCTACGGCTCCATCTTTTGATTTTCAACCTACCCACATAAAAAAGGGCCGCCTGAGCTATCAAGCGGCCCTTTTTCGGGCGCAGGCTCAAGGCAGGTTGAGGGTGCGCGTGACGCCTATCTGCCGCAGGAAATGCTGGTCGTGCGAGACGACGACCAGCGTGCCCTGGTAGTCGTTGAGGGCGGCGGTGAGGATGGCCAGGTTCTGCAGGTCGAGGTTGTTGGTGGGCTCATCGAGTACAATTAGGTCGGGGGCCTGGCTGCCGATGGTCAGGCAGCACAGCGTGAGCCGCATTTTCTCGCCTCCGCTCAGCGCCCCGCAGCGCTTGTCCCAGGTGGACGGGCCAAACAGAAACCGGTTCAGCCGAATCTTGACTTCGTGCTCCTGCAGGCCGGTGCGGTTGAACTGCTGGGCCTGCTCGTACACCGGCAAGTCGTTGGCGAGCAGAGAATAATCCTGGTCGATGTAGACCGTGCGGAGGCCGGCCCGGTGCAGGGTGCCGGCGTGGGGCTCGGCCTGGCCCAGCAGGAGCTTGAGCAAGGTGGTTTTGCCCGCACCGTTGGAGCCGGTCAGCGCCAGCCGTTCCCCGCTGCCAAGCTGAAATGTCAGCGGCGGCTCCCACAGCCGGACGGGCCCGTAGCCGAAGTTGACGTCCTGGGCCGCCACGAGGATTTTACCCCGGTGCAGAGAGGAGTTGTCGAAGTTGAACTTCATCTGGTCGGCCTCGGGGAGTTCCTGGCGCAATTCGTGCAGTTGCTGGCTTAGCTGGCCCACTTTCTCGGCGTGCACTCCGCGTAGGCGGGAACCGCTGTTCTGGGCGTTGTTTTTGAGCACGTTCTGCATCACCACGGGCAGCCCGGCCTTTTCCTGCTTTTTGCGCCCCCGGGCATCGAGCTTCTGCTGCCGCTCGGCGGTGTCACGCTCCACTTCCCGGGCCTTGCGCAGGGCCTTTTCCCGACTCGCCACGTCCTGGGTCAGGGCGGAGGCGGCCAGCTGCTTCTGCTCGGCATAGAAGTCGTAGTTGCCGCCGTAGGTGGTCAGCCCGCGCCGGCTTAGCTCGTACACCGGCGCAAGCAAGTTGAGCAGCGTCCGGTCGTGGCTGACGACGAGCACGGTGCTGCTGCTGCCGCGGATGTAGTCGTAAAGCTGCTGCCGGGCGGCCCCGTCGAGGTGGTTGCTGGGCTCGTCGAGCAGCACAATGTCGGGTTGGTGCACCGCCAGGCCCGCCAAAAACACCTTGGTTTTCTGGCCCCCGCTCAGCGTGTGCATGGGCTGGGTGAGCGTGACGCCCGCCAGCTGCCAGGCCATTAGCGCGTCGGCGCAGCGCTCCTCCAGAGTCCAGTCGTCGTGAAGCTCAGTCAGGTTCTCTTCCGTGACGTGGCCGGCCAGAATGGCGTGCAGTGCCTTCAGCCGGGATTCCACGCCCAGGGCCTGGGCCACGGTCAGGGCGTTGAACTGCCCGAAAATCTGGGGCACGTAGTAGGGGCGGGAGCTGGCGCGGACCTGCCCGGCCGAGGGCGGCAACACGCCGGCTGCCAGCTGCAAAAGGGTTGATTTGCCCGCGCCGTTGTTGCCAATCAGGGCGGCTTTGGCGGACTTGCCCAGCGTCAGGCTCACGTGCTCGAAAAGCACCTCCTGATTGGGATGGATATAGGTAAGGTTTTCCAGGAAAAGCATGGCCATTTCTTTGAAAAGGTGAATGCCTGCGGCCCGCCAGGAGGCGGCCGCTGCGTCAGTTTTCGAAAGAAAGGGCCTCTTACATACGTGGCTTTTACAACTGGTTAGCGTCCTCGGGCCGGAGCGGCGGAGCGGCCGAAAACCGGGGGAGGAAGGCCCAAAGGTCGGTAATTCTGCCGCTACCGGGCAAGCAGCCGGCGGGTTTTCTCGTCGGCCGCGCCCCCGAAGAACTTGTCCAGCACGGCCTGAAACACCGGGTTGGGGCTCGGAAGGGCCGCAAACAGCGTCATGCTGGAGCGCAGCTTCATGTCGTCGGGGCTGCCGAAGATGCGGCCGGCATCCGCCGGCTCCAGCGCCAGCAGGGCCTGGCTGATTTCGACCAGCCGGGCGCCCAGCACCGGGTGGCGCAGGTAGGATTCGGCCTCGGCCAAGTCGTGGATGGCGTAAAACCGGGACGTTTCGCTCAGGCCCAGCCCCTGAATCTGGGGAAAGACAAACCACATCCAGTGGCTGCGCTTGCGCCCGGCCCAGGTTTCGGCCAGGGCCGCGGCGTAGCTGGATTGCTGGGCGTCCAGAAAGCGGTTCAGGTGGTTATCGGCAGGCATAGCGCAGCAGGTTGGGCGAACAGCGGGCGGCGCAAGGATGGCCGGGCTACCCGGTGTACGGGTGCGGCCGAGCCGGAGGTTACGCCCCGGCGGCTGGTTTGCCCAGCGCTACTTTGCGGGCGCCGTTGCCGGTAGCAGCCGAAAATACGTAGCCTTGAACCGGTTGTCCACTATTTCTCCCTGCACCTGAGCCTGCCGGATAGCCTGGCAGAAACCGTCCTTGGCGTGGGCATCCCCGTGGGCGTCGATGCTGGTACCGTCCACGAAATAGGCTTGGCCGTTGAGCCGTACGGCTAGGTCGCAGCTTTTGCCCGGCAGACCCAGCCGGCACTGCCCGCAGGAGGCTTCCACCACCTGCACCGGCCGGGCAGGGTCGGGGGTCGCGGCGGCAGAAGGCGCCGCGGCCGGCTGCTGGGCGTATGCGGCGGCGGTGGCCAGGCTTAGGAGTAGCGTCAGCAGCAGGGTTTTCATCGGGCAGCAAATTTGAGGCAGGACTTCGTTCAAATATACGGGTTCGGCAACCAGCCCGAAAAAGCAACTGCCCGCCTTGACGGGGCGGGCAGTTGAGAAATGGCTCTGGTAAGCAGGCTCACGGAAACTTGGGGTACTTCGAGAAATCGGGGGTGCGCTTCTCGATAAAGGCGTTTTTGCCTTCCTTGGCTTCCTCAGACAAATAGTAGAGCAGCGTGGCGTTGCCGGCCAGCTCCTGAATCCCAGCCTGCCCGTCGAGCTCAGCGTTGAACGACGACTTGAGCATGCGCAGGGCCAGGGGGCTTTTCTCTAGGATCTTCTTGCACCAGGCCACGGTGGTTTCCTCCAGCTTGTCGAGGGGCACCACTTTGTTGACCAGGCCCATGTCGAGGGCTTCCTGGGCGTCGTACTGGTCGCAGAGGAACCAGATTTCGCGGGCTTTTTTCTGCCCCACCACGCGGGCGAGGTAGGAAGCGCCGAAGCCGCCGTCGAAGGAGCCAACCTTGGGGCCGGTCTGGCCGAAGCGGGCATTTTCGGCGGCAATGCTCAGGTCGCAGACCACGTGCAGCACGTGGCCGCCCCCGATGGCCCAGCCGGCCACCATGGCAATGACGGGCTTGGGAATCGAGCGAATCTGCTTCTGCAAATCCAGCACGTTCAGGCGGGGCACGGTGTCCTCGCCCACATAGCCGCCGTGGCCGCGCACGCTCTGGTCGCCGCCCGAGCAGAAGGCTTTGCCGCCCTCGCCGGTCAGAATCACCACGCCGATGTCGGTGCGGTTGCGGCAGATGTCCATGGCCTCAATCATCTCCTGCACCGTCAGGGGCGTGAAGGCGTTGTGGACCTGGGGACGGTTGATGCTGATTTTGGCGATGCCCTCGTGGAAGGTGAAGAGGATTTCGCGGAACTCCTTGATCGGAGTCCAGGTGAGTTGTTCGGCCATAGGGGAAAAGTCAAAAGGCCCGCCCAACGGCTGCGGCAGACCTGGCAATGAGGAAATGGTTAAACAAAAGAAGTACGCACGGCTTGGCGGTAGTGCTCAAAAAATGCGGCGTTGGTTTGGCTGTCGGTCGTGATTTCCAGCAGCGCCGCGCTGCTGCCGGGCGCAAAGAAAACCGCCAACGCCACTTTGAGTTCATCAAAGGTAGTGGCCGTGAAGTAGCGCAGGTTGAAATCCCGGGCCGTATGCTCGGCGGTGAGGGGCTGGTAGGTTTCGAAAAACTCCTCTAGCTCGGGCTGCTGGCGGGGCCCGTCGATGAGGCGGAAGATGCCGCCGCCGTGGTTGTTAAACAGCACCACCCGCAGGTTGGGGGTAGGGTAGTTCTGCCAAAAGGCGTTGCGGTCGTAGAAAAAGGCCACGTCGCCGGTGAGCAGCACCACGGGGCGCTCGGGCTGGGCCAGGGCCGCCCCCACGGCCGTGCTCGTGCAGCCGTCGATGCCGCTGGTGCCGCGGTTGGCAAACACTTCCACGCTTTTCGCGTCGGGCACGCCCAGAATGTTGGCGTAGCGCACGGCCATGCTGTTGGCCAGGTGCAGGGCCGTATGGTCGGGCAGGTGGCGCAGGGTGTGGTGAAAGGCGGTGAATTCGTTGAAGGGCTGGTCGGGCCGGGCCATAAACTCGGCCAGGAAGCCCTTGGCCCAGCTGTCGGCCTTGTGCCAGGGCGTGGCGTAGGCGGCTTTGGCGGCGGCGTCCTGGGCGGGCAGCGCCCAGCCCGCTTTCGGCCAGGTGAGCCGCTCGGTGGTCGCGCCAAGCGTCGTGCCTGGATCAGCTGGGGGCGTTGCCGCAATAGCTTCGCCTGCATTGGCGCGGCCGACACTCTGGGCCTCGTCCGTGTCTTCCTCCGACACGAGTCCGCCGAACATGGAATAGTCGGTGGCAATGAGCTGCTTGAAAAATTCGGTCGGCTCCAGGCGCACGATGCGGGTCAGGGACTTGAACGTGTCGGCCACCGGGCCGGCGG
>NZ_SEWE01000062.1 GCF_004167665.1 Hymenobacter persicinus | reverse complement strand
GCTGGATTGACTACGCCCAGCTCGGCAAAACCAACCTGACCGGTGACTTCACCCGCCTGAGCCAGCCCCTGGACCGCGCCGACGCCTACCTGGAGCTGGGTTTCAACCCCGCCCTGGGTGCCCTGTACCCGCTGAGCAATACCGGCAGCATTCAGTCGCGCATCACCAAGTCCGACTGGAGCAGCTTCCAGGAAGCCAACGACTTCTCCTACCGTGCCAGCGGCCCCCTGGCCGAAAACGACCATATCACGGTCTACTACCAGGGCCAGCTGATTTACGGCACCGAACCCGCTGCCTTAGCCACTCGCACCAGCGCCGGCCCGACTGCCGGTAAGCTGGCGGTGAACGTGCTCGGCAACCCCGTAACCGGGGCGCAGGCCGAGGTGGAAATCCGCGGGGTGCCGGGGCAGGCCGTGGAGCTCCAGCTGCTCGACTTCCAGGGCAATGCCCTGCTCACCCAGCACCTCGACCAGGCCGTCGAAGGCCAGCACCAGCGCCTGACGCTGCCCGCCGGCCGCACCGGGGTGTACCTGCTCAAGGTGACCACGGCCGACCAGACCAGCGTGGTGCGCATTTTCAAGCAGTAGCTTGGGGGCGCTTGCGCCTGTCAAACCACTAATCCACAAAAAAGGCCCAGAGCACTGCTCCGGGCCTTTTCTGTTTCTGCCAGTCTGCCCCATTTGAAGCAGCAGGCCTGCCAGCTCGTTACGCCGGGACAGTCTGCTGGCGCTGCATAGCCCGGGCCAGCAAAGGGCGCAGGGCTTTCAAATCGACGATGAGGTGGTCGCGCTGGGCATTGATGCGTTCCTGGCTGGGGTTGGGCGTGCGGCAAACCAAGTACTGGTGGTGCATGCCGAGACGGGCCGTAAACTCCAGGTAATCTGCCACCACGAAGCTTTCCGGAAACAGCTCAATCAGCTCGGCTCCCTCCGGGCACACCACGATATTAGCCAACCCGGCGCCTACCGAGGAAACAACGATGCGGGCTTGGGCAAACAAAGCCGTTTTTTCAGCCTGGGAATAAGGCGTCAGCGTGTGGGTTTCGAAGCCCAGTTCGTGCAGCATGGCCTCCAGGGCGTCTTCGTTGAGAATGTGGCGCCCGGGCGCGTCGCGCCGGCTGATGTAGATGAAGGGGCTGAACTGGCGCGGCACCACGGGCGGGGGCAGCAGCACGGCGCGCAGAAAGTCACAGGCCCAGGCGGGCGTGTGGGTCAGCTTGCCGCGCACGCCGGGTGTGGCCAGCAGCCGGTCGGCCCGCAGGTGGGGGTTGCGGGTGACGTCGAGCAGCCGCTCGGGCCCGATGCCCAGCGCCCCCATCGTGTCGAGCACAAACGGCCGCGACTTGTCATACACCAGGAAGTAATCCACGGAATCGAGCAGGCCCGCGGCCTGCACTAGGTGCAGACGGGGCAGGGAGTCAATCAGCCAGTGGTAGTAGTTGCCGCTGGCCGCGCCCCCGCCCGAAAGCAGCGTGCACACTGTGCCCGCCACCACCTCCGGGTCGCGGAAAAAGCGCTGGCGGAAGATGTTGTTGGCCGTGGGCAGGGTGGTGTCCCAGCGCTGCCGGTCGTACTGAAACGACACGTCCCCGACCAAGCGGCCATCGGCGGCAATGATGGCCACGCTGTTGAAGTTGTCGGCGTACACCCGGCCGTTGCGCAGGGCTACCACAAATGCCGCCGGGACTTCCTCCGTCCGGTGCGGCTTGTCGTGCAGGCCTTCGTAGGCCGTGGCGCGCTCGTAAAAGTCGTCGGGCACGGCCAAATGGGAGGTGTAGGCGGGCACCACCTCGTCGTACATGACGTCCCGACTTTGCTGGGCGGCCAGCGCGGCACTGCTCGGGTGCACGCCGATGGGCCGGTGATGAACGTTGTGGGAAAACCATTCCCGGAGTAAGCGGCCCACTTTGCGCTGGGCCCGGCGCAGGAAGCTGTGTAGCATCATAAACTTGTCTAACGGTGGGAGGTAGGAGGGCGCAGAGAAAACCAATCCCGCCAAGCGGCCCTGGACGAACCAAGGGGCTTGGGGTTTGGGGCAGTTACAGTAGGTGCGGGTAGGGGTAGTAGAGCGGGATAATCTATTTTAATGTCAATTTAATTCGAATTAACGCAAGATTAATATTATTGTTAAAAAAATATTTATTTGTAATATATCAGTATAAATGGATTTTTAGAAAATCTGATGCCCAATAAAAAAGCCTCCCCACTCAGGCGCTGAGCGGGGAGGCTGGAACAGCGAGTGTAACAGACGGGACGCTGGCTGGGCCCTAGTAAGTTCGCCCGCCGGAGCCGGGTGCTAATGGACAATGCGGAGTTCGTAGTCCTGACTCGAAGAGCCGCCGACGCTGAAGGCGCCCACGCGGCTGGGCCCGTAGCCCAGGTTCACCTTCACGAATTCGTCGCGCACGGGCAGCAGGGCCAGTACATCCTGACGCAGTTCGGCCAGCACCTCCCGCAGGTTTTGCAGGCGCTGCTCTACTTCGTCTTCGTGCTGGTCGAAGCTGCCGGTGGCGGGGCGCTGGTCAAACTGCTCGGCGGCTTGGGCTTCGGCGGCTTCGGTGGTGGGCAAGGACCGGGCTTCCACGGTAGCCTTGCGCAGGTCTTCTTCGGCCTCCAGGTAGGCTTTTACTTTTTCTTCGAGCGGAATCAGGTTGGGGTCGAGGTAGTCGAGGTTGCTGGCCATGGCGGGGGAGAAAACAAGTAGGGGAATCTGCCATCAGAACGCAGCCCAACGGCCGAAGGATACGTTGAAGGGCAAAAAGCTGCCCGTTCTGGCCGGTTGGTGTCGCCGGCCGCTCGTCCCTTACCTTTGCCCCATGTCCCGAACTCCTGCTCCCGACCCGGTCGGCCACGCCCTGATGGCTTTTTTACGCGGCAACAAAGACGCGACCCTGCAGGTCCGCCTCAGCGTGTCGGACGAGGAAGAGCAGCTGCCGGCCAGCTACTTTTTTCGCTCCCTTTGGGAAATGCCCGAGCTGGAGCGCACGGCCCTGGAAGAATGCCGCGGCTACGTGCTTGATGCCGGCGCCGGCGCCGGCGTGCACAGCCTGGAGCTGCAGGCCCGGGGCTTTCAGGTCAAGGCCATTGATGCCTCGCCCGGGGCCGTGCAGGTGCTCCAGGAGCGCGGGGTACGCGCTGCCGCCTGCCACAACCTGTTCGACGCGCCCGCACCCGGGGAGCATTTCGACACGATTCTGATGCTCATGAACGGCCTGGGCCTGGTAGGCACGCTCGACGGGCTGGAGCGCTTTCTGCAGCACGCCCGCACTCTGCTGGCCCCCGGTGGGCAGATTCTGGCTACCTCCTCCGACATCAGCTACCTCTACGAAGACGAGGAGGGCGCCCTCAACATCAACCTCAACGGCCCTTACTACGGGGAAGTGGAGTATCAGATGACCTACGGCACCGAAGCCGGCGCGCCCTTCCACTGGCTGTTTGCCGACGCCGGCATTGTGCAGGACTACGCCGAAACCGCCGGCTCCGACGTCGAGTTTCTGGGCGAAGACGACCAGGAGCAGTTTCTGGTGCGCCTCACCCTGCGCAGCTAGGCGGCTCCGGCTTCCACCCCTCCCTGATTTTTTCCGCTTCCTCCACCTGAGACAATTACCCCACGTAATGGAATACGCCAAGACCTACACCGTCCGCTGGGCCGATATGGACCCTAACGGCCACATGCGCCACTCTGCCTACGCCGACTACGCCGCCCAGCTCCGCATTGAGTACCTGGCCGAGCACGGCTTTACCCTGCGGCGCTTCGCCGAGCTGGCCATCGGTCCGATTCTGTTTCGTGAAGACACCCGCTTCCTGAAGGAAGTCGGCATCAGCGAGGCCATCAAAGTGACGGCCGAGGGGCTGGGTCTGAGTGCCGATGGCTCCCGCTGGACCATTCTGCACACCATCTACAAAGCCGACGGCCGCCCCGCCGCCACCATCACCGTGGAAGGCGCCTGGCTGGATCTGCGCCAACGCAAGCTCATGGTGCCCCCGGCGGAAATGACCGAGGCCATGCGCCAGATGCCCCGCCACGAATCCTACGCCGACATCGTGCGGCCTGGTAAGTAGTGAGGCGGTGAAACAGTGACATGGTGAGTTTGCTGTTCAGCTGGCGCGGCTCCGCGCTGGTGGCGCCACAAGCGCCGCTAGAACGTCAACTCACCATGTCACAAGTTTACTATTTCACCGCTTTAGCAATCCGTTCTACCTGCTTCTGGTGGTGCAGCACGTGGTCGACCATGAAGTCCAGGGTCTGGTAGATGTTGAGCATGCCCGAGCGGGGATGCTTGAAAATCATGCGGCTCAGCAGGGGCGAGGGAAACTCGTTGAGGGTGCGTTCCAGCTGCCGGCGGATGCGGGCCCACTCGGTGCGCAGCTCCGCCACGGGCGGGACTTGCTCGGGCGTGAGGGCGGCCAGGTACTTGGGCGCCTTGAAGCGCAGAAAGGGCAGGCGCAGGGCCAGCCGCAGCAGCCGCGACTTCAGAAACGTGCCGAAGCCGGCCTGGCCCAGGCCTTCTGCCTGCTGAATCTTCTTGTCGATATACTGCCCGATGCCGGTTTCGGCCACCAGCAGGTGCTGCACCACCTGGGCTGCCGACCACTGCCCGGGTCCCGGCGACTGGTGGTCTTTGTCGCCGAGGGCCTGGGCCGTGTCCAGCAAGCGGGTGGTGGCTTGTTCGAGTTGCTCGAAGCGAAGATGCAAACGGTGATTCATGCAGTGGAAGATGGGCGGGAAGAATGCAGTAGCTTTGGCAAAAGGTACGTAAAATCCGCCGCCCGGCTTCCTTAAGGCGCCTCTCCATTCTTCAGCCAGCCCGGCTTTGTCCTACTTTCTGCTCCGTGCTTTCTTCCGCAAATTGCTTGGCTTCCTGCGCCCGGGTTGTGCTAACATTACCACTTGATGAATAGCGGGCGGGAAGCGTCGGCGCGGGCCGTGGGCGGGTGGGTAACGGCGGGCATTTTCGCGGTGTACTGCCTGTATCTGCCCTTCTCGGGCTACCGGGAAATGGTGTACGACGCGCTGAACTACTGGACCCTGACCGAGCGGTTTTTTCACGCCGGCCACTTCAGCCTGCTGGCCTACAACGACGCGCTGCGGGGCTACTTCCTGCCTTTGCTCAACCTGCCGGCTAAGGCCGTCACCCACTTCACCGGCCTCGACCCGCTCTGGCTGACCCGGCTGATGGGCGCGGGCTGGGCGGCTCTGCTCTTTGGCTGGGCCGGACCGGGGCTCTGGCTCACGCTGTTTCCGCGCCAGCAGCTGGGCTGGCTACCGCGCGTGGCGTTTGCGGCCCTGGGTTTCCTGTTCTGGCGCGACTACTTCAACTTCGTGCTGTCCGACTTTCCGGCGTTGGGGCTGCTGGTACTGGGCTTGTGGCTGGCGCTGCGCCACCCCGGGGCCTGGTGGGCGGCGCTGGGGGCGGGAGCGTGCCTGACGGCCGCAGCCAATATCCGGCCCGTGTACCTGCTGGCCTGCCCGGCGCTGTTGGTGCTGGTACTTGTGGTGGCCCCCGGCCGGCGCGCCCGCCTCACGACGCTGGCGGTCTTCGGGCTGGGCTTTGCCCTCGTCAGCGGCCCGCAGCTGCTGATGAACGGGCGCCACCACGGGGTCTGGACGCCGCTGGTGCTCTCGCGCGATGCCCGCCTGCCCACGGCCAACCTGTACCTAGCCCAGCTCGGTTGGGGCCTCGTGATTCAGAAGTACGAAACCAGCCTCGACCCCGATTTTCCGTCCCCACGCATGCTCTACACCGACCCGGCCGGGCAGGCCCTGCTGGCGCGGCAGAGCATCCGGCACTTTGCGGGTTACGGAGCCTACGTGCAGATGGTGCTGCGCGAGCCGCTAACCTTTGCGGGGCTCTACGGCCGGCACCTTTTCAACGGGCTGGACGTGCAGTACCCGAGCCTGTTCGTGCGCCGGGTGCCCGACCGCGCCGGCTGGCTGGCCCTGGTGCATTACACCGTCTGGTTTGGGGCGCTGGTAATTATTGGTACCAGCCGCGGGCCGGGCCGCCTCGTGGTAGTCGCTTCACTCGTAGCCCTGACGCTGCTGCTGCCCTGCCTGGCCTCGCTGCCCATTGCCATTGAGTGCCGCTTTCTGCTGCCCCTGCAGCTGCTACTCTACGCCGTGGCCTGCTTTGGCGGGGCCCAGTGGCTAGCCGGCCGGCGCTGGTCGGGGCGGCAGCTGGGCGTGCTGGTGGTGAGCTACGGACTTTTTGTGGCGCTGTGCTGCACGCTTTCGGCCCAAACCCAGGCCCAGCTCACCCACGACGTGAACGTGCTGGCGCCGCTGGGCGGGGCCGAGGTACCACGCAAAACGCCCTGACCACGGCGTAGTCAGGGCGTTCATATCACGTAGCCGAAAAGCAGTTAGGCTTTCTGGTACATCACTTCTTTCACGGCCTTTACGGTGCGCTCCACGTTGGGCAGCGAGGCTTCGATGAGCGTCGGGGCGTAGGGCAGGGGCACGTCCATGCAGGTAATGCGCAGTACGGGGGCGTCGAGGTAGTCGAAGGCGCGGCGCTGCACCATGTAGGCCAGTTCCGAGCTAATGCTGGCCAGAGGCCAGGCTTCTTCTACTACCACCATGCGATTGGTTTTCTTCACCGACTCAATCAGGGTGTCGTAATCAATCGGGCGGACCGAGCGCAGGTCGATAACCTCGGCTTCGATGCCTTCCTTAGCCAGCTCGTCGGCGGCCGACAGCGCCACTTTCATCATCTTGCCGAAGCTGACGATGGTCACGCTCTTGCCGGGGCGCACCACGTTGGCTTTGCCAATCGGAATCAGGTACTCTTCTTCCGGCACCTCGCCCTTGTCACCGTACATCAGCTCCGACTCCATGAAAATAACCGGGTCGGCGTCGCGGATGGCGCTTTTCAGCAGGCCTTTCGCGTCGTAGGGCGTGGAGGGAACCACCACTTTCAGGCCGGGGCAGTTGGCGTACCAGTTCTCGAAGTTCTGGGAGTGCTGGCTCGACAGCATGCCGGCGTTGCCGGTCGGCCCGCGGAACACGATAGGGCAGGAGTACTGTCCGCCCGACATGGAATAAATCTTGGCAGCCGAGTTGATGACCTGGTCGATGGCAACCAGCGAGAAGTTGAAGGTCATGAACTCGATGATGGGGAGCAGGCCGTTGGCGGCAGCGCCCACGCCGATACCGGCAAAACCGAGCTCGGCAATCGGGGTATCAATCACGCGCTCCGGGCCGAACTCGTCGAGCATGCCCTGGCTTACTTTATAGGCGCCGTTGTACTCGGCCACTTCTTCGCCCATCAGGAATACGCGCGGGTCGCGGCGCATTTCTTCTGACATGGCTTCACGCAGGGCTTCCCGAAATTGGATGGTCCGCATAGGTAGGTTGGGTTGACAGAAACTCGAAAGGTCAAAGCAAGAAAATGCCGGCCCGCGGCCGGCGTGTAAAGCTACGACGAGAAGGGCGGTTGGACAAATGGTGAACTGGTGAGATGGTGAAATGGTGAGTTGTCGTTCCGCTGCCGCCCGCGGTGCGGCGCTGCGCCACCCGCACCACAACTCACCATTTCACCAGTTCACCAGTTCACGACTTCACCACCTACCGCAGCGCCTCCAGAAACGTCTTGCTGCTGGCGTAGTCGCGGAACTCGAGGTCTTCCACGGCGCGCTGGGCGAAGGTGCGGTCCAGCTGCACGGCCCGGCGCAGGTGCTGGCCCATTTGCGCCTCGTCCTTGGTGCGGGCGGCCACCACGGCTAGGCTGTAGTAGGCCAGCGGGTCGTTGGGCTTAATGGTCAGGGCCTCCTGGTAAATCCCCGCGGCCCCATCATAGTTGCCCTTGAGCACGTAGATCAGGGCCTTGTTCATCGTGTTCTGGTAGCTCTTGCTGCTGTAGCCGAGGCTGTTGACGGCATCGTCGAGCTGGCCGATTTCGATTTCCAGCGCGGCCTTGTCGGCGAAGATCTTGTCGAGCACGGGGCGGGGGCCGCCGAGCTTGATGGCGTAGTCGTAGTTCTGCAGGGCTTCGAGCTTGTCGTCGGCGCGGTGGTAGGCCGTGGCCACGCGGTAGAACATGTCGGCCGTGGGGTTGCGGTGGGCGGCCAGGGTGAAGTTGGTAGCCGCCCGGCGCAGGTAGGCCCGGCGCACTTTGTCGCTCACCTCTTTTTCGGAGCGTTGCAGCAGCACCACGGCTAGGTTGTGATAAGCCTGCCAGGAGCCGGTGGTGGCTACCGCGGTTTCGTAGATGCGCTGCTTTTCGGCCAGCAGGGGCGTGAGCGTGGCCGAGTAGCGCAGCTCCTCGGGCGTCAGCGCGTCGGCCTCGGTCTCCTTCTCCACAATCTTTTTCGAGAGCAGGTAGATTTCCGAGTCGTAGCGCTTGGGGGCGGTGTATTCCACGGCCACCGTGCCGAAGCGGAGCACGGGGTAGATGTACTGGTCGAGGTAGTCGAAAAAGGACAGCTGGTGCAGGCTCTTTTCCTTGCGGGCAAACGAGCCGGGCGTATCGTTGAGCAGCAATACCACCGAATCCACCTGCGCGGGCTTCAGCGCCGACTGCGCCACCTGCTTCAGAAACAGGTCCCAGCGGCGGTGGTAGGCCACGGTCTGAAACTGAATGGCGCGCACCGAATTCAGGTAGGAGTCGGTGTCGACGCGCTTTTTGTAGTACTTCAGCAGGGCCTGCACCCGCTTGTCGGCCAGGCGCGGGTCGTGGGCGTCGAGCGAGTCGGGGGAGTGGCCGGCCACAATCATCACCTTGCGGGTGTGCTGATTGGCCTCAATAAAGTCTTCCAGCGCCGCCACGTTGGTACCCAGGTAGTTGCGGATGGCCGCCTGCCCGCCGTCGAAAAAAAACGGCAGCACCCGGGTTCCGCTCATGTTGTTATCAACCGACTCGGGCAGCAGATTGATGGCCGTGTCCTGACGCACCACCAGGCGGCCGGTAGTTACGATGCCGCGGGCCAGCCGAAACTCGGTGCCCTTCAGCCGCTTGCCGCCGGGCTTGAGCGCCCGCACATCGGGCTTGGCCACCAGCTCCCCGGGGTTTTTGCGCGGGGCGTAGGGAAACGAGAACTGCTTGGTGATGACCACCTGGTCTTTGTGCTCGGGGTCGTAGACGTACTCGCCCGAGACGAAGGTGAGCCGGCCCAGGGTGTCTTCGCGCAGGCCGTTGTCGTAGCGGTAGCTCAGGTCGAGGTTGTAGGCATGGCCTTTTTGCAGCACCGCGGCAGGCACCCGGGCCTGCACTTCGAACAGCACGTTTTCCCCGTTGCTTTCCAGCACGGTGGGCTTTACCGTAACTTGCTGACCGGCTTGCGCAACCTTTAGCATCCGGGGCAGCGTACAACCGGGCAGCGCGCACGCGGCAGCCAGTAGCAGGGCGGGCGGAATCAGGTGCGGCAGAAGTCTCATAGGCAATCGGCGAGGTAGGAAAAGCGGGGCGGAAATTCTGCCCATCAAACGCAGAAACTGCCGCGAAGGGTCAGAAATTGTGACGGAAGCAGATGCTTCGGCTTGGCATCCGCGGTTTTTCTCGTTATTTTGAGCTGCGTCAGCCGCGTCAACCGGTTATAAATGAGGAGAAACCAATGAAACGACTAACTGACTTCATCGAAAAGCAGAGCTTTGGCGTCTGCAATGCGCTGGGGAACCGGCTTGGCTTCTCCAGCAGCAGCGTGCGGCTCTCGTTCGTGTACGCCTCCTTCTTCACCTTCGGCTCGCCCATCGTGCTGTACTTCGTGCTGGCTTTCTGGATGAACGTGCGCCGGGCCATGCGCCAGCAGCGCCGCACCATCTGGGATTTGTGAGTTAGTGAGTTGGCGCCTTAGCGTGGGCGGCCACCCATTGGTCGCCGGGAAAATCCGCCGGCGGTAGCTGCGAAAAGGCCCGGATTCCCTTGGCGAAATACGCCCACACCAGGCTGCCGTTGTACACGCCGGGCCGCTCCGGAGTGCGCCGTTGCCGCGGGGCTTGCTGCCGCTTCTGCTGCCAGTAGCTGCGGTTGCGGAAAAAATCCCGGTGGGCCCGCACAATGGCCTTGGCGTCGCCCAGATTACCCTGGAGCAGAAAGCGCAGGGCCGCCACCCAGTCCAGCCCCAGCCGCGTGGCCATCACGCCGAACAGCTCCTGCGAGGGCACGTTTTTGTAGACCAGCGCCAGGCCGTTGCGGAAGTTGAGGTAGGTCTTGCGCGGGTTCGACTTGTGCAGCGTCCCCCCGCCGACGTGGTAGACGGTGCTGCCGCCGTGATACCACACTTCCCAGTCGGCGTTCCAGAGGCGCCAGCACAGGTCAATTTCCTCCATGTGGGCAAAAAAGGTGCTTTCCAGTCCGCCCAACGCGTGCCAGGCTTCCGCCCGCACAAACATGCAGGCACCGGTGGCCCAGGCCACGGGGCGGGCATCGTCGTACTGGCCCAGGTCTTTTTCGAGCGTGTCGAACAGGCGGCCACGGCAGAACGGGTAGCCCAGCCGGTCGAGGTAGCCCCCGCCGGCCCCGGCGTACTCAAACAGCTCTGGCTCGGCCTGAGCCCGGATTTTGGGCTGGCAGGCCGCTACTTCCGGCCGCTGCTCCAGCAGCTCACGCAGGGGGCGCAACCAGCCCGGCGTCACTTCCACGTCGGAGTTGAGCAGCACATAATACCGAAACCCGAACGTATCCGTCCAGTCGTGGCCTCGTTCCGCTGGAGCCCGGGGTGGGCTGGTTTCGCCGACCAGCGGGCCTAACCAGCGCACATCGTCTAGGGCCGCGTTGTAGCCCCGGCAAAATCCCAGGTTGTCGGCCAACTGCACAATCTGAACCCCCGGAAACTCCTGCCGCACCAGCGCCACGGAGTCGTCAGTGGAAGCATTGTCGGCAACAAAAACGGCTGCTCCTTCAGAATGCGCCAGCACCGAGGGCAGAAACTGCCGCAGCAGGGCCTGTCCGTTCCAGTTCAGAATTACCACGGCCACGTCGGCGCAGGAGGGGGCCGCCGCGGGCGGATTAGAGGCCAAAGTTACCGAGGTCGAGGCCGGGAAGATTAGGCAGCAGGCCGGAGGTTTTGCGTTTGAGCTCTTCCTTGGCTTGGTCGCCCACTTCGGTCATCACCTTGTTGACGGCCGCCACCACCAGATCGGCCAGCATGTCGCGGTCCTGGGGCGTGAGCAAGGACTCGTCGATTTCGAGCTTGAGCAGGCGGCGCTGCCCGTTGGCCGTGGCCTTCACCAGCCCTCCGCCTGACTCGGCCGTGGCCGTCAGGTGCTGAAGCTCGTCTTGGGCCTGCTTCATCTTCTCCTGAAGCTCCTTGACCTTACCCATCATGCCCATCATATCAAACATAAGCCGAAAAGCTGCATTAGCAGCGTTTAAATGAGGTTGTTGAAAATACCGGCCCGTTCCGCCGCTCCAGCCTTGCGTAGCCCGAGGCCGGGAGCCGCCGGCGCGCAGACTTCCTACGTGCCCGGCGCGACTTTGGTCCCGCCCGGGGTGCCGGGACGGGCGCAATTTACGGGAAAGGGCCACAACTCCCCGCGGCGGGGCGTCAGTGGCCGGTGGCCGCCGGGGCGGGCGTAAGCTCAGTGGGGGGGCACTGTCCGCTGAGCCAGGCGTCGAGGGTGGCAAACGTGGTGGTGGCAATGTTGGTGAGGGCCTCCCGGGTCAGAAAGCCCTGGTGGCCCGTCACGAGCACGTTGGGCTGGGCCAGCAGCTGGGTTAGCAGCGGGTCCTGCGGAGGATGGGCGGAATGGTCATTGAAAAACAGTCCTTTCTCGAACTCGTACACGTCGAGGCCCAGGTAACCCAGCTGCCCCGCTTCCAGCGCGGCCAGGGCGGCTTGGGTGTCGAGCACCGCGCCCCGGGCCGTGTTGATGAGCATCACCCCGCGCTTCATCTTCGCCAGCCGGGCCGCATCGAGCAGGTGACGGGTGGCGGGTGTAAGCGGAGCATGAACGGAAATAACGTCGGCCTGGGCGCAGAGCTCGTCCAGGGGCACGTATTCGAGGCCGTAGCGCCGGCTCAGTTCCTGATTGGGCTGCACATCAGCACCCAGCAGCCGGCAGCCGAACCCGTGCAGCAGCCCGGCCAGCGTGCCGCCGATGGTGCCGCAGCCGATGATGCCCACCGTTTTGCCGTGCAGGTCGAAGCCCACCAGATTGTCGAGGCGGAAGTCGGCGCGGCGCACCTGGGCGTCGGCTTGGCGCAGGTGGCGGTTCAGGGCCAGCATCAGGGCCAAGGCGTGCTCGGCAATGGCAAACGGCGAGTAGTCGGGTACGTTGGCCACGCGCAGCCCCAGCCGGTGGGCGGCGGCCAAGTCGACCTGGTCGTGGCCCGCGGCCCGCACCAGCACAAACCGGACGCCCAGCTGCGCCAGCCGCTCCAGCACCGGGGCCGATGCATCGTCGTTGACGAAAATAACCACCGCCGCGCTGTCCCGGGCGCGGTCGGCGGTATCGAGCGTCAGGGCGGACTCGACCAGCTGTAGTTCGTAGCGGCCCCGGGCGGCTTGGGTCAGGAAAGGAAGCTCAAAAGGGGCGAGGCTGAAAATGGTGACTTTCATGCGGGGAGTGAATTTGGTGAGCGAGGGCCGGGCGTGGTGGACGGGGCCTGAGCCAGCGTGACCCATTTTTTACGCCAAACGAAGGCGCCCCAAGGCGTCGGATAAAAAAGAATAGTAGATTGACTATGTCAACCACTGGCTGCCGGGGGCCGCGGGATGCAACGGTCCGGCAAGGTTCACCCGGAACCAGGCTGCTGCCAATGATTTAAATCATGCGCCGCCCCAATCTTACGCAGCGCCCGGACCGCCCGGTGGTCGGTTCTTTGCTGGAAGTTTCACCTTAACCCATCCGTGTTCATGGCCCCTTCGCTGCTGATTCTCACCGATTTCTTCCAGGCCGCCGACCGCGCGCTCGACTACGCCACCAACTTGGCCGAGCCGCTGGGGGCCCGCGTGGTGCTGCTGCACGTGCGGCGCGACTCCCTCCTCGACCCGGACATGTTTACCGGGGAGCTGTCGAATCTGAATCAGGAGGCCATCCGGCTGGCGTTGAGCAGGGTAGCCGGCAACCTGGCTGTGCCGGTGGTAGCCGAAGTTGGGCACGGCCGCGTGGCCTTCGCCGTGGCCGATGCCGTGAGCCGCCACCAGCCCACGCTGGTCGTGCTGGGCCGGCCCGACTACGCCGGCACGCCCGAGGAGCTGGTGCAAACCACTTCGCTCGATATTCTGCGCACGGCGCCCTATCCCATGCTGGTCGTGCCCCACTCGGTGGCCTCCACGGCGCCGCCCCGGCGGGTGCTGCTGGCCGTGGATGGGGAGCGGTTCACCCTGGGCCGGCACGCGGGGGCCATCCGCCACCTGCTCACGGCCCTGAGTACCGAGCTGACCGTGCTGCACGTGGCCCCCGCCGCCGGCCCCGACGACCAGGGTGCTCAGGCCCTGGACTCGGTGCTGCAAACCGGGGTGGCCATTGATTTGCTCCAGCAGGTGCAGGCCCGTAGCGTGCGGGCTGAGCATCCGGCCGAGGCCATTGTGCACGCGGCCCAGCCCGGCACCTATGACCTGGTGGTGCTCATTGCCCGGCCCCGCAGCTTTTTGGGGCAGCTGTTTCACCGCAGCGTGACGGCCCAAGTGCTGCTGCACAGCCGGGTGCCCGTGCTGGTCTTGCCCGCCCAGGCGGAGTAGTAGCGCCAGGAGGCAGGCTTATGCGACGTCAGGACCGGGACCCGACCGGACTCGGGCCTTGGCGGCCTGGGCCTGGCGGTTTTCCTGGGCAAACACTTCCAGCAGCACGCCCAGGTAGGAAAGCAGCAGGGGCCCGATAACCAGGCCCAGGATGCCGAACAGGCCAATGCCCAGCGTGACGCCCACGAGCGTGACCAAGGGGTGAATGTTGCCCATGCGGCTGGCCAGCAGAATGCGCAGCAGATTGTCCACGTTCATGACCACGATGAAACCGACCAGCAGGATGCCCACGCCCTGCCCGGTGGCGCCCTGGGCAAACTGGTACACGGCCGCCGGCCCCCACACCAGGGGCGTGCCCAGCACCGGAATAAAGGCCACGAAAATGCTGACGGCCCCCCAGAAAATAGGATCTGGCACGCCAAATATCCGCAGCATTAGGCCGGTGAGGGTGCCCTGGACCACGGCAATGAGCACCTGCCCGAGCACGTTGGCCTGCACGTTGTTTTGCAGGGCTTCCTGGAGTTTGTGCACGGTGTCGGCGCGGAAGGGCAGGTAGCGGCGCAGGTTGCGCAAAAACGCTTCTTCCTGCACAAACAGAAAGTACAGCGTGAACAACAGCAGCCCGACCACGACCACAAAGTGCAGGATGCTGCCCGCCAGCGTCGGCAGCCAGCTGCTGATGCGGCTGGCTACCTGCCCGAGCAGGGCCCGCACGTTCTGCTCGCTGGTAATGGTGTAGCCCGTGCGCTGCTCCAGCCGGTGCACCACGGCCAGAATCTGGTTGGGGTACTGCCCCACATCGCGCAGGCGCTCCAACAGCATCGAGGTCAGGGCGTAAAACGGGATGACCAGCGCCACGACTGTAAACAGCAGCAGCAGGGCCGCCACCAGCTGCCGGTTCCAGCCCCGGCGGTGCACCAGCGCCGTAAACCAGGGCCGCAGGGCCACGTACAGGATGCCCGCGCCCAGGAAGGCGGAAATGTAACTGCCCAGCCCAAACAGCACCAAGCCGCCCAACACGACCAGCACCACAATCAGCAGCACGTGGCGCTGGTAAGGCGTGAAAATATTCTCGGTGTCGTCGGGCATGGCCGCAGGGGGAAGTAGGGGAAACCAGTGCCGACCAAGCAGTGCGGAACCGGAGCCAAAAGGTCGGTAATTATTTGCTCCGGAATGATAAATGTCAGCCCCGGCCCTGATGCGCGTCATGCGGCCCGGGGCCGGGGCCGAGTACTTTTACTGACCCGCTTTTTCCGTTGCCTGATGATGCCCACTTCTGCCTTTACCGGATTTTCCGCTGATGCGGCGGTGCTGCTGGTGCTCCTGCCCCCCGACCCCGGCCTGGCCCGCCCCGCCGTGCTGGCCGCCCTCGACCGGCTGCAGCAGCAGCTGGGCGCAGCTATCCAGGTGCTCAAAATCGACCAGGCCACCCATCCGGCCGTGGTCAGCAGCTTCCACGCCCCTGGCCTGCCCGCCTGCGTGCTCGTGCGCCAGGGCACGGAGCTCTGGCGGCAACAGGGCCTGCCCGAAGCCGACGAACTCGTGCCGCTGCTCTTAAGCAAAGTCGAGCTGGCCGCCGTGGGCCGACTGACGTAATGCCGCCGCCGGGCCTGCTACCGGCGGGAAAGCTCCCGGGCCGCCGCCGCGCGGGCCTGCTTTTTCTGCTGGCGCCGGAAGTAGCCGCGCAGCAGAAAATTCTGTTGGAGTGCCGCCATACTCTGGTTGAAGCGCCCGGTAGCCTGTTCCACGTTGCGCATGCTGCGGCGCAGCTGCCCGCTGGCGGCCGTATCGGTCAGCAGGGCCTGAACCGGCCCCGCGCCGCTCTGGGCCTGCCGCTGCAACCCGGTCAGGGTTGAGGCAAGCGTGTCGGAGGTGGTGGCCAGCTGCCTGGCCGCGTGCCCGAGCTGGGCGGCAAAGGCCTCGTCGGTGAGCAGGTAGCCCAGCGGCCCCCGGCCCCGGCGCACGCCCTGGGTGAGCTGGCGCAGGTCGTGGGAGGCGGCCCCGAGCTGTTGGGTTGTCTGCTCGATGTTGCCCAGACTGCGGTGCACGTTGCCGGCGAGCTGCTGGTCGTCGAGAAGCTGCCAGAGGGCCGTGCTGCCGTTGAGCTTGCCGGTAATCTGGCGCAGGTCCTGGGTGATGCCGACCAGGTTATGATTGGAAATGTCGAGCGTGCCGAGCATGGCGTCGAGGCCCACCGGGGCGCGGGTGGGCAGCAGGTCGCCGGCCTGCACGGCCCGCGCCGCGCCCCGGCCCGGGCTCAGGTTGACGATGGTGTTGCCCACCAGCCCGTCGGTGCCGACGGAGGCCACGGCGTTTTGGCGCACAAACGGCTGCACGTCGCGGTTCAGGCTCATTTCTACCCGCACGGTGGAGTCGTTCAAAATCCGGATTTTCTTGACCGTGCCCACGGTGATGCCGCCCAGGCGCACGTTGTTGCCGGGCAGCAGGCCCGCCACGTTGCGGAAGTCGGCCCGCACGGGTAGGCTGCGGCTGAACAGGTTCTGCTGCCGGCCCAGCAAAAACAGGACGGCGAGCAGGCAGCCCACGCCCACGAGTACAAACAAGCCGAGGCGGGCATGATTACTGGCGGAGCGTTGGGGCATGGCTGAAAGGGGAAGAAGGGCGGAGCGGGCAACTACTCGGTGAAAAAGGCGCGGATGGGCGGGTCAGGGCTTTGCTGCAGCTCCTCGAAGGTGCCCTCGGCGTAGCAGCGGCCGTCCACAAGCAAGGCCACCCGGTCGGCCGTCAGGCGCACGCAGTTCATATCGTGGGAGATAATCAGGGCTGAGGTGCGGTACTTGCGCTGGACCTCGCGCATGAGGTGGGAAATTTCGCGGGCCGTAATCGGGTCGAGGCCGGTGGTGGGCTCGTCGTAGAGGATGATGTCGGGGCGCAGGATGAGGGTGCGGGCCAGGGCAATGCGCTTGCGCATGCCGCCCGACAGCTCGGCGGGCATCATCTCGGCCGTGTGGGCCAGCCCTACGTCGGCCAGGGCCTGTTCTACCAGCTCCCGCTCCTGGTCGGGGGTATGGGCGAGCCAGTGGCGGCGCAGCGGAAAAAGCAGGTTTTCGCGCACCGTCATCGAGTCGTAGAGGGCGTTGCTCTGGAACAGGAAGCCCACCCGGGCCCGCAGCCGGTCCATGGCGGCGTGGTCGAGCGTGCCCACGTCCTGGCCCAGCACCACGATGCGGCCGGCATCAATGGGCAGCAGGCCGATGATGCACTTGATGAGCACCGACTTGCCCGAGCCCGACTTGCCCAGCACCACTACATTCTCGGCCCGGCCCAGCTCGAGCGAGAAGTCCCGCAGCACGTGGTTGTCGCCAAACGACTTGCTCACGTGCGCCACCGTCAGCACCGTTTCGGCGGCTTCCGCGGCGTGCTCCACGGGCGCGGGCCGGATCTGGGTGGCGGGTTCCATGGCGCTAGTTGAGGCCCAGCAGCCCCGTAATCTGGACGGCCAGCAGGTCGATGACGAAGATAACGAGCGAGGACAGCACCACGGCGCTGTTGGCCGCTTGGCCCACGCCCTCGGTGCCCTTGTTGGAGTAGTAGCCCTTGTAGCACCCGATCAGACCAATGGCAAAGCCGAAAAAGAAAGTCTTGATAAAGGCCGGTAGCACGTCGCCGAAGGTGAGGCTGGTCAGCACGTTGTTGGCAAACAGCGCCAGCGTGGTCACGCCCTTCAGGTTGATAGCCAGGTAGGAAGCGTAGAGCCCGATGGCGTCGGCCAGGATGGTGAGCACCGGCAGCATGAGCGTGGTGGCCAGCACCCGCGTGACGACCAGGAACTTAAACGGATTGGTGCCCGACACCTCCATGGCGTCAATCTGTTCCGTGACCCGCATCGAACCCAGCTCGGCCCCGATGCTGGAGCCGATTTTGCCGGCAAAAATCAGAGCCGTAATGATGGGGCCCATTTCCCGGATAATAGTCAGCCCGACCATGGTCGGAATCCAGGCTTCGGCCCCGAACTGCGCCATGGTGGGCCGGCTTTGCAGCGTCAGCACCATGCCCATGATAAAGCCCGTGATGCCCACCATCGGCAGGGACTGGTAGCCGACCACGTAGCACTGGTACAGCAGCTCGGGCACCTCGTAGCGCGGGCGGAATCCCTCGCGGAAAAACCGTCCGGCAAAGCGCGTCAACGCGCCGGTTTCCGCAAGCAAAGGGCTGTCGAGCACGGGCATGGGGCTGGAAAGGCAGGGCCAGAAGGGAAGAAAATTGCCGCAGTTGCCGACGGCCGGCTTAGCCGAATAAACCAAGATTTTCAGGGCCAGCAGACTGTTATTGGTACGCCATTACTTTGGATTTGCAGTGGTTTTATATGTGTTTATATGATTGTAAATTAAGTTTTTAATGCAATTGTTGTGAAGTATTGGAAACGGTTGGATATACGTCAGGCCGAGGCGGAAAGGGCGTTTGAAATGGGAGTTGCCCGGGCGTTGGCCGGCGCGTCGGTGGTGGGTAGCACCAGCACCGGCACGGGGCAGTGTTCCAGCAGCTGGGCCGTCACGCTGCGGTGAAACAGGTCGCTGAGGTAGCTGCGCTGCCGGGCCAGCACCAGCATCAGCTCGGCGCGGGTGTCCTGCACGGCGGCCAGCAGACCTTGGTCGGAGTGGTCGTGCTCGTAGCCGCGCAGCTCGGGGGTGGGCAGCCCGCTCACCAGCCCACTGACCTGAACCGCGTGCAGGGCCGCGCCGCAGCCGGCATCATCCTGCCCCCCGCTCGATACGTGCGCCACCACCAGCGCCGGGGCGAGGCGGGCCAGCAGCTGGCGCAGGGGCTGGGCGGCCGGAGCCAGGGCGAAAGGCTCCCGGTCGGCCGCAATCAGCACGCGGCGGGGCAGCGTGGGCGCGGCGCCGGCGGGCACCACCAGTAGCGGCTGATGGCCGGCCCGCAGCAGCTCGGCACAGGCGGCCAGCAGGTTGGCCGGGGCCGACGGGGAGGCGTCGGCCTGTCCCATGACAAACAGCGCCGGATGGTAGCGGTGGGCCAGGTCCTGGGCAATGACGGGCAGCAGGTCGGTGGTCACTTCTACCTCGGTCGGGCAGTGCAGGGTTTCGGCCTGCCGGTACAGGGCCGCGGCGGTGTCGGTTTGCAGTTCCAGCTCCTGCTGGCGCAGGTCTTCGCTCAGGTAAGCGTAAGGGTCGAATACGCCCGCGCGATTCACGTGCAGCAGCACTACCTTGCCGCCCAGGGCCTGCCCCAGCGTGTCGGCGTAGTGGGCCGCGTTGCGGGCCGCCGAGTAGAAGCCCGCAAATACAATCAGGTTCAGAGCCATGGCCGCCGTGAAATGGTGAGGGAAAACAGTCTATTCAGTCACGATGATGTGGCCCGAAAGCAGCAGCACGGGCACCCGCACGTGGCGCAGCACGTGGTCGATGACGCTGCCGCTGAAGAGCTTGTGGGCCCAGCCGTGGCCCTGGTCGAGCAGGGCCAGCATGTCGGCGTTCAGGTTTTCCACGGCCTGCAGAATGCCCGTGCCGGGATGTTCCCCCACTACTTTGTGCAAGCCGCTGCGGGGCATGGTGGCCGCGAGCCCGCACTGCTGAGCCGCCGTGAGGCCTTCCCAGCCCCCGGCGCGCTCCTGGGGCTCCAGCACCGACACGGTAATGATTTCCGTGCCCAGCGCGTCAAACAAGGGCGCGGCGGCCCGGGCTTCGGGCACAAGCCGGAAGGGCCGGTCCTCCACGGCAAAGGCCAGGCGGCGTGGGGGGTGCTGCACCGACTGAGGCAAGTGTTCGGGCACGAGCAGCAGGGGGTAGCCGGTCTGGTGGGCCAGGGGCACGGCCCGGTTGCTCATCCACTCGTCAAACTGCCCGTGGGTAGCCGTGAGGCCGGCAATGAGCAGCAGCGGGTGGTACTTGTCCAGGCTCTGCGCCACGGCGCTCTGCCAGTCGGATTCCACCAGCTCAGCCGTGGCCGGCACTGGCAGCTCGGCCGCCACCCGCTCCAGGGCCCGGCGCGTTTCCGGCACGTAGTCCACGTCGATGATGGGCAGCACGGTGCCGTATTCCGAGGTAATGGGGGTGGGCAGAAACACGTGCACCAAGTGCAGCTCGGCGCCCAGCGGGGCCGCCAGGGTGGTAGCGTAGGCCAGCACCCGGTCGGCGGCGGGAGTGAAATCGGTCAGGACAACAAAGTTGGGCTTCATGGCGGAAAGGGCAGCAAGGGTGGCAAAAGTCTGGGGACCGGGGCCGGCTGGTTCAGGTCATGCCCGGCAGCCAGGCCGGCTGGTCGGACGCTTCGGTGGGCAGCAGCAGCACCGGCACCCGGCAGCGGCGCAGCACCTGGGCCGTGATGCTGCGGTGAAACAGGCGTCCCAAGAAGCTGCGGGGCCGGGCCAGCAGCACCAGCAGGTCGGCCTGGGTGTCGTCGATGGCCTGCAGCACGCCGCTAACCGCCGACACGTGCTGGGCTTCGTACAGCTCCACAGGCGTGGTAGGGGGCAGCAGCCGGCTCAGGTGCAGGTGGTGCAGTACCCGCTGCCCCGGAAAGGCCTCCTGCTCGTGCAGGCCCAGCACGTGGCTTACGGTATAGGAAGCCGGCCAGGCGGCCAGTAGGGGGGCCAGGTCCCGAGTGGCGGCATTGGGCACGAAGGATTCCGCATCCAGGGCCAGCAGCACCCGGCGCGGCAGCTGGGCAGCCGGAGCCAGCTCGGGCACGAGCAGTAGCGGCCGGTGAGTTCCCCGCAGCACGGGCAGGGCCTGGTTGTGCAGCACGTGGTCCAGCGCGTCGTGCTCAGTGCTCAAGCCCATGGCCAGCAACAGGGGCTGGGTGCGGCGCACGGCTTCGTTGACGGCCTCCACCGTGGTTTCCACCGACACTACCACGTCGGCCGCGGTGGGCAGGCGCCGGGCCAGGGCCTGCAGGGCCGCCTTGGTTTCGGCCTGGCTGCGGTAGGTCTGCACGGTCGTCACGGTCACGAACTCGGGGTCCAGCAGGGCGTCGTGGTAGAGGTGCAGCAGCGTGAGGTGAGCGTGCAGCGGGGACCCCAGCACGGCGGCGTAGCGGGCCGCGCGCTCGGCTGGGTCCGTAAGGTTGGTAAGCACGACGAGGCTGGGATGCATGGCGCGGCAGCTTAGGAGGGAAAAAGGAGCTTAGTCTTCGGCCGGGAGCAGCAGCACCGGAATCGGGCTTTCCTGGAGTAGCCGGGCCGTCACGCTGCGGTGAAACAGGCTGCCGAGCAGGCTATGGCGCCGGGCTACGACCACCAGCAGATCGGCTTGCAGGTCGGCGGCACGCTGGAGCACGCCGCCCATCACGGTGGGCTGGTAGAGGTGGTGCAGGCTGCTGTCGGGCAGGTGGTCGACCAAATGATTGTGGCGCACCGAAGCCAGCACGGCGGCCGGCGTCGCCACCGCGTGCTCGTCGTCGGTGACGTGCACCACTTCCAGCGTGCCCTGGGTGGCCTGCAACAGCTGCCGCACCACGTCCTGGTGGGCGCAGAGTCGGAAGGGCTGCCCATCGACGGCCAGCAGCAGGCGGTGGGGCGGAGCCGTATCCCAGCCCAGCGTGGGCACTACCAGCAGCGGGTAGGAGGCGTGGCGCAGCAGGTCCATGACCGTGATTGTCACCATTTCGGCGGGAGTCGAGGCCGAGCCGGGGCGGCCCAACACCAGCAGCAGCGGGTTGTGGCGGCGCACGGCTTCCTGCACCGCGTCGGGCAGAAACTGCTCCGACACGTCTACTTCCGCCGGTACGGGCTGGGCGGCGGCCAGCTTTAGCAGTTCGTGCTCGGTCTGGCGCTCCGCACTGCGGCTGTGGCGGTGGCCGTATTCCTCGGGGGCCAGCAGGCCGTCGTGGGGCACGTGCAGCAGCACCAAGTGGCCCCCCAACGGCACGGCCAGAGCAGCGGCGTAGTCGAGGGCGCGGTTGGAAACGGCCAGAAAATCGGTCAGGACAACGAGGGAAGGCGTCATGGCAACAGGTCGTAAGGGAAGAGGGCAGCGCGCGTAGTCAGAATGGCCGCCGCCGGGTCGCGGGTAGCCGGGCCACGTCGGCGGCCGGCAGGTCGGGATAGTCGCTGCCCCACACATCGGGGGCAATGGTGGCGTCGGCTTCGCGCGCGGCCTGCAGCGTGGCGGCGCTGATGGCCAGTGGCCCCCGGCCCCCGGCCCGAGTCCAGCCGGCGGGTGCCCGGCGCGGGAGTGATTTCTGGGGAGCAGGTTGCATAGGGCAAGGCAGTTAGTGGAGCCGATAGCTGCCGCCGCAGGCCCCGGCCGGTGGCCGGACCGGGGCCCCGGGGCCTAGGAGTAGGACTGCTGATTCCTGCCGTGCAGGTAAGCACTGGCGACGGCCAGCACCGTTATCAGCAGCACCGAAAACAGAAGAGTGGGCGTGACCATGGCGGAGTGGGGTAATGGGCCGCAACGGCCCGGGTGGAAGAAGGAATAGTCGGTGTTTCAAATATCCATACATATAAATATTAATGCCCTGACGAACATTGGCTTAGAGGATGATTTTTGTCATGTCCTGCCCCCGGGTGCCGGGGAGTAGAATCCCCCGCGAGGGTGTTTTTCTGGGCGCCGTCCGCGCTCCGCCGGCCCGGGGCAGGACAACCCGGGCCCCGGCAACGGGGTACTATAAGCAAAGCCCGTGGACCGCCGGGCCGTTTTTGCGCCGGCTGTTGCTGGCATTAACTCTGACTCTTGATGACGAAACACACCTATGACATGGGCCTGATCGGCAACTGCGCCTTTCTCGGGCTTATCGGCACCGATACGGCCGTGCGCTGGCTCTGCTGGCCCCGCTTCGACAGCAGCTTCGTGTTTGGCAGCCTGCTCGACGACCAGAAGGGCGGCGAGTTCAGCATCCGGCCCGCCGCGCCCGAGTTCCGCACCAGCCAGTACTACCAGGCCAACACCAACGTGCTCTGCACCGAAATCGACGCCCCCGACGGCCGCTACCGGGTCACGGACTTTGCCCCGCGCTTTGCCCAATACGACCGGTACTACAAGCCCCTGATGTTTATCCGGAAGGTAGAGCCGCTGGCCGGCACGCCCCGGGTGCGGGTGGCCTGCCGGCCGATGGGCCAGTACGGGGAACTGGAGCTGAGCCGCCGCCGCAGCTCCAACCACATTGCGTTTCTGGGCCTGGAGGAAGAAATCCGGCTCACCACCAACATCCCGCTCACCTACGTGCTCGACGAGGAAGACTTCGTGCTCAACGAGACCAAGTACCTGGTGCTCACCTACGGAGCCCCGCTGGAGGCGCCGCTGGAATCCACGGCCGAGCAGTTTTTGCGTAAAACGGTGGACTATTGGCACAAGTGGGTGAAA
>NZ_SEWE01000061.1 GCF_004167665.1 Hymenobacter persicinus | reverse complement strand
TCGTCGACGATGAGCAGCTCCCAGTGCGGGTAGGTCTGCTGGCGGATGCTCTCCAGCGTCTGGCGCAAATACGCGCTGTTGTTGTACGAGGCCACCCCAACTGTCACTAAAGGCTCTTCCATGGGATTACCCAAGTAAATCAGGTGAAATAGTGGGTTGCAGGCCAGTGGCCGTTGTAAGGTAGGTACGGAGCCCATCAGCCGAACGCCAGCGGTCCGGTCCCTGCGGCAGCAGTTTCTGCCCGTACTCATCTACCCACCCGTGTTGCCGGGCGGGGTTGCCGTACACCAACGCATAGTCGGGCACGGAGCGTGTTATCACGGCGCCAATGCCCGTCATGGCGAAGCGGCCGATGCGCACGCCGGCCAGGATGGTAGAATTAGCACCTACTGAAGCGCCGTAACCAATCACCGTTTTGGCTAGCTCTACGTCGTGCTGCTTGCTGCGCGGCCGAAGGTCATTCGTGAAAACTACATTAGGTCCTAAGAACACATTGTCTTCCACTGTCACCCCCTTCCACAGATAAATACCGCTTTTCAGGGTTACATTATCACCGATATCCACGCCATCTTCGATGAAACAGTGGTCACAGATGTTGCAGTTTGACCCAATTCGCACACCCGGCAGGATATGCACAAAGGCCCAGATAGTAGTACCGGCCCCAATGGCGTCGGTTTCTACCAGGGCGGAAGGATGAATTTTTGACATGCCGCTACCCTATCATTATAGAAAACCGTCGGCTATGTACTAGTGCTGTTGCTGACTCCAGGCTTCAAACCCAATCCCTTGCCAGGGCATGCCCCGCTCGAAGTTATACATCCACGGGTATTGCGAACCTTCTTTTTCCCGGGACCCGATTTCGCGAATGTCCCGCGCCACTTTTGCCGGGCTGCCGACGGCGAAACTATAGTCCGGAATGTCACGGCTTACCACCGAGTTGGCTCCGATCAGGCAATTGCTGCCGATGGTGACGCCCGGCAAAACCACCGAATGCACCGTGATAATGGTATAGTCGCCAATGGTTGGGCCCTTACAGTAATTGGACGGGGGCCGGGAGTCATTGGTAAAGATGGTGTAGGGAAAGATAAACACGTAGCTGCCAACCGTCGAGAACTCGCAGATGTGAACGTTACTGTACAGCCGGCAATAATCCCCAAAAGTGGAATTGCCTTGGATATCTACCATGGTGCTGATCAGGCAGTGGGCACCGAACCGCGCACCTTCGCGCACCGTGATACGGTGCCCAGTGTTGAGACCTTCGCCAAAAGTGCTGCCGGCATAGATAATAGCGTGGCTGCGAACAAAGGAATTAGCGCCGATTACGGTTTCCGGATTCTGGTAGCCTTCCTGAAAATAATAAGCGTTGGTTGGCTCGCCGATAACACAGTCATTGGCAATGATGGTATTATCCCCGATTTCCACGTTGTCGTAGATGGTGGTATTGTCGCCAATCCGAACATTTTTACCAAGCCGGACATTGGTACCCAGCTGCACGTTGCGGTTATTGAATTTCATCGTTTCCGAGCTGTTTGAATTCCGTGTAAGACCTGATATAATCAGCCTCATCGTAGGGCAGCGACGTCAGTGACATCAGCACGGCGTCGTGCGAGAACTTGATGCGGCCCCAGTGCAGGCGGGGAATATACAGCCCCTGGTTGGGGGCATCCAGCAGGTAATCCGTTTTCTCCCCAGCAGTATTTTCCACCGTGAACTCAATCCGGCCGTGGGTGGCAAAAATCAGCTGCTGTCCTTCCCGGTGCGCGTGCTCCCCGCGGATTACTGAATCGGGCGTGAAGTAAGTCCAGAAGACTCGTTGAATTGCGAAGGGTAAGCGGGCATTTTCGGCTACGGAAATGTAGCCTAACTCTAACGAGCCAATCTTGTCAAACTCAATAAGCTGCGGAACTGACATAGCTGGAATTTCAGGTGAGTACTTAAGAATGGCGGCGGGTAAATGTCCGGCACAAACAATTTTGGCCCGAGGAAGGTCGAGGGGTGCGTCACAAAACGGGGCCAGCTAGGAGGCCCTTTCGCACCAGCAAAGCTTACTGCCCTTTGAAACTAGGCTTACGCTTCTCCACGAAAGCCTGCACCCCCTCCCGGAAGTCCTCGGACTGACAACAGTCTTCGAAAGCAGCCGCTTCGGCTTCATAACCTGCCGAACCGCCAACTTGAGCGGCGGCAGCCGCTTGCAGCACTTTGGTCAGCGCCAGCGGCGCACGCTCCAGCATACTACCAAGTAAGTCGAAGCAAGTCGGCAGCAGCTGTTCAGCGGGCACCACGCGGTTGACAAGGCCGATGCGTAGCGCTTCCTCAGCCTTGATTGGGTTGCCAGTGAGCATCAGCTCCAGTGCCCGGCCTTTGCCCACAAGCTGGGTTAGGCGCTGCGTCCCGCCGTAGCCCGGGATGATGCCCAGCTTCACTTCCGGTAATCCCAACTGGGCATTTTCACTCGCAATGCGGATATGGCAGGCCAGAGCTAGCTCGCAACCGCCCCCGAGGGCAAACCCGTTGATAGCCGCCACAACCGGAACCGGCATCTGCTCTAGCAGCTGCAGTATCCGCTGGCCCCGCTCAGCGAAGGCCCTGCTTTCGGACGGGGCCAGCATTTTGAATTCGTTGATATCAGCTCCCGCTACGAAGGCCTTCTCGCCGGCGCCAGTGAGCAGAATGCCCCGAAGCCCGACTTGGCTTTTGGCCTGGGTCAGGAGCTGCTCCAACTGCTGCATGGTCGCAATGCTTAACGCATTGTATTGGGCTTCCCGATTGATGGTTAACACTAGGATGCCGTCGGCACGTAGATCAACCTGAATAAAAGAAGTGCTTTTCATAGTCTAGGCAGAGAAACAGAGGCGGACAACGGACGTTACGTAGCTTAGTAGAAGCGGCGAATAGCTTCCACTACAGCCGTTACGTCTTCTTCCTTCATACCCGGCCACATGGGCAGGCTCAAGCTGGTGTTGGCCAACTCTTCCGCAATTGGGAAGGCTCCCTGCTTGATTCCGAGGTGAGCATAAGCCTGCTGCAGATGAGGCGGTACGGGGTAGTGAATCAGCGTACCAATTCCAGCCTCCGTGAGGTGCCGCTGCAGGGCGTCGCGCTGGGCGGTGCGCACCACGTACAAGTGATACACGTGGGTACTGCCAGCAGCCGTTACGGGCAGGTGCAAGTCTCCCACGCTCTGCAACTGGGCATCATACCAAGCAGCTACCTGCTGGCGCTGCCGCGTCCAGTCGGGCAGATACTGCAGCTTGACTTGCAGCACGGCCGCCTGCAGTTCGTCAAGGCGGGAGTTGTACCCGATTACCTCATTGTAATATTTTTGCTGGGAACCGTAGTTGCGCAGGGTGCGCAGCTTCTGCGCCAGCATGGCGTCGTTCGTCGTTATGGCCCCGGCGTCGCCGAGTGCGCCCAGGTTTTTACCCGGATAAAAGCTGGTTCCGTTCACGTCACCGAAGCTACCAGTTGATTTGCCACCGGCAGTAGCGCCCTGAGACTGGGCATTGTCTTCAATCACGAAGAGCCGATGCTGCCGTGCAATTGCCATAATGGCTTCCATCTCGCAGGCCTGGCCGTAGAGGTGCACCGGCATAATAGCTCGGGTACGCTCGGTAATAGCGGCTTCAAGCCGGGCCGGATCGAGGTTGGCCGTGGCAGGGTTGGGCTCAACGGACACCGGGGTGGCGCCCACGTAAGACACAGCCAGCCACGTGGCAATGTAAGTATTGGAGGGGACGATTACTTCGTCGCCGGGGCCAATGCCCAGCGCCAGCAATGATAAATGCAGCGCGTCGAGGCCATTGGCGACGCCGACGCAGTGCTGGACGTCACTAAATCCGGCGTAGGCAGCCTCGAAGCTACGGACGGCATCTCCCAGCACGTACCATTGAGAGTCATAAATGCGCCCCATAGCCGCCATCACTTCTTCTCGAATGGGCTCATGCTGAGGTGAAAAGGCAAGGAAAGGAACCTTCATCAGTATATTAGGAAAAAAGTAGCGGAGCGCCAAAATTAAGCAATGTTCCCCAGTATGGTCACGGGTGCTATTGCGGGCCAGTTTTTTCCAGTATTCTATAAATATTTTGTGGCATCCAGCTTATACACTGCGAGCGGAGCTACTAATGGCAAATGGCCGTAGAGAAAAGTATAACTCTGACGCAGCCAACCCAGGGCGGCTACTTTCGGCGCGACAAAGCTTTTTGCAGGGGGTGCTCAACGCTCTTGTACAGCAAGATTGCAAGCACGTTCAGCGCCAGAAAGCGCGCGAACAGCGGCCAATTTAAGTAGTTAATTATAAGGGCACTGAATACGCCAGTATGCACCAGATAGAAGGCGTAGGAGCTACGTCCCAGCAGATCGAATAAGGAGGAAGATAGTACCGTACTTAGGACTCCCCGCTCCGCGACCAGTCCGTACAGCAGGGCACAAACGCCCAGGGGCATAAACAGATTAAGCAGCACTTGTCCTGGCGCGGAAAGAAAGTGAATATCATAGTAAGCCAGCAGAACCATTACGGCAAGAATCCATAGCGCGCCGATGGTCGTTGCCAACGGCTTGCCTGGCTTTTGAACCGGGTGTTCCTTGATGTAGAGAGCGAGCCGCATGCCCATGAAAAACTCGATGCAGCGGCCAAAAAAGGTGTAGTAGAATGTAAAGGGGTAGGAATTAAAAAAACCGAATACGTAGTGCCGGGAGAAAAAAGCCGTTAGCAGCACGCCCAGGCTAAGGAGCATGGCAGCGAAGATGAAAAAGAACTTTTTGCTGCGATAGAGGGCCAGAATCAGGAAGGGGGCGGTCAGGTAAAAGCTTTCTTCCACGGTCAGGGACCAGCCCGGACCAATACCGGAAAACTTCAGCGTTTCCGAGAAGCCTTTTAGCATGGTAATGTCGACGAAAGATACCACAGCCCGGTCGACGGTAGAATACGACTGCCACTCCTGCATTACCCCTAGCCCGGGGGCAAACTGCGCCACCAACAACGTGAGAACAGTCAGCAGAAAGTACAGGGGATAGATGCGCGCTATGCGGTTGCGCATGTAGTTCACAGCCCACTTCCGCGAGGCTTCCACGTGGTCGTAGTACCGGATGCAGATTAGCAGACCGCTCAACACGTAGAAGATATTGATACCGACAAGGCCCTGATCAAAGAACTTGAACAGAAAGCTGCTCCGGTCAGGTGCCGGATTGAAGTGGTGAAAAAAAACCAAGTAGGCCGCCACGGCCCGTAAACCCGTCAGAGCCGGGAAATAATGACCAGTTTTCTCCGCTAAGGACATACAGTTCGAGCTGACAGGGCAAAGCAGCAAACCGGGGCAGAGCCCGGCCGCCTACAACCAAGAGCACAGGCTCTTGGTCATGGATAAAGAAAAGAACTTGATTTGAAGCCGATGCCCCACTCCTACCGGCCCAGCGCGCCCTTGAGCCGCCGCCACACCCGCCCAACTTCCGGGTAGTTGAAATAGGTTTCCAGGGCCCGGCTGCGCGCCAACGCTACCATACCCTGGCGGGAAATAGGCTTGGGCAGGTACTGACCGGTGTGGGCAATGGGCGACTGACGCAGGTATTCGGGGTACAGGAAGCGGAGCTTGTTTATGCAGGCGCGGTGCCAGGGCTTGTTGCGGCCGTTGTAGTGGATGATAACCTTGTCGGCCAGAAACTTTCGGTAGTCCCGCTTGGCCAGATCCTCCGGAATATAGGCCTTCATCAGGTTGTAGCGGCTATCGAGGCGGTGCCAGGTGCCGTTGAAGACCACGTTCAGGGCATCCTGGTCGTGGTACTTGAGTTTGTCGGCGGGCGTGGCGCGAATAATCTCCAGGGCCCGCTCCGTGATGCGCTGTGCCCGCCACTGGGGCAGAGCCATCAGCAGCACGCCGGAGTTGAAATAGTCTTCCAGACTGCGAATACCGATTTCGTCGCGCAGCGGCACCTCCGCTTCCATAATGGCACCGGCGGCCGTGTCGCCCAACTCGGTTTGGTACACGGGCAGCAGGCTCCCGACGACCAGGATATCGATGTCGAGGTAGAGCAGCCGCTCGATGGAGTGGGGCAGCAGGTGGGGCAAAAACAGCCGGTAGTACGCGGCCATGGTAATGTACGCTTCCGGCTCATCGGGCCCGGGCACGGGAAAGCCCTTGGTGACTTCCGGGCCGACGGTGTAAAAATGCATGTCGCCGCCCTGCTCCCGGGCGTAGGCGACCATCTTGGCTTTTTCCGCTTCCGGCACTTCCGTCGCAATGGCGTGCACCTCAATCCGGGCGTCACGATTATTGACAAAAATTGACGCGAGCAGCACGTACACGGGCTTGATGTATCCTTCGTCGAAGGCAATGGCAACGTGGATTACGGGAAGAGCAGAGGACATACAAGCAAGGGCAAAAAACGATACGCCGGCGGACCAGCCAAACCTCGGGAACAAACCCGCTGACTTTGGCAGCCAAAGATACATTGCCCAACGGACTCCAAAATCGACGATGCCGGCTTCACCGCCGGAATACTCCGGCTGCGCCGACGTCGAGGCGGGGTTTGCCAGCGGGGCAGGTCTCTACTGCTCAAAGTGCCGTTGAACGCGCTGCGGCAGTGCCGACACCCGCACACTGTCGAGGCCGAAGTAGTCGGCCAGGCCGGAATTGGCAATGTCGCGGGGGGAGAGTTCGAGTTCGTGCAGAAAGATTGTGGCCGGATACTGGTATTCCTGGGCCAGGAGCGGCGGCACTACCACCTGCCGCTCCCTGCGCTGCTGGGCACGCTCCAGCAGCTGATAGCGCCGGTGCTGAGCAAGGTTGTAGCCGGGAGCCTTGAAAGCCAGATCAACGTAAGCCCGGTGCACCGCCGAGCTTTGGCTCAGCAACACGAGCAGCAGCCAGATGCTGCGGCAAATGCTTCCCTGGGCCTTGGTAAGCTTCCAGCCCGCGGGCGGCACTTGTCGGAAGACCCGGAAAACTACCGCAAACCAGCCCGCCAGGAAAACGAAGTAAATCAGGTTCCAGACCCGGGCCGGCACCTCATTGGTTAGCCAGAGCGTGGGCAGCGGAAGCACCAGCAGCACTCCTACCCCACTGCCGGCGGCCAGCCACCACCGGTAAGCTGGAGAAGCTCTAGGGGCCGCCGACCACTCGGCACTCAGAGCCACGAGCAGCGTCATTAGCAGCAGCAAACCACTGCTGCCCCAGCTGGCCCAATGGGCCACGGTCAGGTACACGCTTTTGGCGCCGACAACCAGCAGGTGGGAGCTTAGGAGTGCGGAAGTACTGACCACCGCCGCCCGGGCCACATTGCCGGGAGCCATAAGGGTAACGGCGGCGCCCAGCCCCGCGCCCAGCAGCAGCACTGGCCACCGCCGCCGGCCGCGGGGCTGGCAGCAGCACCACCCCACCAACGCCACCACGGTCAGCAGCATGCTCAGTTCGTTGGTCCCCGCCAGCAGGAACGCTGTAATTCCTCCCAATACCACCCACCCAGGCCGGGCCAGTCCTCGCTGCAGGCGCGCGGCCACGCCCAGGAGCCCCAGCGTCAGGATGATACCCGTGGTGTACACGGCCGAGCCACTAAGCCAGTACAAAGCCGAGGCAACCGAAGGAATACCGCACAGATACAGCAGTACGCCGTAGCCAGCCGCGCGCCAGCGGGTTGCGGAGCTCAGCGGCGGAAACAGCCCCCCGAGGGCAAACTGGGTAGCGGTGAGCAGGGCACCGAGCAGCAGTACCGGGGCCAGGCGCAGAGCCACTAGCCAAGCGCCCAGGCTGGGTGCCTCGTAGGCCAGGCCGTAGAAAAACGAGCTGGTATAACGGCCCGTCCAGTGCTGGTAGTATTCCCCGATTCCGGCCCAAAAGCCCAGGTGCCGGGCAAATACGGCCCCCTGGAAATCGTCATCGGTGGGATGATTGTAGGCACTGATCAGCACGAAGGGCAGCAGCGCGGCCGCCAGCAGCGCCCATTCCACCGCAGGCTGCGCGGCCAGTCGGAACCACGGCTTGCCCCGGCGTCCCAGCTCCCCCGGGTTCATAGCGTGGGCTCCGCTACGGCCTTGACCACGTAGAGCGGCCGGTGACGGGCCGCGTCGAGGCCCCGCCACACGTATTCGCCGATAATGCCCAGGGCCATCATCTGGAAGGCCGACACAAACAGCAGCACCACCATCAGCATGGTCCAGCCGGCGGGCTCCTGCACCCCGCTCAGGCGCAGAAAAACCAGATACACGCCGTAAATCAGGGCAATCAGGCCCAGGCTAATGCCCACGGCCGAAATAGCCCGAATTGGGAAAAAGGAAAAGGCCAGAAAGGAATCCAGAAAGAGCTTGAGCTTTTTGGACAGCGTCCAGCGGGAACGGCCAATTTCGCGGCGGCTGCGCACGTAGGGGATGTTCACGTACGGATAGCCCAGCCAGGTCATGAGGTAAAACAGGTTGCTGTTGCGCTCCTGCAGCCGCACAATATGCTCCCGGATCTGCACGTCGAAGAGCACGTAGTCGAAGCCCCCGCTGGGAATGTTGGGCAGGGCAAAGCGCCGCATCAGGCTGTGAAACAGGTTGGCCAGCAGCTTGGTCAGGGCGTCCTCGCGCCGGTCCTGCCGGTTGCCGATAACGAGCTTGATGCCCTGCCGCCAGTAGGCGTACATCTGCACCATCAGCTCGGGCGGGTCCTGCATATCGGCGGTGATAATCACGTTGCAGTCGCCGGTGGCGTGGGCCATGCCGGCCACAATGGCATTGTAGGAGCCCACGTTGCCGGCCAGTTCCACCACCCGCACTTTGCCGGGCTGCTGCTGCCGAAATGCGTGCAGGGCCCCCACCGTGCCGTCGCCGGAGCCATCATCCACCAGCACGTACTCGAAAGTCACCTCCGGCGGAAACCGCGCCTCATTGGCTACCAGCGCCTGCATCGTGACGGGGATGTTGGCTTCGTTGAAGTAACAGGGAATGATAATGGACAGCTTCGGCATAAGGCAATACAAGAGCGGCAGTCGGGGCGCAGCCGGAAGCGAGTTGGCCGCCGGCAAAGCGAAGATAGCACGCCCCTCACTCGAATCGGCGCGGCGCCCGCTAGGAGGCGGAACCCCAGGTGCGCTTGAAGGTGGCGTAATCCCGAATATAGTCGGGTTCGCTGTACGGGGTGGACGCCAGCACGAGCTGCACGGCCGCGCGCGAGTACTGCATGGTGTGCCAGGCGTGCGCCGGAACGTAAAGGCCCTGCTGCGGGGAGTCGAGCACGAAAAGCTGGATTTCGCCGTCGGGCATTTCAGTGGTCACCAGAATGCGGCCGGCAACGGCGACCAGCACCTGCTCAGTCTGGTGGTGGGCGTGGCGGCCGCGCACAATCATTTCGGGGGTGTCGTAGGTCCAGAACAGGCGCTTCACCTCGAACGGCAACACGCCGGGCCCGTCGAGCACCGCCATGTAGCCCACGTCGGCCCGGCCCAGTTTCGGGAAATCAAGCAAGTACGGTTTCCTCATGCGCAGCGTGGGCCGGTTACAACTCCAAATAAACGCAAAAAAGCCCGTTGCGCGGGACAACGGGCTTTTTTGCTGGCAAGTAGCCGGACGTAGCTAGAACGTGCGGGGCGTATTGTTGACCTGGCCGGCGGCCGCTACCTGCACGTGCTCCTTGAAGTACTCCAGCGTGCGGCGCAGGCCCTCGGCGCGGTCAACCTTGGGCTCCCAGCCCAGGATTTCCCGGGCTTTGGTGATGTCGGGCTTGCGCTTCATCGGGTCGTTCTGGGGCAGCTCCTGGTAGGTGGGCTTAAACTCCACGTTCATGAGCTTGGCAATTTCTTCGCCGAACTCCTTGATGGTGATTTCGTCGGGGTTGCCAATGTTCACGGGCAGGGCGTAGTCGCTCAGCAGCAGGCGGTAGATGCCCTCCACTAGGTCGTCGACGTAGCAGAACGAGCGGGTCTGGGAACCGTCGCCGAACACGGTCAGGTTCTCGCCGCGCAGGGCCTGGCTCAGGAACGCCGGCAACACGCGGCCGTCGTTGAGGCGCATGCGCGGGCCGTAGGTGTTGAAGATGCGCACAATGCGCGTCTCCAGCCCGTGGTGGTTGTGGTAGGCCATGGTAATGGCTTCCTGGAAGCGCTTGGCCTCGTCGTAGCAGCCGCGGGGGCCGACGGGGTTCACGTTGCCGAAGTACTCTTCCACCTGGGGATGAATTTCCGGGTCGCCGTACACTTCCGAGGTGCTGGCAATCAGCATGCGGGCACCCTTCACCCGGGCCAGACCCAGCAGGTTGTGGGTGCCGAGTGAGCCGACTTTCAGGGTCTGAATCGGAATCTTGAGGTAGTCGATGGGCGAGGCGGGCGAGGCGAAGTGCAGGATGTAATCCAGCTTGCCGGGCACGAATACGAACTTCGACACGTCGGCGTGGTGAAACTCGAAGCTCTCCTTGCCAAACAGGTGCTCGATATTGGCCAGGTCCCCGGTAATGAGGTTGTCCATGGCAATAACGTGGTAGCCTTCGGCCAGAAACCGGTCGCAGAGGTGGGAGCCCAGAAAACCGGCGCCGCCGGTAATCAGAACGCGTTTTTGTTCGGAGTTTGTAGCCATTTTTTAGCGGTTCGCCGCGGGCAGGCTGCCGGCGGCATGCAGTGATA
The DNA here is from genome assembly GCF_004167665.1 of Hymenobacter persicinus. GTDB lineage: Bacteria > Bacteroidota > Bacteroidia > Cytophagales > Hymenobacteraceae > Hymenobacter > Hymenobacter persicinus. The sequence continues at coordinate 15,266 of NZ_SEWE01000061.1, read as the reverse complement.
AGTATACCGAAAACCCGCGGCCCGCCGGAGCGGACGCGGGCCGGGCGCTAGGCCACCGGCTCTTTGTGGTCGGTGCGAACCCCGATGCAGTGGTAGCTGAAGCCAGCCTCGTGCATTTCGCGGGCGTCGTAGATGTTGCGGCCATCGAAGACGGCTTTCTGCTTCATCAGGCGGCCCACCACTTCGAAGTTGGGGGAGCGGAACTCGGGCCACTCGGTCACCACCAGCAGCGCGTCGGCGTCGATGAGGGCGTCGAACTGATCCTTGGCGTAGGTAATCCGGTTGCCGAGTGAGTGTTTGGCCTCTTCCACGGCCACCGGGTCGTAGGCCGTCACGGTGCAGCCTTCGGCCAGCAGCTTCTCGATGATAACCAGGGAAGGCGCCTCGCGCATGTCGTCGGTTTTGGGCTTAAACGACAGGCCCCACACGGCCATCTTCTTGCCTTTCAGCTCGCCGCCAAAGTGCTTCGTGACTTTGTCGAACAGCACTTCCTTCTGGGCGTCGTTTACGCTCTCCACGGCCTGGAGCACCTGCATCTGGTAGCCGTTTTCGGCCGCCGTCTTGATCAGGGCCTTCACGTCTTTGGGGAAGCAGGAGCCGCCGTAGCCGATGCCGGGGTAAATGAACTTGGTGCCGATGCGGGCGTCGGAGCCGATGCCTTTGCGGACCATGTTCACGTCGGCGCCCATGATTTCGCACAGGTTGGCAATGTCGTTCATAAACGAAATCTTGGTCGCCAGCATCGAGTTGGCGGCGTACTTCGTCATCTCGGCCGACGGAATATCCATGAAGATAATCGGGTGGCCGTTGAGCAGGAAAGGCTTGTAGAGCTTGGTCATCACCTCCTCGGCGCGGGCCGACGAGACGCCGACCACAATCCGGTCGGGCTTGAGGAAGTCGTCGATGGCGGCGCCTTCCTTGAGGAACTCGGGGTTGGAAGCCACGTCGAACTCGATGGTTTCGCCGCGCTTGGCCAGGGCATTTTCGATTTCGGCGCGCACCTTGGCGGCCGTGCCCACCGGCACCGTGCTCTTGGTCACGATGACGCCGTAGTTGTTCATGTTCTCCCCGATGCCGCGGGCCACGGCCAGCACGTACTTCAGGTCGGCCGAGCCGTCTTCGCCGGGAGGCGTGCCCACGGCAATAAAGGCCACGTCGGCATCCTTGATACCTTCAGCGAGGCTGGTGGAGAAGTGGAGACGGCCTTTTTCCACGTTGCGGGTAACCATTTCCTCCAGGCCCGGCTCGTAGATGGGCAGGATGCCCTTGTGCAGGTTATCAATCTTCTTCTGGTCGATATCGATGCACGTCACGTCGATACCGACTTCGGCGAAGCATGTTCCTGTCACCAGGCCAACGTAACCAGTGCCTACAACTGCGATTTTCATATGGGGCGAAACGAGTGAAAAAGCTGTTTTTATCTTAACTATCTATCCGGATGGCCTAGCTCATCATCCATTTTTTCCACCACCACTGAAACACGATCAGGGCCCAGATGCGGGCGTGCACGTCGCCGGGGTTGCGGGAAAACAGCTGAGTTTTGAGCGCCCGGATGGCGTCGACGCTGAACACGCCCTGGGCCTCGATGAAGGCATCGGAGAGCAGGTCGTCTTCAATCAGAGGGCGTAGCTCGTTGCGGAACCACTTGAGCAGGGGCACTTCGAAGCCGTGCTTGGGGCGTTTGTAGAGTTCCTCGGGCAGCAGGGGCCGGAAGGCGTCCTGCACGATGCGCTTCTTCATGTCGGCGTTGATCTTGCTGTCGACGGGCAGGGAGAAGGCAAAGTTGACCACGTTGGGGTCCAGGAAAGGCGGGCGCACCTCCAGGGAGTTGGCCATGCTCATCAAATCGACCTTGGCGAGCATGTCGTAGGGCAGCACCAGGTTCATGTCGGTGAGCAGCACCTCGTTCAGGTCGCCGTCGGCGTGCAGGTTTTCCAGAATGTCCTTGCGGCGCTTCTCGGCCAGCTTCTTGCCCACCTTGCGGCGGGAAGCCGGGCTGAGCAGGTTGCGGGCATCCTTCTCGCTCACGAACGAGGCCCAGTCCCAGTAGCGGTCCTTGGGCCCGCTGAGCATACCGCGGGAGAAGCGCTGAAACTGCCGGATCTTGTTGCCCAGAAACGAGTTGCGCGACTTGGGCAGCACGTCCCAGAGCAGGTTCAGGCCCGTTACGGCCTCGGCCTTGAAGCCGCCCTGCCGCACCTGAAACTCGCCCATGTGCTTGTTGTAGCCCGCGAACATCTCATCGGCGCCGTCGCCGGAAAGGGCCACGGTGGCTTTTTCGCGGGTGCGCTTGCTCAGGATGTACACCGCCAGCGCCGAGGAGTCGGCAAAGGGCTCGTCGATGTAGTTGAGCACATCGAAAATGTGGTCGTAGAGGTCCTGGTTGGTGAGCGAGAAAACCGTGTGGTTGGTTTTGTAGCGCTCCGCCACCAGCTTGGCGTACTTAGTCTCGTCGAAGAAGGGCTCGTCGCGGTAGCCGATGCTGAACGTGTTCAGGTGCTGGGTGTGGCGCGAGGCCAGGGCCACAATCACGCTCGAGTCGATGCCACCGCTGAGGAAGGCACCCACGGGCACGTCGGCTACGAGGCGGCGGGCGGTGGCGTCGTCGAGCAGTTCGACGAGCTTCTGCTGCTGCTGCTCGTAGCTGAGCTTGTTTTTGTCGGTTTTCTTGGGGTCGTAGGGAATCTTGTACCAGCGCTTGCGCACCACTTTGCCGCCCTTCACGAACAGGTAGTGGCCGGGCAGCAGCTTCTTGACTCCTTTAAAGATGGTGGCCGGACCGGGAATGTAGTTGAGCTGCAGATACTGGCTCAGGGCCACGTAATCGAGCTTGCGCGGTACGCCCAAAGCCAGCAGCGACTTCATCTCGGAGGCGAAAAACAGCTTGTCCTCGTCGCGGTACACCAGGATGGGCTTCTCCCCCATCCGGTCGCGGGCAATGAACACGGAGTCCTCTTCCTTGTCGTAGATGGCCAGGCCGAAGAAGCCGTTGAGCTTTTTCAGAAAGCCCCGCCCCTCACTGATGTAGAGCTTCAGGATAACTTCCGTGTCGGTCTGGGAGCGGAAGGTGTGACCTTTCTTGACCAGCTTCTGCCGCAGCTCGCGGAAGTTGAAAATCTCCCCGTTGAAGACGATGGTGTACCGCCCCGACTCGTCGGTCATGGGCTGGTTGCCGTCGGCCGAGAGGTCGAGGATGGCCAGCCGGCGGAAGCCCAGGCCGCAGTGGTCGTAGACGAAGTGTCCCTGCGAGTCGGGCCCGCGGCTGACAATGGCGTCCGTGGAGGCTTGCAACGCGGAGAGCGAACTGCGTCCAGCGTCGGTGAAGGCGAATATTCCGGTGATTCCACACATAATTAGCGGGCAAAAGTACGAACTCTGGGGACTAACATTCCAAAAAAGTAGCGGGGCGCCCCCGCAACCAAAGCCGTGCCACGATAGTACACCCCTTGATTCCCACTTTTTAAATTCCTTCCGGTATGGATCTTCAGCAACAGATGGACTTACAAAAGCAATTCGAAGCCGCCGTATCCCGCGTCGACAGCCTGCCCGGCGACAAAGCCGCCGCCCACATGACCGAGTTGTACGGCCTTTACAAGCAGGCCACCCAGGGTGACCACGACACGCAGGGCGAAACTGTCGGCGACGACACGCCCGACAAACCTAGTGGGGACCCGGGCATGTCGCAAGCCCAGTGGGACTCGTGGAGCAAATTTAAGGGCGTAAGCGAAGACGACGCCAAGCGCCAGTACGTGAGCAAAGTCAATGAGCTGGCCGGCCCGGTGGGCGAGCAGGCCACCATTATCACCGGCAGCGGCCAGCCCGCCACGGCTTCCCAAGTTGACAGCGCCGACGACAACACGACCACCTCCCGCCAGCCCGACAGCGGCCCCGGCGTTTCGCAGGGCGGCCTGCGCGGCGACATCACGGCCGGGGCTCCCTACGGCGGCGAGGACAAGCTCAAAGGCGACCAAAGCTAGCCCCCGGACTTCCCCGACGAACCCGTCGGATTTCAGTGGTCGGTTCCGCTTTAACCCACCTTCTAAAAAGGCTCCCAGTCGGGGGCCTTTTTTTGTGCCGGTAGCGCCAGCAAAACTGCAGGTGTTGGCACCGTCCGCAGAAATCCGGGGCCCGGGCTAGAAGATCTTGCCCGGGTTCATGATGCCGTGGGGGTCGAAGACGGCTTTGATGCCGCGCATCAGGTTGAGGTTGGCTTCCGCCAAGGCAATGCCGATGTAGCCTTTTTGAACCAGCCCAATGCCGTGCTCCCCGCTGATGGTGCCGCCGAGCTTGACGCAGAGCTCGAATATCTCCGAAATTGGCTCCCGCAGGCCCACGTTCCACATTTGGTCGTCGAGGTCGCCGCGGATGATGTTCACGTGCAGGTTGCCGTCGCCGGCGTGGCCGTAGCAGACGCTCTTAAAGCCGTAGCGGGCCCCGATTTCTTTGACGCCCTTAAGCAGGGTGGGCAGCTCGGCCCGGGGCACTACGGTGTCTTCCTCCTTGTACACGGAGTTGTAGCGCACCGAATTGCCGATGTTGCGCCGAATCTTCCAGAGCTCGTCTTTCTGGGTGGCGTTGTCGGCCAGCAGGATTTCACCCACGTCGTACTTCTCCAGCACCCCGTATACCTGCTCGGCTTCTTTATAGAGCTCATCTAGGTCCTGGCCGTCGAGCTCAATGAGCAGGTGGGCCCGGATATCCTCGGGCAGGGTCAGCGGAATCTTCAGGTAATCGGACGACCAGGCAATGGCTTCGCGCTCCATAAACTCCATACCCGACGGGATAATGCCGGCCCGAAACACGGCCGATACGGCTTCGGCGGCCTGCTCTTCCTGCCGGAACGGCACCAGCATCAGAATATTCTGTTTGGGGAAGGGCAGCAGCCGGAACACCACCTTCGTGATAATACCCAGCGTGCCCTCGGAGCCCACCATGAGCTGAGTCAGGTTGTAGCCGGTGGAGTTTTTGAGCGTGTTGGCCGCCGTCCAGATAATCTCGCCGGTCGGCAGCACGACTTGCAGGTTGAGCACGTAGTCCCGGGTGGTGCCGTACTTGACGGCCTTGGGCCCGCCGCTGCTGTGGGCCAGGTTGCCGCCCAGAAAGCAGCTGCCCTTGCTGGCCGGATCGGGCGGGTAAAATAGGCCTACCTCCTTCACTGCATTCTGAAAGGCCTCGTTGATGACGCCCGGCTCCACGGTGGCCTGCAGGTTGCGCTCATCAATCTGGATGATCTTGTTGAGCCGCTCGGTGCTGAGCACCACGCCGTGATGGATAGGCAACGCACCGCCGCTCAGGCCCGTACCCGCCCCGCGGGCCGTGACGGGCACGTGGTTTTCGTGGCAGAGGCGCACAATCTGACTGATCTGCTCGGCGTTAGCGGGGCGCAGTACCACATCCGGGGCAAAGTGCAAGTCCTCGGTATGGTCGCGGCCGTAGTCGGCGTAGGCGGTGGCCTCGGTGCGCTGGGCGGTGAGCACATGCTCGGCGCCCACAATGCGTTCGAAAGCAGAAACCAGTTCGGGCGTCAGGACTTGGAAATCCATATATAGAAGGGCAAAATGAGCAAGGCACGTATCTTTGTCCCGATGCGGGACCACAGAACGAAGGTACAGCATTCACGACAGTGGCGCCATTGGCTGCCGCTGCTGGCGCTGGTGTTGCTGGCGGGACTGGCCGGCTGCGGCGGCTCCCGCAAACTCAACCAGCGCAACGGCCGCTACTATTCGGCCCGCGACATGGCCCGCATGAAGGCTGCCGACCGGCGCCGGGGCGTGGTGAGCAAAACCAAGTCCAAGGCCCCGGCGGGCAAAGCCAAGCTGGTGGTCAAGCGCAAATCCAGCCCCGCCACCGTTCGCCAGGATCTGGCTACTGTGATTCAGACGGCCCGCTCCTTCCAAGGCACTCCCTACAAGTACGGGGGCACGAGCCGCCTGGGCATGGACTGCTCGGGGCTCCTGTTTAATTCCTTCGCCGCTATTAACGTGCAGATTCCGCGCTCCTCCAACGAGCAGGCTGTGTGGGGCACGCCCGTCAAGCCCCAGGATCTGCAGGCCGGGGATTTGGTATTTTTCGGTGCCTCACCTGGCAGCAGCACCATCACGCACGTGGGACTAGTGACGGAAGCCAGCCCGGAAAACGTGCAGTTCATCCACTCTTCCAGCTCGTTAGGGGTCGTGGAAAATAGCTTGGAAAGTGATTATTATCTCAGCCGCTTTATCAAGGCCGTACGGCCTGTATTGTGAATTTCCCTATTACCTTTGCGCCGTGAAACCCGCGTGTTGGGGGGTCATTGGTTAATAGTAACGATTCGGTAATAAGCGTCCCCGAACTCGTCTTTACTTTTGCGGCGCTTAACCTCAGGCACCCTCTTTTCTCACCATTTTCCCCATTTATGAAACACTTACGTTTACGCCATTTCTTGCTGCTGGTGCTGACGCTGCTGTCAGCGCAAGTAGCGTGGAGCCAAGGCGCAACCACCTCTGCCATGAACGGTGTTATCACCGACAAAGCAGGAGCTGGCTTGCCCGGCGCCACGGTTATTGCCGTGCACACGCCTACGAATACCCAGTACGTGGCCCCCACCAACTCGGAAGGCCGCTTCAACATCCAGAACATGCGCGTAGGCGGACCATACACGGTTCGCGTAACTTTCATTGGCTATAAGGAAGCCGCCCGCGACGGTATCTTCCTGACGCTGGGGCAGAACCTGCGCCTCGACATCAACCTGAACGAAGCCACCACGGAACTGGCCGGCGTTACGGTTCAGGGCCAGTCGAGCACGGTGATCAACGCCAGCCGCACCGGCGCCGAAACCACGATTTCGCGCGAGCAGATCCAGCGTCTGCCCACGCTGAGCCGTTCGCTGAACGACTTCACGCGTCTGACCCCGCAGGCTAACGGCGGCGGCAGCTCGTCGATTGGTGGTTCGAACAACCGCTACAACAACATCACCATCGACGGCGCCGTGAACAACGACGTTTTCGGTCTGGCTGGCTCGGGTACCCCCGGTGGCCAGGCGAGCACCACCCCCATTGCCCTGGACGCTATCCAAGAAATCCAGGTGGTGGTAGCACCCTACGACGTAACGCTGGGTAACTTCACCGGCGGCGGCGTCAACGCCGTAACCCGCTCGGGCACCAACGACGTGTCGGCTTCGATCTACGGCTTCGGCCGCAACCAGAACTCGGTGGGCAAAAGCGTCACGGAGCCCCGCACGAAAGCGGATGAGTTTTACAACTACCAGACAGGTTTCCGCGTGGGTGGCGCCCTGGTGAAGGACAAAGTGTTCTTCTTCCTGAACGGCGAAATTGCCCGCAACAGCACTCCCCTCTCCTTCGAGCCCGGCTCCTCGACCTCGCGCATCCGCGTAGCTACCCTGGACTCGATTGCCAATACGGCCCGCAACGTCTACGGCTACGAAGTAGGCGACTACGGCGTTATCAACCGCAAGACCGAGAGCAACAAGATCTTCGCTCGTCTGGACTTCAACCTCAACGCCAACAACCAGCTCACGGTGCGTCACAACTTCGTAGACGCCTTCGACGACAACATCACGCGTACTTCTACGCAGATGCGTTTTGGCAACAACGCCTACAAGTTCAGCAACCAGACCAACAGCTCGGTTATTGAATTGAACAGCCGTCTGAGCTCGTTCTCGAACAAACTGCTCTTGAGCTACAGCCGCATCCGCGACACCCGCGAGACGCCAACCGCGTTGTTCCCGACCTTCGAAATCAACGCCAGCGGCAACCGCTACACCTTCGGTACGGAGCGTAGCTCGGGTGCCAACGAACTCGACCAGGACATCATCGAGGTAACCGACAACCTGACCCGCGCCATCGGTAAGCACACCCTGACGCTGGGCACGCACAACGAGTTCTTCAAGTTCCGCAACCTGTTTATCAACAACGGTCCCGGCTACTACCAGTTCAACTCGCTGGCTAACTTCTACAACGGCGTTGCCAACAACTTCCAGGCTGCCTATGCTACCGCCGACAACGGCGAAGCCAGCTTCAAGGCCGCCCAGCTGGGCGTGTACCTGCAGGATCAGTTCTCGCCCATCGAGAACCTGCGCCTGACTGCCGGTGTGCGTCTCGACGTGCCCGTGTTCTTCGACAAGCCTCAGTACAACAAGAACGTGGCTGAGCAGACGGCTTTCTCGAAGTTCGGCAGCATCAACACCCAAAACGTACCAAACGGCCAGCTGCTCTTCGCTCCGCGCCTGGGCTTCAACTGGGACGTGAACAACGACGCCAAAGTGCAGCTGCGCGGTGGTACCGGTATCTTCACCGGCCGCGTACCCTTCGTGTGGATTTCGAACAGCTACACCAACAGCGGCCTGATTCAGGGCTCGGTTAACGTATCCAACCCGAAAAACCCGAACGGCGGCCGGGCCGTCCTGACCGACATCAGCCAGTTCCCGACTTACTACTCTAGCGGCGCCGCCACCACGACCCAGATCAACGTGCTCAGCGACGACTTCAAGCTGCCCCAGGTATGGCGCTCGAACCTGGCCGTTGACTTCCGTCTGCCCGGCGACATCGTAGCGACCTTGGAAGGTATCTACTCGAAGACGATGAACGATATCTACTACCAGGACATCAACCTGAAGGATCCAGTAGGTCGTCTGGCCGGTCCTGACCAGCGTCCGATCTACGGCAACAGCACTGCTACCCGCCTCGTTGACTCGCGCTTCACCAACGTGTACCTGCTCAGCAACACCAGCAAGGGCTACCGCTACAACGCCACGGCTCAACTGCAGAAAAACTTCAAGAACGGCCTGAACACGATGGTGGCCTACACCTACGGTATGGCGAAAGAAGTGAACAGCGGCGCCAGCAGCACGGCTGACTCCAACTTCGGCTTCAACCAGATCGTAGCCGATCCGAACAACCCCGAGCTGGGCTTCTCGCGCAACGACCAGCGTCACCGCATCCTGGCCACCGGCGGCTACACGGCCCGCTACGGCGGCGAGAAATTTGCCACCGGCCTGTCGCTGGTATACGAAGGCCTGTCGGGTCAGCCGATTACCTACGTGTACAACTCTGACCTGAACTTCGACCGTGGGGGTGGAACCCGCTCGGGCAACGACCTGATCTACATCCCCCGCGACGTGCGCGACACCAAGGAAATCATCCTGGTAGCCAGCGAAGGCCGCACCGTAGCTGAGGTTCAGAACCAGCTCGATGCTTTCATCGAAAACGACCCTTACCTGCGCAGCCACCGGGGCCAGTATGCCGAGCGTTTCGCCGCCCGCATGCCCTGGACCCACCAGTTCGACGTACGTCTGACCCAGGACTTCAACTTCATGGCCGGTGGCAAGAAGAACACCCTGCAGCTGACCTTCGATGTTATCAACGTGGGCAACCTGATCAACAACGATTGGGGCCGTCAGTACTCGCTGTCAAACAACGCTTCGGAAATTCTGCGGGTAGCTAACATCGCCACGCTGGCACCAAACGTGCAGCCGACCTTCACGTTCCCCGCCAGCTTCGCGGTCAACAACCGCTCGTATGACATTGCTCCCTTCGCTTCGCGTTGGCAGGGCCAGCTGGGCGTACGCTACATCTTCAACTAAGCGTACCACAGCATCAGTACTTCCCGGGAGCGGGTGGAGAAATTCTCCACCCGCTCTTTTTTTTGTCTATATTAGTCCAGCCAGCTATTACAAATACAATGCTCTACGATGGCATTCCGGGCACTTCAACGAATGGTTACTCTCCCGAATATCCAACTTTAATAACATTTTAATAATACGCGTTGGCGGCCAGCAGGAACTACTTTTGTCCACTTTTTCACCAACCTACCCTTATGAGACAACCGCTGTACCGTCATTTGTTACTGCTGCTGCTGGCCTTGCTGTCGGCGCACGGCGCGTGGAGCCAAGGCGCCACCACCTCGGCCATGAACGGGGTTATTACCGATAAGGCCGGCAGCGGCCTGCCCGGCGCCACGGTCATTGCCATCCACACCCCCACCAACACCCAGTACGTGGCCCCTACCAACTCGGAAGGCCGCTTCAACATTCAGAACATGCGCGTAGGCGGGCCTTACACGGTCCGCGTGACGTTTGTGGGCTACAAGGACGCCGAGCGCACCGGCATTTTCCTGACCCTGGCCCAGAACCTGCGCCTCGACCTGAACCTGAGCGAAGCCACCACCGAGCTGGCCGGCGTCACCATCTCGGGCCGCCAGGATCCGGTGATTAATGCCGGGCGCACGGGCGCGGCCACCAGCGTACAGCGCGAGCAGATTGAGCGTCTGCCCACCCTGAACCGCTCCTTCGACGACTTCACCCGTCTCACCCCGCAGTCGAACGGGCAGAGCTTCGGCGGGCGCAACAGCGGCTTCAACAACATCCCCATCGACGGGGCCCTGTTCAACAACGCCTTCGGCCTCTCGGCCACCGTGGGCGGCCAGGCCAACGCCCAGCCCATTTCCCTCGACGCCATCGACCAGATTCAGGTCAGCCTGGCTCCTTACGACGTGCGCCAGGGCTCCTTCACCGGCGCCGGCATCAACGCCGTGACCCGCTCGGGCACCAATAAAGTATCGGGCTCCATCTACGGCTTCTACCGCAACCAGGACCTGGTGGGCAGCAAGGTCGGCGACGTGACGTCGGACTACCCCAAGTTCAACCTGAAAAACTACGGCTTCCGCGTGGGCGGCCCCATCATCAAGGACAAGCTGTTCTTCTTCCTGAACGCCGAGCAGGAGCGCCGCAACGACCCGCCCACCGGCAACTACACGGCCCTGAAGCCCGGCCAGACTGCTGGCGGCAACATCTCCCAGGCATCTTCCACCGACCTCGACGCGCTGTCGCAATTCCTGAGCAGCAAGTACGGCTACAACACCGGCCCCTACGAAGGCTATCAGCTCAAGTCGAACAGCGACAAGGCCACGGCCAAGCTCGACTGGAACATCAGCGCAGCACACCGGCTGTCGGTGAAATACAACTACCTCAAGTCGTACCGCGACGTGCCGCCGTCCAGCTCCGGCCTGTCGTTGGCCGGTGCCCGGGCCCAGAGCAACACCAGCCTGCCCTACCTGGCCGCCTACTACCGCATCAACAACAACCTGAACTCGGTGATTGCCGAGCTGAACTCCACGTTCGGCAGCCGGGCCTCGAACAACTTCACCGCCGGCGTCTCGTCGTTCCGCGACTTCCGGGAAAGCTCCGGGGGCATCTTCCCGCTCGTGGACATCGGCAACGGCCAGGGCTCCTTGCTGACCACGTTCGGCTACGAGGCCTTCTCGGCCAACAACATCCTGAACAGCGACGTGTACCAGATTGGCGACAACTACACCATGTACCTGGGCAAGCACAACGTGACGCTGGGCACCTACACCGAGTTCTACAAGTTTAAGAACGGCTTCGCGCCCAACTACTACGGCCTGTACTCCTTCAACTCCCTGGCCGACTTCTACTCGAATGCCAACCAGACGCCGAACCCGGCCACGGGCACCATTTCGAACCCCACCAACTACCGCCTGCAGTACTCGGCCCTGGCCGACGGCTCCTTCCCCTTCGCCAACATCAAGGCCCAGCAGTACGGCGTGTACGCCCAGGATGAGTACACCCCGGTACCGAACCTGAAGGTGACCGTGGGCGTGCGCGCCGACGTGCCGAACGTGCCGACCAAAATTGCCCGCAACGAAGCCGCCGCCCAGCTCACCTTCCGCGACGGGTACAAGATTGAAACCGACAAATTCCAGAGCACCTCGGTGCTGTTTTCGCCCCGCATCGGCTTCAACTGGGACGTGCAGAACGACCAGAAAACCCAGGTCCGCGGCGGCACGGGCATCTTCACCGGCCGCGTGCCCTACGTCTGGATTTCCAATCAGGCCTCCAACAACGGCGTGCTCTTCGGTTCTTTCTCCAGCACCAACGGCGCGGCGTACCCCTTCTCGCCCGACGTAACGGCCAACATCCCGGCCTCCCGCACGGCCGCCACGACCTACAACCTGGCCGTGACGGACAAGGACTTCAAGTTTCCGCAGGTATGGCGTACCAACCTGGCCGTGGACAAGCAGCTGCCCCTGGGCATCGTAGGCACGCTGGAAGGCATCTTCACCCAGGACCTCAATGCTGTGTACCACGACAACGTGAACCTGCCCACGGCGGCCGTCACGGCCCAGGGTGCGGATAAACGGCCCATCTACTACGCCACCGATGCCAGCGGCAACGTGCGCAACACCCGCGCCGGCAGCACGCCCCGCAACGCGGCCGGGGTGCAGACGGGCAACTACGTACCCGCCGTGTTTGCCAACAACCGCATCTACGGCCCGCTGGTTGACCAGTACGGTACGGAGCTGCTGGGCGCGCCCGGTGCCAACGGCTTTATCCAGGGCGGACAGGCCAACACGGTAGCGCGGCCCAACATCACCGACGCCATCGTGATGCGCAACACCAACAAGGGCTACTCCTACTCGCTCACGGCCCAGCTGCGCCGCTCGTTCTCCAACGGCTTCTACGTGGACGCGGCCTACACCTACACCGACTCCCGCTCCGTCAACGACGGGGGCTCCATTGCCCAGTCGATCTGGCGCGACCGGGCCGTGAGCGGCGACCCGAATGCCAACGTGCTGTCGTATTCCAACTTCCTGCAGCAGCACCGCGTGATTCTGTCGGCCTCCTACAAGAAAGAGTACCTGGGCCACCTCGGCACCACGGTGTCGATGTTCTACGTGGGCGCGGCGGCTAACGACGCCTTCAACTCCAGCCGCTTTTCCTACGTGTACTCCGGCGACATGAACGGCGACGGGGCCGGCGGCAACAACGACCTGATCTACGTGCCCCGCGACCAGAGCGAGGTGGTGCTCAACACCATCAACTTCTACTCGCCCAACGACACCAAGCGCACCGCCGCCGGCATCGTTTCGACCTATACCGCCGACCAGCAGTGGGCCGACCTCGACGCCTACATCAAGCAGGACAAGTACCTGAGTGAGCGGCGCGGGCAGTACGCCGAGCGCAACGGCGCCGTGCGCCCCTGGCAGCACCGCATCGATTTCCGCCTGCTCCAGGACGTGTTCACCGACCTGGGCACGAACAAGAACTCGATTCAGCTGAGCGTGGATATCTTCAACATCGGTAACCTGCTCAACAAGAACTGGGGCATCGTGCAGACGCCCAACCGCAACGCCCTGCTCACGTTCCAGAACTACAACGCCACGAGCAACCCCACCTTCACCTTCCCCTACCTGACGGCCCCGGTTATCAGTGCCGCCACGCTTGATGCGAGCGGCAACGTGGTGCAGAAAGGCACCGTGACCACGCCTGGGCAGGTACTATCGAAGACCTTCCGCGACGATGTGGGCAACCTCAGCGCCCGCTGGCAGATGCAGGTGGGCGTCCGTTACATCTTCAACTAAACCAACGGCTTAACGCGTAAAAAAGGGGCTGGCGGCTATGCCAGCCCCTTTTTATTTGGGGGCCAGCCGCAAGTTTTTTCACATTTTTTTATGCGCAGCCTTGCAGAATCGAAAACGCGCCGTACTTTTGTCCCACTCAAGCGCAACTGGCGAATGAGACTCACAAACGGGGGATTAGCTCAGCTGGCTAGAGCGCTTGCATGGCATGCAAGAGGTCATCGGTTCGACTCCGATATTCTCCACTGAAAGCCCGACCAGCCGGTCGGGCTTTTTTTGTGCTCGTTCACCTGGCACGAACAGCAAAGGCCACCCGGACGGGTGGCCTTTGCTGTTCGTGCCAAAATCAGCTCGCGGGGAATTTGACTGCACCGGACACTACACGAACAGCCCGTCGACGGACAGGTACCGCTCGCCGGTATCGTAGCAGAACGTGAGCACGCGGCTGCCTTGGGGCATTTCGGGCAGCTTCTTGGCAATGGCCGCCAGCGAGGCCCCCGACGATACGCCTACGAACATGCCTTCCTCCCGGGCAGCCCGGCGCGCCATGTCGAAGGCTTCCTGCTGGCTGATCTGGATGGTGCCGTCGAGGACTTCGGTGTGCAGGTTGGCCGGAATAAAGCCCGCACCGATGCCCTGAATCGGGTGCGGCCCCGGGGCGCCGCCGCTGATAACCGGCGACAACTCGGGCTCTACGGCAAACGTCTGCATGCCCGGGAAATGGGGCTTGAGCACTTCCGTCACGGCCGTGATGTGGCCGCCGGTGCCCACCCCGGTGATGTGAAAGTCGAAGCCTTCGGGCGCGTCGCGCAGAATTTCCTGGGCCGTGGTTTCGGCGTGCACCCGGATGTTGGCCGGGTTTTCAAACTGCATGGGCAGCCAGGCCCCGGGTGTGTCGCGCACAATCTCGTGGGCCTTTTCAATGGCGCCCTTCATACCCTTCTCCCGGGGTGTGAGCTCCAGGTTGGCCCCGTAGGCGGCCATCAGGCGGCGGCGCTCAATGGACATCGACTCGGGCATGACCAGGGTAAGCTTGTAGCCTTTCACGGCCGCCACCATGGCCAGCCCCACGCCGGTGTTGCCGGAGGTAGGTTCCACAATCAGGCTGTCGGGGGTGAGCAAACCGTCTTTTTCGGCTTGCTCAATCATGGCCAGGGCAATGCGGTCCTTGATGCTGCCGCCGGGGTTGGCGCGCTCCAGCTTCACCCACACTTCCACGTCGGGGCGGTGGGCAAACAGGCGGTTGATGCGCAGCAAAGGAGTATTACCAATAGTATCGAGAATGGTGTTGGCTTTCATTGGCGAAAGAAAAGAAGGTGTTGAGGTCGGAAAAATCAGATAGAGAAAACGATGTCGGCAGTGGGGTCTTCGGTGCGGGTGACGTGAATCTGAGCGCGGTGGTAGACGCGGGAGTGGGACGGCACGCTCTCGGTCAGCCAGACGTTGCCGCCGATGATGCTGTGGCTGCCCACCACGGTGCTGCCGCCCAGAATCGTGGCCCCGGCGTAAATCACCACGTGGTCTTCGATGGTAGGGTGGCGCTTGAGGTTGGCCATGTGCTTGGCCACGCTCAGCGCTCCGAGCGTGACGCCCTGAAACACCTGCACGTGCGCCCCGAGTACGGCCGTCTCGCCAATGACGATGCCCGTGCCGTGGTCGATGCAGAACGAGGGGCCGATGCGGGCGCCGGGGTGAATGTCGATGCCGGTTTGGGTGTGCGCATATTCGCTGAGCAGGCGCGGCACCCGCGGCACGTGCAGCTGCTCCAGGGCGTGGGCCAGCCGGTGCAGGGCAATGGCGTAGAACCCCGGGTAGGTACTGATAACCTCGGCCAGCCCCTGCGCGGCCGGGTCGGCGGCCAGAATGGCGGTGGCATCCTCCAGCAGGGCTTCGCG
>NZ_SEWE01000060.1 GCF_004167665.1 Hymenobacter persicinus | reverse complement strand
TCAACGTGCTGGGCCAGACCGTGCGCACGAGCCTGCTGGCCTTGCCCGCCGCCGGCGCCCAGACCACGATGGACGTGCAGGACGTGCCGCTGGGCGTGTACCTGCTGCACATCCAGGCCGGCGCCACGACCATCACCAAGAAGGTCGTCGTCAACTAATCCGGCGGCAAGAGCTGGGCCCGGCCACGCGCCGTGGTCGGCCCGGCCCAGCCGCTTTATCCTTTTCTTTTCGTTTGTCTATGAAATACTTCCTTGGTTTTCTCTTCAGCGCGCTGCTGCTGGCCGCCCCGGCCGTCCGAGCCCAGGGCCCCGGCAACGGCGGCCCCCGCCCCGGCGCCGTGACCGACGTGCCCGTCGACGGTGGCGCCTCGCTGCTGCTGGCCGCCGGCGCGGCCTACGGCCTGAAAAAGCTGCGCCGCCGCGCCCGGCGGTAAAGCGCCGCGCGGCGCTCCGCAACAAAAGCGGCCATTCCAAGCCCCGGTTGTCGTCCGACAGCCGGGGCTTTTTTGTTGGAGCACCCGGGCTTGTTGCTCCGCATTCTGAGTAGTGGAGCGGAGAAGGCTGACCCGCAAGATTTTGCTAAAATGCTTGGGCTGCCTTGCGGTGTTGGGTAGAATGACTAATTTTATTAGTCGAAATGCCTTTGGGAGTCGCTGAAACGCTTTTGTAGTTGCTATAACTGCTGGCGCGGGTGGCCTTTGGGCACTATTCCCGCTAACAAGACGCGCCATGCTGGTTGACCTTCGCATAAAAAATTACGCCCTTATCGAGCAGTTGGAGCTACGGCCCTCGGCGCTGCTCAATATCATCACCGGCGAAACCGGGGCCGGCAAGTCCATCATGCTGGGCGCCATTGGGTTGCTGCTCGGCAACCGGGCCGACTCCAAGATGCTCTTCGACACCCAACGCAAATGCGTCATTGAAGGGCAGTTCGATATTTCCACCTACCACCTGCAGGATATCTTCGAGTCGGAAGACCTGGACTACGACGCGCAGTGCATCTTGCGCCGCGAAATCAGCCCCACGGGCAAATCCCGCGCCTTCGTGAATGACACGCCCGTGACCCTAGACGCGCTGCGGAAAATCGGGGCCAACCTGATGGACATTCACTCCCAGCACGACACGCTGCTGCTGGGCGACGCGGTGTTTCAGCTCAACCTGCTCGACCTCTACGCCGGGCTGGTGCCGGCCCGGGGGCAGTACAGCAACGCCTACCGGCAGTACCGCAAGCTCGAAGCCGACCTCAAGGCCCTGGAAAACCAGGTGGTGCAGGCCAACAAGGAGCTCGACTACCACAGCTTTCTGCTGGGTGAGCTGGAGGAAGCCCGCCTCGACAGTGAAAACCAGGAAGAGCTGGAGCAGGAAGTCAAGCAGCTCGAGCACGCCGAAGAAATCAAGTACAAGCTCACCCAGACGCTGCACAGCCTGAGCGAAAGTGAGTACTGCGCCACGGGCAGCATGAAGGATGCCGCCACCATGCTGGGCCAGATTGCGGGCTACGCCGACCAGTTCCAGTCCCTGAAAGCCCGCCTCGACAGCTGCCTGATTGAGCTCCACGACATTGCCGATGAGGTGGAGGCCGCCGAGCGGCGCACCGAGGGCGACCCGGCCCGCATCGATGAGCTGCAGGGGCGCCTGAACGTGCTCTACAACCTGCAGCGCAAGCACCAGGTCCGCGACCTGGAAGCCCTCATCATTGTGCGCGACGAGCTGCGGCGCAAGGTGAGCTCGGTGCTGAACCTGGACAAGGAAATCACCCGCCTGCGCAAGGACACGGAGGGGGCGCTGGCCACCGTGAAGCGCCAAGGCGCCAAGCTCTCGGAAAGCCGGCAGAAGTCGTTCCCGAAGTTTGAGAAGGAGCTGGGCGCGCTGCTGGCCGAGCTGGGCATGCCCCACGCCCGTATCGTGGTGCAGCACGCGGCCGGGGAGCCCGCCGCCAGCGGCCTCGACGTGGTCAGCATCCTGTTTACGGCTAACAAGGGCGCCCAGCCCCAGACGCTGAGCAAGGCCGCCTCGGGTGGGGAATTCTCCCGCCTGATGCTGTGCATCAAGTATATGCTGGCCGACAAAACCGCGCTGCCAACCATCGTGTTCGACGAAATTGACACGGGTATTTCCGGGGAAATTGCGGTGAAGGTGGGCCGTATGATGCAACAGATGGCCAAAAAGCACCAGCTCATTGCCATCAGCCACCTGCCCCAGATGGCCGCCGCCGGCGACGCGCACTACTTCGTGTACAAGGAAGACCGCGCCGACCGCACCGTGAGCCGGATCCGGGCGCTGAGCACGGAGGAGCGCATCCGCGAAATTGCCCACATGATTGCCGGCGCCAAGCCCAGCGAAAATGCCTTCCAGAGTGCCCGCGAACTGCTGGCCATGCGCGGCGAGGAACTGGTGGGGTAGGGCTGGTTTTTGGTTTTTGGTTTTTGGTGATTGGTTATTCGTAAACTTGGGGGTTGAATTACGGCCGCCTAGTTAGCCCAAAAGACGGCGCAGGTCGTCAGAACAAGCCAAAAACCAAAAACGAATAACCACAAACCAATGTCCAATAACCTACTCGCTGGCAAAGTCGGCATCATCTCGGGGGCGCTTAATGAAGAATCCATTGCCTGGAAAGTAGCCCTGAAAGCCTACGAGCAAGGCGCGCGCTTCGTGCTGACCAACGCCCCGCTGGCCATGCGCATGGGCGAAATCAACAAGCTGGCCGAGCAGTGCGAGGCCCTGATTATCCCGGCCGACGCGACGTCGATGGAAGACCTGGAAAAGCTGTTCAGCGGCGCCCAGGAGCACCTCGGCGGCAAGCTCGACTTCGTGCTGCACAGCATCGGCATGAGCGCCAACATCCGCAAGGGCAAGCACTACGGCGAGCTTAACTACGAGTGGTTCCAGAAGACGCTGGACGTGTCGGCGCTGTCGTTTCACAAGATGCTGGCCGTGGCCGAAAAGCAGGACGCCTTCAACGAGTGGGGCTCGGCCGTAGCCCTGTCGTACATTGCCGCCCAGCGCGCCTTCCTCGACTACACCGACATGTCGCAGGCCAAGGCCGTGCTCGAAAGCATTGCCCGCAGCTACGGGCAGCGCCTGGGTAAGCTCAAGAAAGTGCGCGTGAACACCGTGTCGCAGTCGCCGACCAAAACCACGGCCGGCACCGGCATCAGCGGCTTCAACGCTTTTTACGAGTACGCCGACAAACTCTCGCCCCTGGGCAACGCCCCGGCCGAAGCCTGCGCCGACTACTGCATCAGCCTGTTTTCGGATTTGACCCGCTACGTGACCATGCAGAACCTGATGCACGACGGCGGCTTCAGCACCACCGGCATCTCCGAGGAAATCGTGGACGCCATTACCCAGTACGGCGAAACGAAGGCCTAATTTGCTTGCAATTCCGCGAAAATGCCCGACCAAAGAGGTCGGGCTTTTTTGTTGGGGCGTCGGCGGAGCGCCGGCAGCTCAGCTCCCGCGGCCCTTTACGCCGGGGTACAGACCGGGTACCGGGTCGCTCTGCACAAACTCCTTGGTGCGCACGTTGAGCATGCTCAGCCGGCCGGCAAAGCCCGCGCCCTGGTCCAGGTTCCACACGTTGGCCTGCCGGCAGGGCTCCTGGCAGGTGGGCGTGTGGCCGATAAAGCATTCGTGGTAGCCCAGCGCCGGCCAGCCGTACTGCCACAGGTGGCGGCGCCAGATCAGGTCGGCCGGGTCCTGGTCGGCAATGGGCTCGGTGGGCTCGTAGCCGGCGTGCACGTAGAGGTTGCGGTGCTCGTCTTCGAAATAGGGGAGCTGCTGCCCGAAAAAGGCCATGAAGTGCTGCCGCCGTACCTGGGGGGCTATCAGCTGGTAAGCATCGTAGGTGGCCTGCCCGCCCTGGGAGTACCAGCTCTGGTTCACAGCCTCGGCCGGCAACTCGGTGGCCAGCCACTCGGCCGTCCACCAGTCGTGGTTGCCCTGCAGCCAGATGCTGTTCGGAATACTCAGCAGCTTTTCCACGCACAGGGGCGTGTCGGGCCAGCCGTCGGCCACGTCGCCGAGCTGGATGAGCCGGTCGATGCCGGGGCGGAAGGGGCTGCGCTCCAACACCTGCTCCAGGGCTCGAAAGGCCCCGTGAATGTCGCCGACCACGTAGGTTTCCATACCCGGTAGTACGCAAAGCGTCCGCCCCGCGGCCAACTGGCAACAGAGCGGACGCGAAGTTTCGCGGCGGAAATGCCGGCGTTATTCCGGGGTGTCGGCTATTTCCTCGGCCTGGGTGGTGGCTTGGTAGGAGTCGGCGTACTTGAAGTCGTCGAGCCAGTAGGCGGAGCTGACCACGTCGAAGGAAATGATGTTCTCGGTTTTAGCTCCCGGCTTAAGCTGCCAGATAATGTCCTGGGCCTCGGGGAAGCTGGTGCCCGCCAGCTGCTCACCGAACAGGCGGCGCAGCAGGGTGTTGTCGGGCATGCCCTGGGCCAGCAGGCGCAGCAGCGGAGCCTCGGGCTGACGTTCGAAAATGGCCAGGCTGGCGGGGGCGGCAGCCGTGAGCTGCACCTGAAACTGCACGGCTTCGGGACGGGGGAATTTACCGTTGTAGGCTTCGTAGAGCAGTTGCGTGGCGTTGAAAAAGCCTTGGTGCTGCCCCAGCTCGGGGTTTTCTTCCCAGAGTTTCTCCGTGAGCATGTTGTGGGCCAGGTTCTGGATTTGGCCGGCATTGAGTTGCTCGGCAAGCAGGTAGCCCAGCACCAGTTCGGCCGCTTCGGCGGGCTCCAGGTCAGTCAACGACATCAGGCACATGGCCTTCAGCTCGGCCGGAGCTATTTCCTCGGGGTTGTCGTAGCTCATCAGCCGCAGCAGCGCCAAGTAGTCCTGGTTGGTCCAGGCGTTGGGTAGCTCACTGAGCGTGTCGAAGGAAAGGCGTTCTACGGTGAAAGTGGGGTTGGTCATAATAGGCGGATGAAGAGCCGGCGAAGCGCCGAACGAAGGCAGTGGATTGGGCCTTCGTCTGGGGTGTACGCTACGCAACGCTAAATGCCCACAAACCCGGCAACTATTGTCGAGCCTGGCCCCGTAGCCCAGACGCTGCCGGCTTAGGCCCGCAGCCATCCAGTCATGCGCGGGTAAGTGTCGTTGGTCGTCAGACCCATCCACACCAGCAGGGGCAGGCCCACGTATTGGCCCTGTCCGAACGTATCGATAAACCAGTCGGAGGCTCCCTTGTAGCCGTCGGGGTGGAACACAACGGCCGCGGGCAGGCCCAGGTGTACGCAGGCGGCGTAGCACCACACGTGCACGGCCATTTCCTCACCTTCCTTCTCGGGGTTGTGCTCCGTCACGTTGCCGCCCACTAAATGCCGCTCGGCCGCCGTCGTAACGGCAATATGGCCGGCCTCGTGCAGGATGTCGCCGGGGTAGAGCAGCTGGTCCCGGTCCACCACGAGCTGGCCCGCGTCGATGAGCAGGCCGGGTAGGAAGGACGGGCTAGGAATGGGCTCTTCCCGCACCGGAATGCCAATTTCGCGCACAAAATGCAGCAGGTAGTCGGTCAGCGCGGCTGGGGTAGCCAGGGCGGCCGGGAGCATAGACTGGGCGGGAAGGTGAGGCGTCATAAGCGGGGAGAAGCGGAAGGTAAACAGCCGGAAGGCCGCGCGAAGATAGGGCCGGCGCGCCACCCGATGCCCGAGGTAGTGGCTCAGGTGCTCAGCTGCCGGACCAGCCATTCGCGGGTCGGGCGGCCGGCCTGCTGTTCTACCAGGTTTAGAAAGGCGGCCGTAGTTTCGATGCGGGCGGCGGCCGTGGCGGTCAGCAGGCGGAAGAAGGCCGCGTCGCCGAGGCGCTGGTGCAGCTCGTGCAGCACGATGGTGGCCTTGTCGTACTCCACCCGGCGCAGGGTGGCGTAGTCGGAGGTGCGCAGATCGAAGCCGATGATGGGCGGGGCGCCGGCCGCCCGGGCGCGGCGCTGGGCCAGCCCCCGGCGGAAGCTGGCCGTGTCGCCGGCGGCTTGCAGGTACAGTAGGCCGCTGTAGGTGGCAAAGCCTTCGTTGAGCCAGTTGTCGTAGGTGTTCCAGGTGCCGTAGCCCCACCACTTATGGCTGATTTCGTGGGCCAGAATCAGCAGCTCCCCCGGCTTGCGCGGGTCGAAGTCGGAGTAGGTTACTACGGCCGCATTATCGAGCAGGCCTCCGGCGTTGCGGTTGGTACCCGGCAGCAAAAACGTAAACTGCCCGATGGAGTCCCGGCCGCCGATAATCCGGTTGTGGTAGCGAATAATGCGCCGGGCCTGGTCGAGCAGGACCGAGTCCAGGGTGTTGGCAGGGCGGTTGGCCTTGTAAATGCTAACTGCAGCCCCGGGGCCGGGTGGGGAAGTCAGCACGGTGAAGCGGCGCGCGGCCAGGGCGGTTATCTCGATGTTGGGCGCCGTGCCCGCAAACTCGTAGTAGCCGGCCCGGTGGCGGCGCGGCGCATGGGTGCTTACCACCTGGTAGGTGGGCGGCACCCGCACCCGCAGGCGGTAGGTTACCAGCTCATACTCCCGGTTGGGCAGGGTGGGCAGCCAGTTGGCGAAGGGTGTAAACTCCAGCAGGCTGTCGGTGTAAAACCGCGCCGGCAGTGGTCCGCCGTACTCGATGGTCACGGTCTGCTGAGGCCGCAGGCGGGAAAAGCGCAGGTCTAGGCGGCGGAGCGTGTCCTGCTGAAAGGTGTCGAAGAAGGGGCGGGCCGTGGCCGCGCGCAGGTGGGGCCCGCGCATCTTGGCCACGGTCAGGTGCTTGTCCAGGTTGAGGGCCAGCTGCTCCAGTCCCGCCGCGGAGCGGGCCGTGAGCGTGTAGCGGCAGGAAAAGGAGTGGGTGGCGGGGTGAACGGTCAGCTCCACGGCCACGGTGTTGGTGGCCCGGCTAGGCGCGGCCAGGGCCAGCCAGCCCAGGCAGAGCAAGATAAATCGATAGAACATGCGGGTAGGAATAGAGCGGATGCGGACCCGAAGCTACCAATTCCCGGGACCCGGCACGCCTATGCTAGCCCCCGTGAGCCACTACGCCGCCGTTTCAGGAGCGCCCAGGTCGCTGGGCTCGATGTGAATCAGGATGTGGCCCAGGTCGGGCAGCTGCTGGTGCAGGGTGTCCTGGAGGTGGTGGGCAATGTCGTGGCCGCGGCGCACGGTAAGGTCGGCGGCCACGGTGGCGTGCAGGTCGAGGTGAAACTTCATGCCAGCCTTGCGCACGAAACACTTCTCGGTGTCCTCCACGCCGTCCACGGTCAGGGCTACCCGCCGTACCTCCGCCACCAGGTCGTCGTAGAGGTGCTCGTCCATGATTTCGCCCAGGGCGGGCCGGAAAATCAGGTAGCTGTTGTAGAAGATAAAGCCCGCGGCAAACAGGGCCGCCCAGTCGTCGGCCGACTCGTAGCCCTTGCCGAAAAACAAGGCGATGGAGATGCCGATAAAGGCGGCCACCGAGGTAATGGCGTCGCTGCGGTGGTGCCAGGCGTCGGCCTTGAGCGAGGAGCTGTTCGTTTCCCGGCTCTTCTGGATAACGATGCGAAAGGAAATTTCCTTCCAGATGATGATGGCGCCCAGCACCACCAGCGTAAACGGCCGGGGCAGCTCGTGCGGAGTACCGATGTTCAGAATGCTTTCGTAGCCGATGATGGTGGCCGAAATAATCAGGAAGCCCACCACCAGAAAGGTGATGAGCGGCTCGATGCGGCCGTGCCCGTAGGGGTGGTTGTCGTCGGCGGGGCGGCTGGCGTACTTGATGCCGAACAGCACCAGAAAGGAGGCAAAGATGTCGGCCGTCGACTCAATGGCGTCCGCAATCAGGGCGTAGGAGTTGCCGAAATAGCCGGCCGTCCACTTCGCCAGGGCCAGGACCGTGTTGCCCAGGATGCTGAAGTAGGTGGCCTTGATGGCGGTTTGTTCGTTGGTCATGCGCAGGGGAGAGGGCTCGGGAGCACCCCAAAGGTACGGCTCCCGCCGCTACCGGGCCGGCGGCGCCAGGGCGCGGGCCTGAAAAAAAGCGTCGACTTGGCGGTTAAACTCGTCGGGGTGCTCCAGCAGGGTGGCGTGGCCGCTGTTGGGCACCATCCAGAGCCAGGCCCGGGGCAGGCTGCGGTAGATGGCCACCGTGTGCTCGGGGCGAATCACGTCCCGGTCGCCGGCAATGATAAAGGCGGGCGCCTTGAGGCGGGCCAGGGCCGCCAGCGGCACGTGGGGCTGGTCGTAGTCAAGGCGAAACACCTTCCAGTCGTTGCGGCGCTTGGGGTCGGTAAAGGTCTGGGTGCGGCCTTCCTGATAGCCCCGCTGCAGCTGCTGCCAGAGCGCGGGCATCAGGGCCGTGGAGTCGGGCCAGAGGTTGGCGCCGGTAGCAGCCAGCTTTTTCACCTTGCCGGGGTAGCGCAGGGCCAGCAGCAGGGCCGTGATGCCCCCGTCGCTCCAGCCCAGCACGTAGGCCGAGTCGAGGCGCAGGTGGGTGAGCAGGGCCGCGCAGTCGTCGGCCAGCATCTCGAAGCTCAGCGAGTCGGCCGCATCCACCGACTGGCCGTGGGCCCGGCTGTCGAGGGCAATGACGCGGTAGCGCTTGGCGAAGTAGGGAATGGTTTGCTGAAAGTCCTGGCTGCTGCCCCCGTTGCCGTGCAGCAGCAGCAGGGGCGCACCCGTGCCGTAGGTTTCGTAGTAGAGCTTCACCCCGCGCAGGGTGGCGTAGTGGCCCGCTTTGGGGTTGTGGCCGTAGGGCACGGGCGGTTGGCCCCAGGCCAGCGGGCCCACCAGTAAAAACGACAGGAGCAGCAGGCAGCGCAGCATAGTTAGCGGGGATAAATAGGGGCGTTACTGCTTCTGAAGATACAGCAAAGTAGACTGGCCCGAAGGCCCGTACTTGTCATTGATGAGAAAGTAGCCGTTTCGGTAAGCGGCCAGGCCTTCCCAGTTGTAGGTCCTGTATTCCCGCGGCAGCTCAAACAGCGGTTTCCAGGTGATTTTGTCGTGCTTATACCGCAGGCTGATGAGGCGGCAGTAGTTCTGGTAGCCGGTGCCGGTGCGAATAAGGCGGGCGTTGGGGTCGGTGCCGGGCGCCCGGTACACGCTGTCCTCGTCGCCACTGTAGAAGTAGTTGATGGCCGTGAAGCGGTTGTGGCCTTCGTACGTCAGGTCCGTGACGCGGAAGGGCAGGCGGGCCACGGGCACGTGCTGCGGAATATCGTTTCGGACGGCGGCGGTGGGCAGCCGGAAGGCCACGTTGTCGTGGGTGAAGTAGTTGTACTCGAAGAGCAACAGCAGGCTCTGGTTGTAGCCGGCGGCCGCCTCAAACCCGGCATTGCTGATGTGGGTGCCATCGGTGAGGGCCGGCTTGGGCAGCGGCACCAGGTAGCGGGTATCAAGGGTAATGGCGGCGTTTTCTTCGCTGAGCCGGCCCTTAATCAGGTAGCAGTAGGTCGAGGCCGTGGTGGTTTCGATGGTGAAATAGGCGTCGTCGCCCAGCATCGTGAGGCCCTCCAGCCCTTCGTAGAGCTGGCAGGCGCTGTCGATGCGGGCCTTTATCCGGTCCAGCCCCCGGATACTGTATTTCCGGTATTCTACGGTCTTGACTTTGCCGGCCAGCTGGTCGTCGATGCTGCCCAGGTTGATGCCGTACACCTTGGCCTCGGCGCGCTCCTGCAGGCGGCTCTCCGAGAGCAGCAGCAGCTCGTGGCCGCGCAGGTAGAGCCCGGAGAACTGGTTGTTCTTATCCGCCATTTCCGGGGGCAGCGGGATGGGGTGCAACGCAAAGGGGGCTTTCTGAGCCCCGGCGGAAACGCCGACGCTCAGCAGCGCCACAAGCAGGAGGTATTTCATCGGACAGAAGGCAAATGGGCGGCCCAAAGGTAATTCTTCCCGCAGGCCCATATTCTGGTGTCGCCCGCTGCTTTCCCGGCCCGCTACCCCAGCACAATCCGCTTCGGGCGCATTTCCTGCTCGTAGTCTTCTATCACCTGCCGGAGTATGGCCATATCCCGGGGGCAGCAGCGGGCAAACTCCTCCCAGTTGGTGAGCACCAGTTCCTGGGGCATTTCCACAATAGCTACAATGGAATCCCAAAAGGCGTCCCAGCTCGGGCCGTACCAGTCCTCGAAGCCCAGCTTCTCCTTAAACAGCTGGTGAAGGGCGGCTTTGGTTTGAATGCCGGTCAGGTCGAGAGTCATGGGCAGGGGTGGGGTGAAGAGGGGACAACAGGCTATCCGCACCCCGTAGAGACGCATACTTGCGTCTGGGGGTTGGACGAACAAGCCCGCTCGTACTTGCGTCCGCAACGATTGAGACGCAACTATGCGTCTCTACACCGTTCAACGGGTCGCAGGAGCTGGAGTAGGCCACTGGCACTTGTCTTGCTGCCCTCCAATAGAATTGGAAACGATTCGGTACTTGTGCTGATAGCATTCAATAACTCAGAAAAGCCCCCGGGACTTGTCCCGATGGGCTACAACAAGAGTATAGGCTTGCCGGGACAAGTCCCGGTGGACTACCCGAAATGTAAAAGGCCATCGGGACTTGTCCCGACGGCCTTTTACAGTGATGGATGGGCCTTGGGACAAGTCCCGGCGCAGTATCGGCTATAAAACAGCCGCCCTGACTTTAGCGGGTCGTTTGGCTACGCGGGTTTTTCCAAAATCAAAGAACCGGTACACCTGGGCGGGGTCGTCGTAGCGCAGCTCGAGCTGGGCCTTAAGGCGGCGCAGGGCGCGGGCCAGGGTGAGCCAGTCGGCCGACAGCGCCACGCGGGCCTGGGACCGGGCCGCGCCGGCGGTGCCGCGGCTGTGGTCGGCGGCCACGAGCGGCTGGTAGGCGGCCTGGGCGGCGGCGGGCAGGCCGGGGTAAGCCAGGGCCGCGGCGTGGGTGGCGTAGAGGTCCAGCAGCAGCTTGGAGTCCTGGAGCAGTCGGGCCTGGTCGAGCAGGCCAAGCTTGCTCTTGTTGTACTTCTTGAAATCGGCGTAGGCGGGCAGCTTCCGCAGCTTGGGCGTCACGTAGTCCTTCATCGTGTCATCGACAAACTCCAGCCACTGCTTGCGGGCGGCGCGGAAAGCGGCCGTGCTCCCGGCCGTCGATTCGGCCGCGTCGGTCAGGTTCTCGTCGAAGCCGTCGAGGGCCGCTTGCAACTCGGTGAGACGGGGCGTGAACTCGGCACCCAGCTTGGCCTGCTGCACGGCCGTGTGAGTAGCGGTGCCCAGGGCTTTAAAGTTGGTGCGCGACATAGGGAGCGCCGCGAAGAAATTGTCGAAATACGTCTGGTAAGCAGGCATGATGAATGGGGATAATGATTAAAAAAAATAGCCCGGACCGTCGAGTGCGGACCGGGGGTTAAGGTATTTAATTGTCAGGTGGAATGAAATCTGGAAGAAGAATATTTGTTGAGCTGTGAAATTGTGCTGCTGGTTGACCTAGAATAATAGTTTAATAATTCCAGCTAACAGCATAAAGCCCTGCACTGCTATGGCAATGCTCAGGGATAAAGTGAGTAGCTTTTCGTTGTAGGGCTTTTGCTTGTAAGGAATGGCGGCAAATAGCGCCCCGAGCACTACGCTGAAAAGCTGAATGCCGAATAAAGTAGTTATGATGCCAGCCCGCCGCATTTCCGGGCTGTGCGCTTCGATAGTCCTTCCGGTCAGGTCCTGGCCGTTGCCGACTACCAGCGGGCCGAGCAGCAGATTAACCGCCGCCAGGATTGCCAGGATAGCAAGCTGTTTTTTGTTGAAAGAAGTCATTGAGGGAATAAGTAGTGCGTGATTGTAACTCCTGGCTGTAGCCGTCCGGCATGGCCTAGTGACGGTAGGGGCAGTGCCAGTCAATTAATTGCTGCGTTTTGCAGATTGCAGCATCTTCTCGAAAATAGGCAGATACGTTTTGAAGTATTCCTGCTCGGTATTTTCAGATGCAAAGCCTATCTGCATTACCGTGGTGTCGTAAGCTGCTATTGCCATATAGGAGGCCACAGGGAAACCGTCTTTTTGGCCTGTGTAACTCACCACTTTCATGTGAATACTGTTGATGACAGTATCATTCACAGATTTAATACTGAAGCTGTCAATCTTAGTAGGCATTGTCGCTATAAACTCGCGTAGCAAGGCCTCTAAATTAAGGTTGGCTTTATCACCCTTCGCCGTCTTTACTATTACATTCTCACAGAAAACTTTGCTTTCAGCACAATTGGCGCGGTATGCCAAGGTTCCCGAATCAGAGGATTCAACCTTAACCCAATCGTTGGGAACCATCAAGTCAACTCCGCCCATGTCTCGCAGAGTAAAGCCAGTAAAATCAGGTTGGGCTCTACTGGCTTTATCACTGCAGCTGTAAGAGCTGCACAGGATCAGTAAAATAATGAGACTACAGAGTCGTAAGTGATTCATGGGCGCTGTGAGGCTGCAATAGGAAGTAAGAAGGCTGGAAGAAATCCAGCCTACCGCGAAGGTAGCGCCAACCTACTGCATTACTATTCTGGGCTGGTGACCCAACTACCCCGCCGTATCCTCCACCTCATCCCTATAATCGACCAGCACCCTGGCTAGCTTCTCGATATTGAGGCTACGGGCAGAGGCATGAAATATTTCGTGTTAGGTGCCGCGCTGGTCCTACGCCTGTCATGCGTTGTGCGGTGGGAGAAGGCTACTCCGTTGACGCCAAACCCTGATAATTTGCCCGTAGTCAAGTTGACTTCGACTCGCCAGTAATAGCTGCCTCCATCCATCACAATCTGATAATCATATTTCCAGGTAGTATTCCGCGGGTGAAGGTTTTGCAACCGGTCTAGTAGGGTATACTGGTCCCGACCAGCATTGATAAAAACGATATCTTCATTTTGGGCTGATGTGTAGCCCAGGTACTGGCGGTGGTACTTGGGTAGCCTTGTGTGAATTACCGGGCCCAATCCCCGAAGGTTCTTCCTGCGGCTATAGTGCCGTAATTCTTTCTGCAGAATTCGCTCTGCAAGCTCAATCTGCGTAACTGTTGGCGTGAACCGGCGCGAGACGCCTTCCTTATATTGTCTAAATTCCTGGTTGATGTTGTAGTTGCCTGTGAAAGGATTGTAGGTCTCAGAAAAGACAACTCCTTCGAAATTACTGCCTTCAACGTACGTGGCAAACGGGGAAACGTCAGCGGAGGAAACGATACGGGCCCCGAGGCAGCTGCAAAGCAAGCACAGGCTTAGGATGGCGAGACAGACGACGTTGTTCATGTAAAGACAGATGCGGTCCGGCGTGAATTTCCATATTCTACCCCGCCGTATCCTCCACCTCATCCCCGTCGTCCACCATGGCCTTGGCCAGCTTCTCGATGTTGAGGCTGCGGGCCGAGGCGTCGAAGATTTCGCGGTAGGTGCCGCGCAGGTCGTAGAGCTGGTCGTGGGTGCCGCTTTCCACCATGCGGCCCTGCTTCATGACGTAGATGCAGTCGGAATCCACGATTTGGGCTAGGGAGTGGGAGATGATGACCACCGTGCGGCCCTGCTTGATGGCGTCGAGCGAGTTCTTGATCTGCTCGGTGGCAATGGCGTCGAGGGAGGCGGTGGGCTCGTCGAGGAAGATGATGGGCGGGTTTTTCAGAAACAGCCGGGCAATGGCAATGCGCTGCTGCTGCCCGCCGGAGAGCTGCTGGGCGTCACTCTGGTAGCCCTTGGGCAGCTCCAGGATCTGGTCGTGGAGGTAGGCCTGGCGGGCGGCGGCCTGGATCTGCTCGAAGGTGGCGTCCATGACGCCGTAGCGGATGTTTTCCTCGATGGAGCCCTTGAAGATGTGGTTTTTCTGGAGCACCAGCCCGATGCGCTGGCGCAGGGCGTGGGTGTCGTAGTCGGCCAGGGGCTGGCCATCCAGTAGCATCTTGCCGTGGTCGGGCTCGTAGAACTTGCAGAGCAGGTTCAGGATGGTGCTTTTGCCCGCGCCCGACAAGCCCACCAGGGCGGTAGTTTTGCCTTCCTCGATGGTCAGGCACACGTCGTGCAGGGCCTGGGTGCCGCTGGGGTAGGTGAAGTCCACGTTGCAGATGTCGAAGGTGCCGCGGACGTGGTCGGCGGGCAAGGTGCCGGTTTTCTCCTTGGCGTCCTGGGCGTCGAGAATGTCGAAGAAGCCCTCGGAGTAGGTCAGCGCCTCGTTCATCTCGTCGTAGATGCGGTGGAGCTGGCGGATGGGGGCCGACACGTTGTTGAAGAGCAGAATGTGGAACATGATGGCCCCGATGGTCATTTGCCCGCTCAGCACGAGGTAGGCCGTCAGGATGATGATGAGCACCACGCCCACCTGCTCGACGAAGGTTTTGAGCCCGTCGTAGACGAAGTTGGTTTTGCGGGTTTCGAGCTGGGCTTCCTGCAATTGCTGCTGGAGGCCGTTCTGCTTCTGCTCCTCGTAGTCCTCGCGCACGAAGCTCTTAATGACCACCGCCGAGTCGATGAGGTTGACCAAACCCTGGCTTTTTTGCTCGCGCAGGCCGCGCAGGGCCCGGCGGGTGCCGTTGAGCTTGTCGGCCTGGCGGTAGCTGATCCAGAAGTAAATGGGCAGAATAAACGTGGCGACCAGGCCCACGTACACGTTGGCGGCGTACATCACCACCAGCGCCACCACGGCGTTGGCAAACAGGGGCAGGATATCGATAAAGAAGTTCTGGACCAGCTTCATCAAACTTTCCACGCCCCGGTCGATGCGGGTCTGGAGCTTGCCGGTCTGGTTGCCCGAGTCGGAGTAGAAGCCCAGCTGGTAGCTGAGAATCTTGTGGATAGCGTCCTGGGAGAGGGTGCTGGACACGCTGATGCGGATT
The DNA here is from genome assembly GCF_004167665.1 of Hymenobacter persicinus. Classification (GTDB taxonomy): domain Bacteria; phylum Bacteroidota; class Bacteroidia; order Cytophagales; family Hymenobacteraceae; genus Hymenobacter; species Hymenobacter persicinus. The sequence goes on along the minus strand of NZ_SEWE01000060.1, from coordinate 9,240 downwards.
TTCTCGCCGTAGAACTTCTGCCCGAATTGGATGAAGGTGTTGATGATTTCCTTGCCCAGCAGCAGCCCGCTCACCCACAGCAACATCGGGATACCCTGGCTCAAACCTTGGTTGGTATCAAGCAGCTTCTGGACCGTATCAACGGTGTAGCGCAGCACGAAGGGGTTGACCTGGGCCGCCAACGAGCCCACCAGCGTCAGCAGCAGCGTGCTGATGACCAGGCGGCGGTAAGGCAGCACGTAGGGGTAGAGGCGGCGAATAATTTCCCAGAGACTCATAGCAGGCAGGGTGGTACTGCCGGGTTAGACGCGGGGAGCGGGGGTGGGGTTTTTATGTACACCTAATAGCCCGTCATGCAGAGCCGGAGGCGAAGCATCTCGCGTGCTGATGTCCGAATAGTAATCCTGCATCAGCACGCGAGATGCTTCGCTGCGCTCTGCATGACGGTCTTTTACTTTCCCTGCCTACTGCGCCGCAATCCGAAAGGCGGCCGGGGTAAGGCCGGTTTTGCTTTTGAACAGGCGGGTGAAGTATTGCGGGTACTCGAAGCCGAGCTGGAAGGCGGTTTCGTTGATGGTCAGGGAGGTGGTGAGCAGCAGCTGCTTGGCTTTCTCGATCAGGCCGTAGTGAATGTGCTGCTGGGTGGTCTGGCCGGTGAGGGTGCGCAGCAGGTCGCTGAGGTAGGCCGGCGACACGTGCAGGGCGTCGGCGAAGTGCTGCACCGAGGGCAGGGGCTGGGTTTCGCCCTGGGCAAAGTAGGCGGTCAGCAGCTGCTCGAAGCGGGTCAGCAGATCGTGTTCGGCGGGGCGGCGGGTCAGAAACTGGCGGTGGTAGTAGCGGTTGGCGTAGCTCAGCAGCACGTCGAGCTGGGAGACGAGCACATCCTGGCTGAAGGCATCGGTGGGCTGGCCGTATTCGTGGCGGATGCCGCTGAGCACGCCGTCGAGCACCTGTTCTTCCCGCTCGGAAAGGTGGAGCGCTTCGTGGACCTGGTAGGAAAAGAACCCATAGCCGGTAATCTTCTTGCCCAGCGGGTAGCGGTGCAGTAGGTCGGGGTGAAAGACCAGCATCCAGCCGCTGAGCTCGGAAATGTCGAGGGAGTCGTTGTTTTCGCAGAGCTGGCCGGGAGCGTAGAAGGCCAGCACGCCCTGGCTGAAATCGTAGGACTGCCGCCCGTACTGCATCTGGCCCTTCAGGTTTTTCTTCAGCGAAATGATGTAGAGCTGGCGCAGAGCTGGTCCGGCTGCGGGCATCAGCTGGCGGTGTTGGGCCAGGTCGATAACGGTAAGCAGCGGGTGGGCCGGAGCCGGAAACCCGAAGTGCCGGGTAAAATCCGACACCGAGGCCAGCACCGTGAATTCTTTGGCAGGCTGTTTCATGACCAGTGAAAGTGATTTAGCTTACTTATTACCTGATGGAACGTCATGCTGAGCGCAGCAAAGCGGAGCCGAAGCATCTCGCATGCAATGGTAACTTCAACGGAGCGGTAGAGATGCTTCGACAGGCTCAGCATGACGTTCATTTATTCAACAACATCAGCAGATAAGATTCTTGGGCAAGCTCTCAACACGACGTTCTGTATCCAACAACGTCAGCAGGCGAGAAGCTTCGCCGGGCTCAGCATGACGCTCTGCTTGGATTCGACTAAAAGCCTTCCGGATAGGCCGCGCCGGCGGCGCTGCCCACGGGCATGATGGCGTCGAGCTCGGCCAGCTCGGCGGCGCTGAGCGCAAGGCTGGCGGCGGCCACGTTGGCTTCGAGGTAGGTGCGGCGCTTGGTGCCCGGAATCACCACCACATCCTGGGCCAGCACCCAGGCCAGGGCCAACTGGGCCGCCGTCACGCCCTTGGCCCTGGCCTGGGTGTTGAGCTTTTCCACCAATGCCAGGTTGTGGTAGAAATTCTCGCCCTGGTAGCGGGGAAAAAAGCGGCGGGAGTCGTTGGCCTCAAAGTCGTCGGGCGTCTTGATGTCGCCGGACAGGAAGCCGCGGCCCAGGGGCGAATAGGCCACGAAGCCGATACCCATTTCCCGGCTTGCCCGCAGGATACCGTCGTCTTCCACGCGGCGGTCGAAGAGCGAGTACTCGGTTTCCAGGGCCGAAATCGGGTACACGGCGTGGGCCCGGCGCAGGATGTCGGCCGGTACTTCCGACAGCCCCAGGTAGCGCACCTTGCCCTCCTCCACGAGCCGGCTCATGGCGCCCACCGTGTCCTCAATCGGGGTGTTCGGGTCGAGCCGGTGCAGGTAGTAGAGGTCGACGTAGTCGGTGTTCAGGTTGCGCAACGACCGTTCGATGGCCTTGCGCACGTAATCGGGCCGGCCGTTGTAGCCGCCGGTCCACTGGCCTTGGTCGTCTATTTCGAAGCCGAACTTGGTGGCCACGGTGTACTGGGCGCGTTTGCCGGCCAGCGCTTTGCCCACCAGCCGCTCGTTGTGCAAGGGGCCATACAGGTCGGCCGTGTCGAGCATGTCGACGCCCAGCTCCAGGGCCCGGTGCAGCGTGGCCAGGCTTTCCCGCTCGTCGGCCTCGCCGTACACGCTCATGCCGTTGATGCCGCCGGTCATGCCCATGCAGCCCAGCCCTTCGACGGGAACTTGCAGCCCCTGGCTGCCTAATGCTACTCGTTTGAGGGTACTCATAGTGGGAGTTGTGTGAAGAAGATGATACTGCCTAAAGCGCCGTGCTTTGGTCGGGAGCAAAGGTGAGACCCCCAGGCGGCGGTAGGCCTATACAAACCGCAGCTTTTGCAGCACAAAACGCTGGCCCCGCCGGCTGGCGGAGCCGAAGTCGCCGCGGCTGGCGCAACGCCACCAGGATTCCGGTTACTTTAGAACTGCCAACCCAACCTTGCCCGATGCTCAAACAACAACTCACCCTACTCACGCTGGCCGGCGCGCTGGCCCTGGCCCCGGCAGCCCGCGCCCAGACCACCGAAAAACTCGACGCCGCGGCCCTGGCCAAAATCCGGGAGGAGGGCCTGAACCGCTCCCAGGTGATGGCCACGGCCTTTTACCTGACCGACGTGTGCGGTCCGCGCCTGGCCAATTCCGACGGCCTGAAGCGCGCCAACGAGTGGACCAAAAGCCAGCTCACCAAGTTTGGCCTCACGGGCGCCAGCATCGAGCCCTGGGGCGACTTCGGTCGGGGCTGGGATATTGAGAAGTCGTACGTGGCCATGACGGCGCCCTACTACCACACCCTGATTGGGGCGCCTAAGGCCTGGACGCCCGGCACGGCGGGGGCGCTGCGTAAGCCCGTGGTCTATGTCAAGGCTACTTCGGAGGCCGAGCTGGAGCCGTTCAAAGGGCAGCTGCGCGACAAAATCGTGGTGCTGCCCGTGCCCGCTCCCCTCAAGCCCAGCTTCGAGCCGGATGCCAAGCGCTATTCCGACGAGGAACTGAAAAAGCTGGCCGAGGCGCCCGCCAAGCCGGCCGCGCCCGCCGCGGGTACGCCCACCGACGCCGAGCGGCTGGCTACGCGTAAGGCTCAGGCCGCGCTGCGCACCCGCATGGCGGAGTTTTTCCAGACTGAGGGCGCCGCGGCCGTGCTCAGCAACCGCGGGGGCACCGATGGCACCTTCAACACCTCCAACGGGGCGCCCTACGCCGCCGACGCCAAACCCGTGCTGCCGGAACTGGAAATGTCGACCGAGGACCAGCTGCGCCTGATCCGGCTCGTGGAAGCTGGCGTGCCGGTGGAAGTGGAGCTCGAAACCAAGACCCGCTTCCAGAATCAGGACCTGAAGGGCTACAACGTAGTGGCCGAAATTCCGGGCACCGATAAAAAGCTCAAAAATGAAGTCGTCATGCTCGGCGGCCACCTCGACTCCTGGCACGCGGCCACCGGCGCCACCGACAACGCCGCCGGCTGCGCCGTGATGATGGAGGCGGTCCGGATTCTGCAGGCCAGCGGCCTGAAGCCCCGGCGCACCATCCGCATTGCCCTCTGGGGTGAGGAGGAGCAGGGCCTGCACGGCTCGCGGGGCTACGTGAAAAATCACTTCGCCGACCCGGCCACGATGGTGCTGCTGCCGGCCCACGAAAAGCTGAGCGCCTACTTCAACCTCGACAACGGGGGCGGCAAAATCCGGGGCATCTACGCCCAGGGCAACGAGGCGGCGGCGCCCATCTTCACCCAATGGCTGGCCCCGTTTGCCGACCTGGGCGCCACCACCGTCACGCTGCGCAACACCGGCAGCACCGACCACATTGCCTTCGACGCCGTGGGCCTGCCCGGCTTCCAGTTCATCCAGGACGGCCTCGACTACGGCTCCCGCACCCACCACACCAACCAGGACACCTACGACCGGCTCGTGCCCGAAGACCTCAAGCAGGCTTCGGTAGTGGTGGCCTCGTTCGTCTACAACGCCGCCATGCGCGACCAGAAGCTGCCCCGCAAAGCCCTGCCCGCGGCCGTGAAGCCCCAGTAGCCGAAGCAGCCGCAGTAGAAAAGCCCCGCCTGGTGTACTGCCAAGCGGGGCTTTTTTTATGGGAAACGCCCTGCCCGGGTCCGCGGGTTACTTTTGGGATTCGAGCTTACGGATCCAGCTCCGCGGCACCGTCACGGGGAAGCTCAGGACCATGTTTTCGGTGGGGCGCTTGCGCCGGTTGACGAGGTTTTGCAGCTTGTCCTGGTCTTTGGAGAACAGGATCTTGCCGTAGTCCCGGACTGCGCTCAGCGCCGAGGGCAGCGCCACGCGGACCGTCAGCTCGGCCTTTTCGGGCTCGGCCCGGGGCGGAGGCGCCGGCCGGCTCTGAGCCAGGGCAGGCCGGGTGCCAAGCAGCAGCCCGACCATCGGTAGCAGGATAATGGATGGTAAGCTAGGGATGCGCATTAAGCCGATAATTAACGGCCTAAAGATGCTACTATAAAGTAGCTTCCCCTAGCTTTGGGGCAAACAAAAGCCATTTCTGAGTCCGTAACAGGCTTTTGCGGCGCTGGTCAAACAACCGGCCGGACTGCTGGCCCCGGAACCAAGAATAGGAATTTGTTAATTAATTGTTGGGCAGCATAACCGTGGGCCGACCGCGCTTCTTTATTTTCGCACATGAAGCAAGTTTGGGCGGTATTACTGCTGATGGGCATTTTGTACGGAGTTGGGTTGAGCCGGGCCCGGGCCCAGAGCCCGCAGACGGCCGCGCTAAAGCAGGCCCTGGCCCGCGCCACCACCGACACGAGCCGGGTGCTGCTGCTGGCCGATATCAGCGCCTCCTACCGCTACTCCCGCTTCGACTCGGTGATGCACTACGCCTGGCGGGGCCTGAACCTGGCCCAGCGCATCAAGTACAAGAAAGGGGAGGGGCGCTGCCTCTCGCGCATCGGCATTCTGATGAGTGAGCGGGGCAACCTGCCTCAGGCCCTGCGCATCGACCTGAGTGCCCTGCAGCTCAACGAGGCCAGCCACGACTGGGAAGGCATGGCCCGCACGCTCAACCAGACCGGCCTGCTCTACCACGCCCTGGAAGACTACCGGCCCGCACTGGGGTATTTCTTCCGGTCCAAGCAGATTTATGAGCACAACAAAATCCGCGACGACTCCCAGCTGATCAGCGTGCTGGCCAACCTCGGCGCCGGCTACGAAGGCCTGGGCCAGCTCGACTCGGCCGCCTACTTCCTCAACCAGGCCTGGCAGCTCACGAATAAGTCGCGCACGGTGCACCAGAGCCCCTGGGGCAACCCGGCGCCCTACGTGCTGCGGGAGCTGGGGCTGCTGCAGGCCTCGTTGCACCACGATGAAGAGGCGCTGGGCTACTACCGCCGCAGCGCCCAGGCGGCCATTCCCGAAAACGATTTGCGCAGCGCCTGCCGGGCCTTCCAGTACATGGCCGAACTGTACCGCACCCGCCAGCAGCCCGACTCCAGCATCTATTACGCCCGCAAGGCCCTCGTCATTGGCCAGCGCCTGCCCTTCGTGATTGGCGTAGTGCGCACCAGCAGCCTGCTCAACGAGGCCTTCCAGGCCAGCCTGCAGCCCGACAGCGCCCTGAAGTACATGCGCATCATGCTCACGGCCCAGGACAGCCTCTACAACCCCCAGCGCATCAAGCAACTCGACGCCATTGGCTTTGCCGAGCAGCAGCGCCTGCGCCAGCTTGAGGAAGAGCAGCGCCAGTACGTGACCCGGGTGAGCACCTACGCCCTGCTGGCGGGCGTGGCCGTGCTGCTACTGCTGGCGCTGCTGCTTTGGCGCAACAACCACCACAAGCAGCGGGCCAATACCCGCCTGCAGGAGCTCAACGCGCAGATAACCGAGCAGAAGGAAGAGCTCATTGCCCAGCGCGACAACCTGGCCCGGACCCTGCTCGAGCTCAAAGCCACCCAGAACCAGCTCGTGCTGCGCGAAAAAATGGCTTCCCTGGGCGAGCTGATGGCCGGCGTAGCCTACGAGATTCAGATGCCCGCCCACGCCATCCGCGACCTGGCCGGTATCAGCGTGGGCCTGTGCCAGGAGTTGGGCGAAGAGCTGGCCAAGGGCGTGTTCACCGTCGACGACCTGGAAATCATGGACGAGATGCTGCGCAACCTGAGTCAGTATCAGGCTAAAATCGGGCAGCACAGCCAGCGCGCCGACTCCATCGTGCGCGGCATGCTCGAATACTCCAGCACCAGTCCCGGCCCCCGGCAGCTCACCGACCTCAACACCTTTGCCGAAGACTACCTGCGCCTGACCTACCACGACATGCGGGCCAAAAACCGCCATTTCAACGCCGCCCTGCTGCCCCAGCTCGATCCGGCCGTAGGGATGGTCGACATTGTGCGCCAGGAGCTGGGCCGCGCCCTGGTCAGCCTGTTTGCCCACGCCATGGGCGCCGTGCAGCAGCGCCTGCGCCTGGGGGAGGAAGAGTACGTGCCCCAGGTGCGCCTGCAAACCCGCCGCGCCGGACAGCAGCTCGAAATCCGGGTGGGCAACAATGGCCTGCCGCTGTCGGATGAAGCCCGGGCCGGCATTTTTCAGCGGGTTTTCCTGTCGCCCACCGAGGGCGAAAGCAGCAGCCTGGGGCTGGCCCTGAGCTACGACATCATTAAGGGCCACGGTGGGACGCTGACGCTGGAAACGTCCACCGACGAGTTGACCGAGTTTCTTATCACGCTGCCGGTTCGCAGCTAGAGCCGCTTAGCCCAGCTTTTCCTTGAACAGGCGCAGGGTCCGGTCCCAGGCCAGCTTGGCCACTTCCGGGTTGTAGCGGGCGGGAGAGGTGTCGTTGTTAAAGGCGTGGTTGGCACCCTCGTACACAAACAGCTCGTAGGGCTTGCCCGCGGCCTTCAGGGCGGCTTCGTAGGCCGGAATGCCCGCATTCACCCGCTCGTCGAGGCCCCCGTAGTGCAGCATTAGCGCGGCCTTGATGCTGGGCACATCCTCGGCCTTGGGCTGCATGCCGTAGTAAGCCACGGCCGCGTTGAGCAGCGGGTCGTGCACGGCCAGTTGGTTGGCCAGCGCCCCGCCCCAGCAGAAGCCCACGCAGCCCGTGCGGCCGTTGCAGTCGGGGCGCTGGCGCAGGTAGGTGAGGGCCGCCAGGTAGTTGTGCAGGTTCTGCTGCGGGTCGAGCTTGCCAATCAGCTCCCGGCCCGCGTCCTCGTTGGCCGGCGTGCCCCCCGCGCCCGACAGCGCATCGACGCCCAGCGCCAGGTAGCCAGCCCGGGCCACGCGCCGGGTCACGTCCTTGATGTGGGGCGTCAGGCCGCGGTTTTCGTGAATCACGACCACCGCCCCGCGCTTCTTTTTGCCCTTGGGGCGGGCCAAGTAGCCTTTCATGGTCAGCCCGTCGCCGGGCCAGGTTACTTCCTCAGTCACCAGCTTCTCGTCGTGCTCGGCCACGGTGGCGGCCTGGGCGTAGCCGGGCTCCAGCACCGCCAGGGCCGTGGTGGCCAGAGCCAAGCCGCCGGTCAGCTTCACGAGCCGTTCCATAAATTCCTTGCGGGAAAGCGGGCGGTGGGTGTACTCGTCAAACAGGTTGATGATGCGCTGGTCCATACGGCAATGCGTGAAGGTGAGTGTCGGTTTGAAAGATAACGGAAAAGCCCGCCAACCCGCGCCGGCGGCAGCTTACTCGTCGGCCGGCAACTCGGCGTCGCCGACGTAAACAACCTGCTTGGGCGGAAACAGCCGCCGCACCAGGTTTTCCAGGCGGTGGCGCGTGTTTTTGAGCTTGCGCACCACCGGCACGACCCGGAAGTCAAACGCCCCCACGGCTTCCACTTCCTGCGGCACGGTGCGCCCGCTCAGGTGCGACTCGAGCAAAAACGCGGCAATGTGCTCGTTCCACTCGTCCTTGTTGCTCCAGTAGTGGCCGATGTGGGGCCGGGCGGCCTGCAGTCCGAAGGTTTCGGCCAGGGCCACCGACAGCGCAAACTGCTCGATCAGGCGGGGCGTGACCTGCTGCCGGCTCAGCTCGTCGCAGATGGTCAGGGCCAGGGCAATGGCGTCGGGGGCGCGCAGGGCCGGAATGCCCACCACGCCCGCGTTCCACATGGTGTGCCGCTCGGTGAGGCGCACGCCGCCGTAGGTATGGCCTTGGGTCTGGTTCCACATCAGCTTCTCGGTTTTGCTGCCCAGTTGGGAAAGCTGGCCCTCGGGCTCGTGCATGAGGGCCGTGCCGCGGCGGAGCGTCTCGTGCAGGGCCTCGAAGGAACCGTGCAGAAACGTGTCGGAGTCGAGGTACAGAATCGGCGTATTGGGGAATTGCCGGGCCACGTGCTCCAGGGCCTTGATTTTGATGCGCCAGAAGAAGTTGAATTCGCCCTTCCACTCCTGCAGCGTGGCCTCGTCCACGGGCAGCACCGTCACAAACTCGTCGAGGTGGCGGTAAAAGTTTGGCGCGTCGGTTACCACCGTGATGCTGGTAAGGCCGGCGCGGTGCTTGAGGAACGTGAGAATGGAGAAGTTGGCCTGGAAGTGGTTTTTTATATTGGCACCAAATACCAGATACAGCAGATTCATAGGCGGAAGCTAAGCGGGAAACCAGAAGGCGGGTGGGGCCGGGCCAGCTAGCTCGCCGGCTCGTCTTCCCGGTTCACGGTGTCCATCGAAAACGCCGGCACGCAAATCGACCAATATTCCACTTCGGTGTCGAAGGGGTTGGAGTAGCGCACCCGGGCCCCGGCCTTGATCAGCAGCGACTCCCCGGCCCCGAGCTCAATCACGTCGCCGTCGACCTCAAACTGCTTGCGGCCCCGCACCACGATGGTGATTTCGTCGAACTCCGGGTTTTGGTGGGGCTCACTCCAGTGGGGCGGCGCCA
>NZ_SEWE01000059.1 GCF_004167665.1 Hymenobacter persicinus | reverse complement strand
GGCGAAGTAACCCGCGTGGCTCAGGAAGTAGGTACCGAAGGCCGCCTCGGCGGCCAAGCCAACGTGCCCAACGTGAGCGGGGTATGGAAAGATCTGACCGACAACGTAAACACGATGGCCGCCAACCTCACCACGCAGGTGCGGGGCATTGTGAAGGTAGTAACCGGCGTATCGAAAGGTGACCTGACCCAGAAGCTCAAGCTCGAAGCCAAGGGCGAAGTAGCTGAGCTGGCCGACACCATCAACCGCATGGTGGACGACCTGAACCGCCTGGCCCTGGAAGTAAGCCGGGTAGCCAAGGTGGCCGGGGTGGAAGGCAAGCTGACCGAACGCGCCACGGTAGGCGGGGTGTCGGGCTCGTGGAAGGAAATTGTGGATACCCTCAACGACCTGATCGAGTCCATTGCCTCGCCCGTACTCGAAGTATCCCGCGTGGTACGCGCCATTTCGGAAGGGGACTTGACCCAGAAAGTGGAAATCCAGACCGCCGGCGACATTCTGGCCATGTCCAACGCCCTGAACATCGCCGTGGACAACCTCAACGAGCTGCTCGGCGAAATCAACGAGTCCTCGCAGATTGTAGGGGAGTCGTCGGAGGAAATGGCGACCAAGGGCCAGGAAATGAGCCGGGTAACCGTCGACGTGGCTCTGGCCATGCAGCAGATGGCCGAAGGTGCCCAGAACCAAGCTCTCAAGACCGACCAGGCCTTTAAGCTGATTGAAGAAATCATGCAGGCCACGAAGGAAACGGCCGGCAAGGCCGACATCGTGAACAAGTCGGCAATCCTGGGTGAGCAGACTTCCCAGCTCGGTCTGAAAACGGTGGCTGAGGTGGTAAAGAACATGGAAGAAATTTCCAACGCCGCCACCCAGACCTCGCGCACCATCGAAGTACTGAGCACCCGTTCCCAGGAAATCAGCAAGTCGCTGGGCGTTATCACCGACATTGCCTCCCAGACCAACCTGCTGGCTCTGAACGCCGCCATCGAAGCCGCCCGCGCCGGGGAAGCTGGCCGTGGTTTCGCGGTAGTAGCCGAGGAGATTCGCAAGCTTGCTGAGGGCTCGCGCAAGTCGGCCTCGGAAATTGCCACCCTGGTAGAAGACGTTAAGAAGGATACGACTTCGGCCGCTACCGCCATTTCGACCATGGAAGGCCGGGTACTGAAGGGCAAGAACGCCACGTTCGAAGCCTCCAGCGCCTTTAAGAACATTGCTACCTCCAGCGGCGAAACGCTCCGCACCTCCCGCGACATTCTCACGGCCACTGAGGTGCAGAAAACCTCGATTGGCGACGTCGTAAAGTACGTGGAAGAAGTGGTAGCCATTGCCGAGCAGACGGCCTCCGGCACCCAGCAGGTGGCCAGCACGGCCAAGCAGCTGTCCACGTCGATGTCGGAGCTGACTACTTCGAGCCAGAACCTGACCGACATTGCCGACGACCTGCAGGTGGGTCTCTCGGCCTTCCAGCTGATGGAGGACATGCTGCCCGAGCCCGAGCCCGAGCCCGAACGCCGCAGCACCCTGCGCCGCATGAATGCCCAGCGCTCGGCGCCGGCCGCTCCCGCCGCCCCGGAACGCGCCTCCCGGACCAGCGCCAGTGCCGCACCCGCTGCCAAACGGCCCGCGCCCAAGGCGACCAAAGCTGCTTCGCGGCGGTCGGGCGGAGCGGTAACCGACGCGCCTGCGCCCGAAAGCAACGGCAAAACGGCCACGGCTGAGCGCCGGCGTTCCCGGCGTGATGCTGACCAACCGGCCGAAACGCCCGTGGCCAGCAACGGCAAGGCTCCGGCCAAGGGCCGCGCGAAGAGCAAAGCCAAATAATCATCCGCTAACACGTCGGAAAGGAGCCTGGAGCTACAACGCACTCCAGGCTCCCTTTCCTGATACCTTTGGGTATGCCTGAATCAGAATCAACCAGCGAGAAAAAGACAGTCAAACAGGATAAGCTCATTCAGCTTATCGTGTTCCGGCTTGGCGAGGAGGAATACGGTATCCGCATCGAGCAGGTGAAAGAGGTAACCGTGACGCCGGAAGTGGCCCGGATGCCCAAAACCCCCGCTTTCGTGAAGGGCATTGCCAACCTGCGCGGCGACATCATTGCCATCATCGACTTGGAGGAACGCTTCAAACTGCGCTCGGCCAGTGAGCCGGTAACGGGCGTCACGTACACCCTGGCCGTCGAGGCCAAGGACTACACCATCGGCATCGTGGTGCGGGAAGTGCCCCAGCCGCTGTCGATTCCGATTTCCATCATCGAGAAGGCCCCGGAGTTCATTCAGGACATTAACATTCACGACAAATACATCGAAGGAATTGCCAAGGTCGACGAGCGCATCATTATCGTGCTTGATATGCTCAAACTGCTGACCCCGGAGGAAATCATGCAGCTGCAGCCGAAATCAGAATCTTCACCTGCCAAGCCCCGTACATAGGCCTGATTCCGGCACCGTCGCCCCCTTCTTCCTCTTTTCGCTTCATTGAACCAACCCGTATGAAAAACCGCATTCTCATCGTAGACGACTCGTTCTACATGCGCACGATGCTCAAGAATATGCTTACCGATGCCGGCTACGAAGTAGTAGGCGAAGCCGCCAACGGCCAGCAGGCCCTGGAAATGGCTTCCGCTACCAAGCCCGACCTCATCACGCTCGACGTTATTCTGCCCGACAACACGGGCCTCGATGTATTGAAAGGTATCCGTCAGGAGCAGCCGGACGTGAAAGTGGTCATGTGCAGCGCCGTGGGCCAGGAGGTTATTGTGAACGAGGCCCTGGAAAGCGGCGCCACGGCCTACATTGTGAAGCCCTTCTCGGAGGAGAAAGTCCTCGAAATCGTGGGCAGCGCCCTGCAGAACGCCGATTCGGGTTCTACCGAAGCCTAATTTCCGGCCTTTGCCACCCGGTAGGCGCCCAACGTGGGCTGCCGCCTTCTTTGCCTGATTTCAGCGCGTTTTCTCCGTTCAGTGTACGAATTTTCAGCCCCTTTCACCCTGCTACTCGGCGACCTGCCCACTTTGGTGCGCATGGAACTGACCAAGCTGCTGCATGCCGAGCCCGATCTGCGGGTAGTCGGGGCAGCCGCGGGTCCCGACGAGTTGCTGACCCAAGTCCGCCGCCTACGGCCGGGCCTGGTGATAGCCGCCGAAAACCAGTTGCTGGGCTTGGAGCGCCTGGCCCGGCAGCAGCCGGTGCCCGTATTGCTCTACAGCAGCACCACGCCGCTGGCTGGGATGTTGCGCGAGGCTGCCCGCTGGGGAGTGTTCGACTACATCCGGCCGCTACTGAGCCGGGAGCACCCCGGATTTGGCTCGTACCGCCGGGATTTGCTGCGTAAAATCCGCTCCGTGCAAGCGCCGGCCGCGGTGGCCCCGCCCGTTGCTCGACCCCAAACCGTACCGATGCCGCCCAACCGGGTGGTGGTGCTGGGGGGCTCCACGGGCGGCACGACGGCCGTGGAGCGCATCGTCGCGACGTTGGCTCCGGTACCCGGCACCACGATTGTGGTGGCCGTGCACCTGCCGGCTCATTTCACCGATTCCTTCGTAGAGCGGCTGCGGCGGGCGGCGTCCATGCCGGTTATTGCCGGCACGCCGGGCACACTGCTGCAGGCCGGCACCATCGTGGTGGCTCCCGGCGGGCAAAACTCCGTGATTCGGTCGGTAGCGAAGGGTGCTTGGCTGTCGTGGCAGATGGAGCTGGCGCCGGATGCCGGCCCCACCCTCGACGAGCCTTCCATTGACCTACTGATGCGGTCGGCAGCCTGGGCCTTCGGGCGCAATACCACCGGCGTCGTGCTGACTGGCCTGGGTTCCGACGGAACGCTGGGAGCCCAGAGTATTCGGCAGGCTGGGGGCTTGGTCATTGCCCAGGACGAGGCCACATCGGCTGTATTCAGCATGCCCAAGGCCGTCATTGAAGCCGGCGGCGCCACCACCGTGCTGCCCCTTGCCGACATTGCCGAGCACCTCAGCCGGAGCGTTGGCGGCCCCAACCGTCTTCTCTGGTCCGGACCGATTGTATCCTCTTCCCAAGTCGTTGCGCGATGAAGTCAAGGGAGCAGGAATACCGCGAGATTTTCATGGCCGAGGCGTTGGAGTACTACGACGCCATGAGCCGGCACATTAGTGAGCTGGAGAAAGACCCAGCCGACGAAAAAGCCCTTAATGAGCTGTTCCGGCTCATGCACAACCTCAAAGCCAATGCCCGGGCCATGGGCCACTCCGACATCGGCGAGGTGGCGCACCGCATGGAAACCATCTTTGGCCTGATCCGCAGCAAGGAGCGGGCCTTCGAAGGCTCGTTGGTGCCGGTGCTCTTTACGGGCGTCGACACGCTGGGCAGCATGATCCGGGCCGTGGGGGAGGGCGAGAAAACCGCGAATGCCGACCCGTTGCTGGCCAACCTGGAGCGGCTCGTCAACGGCGAGGAGCCGGTGTTTGAGGAAGATCCGGACTTGGCTTCCGACGAGGACGCCACCCGCAAGCTCGAGCTTTCGGACCTGGTGTACATCCAGATCAAAAAGCTTGACCACCTGCTCAATCTGGTCGGGGAGCTTATCATCGACCGGGACCGGATTCTGACCCTGAGCCAGGAAATCGGCAACCCGGCCCTGCAAAGCACCGCCGCCCACCTGTTCCGCATTGCCGACGACCTGCAGTACAGCGTCATGGACGCTCGACTGGTGAACGTGGGCTCGTTGTTCAACAAGTTTCCGCGGGTGGTGCGCGACGTGGCCACGGCCGAGCAGAAAGACGTGGAGCTGGCCATTCTGGGTCAGGACATTCAGATTGACCGCAACATCCTGCAGATTATTACCGACGCGCTGCTGCACCTGGTCCGCAATGCCATTGGCCACGGCCTGGAAACCCCGGAAGTGCGCGTAAAGGCTGGCAAAACTGCTGAGGGCCACCTCACGCTGTCGGCCCAGACCGAGCGCGACGACGTGCTGATTCAGGTTATCGATGACGGTCGGGGTATCGACGTGGAAAGCGTGCGCAAGAAAGCCGTGGAGCGCGGCCTGACGACTGCCGAGGCTGCCCGCAACCTCGATGCAGATGCTGTGCGGGCCTTTCTCTTTGAGCCCGGTTTCTCGATGGCCAAGGAAGTAACCGACATTTCCGGCCGCGGCGTGGGCCTCGACGTGGTGAAGCTGGCCATCGACTCGCTCGGCGGGCAGCTGCGCGTGGATTCGGTGCTGGGGCAGGGCACCACGTTCTCGCTGGTGCTGCCGACTTCCATTGCCGTAAAAGGCGCCTTGCTGTTTGAAATTGCGGACCGCAGCTATGCCATTCCGCTCATGCACACCGATTCGGTGGTCTCGCTCTGGCCCGACGAGATGCACGTTATCGGCGGAGTGCTGCTGGCACGGGTGCTCCACGAAAACATTCCGGTCGTGAATCTGCACGACCTGCTCAACAGTTCCGAAGACGGCGTGCTGCCGACGGCCAATAAAGGCAGTCTGGTGGGCCGTCAGGACATCATCATTGTAAATTACAACAACCGGAAGCTCGGCCTTATCGTTGACCGTTTCCTGCGCCAGCAGGACATTGTTATCAAGCCGATGAGCAAGCCGCTGGATATGATTGACCTGTTTGGTGGCGTCACGCTGCTGGGCAGTGGCCAGGTTTGCCTGGTGCTCGACGTGCCGGCGCTAACTCGACTGTTTCTAGCCAAGCGACCGTAACAAACGTATTGCAGACTTCGGGTGGCTTCATATTAGGCCACCCCACTCAACTGACTGACTCCTATGGATTTGCACATGACGGAACTAGAGCGGGATATCATCCGTGAGATTCTGAACATAGGCTTGGCCCGGGCGGCTGATTCTTTCGCCACCATTGCCCAGGAAAAAGTATTGCTCGAAGTTCCGAATCTGGATATTATGCCCGGTCATAATATGCTCGACAAGGTGCACGAATATTCCGGCACGCACGCCGTGATTCAGTCAGACATCCGCGGGGACTTCAACGGCACCACGCTCATGTTCTTCTCTGGTCAGCACGTGCAGCGCCTCTCGCGAGTCTGCCTGCGCATGTCGGTGCCCGAGTCGGTGCAGATTGACGAGATGCAGGAGTCGCTGCTGCTGGAAATTAGCAACATCATCACCGGCGCCCTGGTCACACAGCTGGCCAACATTCTGAAGGCCAAGATCTACGGCGCACCGCCCGTGGCGCCCCGCGGCGACATTGCCGATTCGCTGAGAAGCCTGATGACGCACGAGGCGATGGTGCAGCCGCTGATTTTCTCGGTTATAACCCAGTTCTCGGACAAGGAAAACTCGGTGGAGCTGCCGCTGATGCTGTTCTTCGACCGCACCACGTTCGAGAAAATCCTGGAAATTATCCGGACCTACGATTTCCTCGGCGGCGCGCAAAACTCCTAGTGCGCTAATTCGTTCAGTGTCTGCAGGCTGTCCTGTCAGGTGCGGCCCCCGTCCCGGCTCATGGCCGGGGGCGCGGCCCGCCTGACAGGACAGTTTTCTATTTTCGCACTTTCCCCGTCTGTTTACCCCGTCAACTCCCGAACATATGCCGCAATCTGCCGCGTCCAGCTTAGAGAAAAAACTCGCTCAATTTGACCCCAACGCCCTCGGCGACGCTGCCGGCGGGGTATATGGGCTGCCCTTCACCGTGGAAGAAGCCCAGGTGGTTATCGTGCCCGTACCCTGGGAAGTAACCGTCTCCTACCGGGCCGGCACCGCCGACGGCCCCGAGGCCATCCGCGACGCTTCGTTGCAAGTAGATCTGTACGACCCGGACCTGCCCGACGCCTGGCGCATGGGCCTGGCCATGGAAGAGTCCGACGAGAAAGTGGCTGCCGAAAGCCGGGAGCTGCGCGTGCTGGCCGCCGACTACATCGGCTGGCTCGAGGCCGGGCAGCCCGCCGCTGATGCCAAGAAGTTTGCCGGGGCTACCGAGAAAATCGGAACCCGCGGCAAAGCCTTGCTGGAATGGTTGCAGCAGAAAGTCGGGGCCTACCTCGACGCCGGTAAGGGCGTAGTCGTGCTGGGCGGTGACCACAGCACCCCATTGGGCTACATGCACGCGCTGGCGGAGCGCCACGAGGAGTTCGGTATCCTGCAGATCGACGCCCACTGCGACCTGCGCCCGGCTTACGAGGGTTTCGAGTACTCGCACGCCTCCATCATGTACAACGCGCTGAAACTGCCCCAGGTGAAGAAGCTCGTGCAGGTCGGCATCCGGGATTTGTGCCAGCAGGAAGCCGAACTGGTGGCCCAGTCGGGCGGCCGGGTGGTCATGTTCCACAACCGGTTTTTGTCGAACGAGCGGTTTGCCAAGAAGTCGTGGAAGAAGGTATGCGGCAAAATCATTGCCCAGTTGCCCCCCAAAGTGTACCTGAGCTTCGACATCGACGGGCTGGACCCCAAGCTCTGTCCCGGCACCGGCACGCCCGTGCCCGGCGGTCTGGAGTTTGAGGAAGCCCTGTATCTGATTCGCTCCATCGTGGAGTCGGGCCGCACCATCATCGGCTGCGACCTGAACGAAGTGGCACCCGGCGACACCGAGTGGAACGCCATTGTGGGCGCCCGGCTGCTGTTTCAGATGGCGCACTGGATGGGCGTGTCGCAGGGCCGGCTCAAGGCCACGGTGGCCGAGTAGGCCCGCGCCTCCAACGCGCACCGGAATTTTGCGTATCGTTGTCCGACCTGCCGCCCGGCGGGTCGGACTTCTTTTTTCTCCCTCTTCCCAACCTTCCCTACCAAACCCTTTCTCCCATGGGCTTCATTCTCAAACTCCTGCTGACCGCCATTCTGACCTTCGTGCTGGCGAAATTTCTGCCCGGCGCCCACCTCGACGGCTTCACCGACGCCATCCTGCTGGTAATTGTGCTGGCCATCCTGAACGCCGTGCTCAAGCCGATCCTGAAAATCCTGGGCTTTCCCATCACCGTGCTGACCCTGGGCCTGTTTCTGCTGGTTATCAACGCCGTTATCGTGCTGCTGGCCGACTACTTCCTCAATGGCTTCGCCGTCGACGGGTTCTTCGCCGCTCTGCTCTTCAGCATTGTACTTTCGTTGGTAACCTCGGTCGTGGATATGGTCATCGATTAGCTTTTCGGTTACTAATTGCACGCAAAAGCCCCCGCCTTCACTAGGCGGGGGCTTTTTTTATTACATCGGTTAGTTGAACTCAGGCAGTGCGGGACCGTTGCTCCCGACGCTGCCGCCAAGCGCGCAGGACCCAGAAGCCCGCCCCGCCCAGCACCACCAGCGGCCAGGCCGTGACGAGCACCAGCACCAGGCCCGTGAGTAGTTCCCAGCCTTGGTAGAAGGCCTGGGTGAACCGGCTGGCAAACGACAGCACCGGCGCGTCGGGCGTGTCCAGTGGAATCACCTGGAAGTAGGTGAGCGTGATGGTGGAATAGCCAACTTGGTCGTTGAGAGTTTTGAGCCGGCTTTCGGTGGCTTCAATGTCGCCGCGCACTTCCCCGATCTGCTGCTCAATTTCTAGGATGTCCGATATCTTTTTGGCTTGGCTAAGCAGGGCCACGTAACGCTGCTCCAGGGCCCGCTTGGTCCGCAGCCGGGCCGAAACGTCGGCGTGCTCAGCCGTCACGTCGTCGGTGCTCAGCGTCTTCGACTCGATGGTGCCCAGGCCATTGAGGCCGGCCAGTAGGGCCGAAAACTGCGCGGGCAAAACCCGAATGGTCATCTTGTGCTCCCATTCTCCGTCCTGCCGGGTTTCAGCCGCATCCGACACGTAGGCGCCGTAGGCCTGGGTGAGGCTGTCGATACGGGCGTTGGCGCGCCCCAGGTCCGAGACTTTCATGCTCACCTCGGCGTGGTAGATCAGCTTGCGCGAAGCGGCCGGAGCGGCTGTCGCGCGGGCCGGGGTAGCGGGGGCAGCCTGCCCGCCGGCATCGGCCGTGGTCAATGCCGCGGGAGCTTCGGCCGGGGCTTTCGGCAGGGAGGCTACTTCCACCGCCGCCTTGTCCTCGGCGGTTGATGTCTGATTCGGGGCACTGCAGGCTACGCAAGCCAGCCCCAGGGACACTATCCACGCGTACATTTTCATAGGAAAAGCAGTAAGAGTGAGAAAAGCAGCTGTTACCCTTGATCAGCAAACCCGCCCCGGGTAACCCGGCCCGGCTGCTTGACCCACAAAAAAGCCCGGCTTGCGGGCCGGGCTTTTTCGTGGGAGGTAGCTAAAATCTACAGGCGGCGGATCTGGGCGCCCAGAGCCTGCAGGCGCTTATCGATGAACTGGTAGCCGCGGTCAATCTGCTCCACGTTCTCAATCACGCTGCGGCCGTCGGCCGAGAGGGCCGCAATGAGCAGGGCCACGCCGGCACGGATGTCGGGGGAAGTCATGGTGATGCCGCGCAGCTTCTGGCGCTGGTCGAGGCCGATAACGGTGGCGCGGTGCGGGTCGCAGAGAATCACCTGGGCGCCCATGTCAATGAGCTTATCCACGAAGAACAGGCGCGACTCGAACATCTTCTGGTGAATCAGCACCGTCCCCTTGGCCTGGGTGGCTACCACCAGTACAATGCTGAGCAAATCGGGGGTGAAGCCCGGCCAGGTGTGGTCCGACACGGTCAGGATGCTGCCGTCGAGGTAGGTGGCAATTTCGTAGTGCTGCTGGGCCGGAATGTGAATGTCGTCGCCGCGGAACTCGAGCTGAATGCCCAGCTTGCGGAAGGTGTCGGGAATAATGCCCAGCTCGGGAATCTGGCAGTCCTTGATGGTGATTTCCGAGCCCGTCATGGCGGCCATGCCGATGAAGGAGCCGATTTCAATCATGTCGGGCAGCATGCGGTGCTCGGTGCCGCCCAACTCCGTGACGCCCTCAATGACGAGCAGGTTGGAGCCGATGCCGCTGATGTTGGCGCCCATGCGCACGAGCATCTTGCAGAGCTGCTGCAGATACGGCTCGCAGGCGGCGTTGTAGATGGTGGTGGTGCCCTGGGCCAGGGCGGCGGCCATCAGAATGTTGGCCGTGCCCGTTACGGAGGCTTCGTCCAGCATCATGTACGTGCCGGTCAGGCCATTTTCCGCCTTGATGCGGTAGAAGTCAGTGCCTTCGAGCGTGAGCTTGCCGCCGAGCTTTTCCAGGCCCAGGAAGTGAGTGTCCATGGGCCGCCGGCCGATTTTGTCGCCGCCGGGCTTGGGCAGCTGGCAGCGGCCGAACCGGCCCAGCATGGGGCCCAGAATCATCACCGACCCGCGCAAAGCACCGGCCTGGGCCACAAACTCAGGCGTGTCGAGGTAGTCGAGGTTTACGGCGTCGGCCTGGAACCGGTAGGTGTCGGAAGCCAGCTTGCCCACTTTCACGCCCATGTCGCGGAGCAGCTCGATGAGCTTGTTCACGTCGCGGATGTCGGGAATATTGCTGATCGTGACGGGTTCGGACGTGAGCAGCACGGCGCAGAGAATCTGCAGGGCTTCGTTTTTAGCGCCTTGCGGCACGATTTCGCCTTTCAGCGGAGCACCGCCGATTACTTCAAATGAGGCCATTGGGTAAGCTGTTGGCTGACCGCCGGGAACGGGCAGCTTTTTGATTTATAGTAAAAAACTGAGCAACAAAAAGCAGCTAAAAAGCCAGGTTTTGCTGCCGATAGCCGCCAAACCGAAAATTACTGCGGGGGCTGCTGGGGCTCTTGGCGGCCCTTTTTGCCGCCGCGGCGCTGCTTGTCGCGGCGGTTGTTGCCACGGCGCATTTCCCGGTCGCCGCGGTCCGACCGGTCGGCGCGGGGCTGGGGCACGATGAAAGCCGCCCGGCCACTAGCGGCAGGAGCAGTGGCCGTGGAGTTGAACTCAAACAATCCTTCGGCATCCACTTTGGCAGGATCTAGCTCCAGCTTACCGCCGGACAGCTCCTTGAGATGCTTGAGAATGGTGACGTCCTTGGCATTTTCCTTCGAGTAGGAGCGGTACAAGAACTTCATAGTGCGCCCGATGGTGATGGTAGCCTGCTCCCGCTCGGCGGGATCTTCCAGCGTCAGGGCCTGGGCAATCATGGTTTCCACGCTGGCGCCGTAGGGCTTGAGCTTAGGGCCTTTGCTGGGGTACGCCACGCGCTGGGGCTCCTTGGCCAGGATGTCGAGCTTGTGCAATTCGAAGGGCGCGTCGATGTCGAGCTCCCCGTCGGCCATTTCGAAGACGTGGTTCCAGACTTTCTGCTGGGAGTCGGGCTGGTCGCGCAGCGAGGAGTTGAGGCGGAAAATGAGCTGCACGATCTGCTGGGCGCGCTTGGTGCGCTCATCCCGGTCGTCGATGGTGCGCAGCTGCTGGATGAGCTCGTAGGTGCTTTGACCGTATTCGCGCAGCAGCAGCTCGTGTTTGAAGGGGGAAGGTAATGCCATTGGAAAAAGGCGAGGCCGCGCTAAAAAACGGCGGTGGAAAGCTTGGGTGAGGCGGCGCGCAGGCACCGACGGGTAGGAGGGACGCCGGGAACAGTGGGCGTGGTCCTGGTACGTAAAAACAGGCTGCCGGGCGAGCCGGCAGCCTTAGAAAAGGACAAGTTACTAGGTTGCGCTTAACTAACGACGCGCAATTTGGCAAAACTCAGCAATAAGGTCTTCTCGCCGACCTCCTCGAACTGAATAATGGCCTTCACTGAGCCGTCCTGCTTTTCGAGCTTGGTGACGGCGCCAAAGCCAAACTTGGGGTGCTCCACGCGCTGCCCGGTCTGCAAATTGCTGGTGTCGGAGGGCTTGAAGTCGGCGGGAGCCACGTACTTGGTGGCCACGGTTTTGCGGGGCGGGGTGGGCAGCAGGTTGCTGCGCCGCTCCACCACGTGGCCGAAGGGGGAGTCGCCGGAGCCGGGGCCGGCAGAAAACTTGAAGTCGACGTACTGGGGGTCAATTTCGTCGAGGAAGCGGCTTTTCTCGCAGGAGCGCAGGTTGCCCCACTGGTAGCGGGAAGTGGCGTAGCTGAGCGTGAGCTTTTTCTCGGCCCGGGTGATGGCCACGTAGAACAGGCGGCGCTCCTCCTCCAGATCGGCCCGGGAGGTTATCATCATCTGCGAGGGAAACAGGTTTTCCTCCATGCCCACGATGTAGACGTTGCGGAATTCCAGGCCCTTGGCCGAGTGAATCGTCATCAGCGTCACTGACTCGCCCTCGTCCTTGGCGTCCTTGAGGTCGGTATCCGTCACCAGGGCAATATCTTGCAGGAAGGCGGCCAGGCTCTTTTCCTCGCGCTCCGGGTCCTCCACGAAGGCCTTGATGCCGTTGAGCAGTTCCTGGATGTTTTCGTAGCGGGAGAGGCCCTCAATGCTCTTGTCGGAGTAGAGCTCCTCAATCATGCCCGAGTTCTTGGCAATGAACTTGGCCGTTTCGAAGGCGTCTTCCTTGCCGGCCAGCACCGCGTAGCTTTTGATCTGCTCGGCGAAGTTCTCAATCGGGTTGGCAATGCGCGCCGTCAGGAACGAGTTGGCGTTGCTGACCACTTCCCAGAGCGTGTGGTTCGACTCCTCGGCCGTGTTGATCAGCTTGCTGATGGTCGTGTCGCCGATGCCGCGCTTGGGGTAGTTGATGACCCGGCGCAGGGCCTGCTCGTCGTTGTGGTTGACGGTCAGGCGCAGGTAGGCCACCAGGTCCTTGATTTCCTTGCGCTGGTAGAACGAGAGGCCGCCAATGATTTTGTACTTGATGTTGAGCTTGCGCAGGGCCTCTTCCATGGCCCGGCTCTGGGCGTTGGTGCGGTAAAGGATGGCGAAGTTCTCGTAGGACAGATGGTGGTTCATCTTGTCCTCGAAGATGGAATTGGCCACCAGCTTGCCTTCCTCGTTGTCGGAAGCGGCCTTCAGGACTTCGATGAGCGTGCCTTCCTCGTTGTCGGAGAAAACGTCCTTGCGCAGCTGGGCCTTGTTGTTCTTAATCACCGAGTTGGCGGCCCGCACGATGTTCTTGGTGGAGCGGTAGTTCTGCTCCAGCTTAAACACCTGCAGCTCGGGGTAGTCCTTCTCGAAGTTGAGAATGTTGGTAATGTCGGCGCCGCGGAAGGCGTAGATGCTCTGCGCGTCGTCGCCGACCACGCAGATGTTGCGCTCCTTGGCCGAGAGCTTGCGCGTAATCAGGTACTGGGAGTAGTTCGTGTCCTGGTACTCGTCCACCATCACGTACCGGAAGATGTTCTGGTACTTGTTGAGCACGTCGACGTGGTCCTTGAAGAGCACGTTGGTGTTGAAGAGCAGGTCGTCGAAGTCCATGGCGCCGGCCTTGAAGCAGCGCTGCTGGTACTGCTGGTAGATGGCCCCGATTTTGGGCCGCAGGGCCGCCTCGTCGTCCTGGCGAATCACTGGGTCCTGCAGGTACTGCTGCACCGAAATCAGCTTGTTCTTGGCCGCCGAAATTCGACCCAGCACCATGTTGGGCTTGTAGAGCTTGTCGTCGAGGTCCATTTCCTTCACGATCTGGCCCAGCAGCGTTTTGCTGTCCTGGGTGTCGTAGATGGTGAAGTGGCGGGGGAAGCCGATTTTGTCGGCCTCGGAGCGCAGGATGCGGGCGAAGATGCTGTGGAAAGTGCCCATCCACACGTTCTTGGCCTCGGGTCCCACGACCTTCTCGATGCGGGCCCGCATTTCCTTGGCGGCCTTATTGGTAAAGGTCAGGGCCAGGATGTTGAACGGGTCGACACCCTGCTCGAGCAGGTTGGCAATGCGGTAGGTAAGCACGCGCGTTTTGCCCGAGCCGGCGCCGGCAATAATCATGCACGGGCCCTCGATCTGCATCACGGCCGCGGCCTGGGAGGGGTTCAGAAGTTTCTGGTAATCTAATGCCATTCGTCAGGTAATATCAGCGCTTCGGCTATGCCGGCAAAGGTACGACTTTCGGGGCCGCAGCCGAAAAGCTACGGCGCCGGACTGCTAAAATCTTTGGTTACTTTGGATTTCATTAGCAACCGTTTTCGCCCAGCATATGGTTTCTTCTACGGGCCTAAGTCTTGATTCTGCGTCGAAGGCGTTTCTGCTAACGGTAGGCTTTTATGCTGCCAGCTTATGCTGCTGCATCGTCTTATCCTGTTTTATGCCGTTGGCCGACATGTGCAATCCGGGGGCCCCGCTCCTGATTGGCGCCCTGTTGCTTGGGCTCGGACTCCTGTGGGGTGCGGCCATGCTGGTACTGTTCCTGCTGGGCAACCGCGGTAGCTTTGTGAAAGGCAGCCTGACTGCGCACCTGATGGTGCTGAGCTTGGTAGCGATAGGCTGGCTGATGATTATTTGATGGTCCTACCTGACAAGTAGGGCGTAAAGAGCGGTATCTTTGCCTTCCGCCTCCCCGCATCTGCCATGATTATCATCCAGAATACCGTCATTTCCGACGACATCCGCGACAATTTCTTCGTCTGCAACCTCGAAGCCTGCAAGGGCGCCTGCTGCGTGGAAGGCGACCTGGGCGCCCCGCTCGAAGACGCCGAGCTGCGGATTCTCGAGCAGGAGTACGCCGCCATCAAGCCCTTTTTGACTGAAGCCGGGCAGCAGGCCATCGAGGCCCAGGGCCTCTACATCAAGGACTGGGAAGGCGACTACAGCACGACCACCATCAACGACCGGGAGTGCGCCTACGCGCTCTACGACGAGCGGGGCATCCTCAAGTGCGGCATTGAGCAGGCCTATTTGGCCGGGGCCACCACGTTCAAAAAGCCCATCAGCTGCCACCTCTATCCGATTCGCATCAGCAAGTACGACGGCTTCGAGGCCCTGAACTACGACCGGTGGAACATCTGCAACCCGGCCTGCTCTTTCGGGGCCAACCTCGGGGTGCGCATCTACCAGTTTCTCAAGGACCCGCTGATTCGCAAGTACGGCGAGGACTGGTACGCAGAGCTGGTCACGGAAATTGAAACCAACAGCCCGCCGCTGACCTAGCCCCCACCAAAAAGGCCGACTTGGCAGTCGGCCTTTTTTTACGTTCGAAAATTCCTGCGTTCGAGTCCCGACGAGGCAAATAACGCGGGGGCTGGTGCGCTGGTCAAGAGTGATATATTCCGGAAACGGGGCGGCTTACTTAATGGTGAAGCGGAAGTTGTAGAAGTACGTGCCGGGGGCGGCCTGGGCCTCAATCCGGTTGAGGCTGCTGGTCAGCAACGCCTGCTGACACTCTTTTTCCTGGGCCGCCGATACGGTGCTGGCCGTTGGCGTAGCCGAGGTGATTTTGCCGGCTTCCGTTACCACAATAGCAAAGCGCACGGCCCCCGACTTCTCATCGAGCAGGGCCGGGGCGGGCAGACGCACAAAGGCCCACCCGGTGTTACCCAGTGCGTAATTCGGGTGCAGAGGAGCTGCCGTGCCCGGTGCGGCCAGCAGCATCGGTTTTTCAGCCGGGCTCGTAGCGGACTGCGCTTTGGCAACCGACAGGGACCCCAGCATCAGCATGGTAAGGAGCAATGGCTTCACCATAAAACGAAATTCAGGGAGCTAAGAAAATAAAAGCTCCCCAACGGCCAGCGTCGGGGAGCTTTCAATGGGGTTCGGCGGCCTTACAGGGTCGAGAAGTCGAACGTCTCCAGGAAAGCGGTGGTGAACACGCCTTCCTTGAATTTCTCGTCGTCCATGAGCTTGAGGTGGAAAGGAATCGTGGTCTTGACGCCTTCTACCACAAACTCGCTCAGCGCGCGCTTCATCTTCACGATGCACTCCTCCCGGGTCTGGGCCACGGTGATGAGCTTGGCAATCATGGAGTCGTAGTTCGGCGGAATCGAGTAGCCCGCGTACACGTGAGTGTCGACGCGCACGCCGTGGCCGCCGGGAATGTGCAGTACGGTGATTTTGCCGGGCGACGGACGGAAGCCGTTGGCGGGGTCCTCGGCGTTGATGCGGCACTCCATGGCGTGCAGCTTGGGGCCGTAGTTATTGCCCGAAATCGGGATGCCCGCCGCCACCTTGATCTGCTCCTTGATCAGGTCGTAATTGATGACTTCCTCGGTCACGGGGTGCTCCACCTGAATGCGGGTGTTCATCTCCATGAAGTAGAAGTCCCGGTTTTTATCGACCAGGAACTCGATGGTACCCACGCCTTCGTAGTTGATGGCGCTGGCCCCGGCCACGGCGGCCGCGCCCATCCGCTCACGCAGCTCCGGCGTCATAAACGGCGACGGGGCTTCTTCTACCAGCTTCTGGTGGCGGCGCTGAATCGAGCAGTCGCGCTCCGAGAGGTGGCACACGCGGCCGTACTGGTCGCCTACAATCTGAACTTCGATGTGGCGGGGCTCCACCACGTACTTTTCCAGGTACATGCCGTCGTTGCCAAACGCCGCCTTCGATTCGGTGCGGGCATCGTCCCAGGCTTTCTGAAACTCTTCGTCGCTGTGAATGATGCGCATGCCGCGCCCACCGCCGCCGGCCGTAGCCTTAATGATGACGG
The DNA here is from genome assembly GCF_004167665.1 of Hymenobacter persicinus. Lineage (GTDB taxonomy): Bacteria > Bacteroidota > Bacteroidia > Cytophagales > Hymenobacteraceae > Hymenobacter > Hymenobacter persicinus. The sequence continues at coordinate 9,881 of NZ_SEWE01000059.1, read as the reverse complement.
GGTACTTGATTTTGTTGGCGATTTTCTTGCCCTGCTCCACGGACTCGAGCAGCCCGTCGGAGCCCGGCACTACCGGCACGCCGGCTTTGATCATCGTGGCCTTGGCGGTGGCCTTGTCGCCCATCTGATTGATCATCTCGGCGGTGGCCCCGATAAACTTGATGCCGTTTTCCTGGCAGATGCGCGAAAACTCCGCGTTTTCCGACAGAAAGCCGTAGCCGGGGTGAATGGCGTCGGCATTGGTGATTTCGGCGGCCGCAATCAGGGTGGGGATATTCAGGTACGACTGGGCGCTGGCCGGCGGCCCGATGCACACGGCCTCGTCGGCGAAGCGTACGTGCAGGCTTTCCTTGTCGGCCGTCGAGTACACGGCGACCGTCTTGATGCCCATCTCCTTGCAGGTACGAATGATGCGCAGCGCAATTTCGCCCCGGTTGGCAATCAGTATTTTCTTGAACATGGGTTCTTAAAAGCTTGGAAACTGAGGGTCTTGGCGGTGGTGGGGGAGCCAAGCCCGGCAGGTAAAACCACGGGTAGGGGGGAAGCCCTGGGTGAGGGAAAAGGAAAGGGTCTTGCGGACCGAGGGTGGCTTCGCAAAACCACAATCCTCAGTCCCCAAGACCCTCAGATTTCTCCAATTACATCGGCTCAATCAGGAACAGGGCCTGGTCGTACTCCACGGGAGTGGCGTTTTCGACCATCACCTTCACCACGCGGCCCGATGCCTCGGCTTCGATTTCGTTGAACAGCTTCATGGCTTCGATGATGCAAATCACTTGGCCTTTTTCCACCAGGTCGCCTACGTTCACGAACACCGGCGAATCGGGGCTGCTAGAGCGGTAGAACGTGCCAATCATCGGGGCTTTCAGCGCAACGTGGTTGGCGCTGGCCGCGGGGGCAGCGGCGGGAGCAGCCGGAGCGGCGGCGGGAGCCGAGGCGGGCGCGGCCGGAGCCGCGGCGGGGGCTGGAGCGGCGGCAGCCGGAGCGGCCGCAAAGCTGCTGCTCACCACCTTGGTGTTGGGCTCGCGCTGCACCGAGATTTTAAATTCCTCGGTTTCGATGTTGACTTTGTTGAGGCCCGACTTGGCAATGAAGTCGATCAGGTCCTGGAGTTCTTTGGCTTTCATAGAGGCGCTGGGGGTGGGCTTTTGCGGCTGCTTATTTGACTCTTTCGACATAGGAGTAGTCACTGGTCTTGACGCGGATTTTGGTGTCGGTATCAATGAACAGCGGCACCTGAATCCGGGCGCCGGTTTCCACCGTGGCCGGCTTGAGCGTGTTGGTAGCCGTGTCGCCCTTCAGGCCGGGCTCGGTGTAGGTCACCACCAGCTCCACGGTAGTCGGCAGCTCGGCCGTGAGGGGCTGCTCGGTTTCGGCGTGAAACAGGATGGTGGCTTCCTGGCCTTCCTTCATCAGGTCGGCGAAGGGCACCATGGCTTCCGGCAACGACACCTGCTCGAAGGTGGCGTTGTCCATGAACGTGTAGCCGTAGTCGTCCTTGTAGAGGAACTGGTGGGGGCGCTGCTCCACGCGGGCCGTGGTGACTTTCACGCCGGCGTTGAACGTGTTGTCGAGCACCTTACCGGTTTTGATGTTGCGGAGCTTGGTGCGCACGAAGGCGGGGCCCTTGCCCGGTTTTACGTGCTGGAATTCCGTAATGACGTACAGGTCATTGTTGTACTCAAGTACCAGTCCGTTGCGAAAGTCTGCGGTGGTGGCCATGTGGTGGGAGGGAATTTAAAATTGAGCATCAAAAACCAGGAACTACTCGTGGCAAGGGTGAGGCGGCGCACCACCCGGCTTACCCGTTTTGTTTCAGACTTTTGATTGTTGCTTTAAAAAAAGAGCCGACCCGGAAAGTGGCGGGGCGGCTCGTCGGGAGTACAAGTATAGGAGTTTTCCGCGTTTAGCCCGTGGGTCAGACGGATTGCGGGTCTGGTTTGGGGTCGTAGGCCCACTTCAGGAAGATGGAACCCCAAGTGAAACCACCACCAAACGCCGCCAGCACCAGGTTGTCGCCCTTGCGGAGCTTCGACTCGTAATCCGACAGGCACAGCGGAATCGTGGCGTTGGTCGTGTTGCCGTAGCGCTGGATGTTGAGCATCACCTTTTCCGGTCCCACGCCCATGCGGTTGGCCGTGGCGTCGATGATGCGCTTGTTGGCCTGGTGGGGCACCAGGAAAGCCACATCGTCGTTGGTGAGGTGGTTGCGCTCCATCACCTGGGCGGCCACGTTGGCCATGTTGGTGACGGCGAACTTAAACACGGTGGCGCCTTCCTGGTAGAGGAAATGCTCCCGGTTGGCCACCGTTTCGGCTGTCGGCGGGCGGCGGCTGCCGCCGGATTTCTGGTAGAGGTACTGTTCGCCGGTGCCGTCGGTGCGCAGCACCTGGTCGAGCAGGCCGTAGCCGTCGGTGTTGGGCTCGAGCAAAATGCAGCCCGCGCCGTCGCCGAAAATGATGCAGTTGGCGCGGTCGGTGTAGTCCACAATGGACGACATCTTATCGGCACCCACCACGATGACTTTGCGGTACATGCCGCTCTGAATGTACTGAGCGCCGGTGGCCAGGGCAAACAGGAAGCCCGAGCAGGCCGCCTGCATGTCGAAGCTAAAGGCATTGGAAGCGCCCACGCCGGCCGAAATGATGTTGGCCGTGGCTGGAAACACCATGTCGGGCGTGGTGGTGGCGCAGATAATCAGGTCGATGTCGGTGGGGCTCACGCCGGTTTTGTCCAGCAACTGCTGCACGGCCTTGATGCCCATGACCGAAGTGCCCTGGTTTTCACCTTTCAGAATCCGGCGCTCCTTGATGCCGGTACGGGTGACAATCCACTCGTCGGTGGTGTCCACCATCTTTTCCAGTTCGGCATTGGTCAGCACGTAGTCGGGCACGTAGGAGCCCACTCCGGTAACGGCGGCAGTGATTTTCATTGAGACGCGCAAAAGCCAAAGTCAGCCCGCGACAAACGCAAGCTGACTCGGGACTAGGACTTGAAAGTAGATTTTATCTGATCCGCAATGCCGGATTCGGCCATTTGGTAGCCCTGCAGCAGCATGTTGCAGATGGCCAGCGGCGTGCTCACCCCGTGGCCGATGATGGCGTTGTCGTTGATGCCCAGAATGGGGCTGCCGCCAATGGCTTCGTAGTTGAACTTGTCGAAAAACGGGTCGTGGATCTGCTTGGCGTCGAGGATGTCGTAAATCGACTCGGCCATTTTCAGCAGGGTGTTACCCGTCGAGCCGTCGCAGACGATGACATCGGCCTTGTCGTTGAACAGGTCGCGGCCCTCGATATTGCCAATGAAGTGAATGTGGGGGTTCACTTTCAGCAGCTGATGGGCGGCCTGCGTAACAGCCGTGCCTTTGCCTTCCTCTTCGCCCAGGCTCATCAGGCCGACCTTGGGCCGGTCGATGCCGAGCACGTATTGGGCGTAGAGGGAGCCCAGCTCGCCGAACTGCTCCAGCATTTCGGGCTTGCATTCGGCGTTGGCGCCCACGTCGAGCAGAATGCCGAACCCGCCGGCCAGCTTCGGGGTGAAGTTGGCAATGGCCGGACGCATAACGCCCGAAACGGGTTTGACGCTAAACATGGCACCCACGAGCATGGCGCCCGTGTTGCCGGCGGAGCAGAATGCTTCCACTTCGCCGGCGTGCAGCATGCGGTAGCCCACGGCAATACTCGAATCCTGCTTCTGCTGGTAGGCTTTGGCCGGATGCTCACCCATCTCGATGATCTGGGAAGCGTGCACAAACTCCAGGCTGGCGGCCGCGGCCCCATGCTGCTCGAGCATGGGGCGCACGGCTTCTTCCTGGCCGATGAGCACAATCTGAGCTTTGCCGGCCAGCTTTGCCGCGGCCAGCACCGCGCCGTCGACGGCAGCCTGAGGAGCGAAATCACCCCCCATTGCGTCCAGGGCTATCTTCATGTACGAGGTATCAAGAGGTACGGAGTCGGGAAGACGGGCCGGGACAGCCGGCCTGGCGGAGCTTATTCTTCGTCGGAAGCAGGAGCAGCCGCGGCAGCAACGGGAGCGTAGTCCTTGATGGCTACTTTGCCGTGCAGGTACAGGTCGCCGTCCACTACGTAGGCCTTGTGACGCAGGTGCAGCTCACCGGTGTTCGAGCAGATGGTTACTGCCTTCGGGGTCAGCTGGTGGTGGGTGCGACGTTTGTCGCGGCGGGTTTTGGAGGTCCGGCGTTTAGGATGTGCCATGAGTCAAAAAAAGGTAAATGTTGAGTGTTGAAAAGTAAATAGAGCCGCGTGCCTAGTTCAGGTTGCGCAGGGCGGCCCAGCGGGGGTCGCCGGCCTCGTCGTCATCGTCATCGTCGCCGGGCTGGCGGGTGGTGAAGATGAGCTTGCTGTCGGCGTCGGGGTTTTCGTCGGGCTCGTTCTGGAAGCGCGGGTGCAGCTTCTTCATCGGCAGGGCCAGCCCGATGTAGTCGAACAGGTGCTGGGCAATGGGCAGGGTCTGGGTCTCGGGCGTGATTTGCAGCACGTTGTCGTCGAGCTCCACTTCCCGGTCGCCAAAGCGCACGAGCAACTGCTCCCGGATGTCGAGGGGTTGGTCAAACTCATCCAGGCTCCGGTCGCAGATGAGGCGCACGGTGCCGGTGATGTGAAAGTCCAGGGTGATGAGGCGGTCGGTTTTGTCCAGCGTCACGTCGGCGTGGAGGGTGCCGTCCTGCACCAGATTCTGCTCAAACTGGGCGAAGAAGTCGCGCCCCAGCTCAAACGCAAAGTGGTGCGTTTTGTGGGCCAGCTTGGCAATTGCCAAATCGTATTGCGAGTCCTTTTTCACGGTTGAGTCTATAGCAGGGGGCAAAAGTAGTACGTTTTCCCCGTTTTTGAAAAGTCAGTGCCTACGTGGGCGGCAGGCTAGGCGTTTTTGAGAATGAAGTCGGACGGGATGCCGAGCCGCTCGTAGAGGCGTTTGGCCAGGTCGAGCGTGACGCGCCGCTTGCCGCTCAGAATCTGGGAGAGGCGGCCGGCGGGAACTTCGAGCAGCTGGGCCAGCTCTTTTTGCTTGAGGCGCATCTGCTGCCGCTTGAGCTCAATCATTTCGGCCAGCGAGGTTGGTAGCGTCGGAATTGGCAGCAGGCCCAGCTGGCCTTCGTAGGCGTCGAGGGCCACAATCAGCTCCCGAAACTCGGCTTCCAGCGCCGCATTGCCCTCCACGCCGGCAGCGGCCAGCGCATCGAGGCGGCGCAGGGCAGTACGGTAGTCGGCGGGCGTTTGAAGCGTCATGCGAGCAAGGTGAACAAGCCAATGCCGCGGGCTTTCCCACGCATTGCGACTACAAAGCTACGGACCGAGTTTTGAAACCGCAAACAAAGTTTCGTTTTTGGAAAGAAGATACGCAGAAACGAAATTATGCTAATACAGTTTATGTGCCTTGTTAGTAACGGGTTAAACCGCAATCTGCGCGCAAGCAGGCCGCCGAAAAAAAAGTCAATTGCCCACCCCAAATGCAATTTGAAGCGGGCAATTAGCAGGGTTACAAGGATACTTCGACTCTACTCGTGCCGGCCGCCGCGCGGGGGCGGACCCGGAATGAGAGGCTTGATGCCGGCGTACTTGTTGCGTTGCTGCACCAGGTCGCAGGCCATGTACAAGGCTTCGCGGAACGACGTTTCGTCGGCCTTGAACTGCCCGGCCAGGCTGTAGGCCGTGCCGTGGTCGGGGGAGGTGCGGATGACGGGCAGGCCGGCCGTGAAGTTGACGCCCCGCTCAAAGGCCAGGGTCTTGAACGGAATCAGGCCCTGGTCGTGGTAGAGAGCTAGCGTGGCGTCGAACTTGCGGAACTGCCCGGTACCGAAGTAGCCGTCGGCGGGGAAAGTGCCATACACGAGGTGGCCTTCCTGCAGAAACTGCTGGATTACGGGGTTGACGAGCTCTTTCTCCTCGGTGCCCAGCAGGCCGTTTTCGCCGGCGTGGGGGTTGAGGCCCAGCACGGCTACCCGGGGCTTATCGATACCGAAGTCCTGCTTCAACGACTTCAGCAGGATGCGCAGCTTGGCCGTGAGCAGCTCCCGGGTCAGCTTGGCGGGTACCTCTTTGAGGGCTATGTGGCCGGTGGCGGTGGCCACCCGCAGCTCCTCGCTGGCCAGCAGCATCAAACTCTCGGGGGCGCCGAAAAAACTGGTCAGGAACTCGGTGTGGCCGGGGTAGCGGAAGTCGTCGGCCTGGGTGTTTTCCTTGCTGATGGGCGCCGTGACCAGCGCGTCGAGCAAGCCGTCCTTCAGGTCGCGGGCGGCGGCCAAGAGCGAAAGCCGGGCGGCGCGGCCCGAAGCCTCGCTGGGCTGGCCGGGGGTGAGCGTGAAGTCTTCTTCCCAGCAAGTAACGGCGTTGGGCTTGCCGGCGGCAATGTCGGCCGCGGCGCGCACCTGGCGGAAGGTGAGGGGCTCAGCCTGCTGGTCGGCGGGAAAATCATCGAACAGCGCGGTGGCCGTGCCATACACGACGGGCGTGCAGTACTTGAGCAGGCGGCTGTCGAGCAGGGTTTTATAAATGATTTCCGGCCCGATGCCGGCCAGGTCGCCGACTGAAATACCGAGGCGGGGCAGATTACTCATGGGGTGGTGGTTGGATGGTACTCGGGGTTAGGTATCAGAGCGTCATGCTAAGCAACGCGACGCATTTCGCCGGCAGGGCCAGAGCAAATGGCTGAACAAGAGAATTCAGCAGCGCAACGCCAGCCCGCGAGATGCTTCGGCTGCGCTCAGCAGGACGCGCTGCTTATTTCTGGTTGACCAGGAAGTCGTAGAGCAGCCGCACGCTGGTGCCGGTGCCGCCCTTGCCGCGGTAAGAGTCGGGGGCGGTGAGGTAGGCCGGGCCGGCAATGTCGAGGTGAATCCAGGGGTAGCCTTCGGTGAACCGCTCCAGGAACTTGCCGGCCGAAATAGCGCCGGCCTCGCCCTTGCCCAGGTTGTTGATGTCGGCAATGTCGGACTTGATGTGGTCGGCGTACTCATCCCAGAGCGGAAACTCCACCACCCGCTCGTGCACGCGCTGACCGGCCTGCTTGAGGGCCAGCATCTGCTCGTCGTCGGCGGTGCCCATGCCCACGATGCCTTCCTTGCCGATGGCGCGGGCCGCGGCGCCGGTGAGCGTGGCAATGTCGAAGACCAGTTCCGGCTCGTACTTCTTGGCAAAAGCCAGGGCATCGGCCAGAATCAGGCGGCCCTCGGCGTCGGTGTTGAGCACTTCCACGGTCAGGCCGCTGTACATCGTGAGCACGTCGCCGGGGGCGTAGGCCATGCCGCCGGGGCGGTTGTCGGTGGCGGGCACCAGGCCGATAACGTGGACCGGCATCTTGTTTTTGGCCAGCGCATACAGCACGCCCGTCACGGCCGCCCCGCCCGACATGTCGCACTTCATGATGTCCATCGAGCCGGGCGTGGGCTTCAAGCTCAGGCCGCCAGTGTCGAAGACCACGCCCTTGCCCACCAGCACGGAGGGTTTGGAGTTGCGGGCATTGTCGGGCTTCCACTCCATGATGGTAAACGTGGGCGGCTCGGGGCTGCCCATATTCACGGCCAGCAGGCCGCCCATGCGCAGGGCCTCGATGCGAACCAGGTCAAAGATTTCGGTCTGGTAGCCGGCCGCGTCGCCGGCCTCGGCCATGCGCTCCGCAAACTGGGTGGCGTTGAGCTTATTGAGCGGGGCGTTGATCAGGTCCCGGGCCAGGCACACGCCCTGGAGCAGGTTGTCGAGCTGCTGCACGGCTTCGGCCGCGGCGCCGCCGACCAGCACCACCCGGGTCAGGGCGGCGGGTTTTTTCGATTTCTCGTCGGTTTTGTAGCCCTCAAACTCGTAAGAAGTCAGGTACAGCCCCTCGGCCAGGGCCAGGGCCAGCGCGCCGTCGGGGCTGTCGGACAGATCCTGCACGTAGAGTTCTGCCACTTTATCAGCCTTCACCTGGGCGTGGAGTTGGTGGCCGCTTTTGCGCATGGCTTCGGCAATCAGCTGGGCCGAGCCCTTGGCGCTGGCCACCACGAAGTAGTGCCGGTGCGAGTAATGATTCACCGTAATGAGCTTGGAATCAGCGGCGAGCTGGTCGGCCACGTACTGGCGGGCGGCTTCGTGCAGGTCGGCTACGGCGGCTGGCAACTCCTGAGCGCCGGCGGGCAGCAGGAAGACGGAATCGGCCTGGGCGGGCAGGGCGGCGGCGGTGGCTAGTTGAATCGGCATAGACGGACGTATCTTTGGGGCCATTTAGGCCGCGCAAGGTAGGCGTTTTTTTAAAGGAGCCGGAAGCCGGCCGGCGGAGAGGGAAGCGGGCCAGGGCCGAGCTTCCCAGATTTGCCGGCCGCTACCCGGCCCACCTGCCCGCCGCCCGGCTCCACTTTCCCAGCTTCCGCCCATGGACCACGTCAGCCCCAAAAAACACCTCGGTCAGCACTTTCTGGCCGAGCCCGATATTGCCCGCCGCATCGTGGAAGCCCTGCGCCTGCCCGACGGCGTGACCCAGGTGCTGGAAATCGGGCCCGGCATGGGCGTGCTCACCGGCGACCTGCTCCAGCACCCCGAGTACACGACCACCGTCATCGAAATTGACCGGGAGTCGGTGGCCTACTTGGAGCGCAACTTCCCGGACCTGCACGGCCGCATCCTCTCTGCCGACTTTCTCAAGCAGGACCTGGGGCAGCTGTTCAACAATGAGCCGCTGAGCATCATCGGCAATTTCCCCTACAACATCTCCACCCAGATTTTCTTCAAGGTGCTCGACCACCGCCAGCAGGTGCGCGAGGTGGTGGGCATGCTGCAAAAGGAAGTGGCCGAGCGCATGGCCGAGGGGCCGGGCTCCAAGGTTTATGGTATCCTGAGCGTGCTGCTGCAGGCTTACTACACCGTGGAGCTGCTGTTTCTGGTACCGCCCCACGTGTTTATTCCGCCGCCCAAGGTGCAGTCGGCAGTGCTGCGGCTGCGGCGCAACGACACCGAAAAGCTCGACTGCGACGAGAAGCTGTTTTTCAAGGTGGTGAAGCAGGCCTTTGCCACCCGCCGCAAAACGCTCCGCAACGCCGTGAAACCCTTCGGCATGAGCGCCGAAGTCACCACCGACCCCATCTTCAACAAGCGCGCCGAGCAGCTGGGCGTGGCCGACTTCGTGTGGCTGACCAACTACGTGGAAAAGCACCGGGCCGGTGGCACCGCGGACTTCGAGCCAGTAGTGGACGAACCCCAGGAGTAGAGGCTAAGTGAGCCGACCACTCAGAAAAAGTGGTTGGCGCCGTGTCATTCTTTAGTATTGCCTGAATAGCTATGTCACTCTGCCTGGTCATCGATGAAATGCATCCCTCGCTGCCCGAACTGCTCGAGCCGCTCGGCGTGACGCTGCACTACCGCCCCGACCTGACGGCCGCCGAAGTACCCGCTGCCCTGGCCGCCCAGCCCTACGACGGGCTGGTGGTACGCTCCAAGCTGCGCATCACGGCGGCGCTGCTGGCCCACGGCCCGCACCTGCGTTACGTGGCCCGGGCCGGGGCCGGCGTCGATAACATTGATGAGGAGGCCCTGGCCGCGGCGGGCGTGACTTTGCTCAACGCCCCGGAAGGCAACCGGGACGCGGTGGGGGAGTACGCCGTGGGGCTGCTGCTGGCCCTGTTTCGCAACGTGGCCCGCGCCGACCACGAGGTGCGCTCCGGCTCCTGGCGGCGCGAGGCCAACCGGGGGGAGGAAATCGGGGGCAAAACCATCGGGCTGCTGGGCTACGGCCACATGGGCCGCTCCTTTGCCCGCCGCCTCAGTGCTTTCGGCTGCACCGTGCTGGCCCACGACGCCGATCCGGCCGTGGGCGGCGACGGCAACGCCGTGCTGGTGCCCCTGCAAGAGCTGCGGGCCCGGGCCGAAGTGCTCAGCCTGCACATTCCCTACTCA
>NZ_SEWE01000058.1 GCF_004167665.1 Hymenobacter persicinus | reverse complement strand
CGGTGCCGGCCAGCGCATCCTGGCGCATGTGCATGGGCACCGTGCCGGCGTGCCCGGCCATGCCCTTAAAGGTCAGCTCAACGCGGCGCTGCCCGGCAATGGCCGTGACGAGGGCCACGGGAATGTTCCGCTCCCAGAGCACCGGACCCTGCTCGATGTGCGCTTCGAAATAGCCTAGCCACTGGTCGGCAGGAATGGCGTCGGCGGCAAGGGTGGCCGCGTTGCCGCCCATGGTGTGGATGGCGTCGGTGAGGGAAATGCCGGCCGCGTCGGTTTTGGTCAGCAGGCTCTGGTCGAAGGAGCCGGCCACGACTTTGCTGCCCAGGTAGGTGGTATGAAACCGCACGCCTTCCTCGTCGCTGAAGGCAATCAGCTCGACGTGAAACGGCAGCTCCACATTGCGCGCCCGTAGGCTTTCGAGCAAGTCCAGGCCCAGCAGCACGCCCAGCGGCCCGTCGAAGCGCCCGGCGTTGACCACCGTATCGATGTGGGAGGCAATGACGAAGGTTTTGGCCCCGGGATGCTGGCTCACCAGCCGGCCGCGCACGTTGCCGATGCTGTCGAGGCGGGTGCGCAGGCCGGCTTGCTCAAACCAGCTTTGGACCAGGGCGCTGCCGCGCAGAAAAGCCGGCGTGCCGAACGTGCGCGTGACGCCGTCGGCGTCCTCGCTGATGGCGGCTAATTCGTGAATGCGCGCCAGAGTTTTTTCGGCGCGGGCAATAAAGTTTTCCACCCAGTTAGCGGGTTAAAAGTTGGCCTTGATTGAGTTGGACGAATTCGGGGCGCTGGTACACCAGCTCGCCGTGGAGGAAGGTCTGCTCCACTACGCCCCGCAATTCGAGCCCAAGATAAGGCGACACTTTGTGTTTGTGCTGAATCAGAGCTTCAGTGACTTGAAAACTGTTTTCCGGGTCCAGCACCAGCAGGTCGGCGTCGTAGCCGGGGGCAATGCGGCCCTTGCGGTGAGCCTGCCCGGCCAGCTTCGCCGGGTTTTCGCTCAGCCATTTCGCTAGGTCGTTGAGCGTGGCCCCGCGCTGCTGAGCGGCGGTCCAGAGTACGGGCAGGGCCAGCTGCAGGGAGGCAATGCCGCCCCAGGCGGTGGTAAAGTCGCCGGTTTCAATCTGCTTGAGTTCGGGCGGGGCGGGGGAGTGGTCGGTGGCCACGAAGTCGATAATGCCGGTTTGCAGGGCCGCCCAGAGCTGGTCGTTGTTTTCCTTTTCCCGAATCGGCGGGGCGCACTTAAACCGGGTTTGCCCGTCGGGAATGTCCTCGGCGTTGAAAAACAGGTAGTGCTGGCCGGTTTCCACCGTCAGCGGCAGCCCCTGAGCCTTGGCCGCAGCAATGGGGGCAATGGAGTTGGCCGACGACAAGTGCACGATGTGCACGGGGCAGCGGGTTTCGGCGCAGAGCCGGATCATCAGCGCCACGGCCTCGTCTTCCCATTCTTTGGGCCGGGAGGCCAAGTAATTTTGGTAGGACTGCTTATCGTGCTGCTTCCATTCCGCGTCGTCGGTGGTCAGCTCGCAGTGCACCAACAGGGGCAGGCCGTGCCGGGCCAGGATGGGCATTGCCTGGCGCAAATCGGCCTCGGTGGCGTTGGGGAAGTCGTCGATGCCGGAGTGGGTCAGAAAGGCCTTGAAGCCCAGCACGCCCCGCTGAATCAGTCCTTCCACCTCGGCCGCGTTGCCGGGCACGATGCCGCCCCAGAAGCCCACGTTGGTGTGCAGCTGGCCCTGGGTAGCGGCTAGTTTCTGCTCGAAGTTGGCCACCGAGGTCGTCACCGGGCTGGAGTTCAGCGGCATGTCCACAAGCGTGGTCAGGCCCCCGGCCAGGGCGGCGCGGGTGGCCGTGTTGAAGCCTTCCCAGTCGGTGCGGCCCGGCTCGTTGATGTGCACGTGCGGGTCAATGACGCCCGGCAGCAGGGCGCGGCTGCCCACGTCGATAACGGTACAATCCACTTCCGCCTCCACGTCGCGCAGTTCGGTGATTTTACCGTTTTCGATGAGCACCAGGGCGGGGCGCAGGCCGTCGGGGGTTACAACGCGCTGACTTTTTATGGCGAGGTCTGACATTTTTCTCTGTAAATTGGGGGCTGATTCGGGGCCCCGTCCCGGGTTTTTTCCTCAACGGAAGCTCGTTGCCGCGGGCTGGCCGGGCAAAGTGGAAGGCAGTCCTGCGCCGCAGCGCAGCGCGTCGTTCCGGCGGTAAGGTGGATATTTTGCGGCAAACCCACTCGTATCCTTCCGTCCACCGGCGCCGTTTGGCGCCCTGCTTTTGCTCCTGCCCCGCATGATTCGACTGCTTACTTTCGGTGCCGCTTTTCTGGTGTTCCTGTTCCTGCTCGGCGTGATTTACGCCCTGCAGCGCGTGGCCAAAACCCGGGAGGGGGGCGGCAAGCTAGGAGAAAGCGGCCTTACAATGCAAGGTTTTTCCTACGCCCTGATCCTGCTGGCCGTGGGCTACCTGCTGGCCGTGACTTACCTGTTCGTGCGGGGCACGGCCTACGAGGGCCATTTGATGGAATGGATGAACATCGTGGTGCGCCTGATGCACATCACCTTCGGCATTGCCTGGATTGGCGCCTCGTTCTACTTTGTGTTCCTGGAAAATGCGCTGAACCGCACCCACAACGTGCGCGAGGAGCTGGCCGGCAACCTCTGGGCCGTGCACGGCGGGGGCTTCTACTACCTCGAAAAGTACAAGCTGGCCCCCGCCCAGATTCCCCGCGACCTGCACTGGTTTAAGTACGAAGCTTACTTCACCTGGCTCTCGGGCTTCAGCCTGCTGTTCGTGGTGTACTACTTCAACGCCGGCTCCATGCTCATCGACCCCAAGGTGCTGGAGCTGAGCCCGCTGGCCGGCGTGGCCCTGGGCATCGGCTCGTTTGTGGCGGCCTGGCTCGTGTACGACGGGCTGTGCAAAACCCCACTCGTGACCAAGATGCGGTGGTTTATGGTCGTGGGCGCTTTGGTGCTGACGGGGTTTGCGTTTTTCTACTGCCACGTGTTCAGCGCCCGGGCGGCCTACATCCACTTCGGGGCCATGCTCGGCACGCTGATGGTGGCCAACGTGTTCTTCGTCATCATTCCGGCCCAGAAGGCCATGGTGAAGGCCGCCACCGAGGGGTTGCCGCTGAATCCGCAGCTGGCCAAAAATGCCCTGAACCGGTCGTTGCACAACAACTACTTCACCCTACCGGTGCTGTTTGTGATGGTCAGCAACCACTTCCCCAGCACCTTCGGCAACGCCTACCCCTGGGCCGTACTGATTGCCATCACTGTCGGCACGGCGGGCGTGAAGCACTGGATGAACCTGCGCGAGAAAAAGCAGGCTACGGCCCTGGTACTGCCCGCTTCGGCCCTGTTTCTGCTGGCGGTGGCGTTTGTCACGGCGCCCAAGAACGAGACGGCCGGGGCCGCCGCCTGCGCCCCCGTGAGCATCGCCCAGGTGCAGGGCATCGTGCAGAACCGCTGCGTGCGCTGCCACTCTTCCAACCCCACCGACGAGGTGTTTAAGGTGGCCCCCAACGGCGTCAAATACGACACCCCCGAGGATATTATCCGCCTCAAGGACAAGATCATGCAGCGCGTGGTCGTGACCAAGACCATGCCCCAGAACAACAAAACCAACATGACCCAGGAGGAGCGGGACCTGATCCGCTGCTGGATCGAGCAGGGCGCCCCGAATAAGTAGCCTGCCCGGTGCACCCGGCCGCTAGCCCGGCGCAATTCGTACCTTAGCCGGGCCTGTCGGGGTGCTGTCCGCGGGTTCCCTGGCTTTACTTGGCTCCCCTATGTCCATTCCTCCGGCTGCTTCGCTCACGCTGTTTGCACCGCCCGAAGCGTTGCTCAACGACCTGCTGGCCGTCTCGCTCACCGGCATCATCGTCTACACGCCGATGTACGACGCGGCCGGCACCATCACCGATTTCACCTTCGAGTACCTCAACCCGGTGGCGCAGCGGATGATGAGCATGCCGGAGCGGCCCACGCTCACCCATAACCAGCAGTGGCCGCACAGCATCGAGCACGGCACGTTTGCGTTTCACGTGGATGCCTTCGTGACCGGGGAGCCCCGCCGCTACGACATCAACTACCAGGCCGACGGCTACGACAACTACTACTGCCTGGCCGCCCGCCGCTCCGGCAACTGCTTACTGGTCAGTTTCACCGATACCGCCGACCAGCCCCGCACCGCGGTGGAAATAGCGCTGCGGGAGTCGCAGGCCGCCGAAAAGAAAGGCCGCCAGCAAATGGAACAGCTCAATCAGGAGCTGGAATCCCGGGTACAGGAGCGCACCGAGCAGTTGAAGCTGATCAACGAAGCCTTGGGCCTCACCAACCAGAAGCTCAGCCGCACCAACACTGACCTCGACAACTTCATCTACATCGCCTCCCACGATCTGAAGGCTCCCATCACCAACATTGAGGGCCTGCTCGATCTGCTCCACCACCAGCTGCCCGCGCCCTTGATGGCCGGAGAAACGGGGCACATTCTGACGCTGATGCACGACTCGGTGAACCGCTTCAAGCGCACTATCGAGCACCTAGCGGACGTGAACAAGCTGCAACGGGAGTCTGAGCCGGCTACCGAAGCCGTCGATCTGGCCCGGGTCATCGACGACGTGTGCCTGGACCTGGCGCCGCAGCTGGCAAAAATCGGTGGGACCGTGGAAGTGGACGTGAACCACTGTCCGCCGTTGCTCATCTCGGCCAAGAACCTGCGCTCGGTGGTGGCCAACCTGCTTGGCAACGCTCTGAAGTACCACCAACCCGGCCGCCCCCTGCGGGTTCAGGTGCACGCCCGCGCCAAGGAAGGGTTTGTGGTGCTGGACGTGCAAGACAATGGGCTCGGCATCGAACTGAACGCTCAGCGCGAAGCGCAGATCTTCGCCATGTTTCAGCGCCTGCACAGTCACGTCGAAGGCTCCGGCCTTGGCTTGTACATGGTCAAGCGCATTGCCGAAAACGCGGGCGGTACCGTCACGGTCCAGAGTCAGCTCGGCAAGGGTACGCTCTTTTCGGTTGCTTTGCCGACTGGCCCTGCGCCCGCCGGCCCCCAGTAGGGCCGGTGCCCTTTGGCGGCCGCCAGTCCCCAAAATGAGCAAGGCCCTTTCCCACGCAAGCGGGAAAGGGCCTTGGGGGTAGCCACCGGTATTGGGCGCTGCGCAATGTCGGCTGGCCGCGAGGTTGACGACGCCGACCACGGGTGGCGCGATGCTGGGGCCTGCTGCTTGCCTTATTTCAGCACTTGGCTCGAGGCGCGTAGCCGCGCAATCTTGGCTTCGATTTCGGCCAGCCCGAGGTTGTGCACGCTGCCCAGGTGGGTGGTGTGAAACTCGCGGTGGGGCACATAGGAGCCGTCTTCCACGGCCTGACCCACCTGCACGTAGGCCGTGCGGAAGGGCGTGCCGGTCTGAATGAGCTGGTTGATGTTCTCCACCGAAAACACCGCGTCGTATTTGGCTTGGTTGAGCAGGTCGGGCTTGATCTTAAGCTGGGGCAGGGCAAAGAGCAGCATGTCCAGAATGTCGAGAAACTGGGTCAGGGGCTCGAACAGCAGCTCCTTCAGGATCTGAAAGTCGCGGTGGTAGCCGCTGGGCAGGTTGCTAGTGGCCAGAATCAGCGTGTTGGGCAAGGCCTGCAGGGTGTTGCAGCGGGCCCGGATCAGCTCGAACACGTCGGGGTTTTTCTTGTGGGGCATGATGCTCGAGCCGGTGGTAAACTCCTTGGGCAGCTCCACGAAGGCCATATCCTGGGAGTTGTACATCACCAGGTCGTAGGCTAGCTTGCCTAGGGTGCCGGCGGCCCCGGCCAGGGCAAAGGCCACGGTTTTCTCGGTCTTGCCCCGCAGCATCTGGGCGCCCACGCTGCTCACGGCCAGGCTGCCAAAGCCCATTTCCCGGGTTGTCATCTGCCTATCGATGGGGAAGGAGGAGCCGAAGCCTGCGCCCGAGCCCAGCGGATTCTGGTCGGCCACGGTGTGGGCCGCCTCAAACAAGGCCATGTCCAGTAGCAGGTGCTCGGCGTAGGCCGAAAACCACAGCCCGAACGAGCTGGGCATGGCCGCCTGAAAGTGGGTGTAGCCCGGCATCAGGTCGGCTTGGTGCGCCTGCGCTTTCTGCAGCAGCACTTGGCTTAGCTCCAGCATTTTAACCGCCGCCCGCTTGGTGTAGTCCTTCAGAAACAGCTGAATGGCGGTCAGCACTTGGTCGTTGCGGGAGCGGGCGGTGTGGATTTTCTTGCCCGCGTCGCCGAACTTCTCGGTCAGGTAGGCCTCGATTTTGGAGTGCACGTCCTCGAAGCTCTCGTCGATGGTGAACGTGCCGGCTTCGATCTGGGCGGCCAGCTCCGTGAGGCCCTGCTGGAGCTGGTCGTTTTCGGCGTCCGAAATCAGGCCCGCCGAAGCCAGCATGTTGGCCTGGGCCCGGGAAGCCTGCACGTCGAACTGGGCCAGGTACATATCCAGCTCCCGGTCCTTACCGACGGTGAACTGCTCGATTTTTTGGTCAACGGCAATGCCCTTATCCCAGATTTTCATGTTGTTACGTCTCTAGCGAAGCCGCGGGGCTTCGGGTGTACAGGTGGTGCAGCGTGCGGGAGCTTGTACGCAGCCGCAAAGGTAGTGTCGGAATCCGCCCGGTTTTTGTCGTTTTTCGCCTGTGCCGCCGGCCGGCCGCTCAGGTATATTTACTTTTTCACTTATCACGCCCCGCGCCATGCAGAAAATTACCACTTTCCTGACCTTCGACAGCCAGGCCGAGGAAGCCGCCCGGCTCTACACGAGCCTGTTTCCCGGCTCCCAGATTACCAGCATCACGCCGTATCCGGCGGGTACGCCCCGGCCCGCGGGCAGCGCCATGGTGGTGCAGTTCGAACTCAGCGGCCAGCCCTACATTGCCATGAACGGCGGCCCGCACTTCGGCTTTTCGGCCGGCATCTCGCTGTGCGTCAACTGCGAAAGCCAGGCGGAGGTGGATAAAGTCTGGGCCACGCTGACGGCCGACGGAGGCGAGGAGGGGCAGTGCGGCTGGCTCACCGACAAGTTTGGCGTGTCCTGGCAGGTGGTGCCCACGGCGCTGCCCCGGCTGATGAGCAGCCCCGACCGGGAAAAAGCTGGGCGGGTGGCGGCGGCCCTGATGCAGATGCGCAAGATTGACCTCAACGTGCTCGAAGCCGTGTAGCTGAAGGTTTACAGCGTCAGCCCGTCAAGCAGGGCCACGTAACCGCGGATGCCCGCCCGGATTTCGCTGAGCAAGATAAACTCGTCCGGGGTGTGGGAGCGGGCCGAGTCGCCGGGCCCGATCTTGACGGTGGCAAAGGGCATCATGCTTTGGTCCGAGAGCGTAGCCGAGCCGAAGGTTTCGAGCCCTAGAGCCACGGCCCGGCGCACCAGTGGGTGCTCGGGCGCGATGCGCGAGGAATTCAGGTGAGTGGAGCGAGGCGTGACCTCGCTCTGCACGTGGGCCCGCACCAGCTCCACAACTTCGGCGTTGGAGTACAGCTCGTTGGTGCGCACGTCGACCACGAACTGGCAGCGGTCCGGCACCACGTTGTGCTGGCTGCCCGCGCTGATTTGCGTCACGGTCATCTTCACCGGCCCGAGCAGCGGCGACACTTCCGGGAAACGGAACTGCCGTATCCACTCAATGTCTACCACGGCCTTGTACAGGGCATTCTCGCCCTCGTCGCGGGCGGCGTGCCCGGTGCGGCCATGGGCCACGCAGTCGAGCACCACGAGTCCTTTCTCGGCCACCGCCAGCTGCATCTGGGTCGGCTCGCCCACGATGCCCAGCGCAATTTCGGGCAGCAGCGGGAGCAGGCGACGAATCCCGTCGGCGCCCGACACTTCTTCTTCGGCCGTAATGGCGCAGATCAGGTTGAAGGGCAAATCCGGGCGCGCGTGCAGGTGCAGAAACGTAGCCAGCAAGCTCACGGCCGAAGCCCCCGCGTCGTTGCTGCCCAGGCCCGTCAGCTGGTCGCCTTCCACCGCGGCCCCAAACGGGTCGTAGCTCCAGCTGGCGCCGGGCTTCACCGTGTCGTGGTGGGAGTTGAGCAGAATAGTGGGCTTACTCGCGTCGAAGTGCCGGGACAGGGCCCAGACGTTGTTTTTGTCGCGCTGGGGGTGGGCGCCGTGGAAGGCTAGGAAGCGGAAAATCAGCTCCGCGGTCTGGTCTTCCTCCCGCGAAAACGACGGGGTCTGAATCAGCTCGGTGAGCAGCGTAATGGCGTCGGTGGTCAGCGGCTCTAGCTCCGGCATAGCACAGTTTTTACGGGGTCGTTGATGCGCAGCGCGTTTTCAATCACCACTTTTTCCACGCCGGCCTCGAGGGCAGCAAAGGCGTTGTCGAGCTTGGGCACCATGCCGGCGGCAATGGCCCCGCTGGCCTTGAGCTCCTGGTAAAGCCCGGGCGTGATGCGCGGAATCACCGAGCTGTCGTCGTTGACATCGGTGAGCACACCGTTCTTTTCAAAGCAGAAATGCAGCTCGACTTCGTAGCTGTGGGCCAGGGCCACGGCCACCGAGCTGGCAATGGTGTCGGCGTTGGTATTGAGCAGCTGGCCCTGCCCGTCGTGGGTGATGGCGCAGAGCACGGGCGTGAGGCCGGCACCGAGCAACTGGACCAGCAGGGCGGCATTCACGCTCCGCGCGTCCAGGTCGCCCACAAAGCCGTAGTCGATGTCCTTGACCGGGCGCTTAGCGGCGCGGATGACGTTGCCGTCGGCCCCACTTAGGCCCAGGGCATTCACGCCCCGCTGCTGGAGCAGGGCCACCACCTGCTTATTGGTCTTGCCGGCGTAAAACATGGTCACGATGTCGAGCGTGGCCGCGTCGGTGATGCGGCGGCCCTGCACCATGCGGGGCTCGATGCCCAAGTCCTGGAGCATCTGGCTGGCGCCCTTGCCGCCGCCGTGCACGAGCACCTTGGGGCCGGGCACCCGGGCCAGCTCGGTCAGGAACTCGCTCAACTGGGCTAGGTCGTCGATGATGCCGCCGCCGATTTTGAAAATTTTTAGGACTTCGCTCATACCGGAAGAAAAAGGGAAAGGTGGGGCGCAGAGGCCAGATACGCCGGATTTTACGAATTCGTCGGCCGCGGCCAGCGGCGCCCGGGGGCAAAGTTGCGGGGTTTTTTTCGGGCCGGAGCGGCAAAGTTTCCAAAAAAAAAACCTCTAGTTTTGCAACGATTTAGCGGTTTAAACGATTTAAAGCGCGAAACACTCCCTTCGCCGCCCCGCGGCACCCGTCATGATTCGTCTCTCCTCTATTGCGCTTCTGCGACGACCTACGCTGGTCGTGCGAATAATGCCAGCTTAGGTGCTGGCTGCAATAATTCGCCGGCTGCTTTTTTGAACCGGCGCGGGGTCCGCAAGTATTCGACCCCACCTGAAGAGAACTTTTACGACTAACTGACCTGGTCCGAGTGTAATTTCCCCGTGTGACGTTTGCCGGCCCCCGCGCCGCACTGTTCCGCCCGCAGCGTTTGCCTGCTCCCGCCCGCTTCCGGGCTGTTTTCCCACCCACCGGATCTTGTTCCGAGTGTTGCCCAGACTCGTCCCTGCGCGACGTTTCTAGCTCCTCCCTTTTCGTCTTTCCGAGTCTGTTGCCGTATACAGCGGTGACCAACCGAGCTTTGACCATGCTATTACGAGTCGCTACGGCTGCCGATGCGCAGTACGTGGAAACCCTTTGTCAGTGGTACGAGGAATCTGCCCGCTCCCGCGGCGTTGGCATTGCCAAGCGCGACCCTAACTATCTGAAAAAGAAGATGGAACGGGGCGATGCTATTATTGCCTTCGTCGACGACGTGCTGGCCGGCTTCTGCTACATCGAAACCTTCGAAGACAACAAGTTTGTCGTCAACTCCGGCCTGATCGTGAATACCGAGCTGCGCAAGGAAGGGCTGGGCCGGGCCATCAAGCACCGGGTGTTTGAGCTGTCCCGGACGAAGTACCCGCAGGCCAAAATCTTCGGTATCACCACCAGCGGGGCCGTGATGAAAATCAACTCCGAGCTGGGCTACCGCCCCGTGGCTTTCCCCGACCTGACCCAGTCCGACGACTTCTGGAAGGGCTGCATGGGCTGCAAGAACTACCCGATTCTGCAGGAAAACCAGCGCAAGATGTGCCTGTGCACCGGCATGGTCTACGACAAGCTCGACGACCAATACGGCAAGATTGCCCAGGAAAGCATTGAAATCCTGAGCCAGGAGTAGAGAAAGATCAAAAACAACGTCATGCTGAGCCTCAGCGAAGCATCTCTCCTGCTGATGTTGGATTGCCAATCAACCGTCAGCCCGCGAGGTTCCTCGGCCAGCTCGGAATGACGTTCTAAAGCCCAGGAATAGGTTCTGAAACCATTCAACAACTCATGAAAAAGAAGGTAGTATTAGCGTACAGCGGCGGGTTGGATACCTCGTTCTGCGTGGTGTATCTGACCCGGGAGCTGGGTCTGGAAGTGCATACGGTTATCGTCAACTCCGGCGGCTTTTCCGACGAGGAACTGGCCGCCATCGAGAAGCGGGCCTACGAGCTGGGCTCGACCAAGCACGAGGTCATCGACGTCACCCAGCGCTTCTATACGGACTGCCTGCGCTACCTGATTTTCGGCAACGTGCTCAAGAACGACACTTACCCGCTGAGCGTCAGCGCGGAGCGGATGTTCCAGAGCCTGGCCCTGGCCGAGTACGCCCGGGAGCACCAGGCCGACTACATTGCCCACGGCAGCACCGGCGCCGGCAACGACCAGGTTCGCTTCGACGTGGCTTTCTCGGTGATTTCGCCCAACACCGAAATCATCACCCCGATTCGGGATTTGAAGCTCAGCCGCCAGGCCGAAATCGACTTCCTGAATAAGCACGGCTTCGAAATGAGCTGGGAAAAGGCCAAGTACTCAATTAACAAGGGTATTTGGGGCACCAGCGTGGGCGGCGTCGAAACGCTCACTTCCCATCAAGCCCTGCCCGAGTCGGCCTACCCAACCCAGCTGACGGCCACCAAGCCCACCAGCGTGGAAATCACCTTCGAAAAAGGGGAGCCAGTGGCGCTGAATGGCGAAACGATGGATCCGGTAGCCCTGATTCAGGCGCTCAACGACCAGGCCGGGGCCTACGCCATTGGCCGCGACACCCACGTGGGCGACACGATTCTGGGCATCAAGGGCCGCGTGGGTTTCGAGGCTCCGGCCCCGCTGATTCTGCTCAAGGCCCACCACCTGCTGGAAAAGCACACGTCGAGCCGCTGGCAGCTGCTGCACAAGGACTACGTGGCCAACTGGTACGGCACGCTGCTGCACGAGGCCCAGTACCTGGACCCGGTGATGCGCGACTTCGAGGCTTTCCTCACCTCCTCGCAGGAGCGGGTGTCGGGCAAGGTGTTCGTGACCCTGAAGCCCTACCAGTTTGAGCTGCAGGGCATCGAGTCGAAATTCGACATGATGCGCTCTAAGGTGGCCACCTACGGGGAGGAAAACGACGCCTGGGACGGCCGCGACGCCAAGGGCTTTATCAAGATTTTCAGCAACCAGCTGCGCATTCACTCTTCCTTCAACGATGAAAATTAAGGCCGGAATTGTCGGGGGTGCGGGCTACACGGCCGGGGAGCTGCTGCGCATTCTGCTCCACCACGAGTTTGTGGAGTTGGGCGGCATTGTCAGCTCGTCGAATGCGGGCAACCCCGTCTATCAGGTGCACGACGATCTGGTAGGGGAGACGGAGCTGCGCTTTTCTTCCGAGCTGGTCGGCGACGAGGACGTGGTGTTTCTGTGTCTGGGCCACGGCAACTCGAAAGCCTGGCTGGAGAAAAACAGCCTGCCCGAAACGGTCCACGTCATCGACCTGAGCAACGACTTCCGCCTGGCCGCCGACGCCGAGTTTGCGGGCCGGGAGTTCGTGTACGGGCTGCCGGAGCTCAACAAAGGCCGCATCGAGCAGGCCCAGAGCATTGCCAACCCCGGCTGCTTTGCCACCGCCATCCAGCTGGCGTTGCTGCCGCTGGCCCAGGCCGGCCAGCTCCAGCACGACGTGCACGTGTCGGCCATCACCGGCTCGACGGGGGCGGGGCAGAGCCTGGCCGAAACGGTGCACTTTTCGTGGCGCACGAATAACGTATCCATTTACAAGCCCTTCACCCACCAGCACCTGGGCGAAATCGGGGAGAGCCTGGCCCAGCTGCAGGCGCCGCTGGCCGTAGACATTCACTTTATTCCCTACCGCGGCAACTTCGCCCGGGGCATCTTCGCCAGCGTCTACACGCCTTCGGACCTGACCCAGGACGAAGCCCGGGCGCTGTACCGGAAGTTCTACGCCGGCGCCCCGTTTACCACGGTGTCGGACGCGGAAATCCACCTCAAGCAGGTGGTCAATACCAACAAGTGCCTGCTGCACGTGCAGAAGCAGGGCA
Source organism: Hymenobacter persicinus (assembly GCF_004167665.1). Lineage (GTDB taxonomy): Bacteria > Bacteroidota > Bacteroidia > Cytophagales > Hymenobacteraceae > Hymenobacter > Hymenobacter persicinus. The sequence continues at coordinate 9,080 of NZ_SEWE01000058.1, read as the reverse complement.
AGCAGCTGCTCATCACCTCAGTACTCGACAACCTGGTGAAGGGCGCCTCGGGCCAGGCCGTGCAAAACATGAACCTGCTGTTTGGCCTGCCCGAAACGACGGGCCTCAACCTTAAATCGGTGCTTTTCTAATGGAGCTTTTCAACGTTTATCCGCTCGTCAATATCACCCCCGTCAAGGCCCTGGGCGCCACGCTCTGGGACGATAAGGGGCAGGAGTACCTGGATTTCTACGGGGGCCACGCCGTGATTTCCATCGGCCACAGCCATCGGCACTACGTGCAGCGCCTGACCGAGCAGCTGCAGAACATCGGCTTCTACTCCAACTCGGTGCAGATTCCGATTCAACGGGAGCTGGCCGCGAAGCTGGGCCAGGTGTCGGGCTACGCGGACTACTCGCTGTTTCTGTGCAACTCCGGCGCCGAGGCTAACGAGAATGCGCTGAAGCTGGCCTCCTTCCACACCGGCAAAACCCGGGTTATTGCGTTCAAGGGCGCTTTCCACGGCCGCACCTCCGGCGCCGTGGCTGCCACCGACAACCCCAAGATTGTCGCGCCCTTCAACGCGAATCACGCCATCAGCTTCCTCGATTACGACCTGGCGGCGGTGGAGCAGGTGTTGCAGGCTGGCGACGTGTGCGCCGTTATCATCGAGCCGATTCAGGGCGTGGGCGGCATCATCATGCCCTCGGATGAGTTTCTGCGGGGCCTGGCCGCGCTGACCAAGCAATACGGCGCCCTGCTCATTGCCGACGAGGTGCAGAGCGGCTACGGCCGCAGCGGCCAGTTCTTCGCCCACCAGCACGCCGGCATCCGGCCCGACGTTATTTCGGTGGCCAAGGGCATGGGCAACGGCTTTCCCATCGGCGGCATCCTGATTGCGCCCGAGCTGAAAGCCTCCTACGGCCTGCTGGGTACCACGTTCGGCGGCAACCACCTGGCCTGCGCCGCGGCCCTGGCGGTGCTCGAAGTCATTGAGGAAGAAAACCTACTCACGCACGCCGCCGAAATGGGCTACTACCTGCGCCAAGAACTCGAAGCCCACGCCGGAGCCCAGGAAATCCGCGGCCGGGGGCTGATGGTCGGCATCAAGTACGACTTTCCCATCAAGGACGTGCGCGACCAGCTGCTGAGTGAGCACCACATTTTCGTGGGCAACGCCTCCGACCCGACGGTGCTGCGCCTGCTGCCCCCGCTGAACATTACCCAGACTGAAGTCGACCGGTTTTTACAGGCCCTGTACGCGCTGACGGCGAAATCGGTGGAGGAAATTCCCCAAGCTTCGGCTCTCGACTAAGAGTCGTCATGCCCGCACTACTGTGTAAATGTGGGAACCGCCTCAGCTACGGGAGCATCCCAAATTCGAACGAATGGCTTACCATTTCGGAGGTCGATTACTATGCTCACGCAGGAATGATGGATGCGGAAGCACTTTACCGGCAGATGAAATCTATCCTGGTCTGTAACCACTGCCAGCGGCTTTGGATTTTCTGGAACGGATTTCAGGCCGCTCCAACCTGTTACTCAAACGAAACCGACACAAAGGGTGAATAACGCAAAGCAAGTAAAACTCGTCCTCGAAGACGGCACCGAAATCGAAGGCACTTCCTTCGGGGCCTACACCTCCTCGGCCGGGGAAGTCGTGTTCAGCACGGCCATGACCGGCTACCCCGAAAATCTGACCGACCCGTCCTTTGCCGGCCAGATTCTGGTGCTGACTTACCCGATGGTGGGCAACTACGGCGTGCCCGGCGAGGAGCTCTACGAGTCGATTTCCAAGATTTTCGAGTCGGACAAGATTCACATTGCCGGCCTCGTCGTGAATTACTACTCCGAGGAGCACAGCCACTGGAATGCCGCCAAAAGCCTCGGCGACTGGCTCAAGGAGTACAACATCCCCGGTATTTTCGGCGTCGATACCCGGATGCTGACCAAGAAGCTGCGCGAGAAAGGCGCCATGCTGGGCAAAATCGTGGCCGAAAAAGACATTGATTTCCACGACCCGAACCTGGACAACCTCGTGGCCCAGGTGAGCCCCGAAGGCGTGCAGCACTACGGCACGGGCCAGCACAAAATCGTGCTCGTGGACTGCGGCACCAAGACCAACATCATCCGCTGCTTCCTGGAGCGCGACGTGGAGCTGATCCGCGTGCCCTGGGACTACGACTTCACCACCCTCGACTACGACGGCCTGTTTTTGAGCAACGGCCCCGGCGACCCGAAGATGTGCACGGCCACCATCGAGCACCTGCAAAAGGCGCTGGGCCAGGACAAGCCCATCTTCGGCATCTGCCTGGGCTCCCAGCTCATGGGCCTGGCCGCGGGCGGCGACACGTTCAAGCTCAAGTACGGCCACCGCAGCCACAACCAGCCCGTGCTGCTCACCGGTACCAAGCGCAGCTACATCACCAGCCAGAACCACGGCTTCGCCGTGGATACCGCCACGCTGCCCGCCGACTGGACCATGCTGTTTGAGAACCTCAACGACGGCACTTGCGAAGGCATCAAGCACAAAACCAAGCCGTTCTTCTCCACCCAGTTTCACCCCGAAGCTGCCGGCGGCCCCGAAGACACGGAGTATCTGTTTGATGATTTTCTGAAGGCGGTGAAAGAGCACAAGGCCGCGAAGTAGAACAACCGGGCAACCTATAGGGAGTGCCCATCCGCCACTGCTTCAGGCCACGGTCCGAGTCGTTTTTTCGGAATAGCCGAATAAAGGGTTCCTTGCAGGCATTGTTCCGCTGTTCTGACCTACCGCTCTCATGGGAGAAAAAAACCGAGGTTTCCCGATCTGGGGATATTTGCTGCTGGGTGCCCTGGCTTTTGCCGCCTTCATTTTCATCAAGAATATGGGCCAGCAGACCATCATAAAAGCCGTGCTGGGGGAGCCGGGGTCTTTGGTGTCCAAGGCCATGAGCACGGCCCGGGTCTCGCCCCGCATAACGCGTCGAACTGGCAGAATATCCGCCAAAAACTTCAAGGTGGAGAAACTCAGCGCCAACAAAGATTCCCTGGCCTTCCGGTTTTTCCTGGAAGGCGAAAACGCAGACGCCACCATCAAACTCTGGATGGCTAGGAAGCCGTCCGGCGAATGGCAGATAGTGAAAAGCGACACGCTCTTCACGCCGTAAAACCGCCGCCAGCCCACCCGAGTAAACGACTGGAATCAACCTAGTCTGATTGCCTTTTTAACACGACCGTATTTGTGGTCTGTTACCAACTCTTCGAATGAACAAACCCAACAAAGTCCTCATCCTTGGTTCCGGCGCGCTGAAAATCGGCGAGGCCGGGGAGTTCGATTATTCCGGTTCCCAGGCCCTCAAGGCCCTGAAGGAGGAAGGCATCCGCACCATCCTCATCAACCCCAACATTGCCACCGTGCAGACGTCGGACAACATTGCCGACGACGTGTACTTCCTGCCCGTGACGCCCTTTTTCGTGGAGGAAGTCATCAAAAAGGAAAAGCCCGACGGCATTCTGGTGGCCTTCGGCGGCCAGACGGCCCTGAACTGCGCCGTGGCGTTGTACCGCGCCGGCGTGTTTGAGAAGTACAACGTGCAGGTACTCGGCACGCCGGTGCAGAGCATCATCGATACCGAGGACCGGGACATCTTCAAGGACAAGCTCGACCAGATTGGCGTGCTCACCGCCCGCAGCGTGGCCGTCACGACCATGGACGACGCGCTGGCGGCCGGGGAGAAAATCGGCTTTCCGATTATTGTGCGGGCCGCCTTTGCCCTGGGCGGCCTGGGCAGCGGCTTTGCCAACAACCTGACCGAGCTGCGGACCCTGGCCCAGCAGGCCTTCACGACTTCTGACCAGATTCTGGTGGAAGAATCCTTGAAGGGCTGGAAGGAAGTGGAGTACGAAGTGGTGCGCGACCAGTACGATAACTGCATCACGGTCTGCAACATGGAGAACTTTGACCCCATCGGCATTCACACCGGGGAAAGCATTGTGGTGGCCCCGTCGCAGACGTTGAGCAACCGTGAGTACCACAAGCTGCGCAGCATCGGCATCAAGACCATCCGCCATCTGGGCATCGTGGGCGAGTGCAACATCCAGTACGCCCTCGACCCCAAGTCCGAGGACTACCGCGTCATTGAGGTGAATGCCCGCCTGTCGCGCTCCTCGGCCCTGGCCTCCAAGGCTACGGGCTACCCGCTGGCCTTCGTGGCCGCCAAGCTGAGCCTGGGCTACTCGCTGTCGGAGCTGAAAAACAGCGTGACCCAGACCACCTCGGCCTTCTTTGAGCCGGCCCTCGACTACGTGGTGGTAAAGCTGCCGCGCTGGGACTTGGGCAAGTTCGAGGGCGTCAACCGGCAGATTGGCTCGGCCATGAAGAGCGTGGGCGAGGTGATGGCCATCGGCAAGTCGTTTGAGGAAGCCATTCAGAAGGGCCTGCGGATGCTGGACACCGGCAAGCGCGGCTTCGTGGCCAATAAGCCCGAAACCGTCGACAACGCCACCATCGACAAGCTGCTGAGTGAGCCCAACGAGGAGCGCATCTTCGCCATCAACCTCGCCTTTGAGGCCGGCTACTCGCTGGAGCAGGTGCACACGCTGACCAAGATTGACCACTGGTTTTTGCAGCGCCTGTTCACCATCTTCGAGTTGGGCCAAAAGCTGGCCGCGGGCCGCGCCAACGGCCTGGCCGGACTGGAAACCACCCTGCTGCGCGAGGTGAAAAAGGCCGGCTTCTCGGATCAGCAGATTGCCGTGCAGCTGCTGGGTGAGGGCGACGTGAAAGCCGACGAGCTGCTGGTGCGGGCCCGCCGCAAGGCCCTGGGCGTGCTGCCCGTCATCAAGCAGATTGACACGCTGGCCGCCGAATTCCCGGCCAAGACCAATTACCTCTACAGCACCTACCACGGCACCGAAAACGACCTGACGCCCGAAACCAACAAGTCGATTGCCGTGCTGGGATCGGGCGTGTACCGCATCGGCTCCTCGGTGGAGTTCGACTGGTGCGGGGTGCAGGCCGTGCAGACGGCCGCCAAGGAAGGCTACAAAACCATCCTGATCAACTACAACCCTGAAACCGTGAGCACCGACTACGACGTGTCGGACCGGCTCTACTTCGAGGAGCTGAGCTTCGAGCGGGTGATGGACATCCTGGACTTCGAGCAGCCCGAAGGCGTGATTCTGAGCACCGGCGGGCAGATTCCCAACAACCTGGCCACCCGCCTGGAAGAGGCAAAGGCGCCAATTCTGGGCACCACGGCGGTCATGATTGATCAGGCCGAAAACCGCCACAAGTTCAGCAGCATCATGGACGAGCTGGGCATTGCCCAGCCCCGCTGGAAGGAGCTAACCTCGCTGGAGGCCATGTACGAGTTCGTGCAGGAAGTCAACTTCCCGGTCTTGATCCGGCCCTCGTACGTGCTGTCGGGCGCGGCCATGAACGTGGTGTCCAACATCTTCGAGATGGAAGCCTTCCTCAAGGCGGCCAAGGAAGTCAGCGCGGAATACCCCGTCGTGGTGTCGGAGTTCATTCAGGAAGCCAAGGAAGTGGAGCTGGACGCGGTGGCCGACAAGGGCGAAATCGTGTCGTACGCCATTTCCGAGCACGTGGAGTTTGCCGGCGTGCACTCCGGGGATGCCACGATGTACTACCCGCCCCAGAAGCTCTACGTGGGCACGATTCGCAAGCTGAAAATCATTGCCGAGAAGATTGCCCGGCGCTACGAAATCAGTGGGCCGTTCAACATCCAGTTCCTGGAAAAGGACGGAGAAATCCGGGTCATCGAGTGCAACATCCGCGCCTCGCGCTCCTTCCCGTTCGTGTCCAAGATTTCGGGCCGCAACCTGATTGAAAAGGCGACCCAGGTGCTGCTGGGCAAGAAGGTGGAGCGCGACGAGAGCGAGCGAGTCTACGATTTGCCCTTCGTGGGCGTGAAGGCCCCGCAGTTCTCCTTCACCCGCCTGCCCGGCGCCGACCCGGTGCTGCGCGTCGACATGGTGAGCACCGGCGAAGTAGGCTGCCTGGGCGACACGGCCGAGGAGGCCCTGCTGAAGTCGATGCTGAGCGTAGGCTACAAGATTCCTCAGAAGTCGGTGCTGATTTCCGGCGGCCCCATCAAGTCGAAGGTGGCGCTGCTGTCGGCTACGGAGCTGCTGGTGCGTAAGGGCTACAAGATCTACGCTACTCAGGGTACGCACCGCTTCTTCGCCGAAAACGGCGTGCCGTCGAGCCTGCTCTACTGGCCCGACGAGATGCAGGAGCCCAACGTGCTGACGTATATAAAGGAGAAGAAAATCGACCTGGTCATCAACATTCCCAAGAACCTCTCGAAGGGCGAGCTGGACAACGACTACAAAATCCGCCGCACGGCCGTCGACCAGGGCATCGGCCTGTTGACGAATGCGCGGCTGGCGAAGGCGTTTATCCAGGCCTTCTGCACCCTGGAGCTGAAGGATCTGAAGATCAAGAGCTGGAACGAGTACAAGGCAATGTAAACCGGTCGGCAGAACGATAGACAGAAGGAAAAAAAGAACGTCATGCTGAGCGCAGCAAAGCGGAGCCGAAGCATCTCGCGTGCTCACGTTGGGCATGACGTTTTAAAAACCCTTGCTTTGTCTGTATGAATTCAACCAACAAAAAGCAGCTTTTTGCAGTCATCGTTCTAGCCGCGCTTAATTTCCTGGTTAGTCACTTCACAATGGGCAACGGCCGTACGCTGGAGGGGCAGGTCGTAGAAGCACACAGCGCCGAGATGCGGCAGGCTGCTATCACCACGCTGTTCTTCGGTATTCAGCTTATCAGCTTTGTGCTAGGGGCCTTGTTAGCCGCAGTTCCTTACAAGAGCAAAGCCTACACTGAAAAGTGGATAACTGTTTCTTTGGCCATTGCAGTCGTTATTCAGGCCATCATTTTAGTGATGGGTATTGCGAAGCTGTTGATGTAAAAGCAGATTTTCACTGGGTAGTACAGCCAACAGCAGCACGCGAGATGCTTCGGCTCCGCTCAGCATGACGTTCTATTATCCCCTCTGACCCCACACCACCCCATGAAAAACTTCACCTCCTTCGCCGATGCCGGCGACTACCAGGCCCTACTCAACAAAGCCCTCGAAATCAAGGCCGACCCGTTTGGCTACCAGCACGTGGGCAAGAACAAGACCGTCGGGCTGATTTTCTTCAACCCCAGCCTGCGCACCCGGCTCAGCTCCATCAAGGCGGCCTATAACCTCGGGGCCCAGGCCTGGGTGCTGAATGCCGGTGCCGACTCCTGGACCTTGGAAATGGCCGACGGTGCGGTGATGAACGGCACCACCCAGGAGCATATCAAGGACGCCATTGCCGTGATGAGCCAGTACTGCGACGTGCTGGGCGTGCGCACCTTTCCCACCCTCAAAGACCGGGAGGCCGACTACAGCGAAGAAGTCTTCAACAAGATCCTGAAGTACGCCACCGTGCCCGTCATCAGCCTGGAAAGCGCCACGCTGCACCCCCTGCAAAGCTTTGCCGACCTGATTACGGTGGCCGAATACAAGCAGACCGAGCGGGTGAAAGTAGTGCTGACCTGGGCCCCGCACGTGCGCGCCCTGCCCCAGTGCGTGCCCAACTCCTTCGCCGACTGGTTTTCGGAAATCAGCTGGGTGGACTTCGTCATCACCCACCCCCGCGGCTACGAGCTCGATGAGAAGTTCACCAAGGGCGCCCGCATCGAGTACGACCAGAAAAAAGCCTTCGAGGGCGCCGACTTCATTTACGCCAAGAACTGGAGCAGCTACCACGACTACGGCCAGATTCTGAGCCACGACCAAAGCTGGCTCGTCGATACCGACCACATGAAGCTTACCAACAACGGCAAGCTCATGCACTGCCTGCCCATCCGCCGCAACGTGGAAGTCTCGGACGCCGTGCTCGATTCGCCCAACGCGCTGATTATTCCCGAGGCTGGCAACCGGGTTTTCTCCATGCAAACCGTACTGCACGAGCTGCTAAGCTAAGCCTGGCCGCCAGCAGCGTAAAAAAAAGGAGCCCCGACACCATCGGGGCTCCTTTTTTTATACAGCACTTTTGGGGTAACGCCGGCTTAGAAGTTGTACGACAACCCGCCGGAGAAGGCCTTCGACTGGCCCAGGTTGCGGCCCGCCACGTACACGCTGGCCCCGGCCACGATGCCCAGCCCCTTGGCTACCGGCCGGTAAAGGCTCATGCCGAGGCGAGTGTAGTTGACGCGGGTAGCGGGGAAGTAGAAGTCGGTGAAGCCGCCCTGCACGATGTCGGTGCCCGAGCGGCTCGACTCCTGGAAAGCCACGTACGCATCGGCGTACAGCTTGCGGCCGGCGTAGCCCAGCTTGGTTTCGGCCACGAAGGCGTTGGGCACCAAACCGGAGCGCAGGCTGTAGCCGGCCTGGCCGGTAAAGAACACCCCGGACGGCGTTTTGACCTGAGCAATGCCGAGGGCCGTGAGCTTGGTAGCCCGGTTGCCGATGGCAATGATGTACTCCTCGCCGGTCTTGTTTTCGTAGTTGCTGGCGGGCGTGCTGATGCCGATGGCTCCGAGCAGGTCGACAATATTCTCGCCGGCTTCCAGCGAGTAGGTCTTGAACTTGAGGTAAACCGAAGCATCCTGCAGGCCGCTGCGGGTGTTGGTGTAATCCTTGCCGGGTTTGCGGGCCCGGTAGTCTTCGATGACGGTGGAGTCGGCTTGGCCTTCCGAATGAATGTAGGGCAGGCTCACGACCACTTCAATCTTGTCGGTGATGCCGTAGGTACCGAACAAATTCAGCGAGTTAATCTGCACCCGCCTGAACAGGGGCACAGTATCGATTTTGCGGGCCGGAATGAATACCTTCTGGTATTTTTCGGTGGTGCCGCTGACCACGACCGAGCCGTTGCCTTTGCCCGACATAAAGCCGCTGACCAGGCTCTGGGCGCCGGCGGTGGGGGCAGTGGCTAAGGTGGCCACCGCGAGAAGAAGCGAGAAACGGTAAAACTGTTGCATGGAGGTAGAGTGAGGTAGAGAACGAGGGCAAGCGGCGGCGCCGGGCAAACGGGCCGGGAAAAACCAAATACCCCGGCATCATTCAAGAAGGCGCGCGGGCCACCTACGAAACAAAAAGTTCCCCGGA
>NZ_SEWE01000057.1 GCF_004167665.1 Hymenobacter persicinus | reverse complement strand
ACGCCGCGGGCCGCACCCTGCTGGATGATATCAAGGACTTTATTGCCAACGGCAAGTTTGTGCTGGGCATCTGCAACGGCTTTCAGGTGCTGGTCAAGCTGGGCTTGCTGCCCAACCTGAGCGGGGCCGTGACCCCGGAAGTGACCCTGACCCACAACGCCTCGGGCCGTTACGAGGACCGTTGGGTGACGCTCAAGGTCAACCCCGAGTCCAACTCGCCCTTCCTCAAGGGCCTCGACACGCTGGAAGTGCCCGTGCGCCACGGCGAAGGTCGTCTTATCATCAAAGATGCCGCCACGCTGGCCGCCATCGAAGAGCAGGGCCTGAACTGCTTGAGCTACGCCGATTTCGACGGTTCGCCCACCGACGTGTACCCGCACAACCCCAACGGTGCCGCCTTGAACTGCGCCGGCCTGACCGACCCCACCGGCCAGGTATTCGGGCTGATGCCCCACCCCGAGGCGTTTCTCTCGCTCTACAACCACCCCGACTGGGCCCGGCGCAAGCGTGCCACGCCGTCGATTTCCGAGGAAGGCGACGGGCTAAAGCTGTTTCGCAACATTGTGGAGCACGTGGCGTCGTTGCCTCACCCCCCGACCCCCTCTCCGGGGGGAGAGGGGGAGCCTGACGGAAGGGCCGCCGCTGGAGAAGCTCAACAGGAAATTGGTAGTCGGCCTCGACTGACGGCGGATAAAAAGCTGTGGTATGAGCGGTTGAAGACGTTTAGCGGGCAGATGCGGCGAGAATCTACTCCGGCGGAAGACGCTTTGTGGCAAGCGTTACGAAACCGGCAGCTGAACGATGCCAAATTCCGTCGGCAGCACGTCATTGGACGCTTCATCGTGGACTTTATCTGCACTCAGCACAACCTGATTGTGGAAGTGGATGGAGAAGTGCACGACGAGGCCGGACAAGCCAAATACGATACCGGCCGCACTTACGAACTGGAAGGGGTAGGCTACCATGTGCTGCGATTCACCAACGGTCAGGTACTCCATCATCTGCCCACGGTGCTACAAAAAATCAGTGCGGCTCTGCTTCTGCATTCCATAAAAAATTAATAATCCCTGGCTCCCCCTCTCCCCCTGGAGAGGGGGCCGGGGGTGAGGCTACTCACCCACACGACCTGAAAAGCTTAGACCCAATGAACACGCTCAACCACTTCGCTACTCCCCAGCTCGAACTTCTGCACCGCGGCAAAGTCCGGGACTCGTACCGTGCGCCTTCCGGCGAGCGGCTCATTGTTGTCACCGACCGACTGTCGGCCTTCGACTCGGTGCTGGAAACGCCCGTGGCCCACAAGGGCGCGGTGCTCAACGGGCTGGCCGCCTTCTGGTTCGACAAAACCCGCCACATCATTCCCAACCACGTCATCAGCCTGCTCGACCCCAACGTGACGCTGGCCCAGGAGGCCGAGCCGATCCGGGTGGAGATGATTGTGCGCAACTACATCACCGGCTCGATGCTGCGCGGCTACCAGAAAGGCCAGCGCACCTTCTCGGGCGTCACGGTCACCGACGGCCTGACCAAGCACCAGCAGTTTCCCGAGCCCATCGTGACGCCGACGACCAAGGAAGAGTCGGACCGCGAAATCACCCCGGAGAATCTGGTCAGTGAGGGTTGGGTGTCGGCGGAACTCTACGAAAAGATGCGGGTCAAGTCCCTGGAGCTGTTCAACTTCGCCTCCCAGTGGATGGCCGAGCGGGGCATTATCCTGGTGGATACCAAGTACGAATTCGGCCTGCTGGACGGGGAACTGATCCTGATCGACGAAATCCACACGCCCGACTCGTCGCGGTTCTGGAGCGCCGAAGACTACGCCAAGAACCCCGAGGCCGTGGAGCAGATGGACAAGGAGTACGTGCGCCAGTGGCTGCTGCAGAACAAAGAAAACGGGCAGTACCGCCGCACCCTCCCCGCCGAAGTGGCCCAGGAAGCCAGCCGCCGCTACCTCGACATCTTTGCGCGCATCACCGGCGCCCCGCTGCCCACCGGCGACGAAACCACCACCGGCGGCGACGTGCGCACCCGCCTCGTGGGCAACCTCGTGCGGGCTGGCATCATGCAGGACGCCTGGGTCAACATCGTGATGGGCTCCCCGGCCGACAAGGAGCATTGCCAGAAAATCCGCTCCTTCTTCGAGGGCTACAACATCTTCACCCAGCTGCGCGTGACCTCGGCCCACAAAAACGGCGAGGCCATTACCGGCATGGCCGAGGTGTGGAACAACTCGGTGGAGCCCGGCGTCATTATTGCCGTAGCGGGCCTCTCCAACGGCTTGGGCGGGGCGCTGGCGGCCAACGTGAACGTGCCCGTCATCAGCTGCCCGCCCTGGAAGGATTTCGCCGAGCTGACGGCCAATCTGAACTCGTCGGTGATTATGCCCTCGGCCACGCCCAACCTGACCGTGGTGCGCCCCGACAATGCCGCTCAGGCCGCCGTGCGCGCCCTGAACCTGCCTCGCCTGCGCGAGCAGCTGAGCCAGGAAATTAAGGCCACCAAAGCCAAGCTGCGCGCCGCCGACGCCGAGCTGCGGGTGCTGTAAAACAAAACTGAGCCAAACGCGTGGACGCTGCCCAGCAACAACAACTCGTGGAAAGCTACGTCGAGGCCTACAACGGCTTCGACGTAGCCGGCATGCTCCGGCCCCTGCACGAGCAGGTGGTGTTCCGTAACCTCTCCGGCGGCCAGGTCAATCTGACTACCACCGGCAAGGAGGCCTTTCGCCGGCAGGCCGAGCAAGCCCTGCCGTATTTTTCCCGGCGGCAGCAGCGCATCACCCGCTGGCAGTCGGGGCCCGACCAGGTGGAAGTCGACATCGACTACTCCGCCGTGGCCGCGCAGGACCTGCCCAACGGCCTGAAGGCCGGCGAACCGCTGCACCTGCGGGGCAAGTCGGTTTTCCGCTTTGCCGACGGGCAGATTAGTGCCATCGATGACCTCAGTTAAGACCACGTTTCAAGCTTCTCTTCCCTTGATCAGACCTCAACCTATAGTCCTGCTCGGCGGCGGGGCCCGCGAACATGCCATGGCCTGGAAGCTGACCCGGGATGGGGCCACCGTGCACGTGCTGCCCGGCAACGGCGGCATCCCGAACTCCCATCCCGACATCAGCGCCACCGACTTCCCGGCCATCCGGCAGTTTTGCGAAGCCCACGGCGTGCAGCTGATTGTGGTCGGACCCGAGGCGCCGCTGGCCGCGGGCGTCGTCGATTTCTTTGCCGGCTCCGCCATCCGCGTGTTCGGACCCGACCGGGCCGGGGCCGTGCTGGAAAGCTCCAAGGTGTGGAGCAAAAGCTTCATGCGCCGGCACGGCGTGGCCACGGCCCAGTCGTGGCAGTACCGCAGCGACCAAATCGGGGAGGCCCGGGCCAAAGCCGCTGAGCTGCACGGGCAGGTGGTGGTGAAATACGACGGCCTGGCCGCGGGCAAGGGCGTGTACGTGTGCTCGTCGGTAGCCGAGGCCGAACAGGCTCTGACCGACTTGCAGGCCGAGCACACCGGCTGGTTCAGCTTTCTGCTCGAAGAAAAGCTCAGCGGCCCCGAAATCAGCATTATCGGTGTCACGGACGGCAACCGCATCCGCCTGCTGGCCCCCTCCCAGGACCACAAGCAGCTGCTGGCCGGCGACCTGGGCCCCAACACCGGCGGCATGGGCGCCTACTGCCCCGTGCCGTTCTGCGACGACAACGTGCTGGCCGCCATCCGCACCGACATCATCGACCCCACGCTGCGGGGGCTGCAACACGAGCAGTTCAGCTTCCGCGGGTTTCTGTACTTCGGCATCATGCTCACGCCCCAGGGCCCCAAGCTGCTCGAGTACAACGTCCGCCTCGGCGACCCCGAAGCCGAAGTGCTCCTGCCGGCCCTGGAAAGTAGTTTGCTGGAGCTCATCGAAGCCACCCTCGACGGCAAGCTCCAGCAAACCGTGGTGCGGCAGCGGCGCGGGACCTACGTGGGCGTGGTGCTGGCCTCGGGCGGCTACCCCGCCGCCCAGTTTCCGACCGGCTTCCCCATCACCGGCCTCGACCAGCTTCACCCCAGCATCCTGGCTTTCCACGGCGCCACCCGCCGTACGGCCGCGGGCGAGCTGGTCACCGCCGGCGGCCGGGTGCTGGTGCTCGTCGGCAGCGGCGAAGACCTGGAAGAAGCCGTGGCGCACGTGTACCGGGAGGCGGAAAGTGTTAAATTTCAGGATGTTTACCTTCGAACCGACATCGGCCAACGGCCGGAACCTACCCTTGCCGGCAACTGGTAGTCATAGCGCCCGCCCCGCCCGCCTGGCCATTCTGCTCTCGGGCCGGGGCTCCAATATGGTGGCCCTGGTGCAGGCCGTGCAACGCGGCGGGCTGCACGGCCTGGCCGAGGTAGCCGTCGTGTTCAGCAACAAGCCCGACGCGCCCGGCCTCGACACGGCCATGGCCCTGGGCTGCCCCATCGACTGCCTGGACAGCCAGGGCCGCAAGCGGGCCGAGTACGACGCGGAAGTGGTGAGCATCCTGACTGGCTACGTCCCCGATTACATCGTGCTGGCGGGCTACATGCGGGTGTTGTCGCCGACGTTTGTGCGGGCTTTTGCCGGGCGCATTCTCAACATTCACCCCGCCGACACCCACCTCCACCAGGGCCTGCACGCCTACGAGTGGGCCTTCAATAATCGGCTGCCGGAAACCAAAATCACCGTCCACCTCGTCGACGAAGGCCTCGACACCGGCCCCGTCCTGGCCCAGCAGTCCGTGGATTTGCGCGGGGCCGACACCCTGGCCGAAGTGGAGCGCCGGGGCCTGGCCGTGGAACACCAGCTTTACGCCGAAACCCTGGCCCGCCTGCTGCGGGGGGACTTACCAACCTTGGCGGGAGCCCCCGCTGCTCTCGATTCAACCACCCCACCGCAGCGGCCCGACCACGGGCAACTGGCAACTCTCAACTGACATGTGCGGAATAGTAGGTTTTTACGGCCCCGATGATGTTGCCCACGACATCGTGTTTGGCCTCACCGCCCTGCAGCACCGCGGGCAGGATGCGGCCGGCATTGCCACCTTCGACGACAACTTCCACCTCTGCAAGGGCAACGGCCTGATTTCGGACGTGTTCCGGCCCAAGCAGCTCAAGAAGCTCACCGGCAACATCGGCATCGGCCACGCCCGCTACACCACCCAGGGCTCCGGCGACTCCGAACTGGCCCAGCCCTTTACCACCAGCTACCCGTTTGGCCTCTCGATGGTGCACAACGGCAACGTCATCAACTTCCGGCAGGTCGCCAAGCGCCTGCACGAGAAGTACCACGTGCTGCCCAAGACCAGCAACGACCTGGAGCTCATCATGTACACCTTCGCCTCGGAGCTGCGCCTGAAGGACCTTGACCGGATTTCGGTGGTCGACATCTTCGACGCCGTGGAAACCACCCAGGAGCTGGTGAAAGGCGCCTACGCTACCATCACCGTCATTGCCGGCTACGGGTTGCTGGCCTTCAACGACCCGCTGGGCATCCGGCCCCTGGCCCTGGGCCGCCGCGACACCGACCGGGGTCCGATCTACGCCTTTGCCTCGGAAAGCACCTGCTTCGACTATTTGGGCTTCGAGTTCATCGAAAACGTGGGCCCGGGCCAGGCCGTGTTCATCGACAAAGACTTCCAGGTCCACTACAAGAACCCCCAGCAGCTGCCCAAGGCGTTCTGCGTGTTCGAGCACATCTACTTTGCCCGCGAAGACTCCAACATCCACGGCCGGCTGGTGGCCCGGGAGCGGGTGCGCCTGGGTAAGATGCTGGCCCGCAAGGTTATCGAGTCGGGCATTCAGCCCGATATGGTGATTGACGTGCCGTCGTCGGGCTACTTCTCGGCGTCCGGGCTGGCCGAGGCCATCGGCGTGCCCTACCGGCGGGCGTTGGTGAAGAACAACCACATGGGCCGCTCCTTTATCGTGAGCAGCCAGGCCGGCCGGGAGGACATTGTGAAGAAAAAGCTCAACCCCATCCGCGAGTTTGTGGAAGGCAAGAAAGTGGCCGTCGTCGACGACAGCATCGTGCGGGGCACCACCTCCCGGCGCATTGTGCGCATCCTGCGCGAGGCCGGGGCCGCCGAGGTGTACTTCATCAGCAGCGCTCCGCCCATCGTGTCGCCTTGCATCTACGGCATCGACATGGCCATGAGCACCGACCTGATTGCGGCCAACCACACCGAGGAGGAAATCTGCGCTTACATCGGTGCCGACCGGGTGATTTACCAGTCGGTCGAGGATTTGCAGGACTTGTTTGCCGCGGAGCGCGGGCACGGGGGCAGTTGCTTTGCCTGTTTCACCGGGAAATACCCGACCGGCGACGTGACCAAGTACCTGGGCCACATCCAGGAGGAGCGCGCCAGCCACCGCGACAAAGCCAAGAAAGGCGGCGGCCCGGTTATTCCCTCCGTCAGCGCCAAAGCCCCCGAACCGACCGAGCATTAACGATAAAGCAGCACGAGCTAGAAACCCAGTTCCCCTCCTTCCTTCAAGGAGGGGTGCCCGAAGGGCGGGGTGGTTCACTCGTTGCCCGACTTTTAGCACTAGCCTTAGTATCGTTCTGCCGTTTCAACCGCCCCTAACCCCTCCTCATCTGAGGAGGGGAACCAGAATAGCTTCTAGCTTACATAGCTTGTCATGAGTCAGACCTCCGCCGAAACTACCCGCAAAGAAACCGCCGGCTATTCCATCGAGGAAGGCAATGCCGCCTCCCGCAACGCCTACCAGTGGGCGCAGAAAACCTTCTCGACCCGGGCCGGCAAGCCCGGAGAGCCCGCCCAGGACCTGGCCGGGGGCTTCTCCAACGAAATCCGGTTCGGGGCCGAGCGGCTCGGCATCGGCTCCGACGGCATCGGAACCAAGATTGAGGTGGCCGAGCGTCTGGACCGCTACGACACGCTGGGCTACGACCTGATTGCCATGGTGGCCGACGACCTGGCGGTGGCGGGCTTCGTGCCGACCAACCTGTCAAATATCATCGACGTGAACACGCTCGACTACACGGTGGTCGACGAGCTCATGCGGGGCCTGCACGACGCGGCCCAGTTCAGCCAGATTGCCGTGACGGGCGGGGAAATTGCTGAGCTCGGCAACCGCATCGGCGGCTACCCCGGGGCCCGGATGAACTTCAACTGGTGCTCGACGGCCGTGGGCGTATTGCATCCCAGCCTGGAGCGTCCCCTGAGCGGAGCCAACGTGCGGGCCGGGCAGGCCGTGGTGGCGCTTCGGTCGCCCTCGTTTCGCTCCAACGGCTATTCTCTGGCCCGCCGCGCCCTCACCAAAGCCTTCGGCGAAGCCTGGCACCACGCACCCTACACCGGCCCCGATGCCGCCGAAATGGGCCCGACCTGGGGCGAAGTTATGCTGGCGCCCTCGCTCATCTACTCGCCCGGCGTGGCCCGGGTGCTCGACGCGGGCCTGCCGCTGTTTGCCGCCGCCCACATCACCGGGGGCGGCATTGCCGACAACTTCAAGCGGGTACTCAAAAGCGGCGTGGGGGCCGAGCTGACCAACCTGTTTGAGCCTCTGCCCGCCATGCAGCAGCTCGCCGAGCTGGCCAGTATCAGCCCCACTGAGGCCTACCTCTACTGGAATATGGGCAACGGCATGCTGCTCGTCACCGACGAAGACCACGCCGACGCCGTGGCCGCCCACCTGCAGGCCGACGGCTACGACGCCCGGGTAGCCGGCCGCATCACCGCCGAGCCCGGCGTCCGGCTCACGGTAGGCGCGGGGGAGCTGCGCTACGAGTAGTTCTTGGCGCGGCAAGGTTCGTTCGAAGCCTGAAGTAAAAAGGCCCGACGCAGGTATGCGTCGGGCCTTTTTACACGCTATGCGCTACTGAAACTACGCCGCCAGCGGCTCAATATCGAAGCCGGCCTGGGCTACGGACTTCATGATGAGCTCGGGAATGGGGTTGGCGCCTTCCACGGTCAGGATCTTATTGGGGTTGCTGGTATCCACGCTCCACTTTTCAACGCTGGCTTCGGCGTCGAGGAAGGGCGTGACGGCGCGCAGGCAGTTGGCGCAGTTGATGCTGGTTTTGAACTGAAGAGTCGGCATGGCTGGTAAAGTGCTGGGGTGACGCGGCCCGCTGGAAAGGCCCGCGAGGATACCCTACGACCTTAACAACGGATAGCCTACAAAAGTAGCCGGCCCGGGCCCGCAAAAACGTACAGGCTTTCCGCGGGCAAGTGCAGATTTTGGCCCCGCCGCTAAACCGGCAGGCTGATGACTACCTCGGTGCCCTGGCCCGGCTGGCTGGCCACGCTGAGCGTGCCGCCGTGCCCCTTCACCACGATGTCGTAGCTGAGCGAGAGGCCCAAACCGGTGCCTTCGCCGGTGGGCTTGGTGGTGAAAAACGGCTGGAACACCTTCTGCTGGATTTCCTCGTCCATGCCGATGCCGTTGTCCTGCACCCGAATCTGAACCTGGTTGCGTTGCCGCTTGGTGTGCACCACCAGCTCGGGCACGTAATCGGCGGGGCCGGTGAGCTGGCGCTGCTGCAGGGCGTAGAAAGCGTTGTTGAACAGGTTTATCAGTACCCGGCCAATGTCCTGGGGCACGAGGTTTACCTGCTGCACCCGGCTGTCGAAGTCGGGCGTGAGCGTGGCGTTGAAGTCCTTGTTCTTGGCCCGGAAACTTTGGTAAGCCAACGGCAGGTGCTCGGCCACCAGGGCGTTGAGGTCAGTCAGAACCCGCTCGCCGGTGCTGGCGTGGGAGTGCTGCAGCATGCCCTTCACGATGCTATCGGCGCGGTGGCCGTGGTGGGTGATTTTCTGCAGGTTCTGGGTCAGGCTGTCGAGCAGTTCGGTGGCGTAGGCTTTTTCGGCCTCGGGCAGCCGCTGCCAGGGCCCGTCCATAAACTCCTCCACCAGCTCCACGCTCACCTCGGAGAAGTTGTTGACGAAGTTGAGCGGGTTCTGAATTTCGTGGGCAATACCGGCCGTCAGCTCGCCCAGGCTGGCCATCTTCTCGCGCTGAATCAGGCGGGTCTGGGCCTCGCGCAGGCCGGTCAGGGCCCGGGTCAGGTCGTCGCGCTGGCGGGCAATCTGCTCGTTTTTCTCGTTGAGGTCCCGGTTGGCGCGCTGCTTATTGTACACGTTGCGCCACAGCAGGGCCGCCACCAGCAGGGCCCCGACCAGGCCGGCGAGCAGGCCGTAGAGCTGCTGGCGCTGGCGGGCCCCGCGCTGGGCCTGCAGTTGCCGGGTTTTGTTGAGCAGCGCAATCTGGTTCTGCTTTTTGCCCAGCTCGTAGCCGTAGCGCAGGGCGCTGGTTTTGCGCTGGGTGGCCTCGCCGGCCAGCGTGTCCTGGTAGTCGGCGTACAGGCGCTGGTGCTCGTAGGCGGCCCGGTAGTTGCCCAGCGCGGCGTAGGCCTGGGCCAGGACGTCGGCCGCGTTGCCGATGTTGCCGTTGCTGCGGGTGCGCTGGCTGAGCTGCAGGGCTTGGCGGGCCAAGGCCACGGCGCTGTCGGGGCGCTGGGTGAGCAGAAAGGAACGGGCCAGCATCAGCTGCACGGCGGGCAGATTATACTCGTCCTGGTTGGTACGCACCAGGGTTCGGGCCCGGTAGCCGTGTTCCAGAGCCTGAGTATGGTCGCCCTGCTGCCCGTACACCTCCGCCAGCCCGATTTCGTTGGTCGTCTCGTTCTTCACGTCGCCCATACGCTGACTGGCCTGCACGGCCCGCTGAAAGTAGTACAGGGCCTGGGGCCACTTCTTCTGCATCTGGTAAGTCGAGGCCAGGTTGCTCAGCGTGGCCGCCACCACCTGCTGGTCGCCCAGGCGGCGGCCGTCGCGCAGGGCTTGTTGCAGCATGGCCAGGGCGCTGGGGTAATCCCCGATCTGGGAGTAAATGCCCCCGATGGTGCTGCGCAGCTGGGTTTGCACGGCCAGATCCTGGCTTTGCTCGGCCAGGGGCAGCCCGCGCAGGGCCCAAGCCAGGGCCGAAGCCGGGTTGCTTTGCAGCTGGTCAATAAGGCTCAGCTCCAGGCAGGCCTTGGCTTCCCGGCGCCGGTCGTGGCGGCGGGCGAAAAGCTGACGGGCCAGCAGCGTGTAGTAGCGGGCCGAGTCGTAGCGGGCCTCCCGCCGGTGCAGAATACTCAGCCACAGCAGCCCCCGCCCGATGCCGGCCGTGTCGCGGAGTTGCCGGGCCAGGCCCAGCGCCTCCCGTCCCAGGCGCAGGGCCTGAGGGGCGTCGGTGGCGGCCAGCTCCGTGACCAGCGCGTGCAGGCGGCGCACCCGGGTGGTGTCGGGGCGGCGGGCGGTGTTCAGCAGGCGGCGCAGACTATCGGCGGCCCGGCTCTGGGCCAGGGCCGTCCCCGTACTTAGTGCCAGCAGCAGTAGCAGCAATATCGCACGAGGGCTTTTCATAGGGCGGGGCGCTAAGGTCGGGGCCGGAGACTGGGCCGGCTCCCGCGGGCCGCCCAGGCCTGAGGGCCGGCAGCGGGCTTCTTTTCCCTGGCGCAGGTCAAGCCGGCGCCGAGTCTATTTGGGCGGGTAAATCGGGTTGTTGACCACGCCCACGCGGTTGTCATCCGGGGTGATGACGACAAAGGACAGCACCTCGTTCACCAGTGGGTCATTGGCTTGGTTCTCGTCCAGGCAGGCTTCGAATTCTTTTTCCTTGCGGTGCCCGATTTCCTGCACCCGGTCCAGGCGATGCTCGATGCGGGTGTTTTTCAACACCCGGAGCTCGTCGAATTTGGCTTCCACGTCCGTGGGGCCGGGCAGCACCCAGTAGAAAACGCTTTTGTCGAGGCGCAGAAACTTCGGGCCCGTGGCCAGGCGCACCAGCACTTGGTCTATTAGGTACTCGGCGTAGGGGTCGTCCGCATCCCAGACAACCTTCTGCGGATCAGTGGCGAAAAAGATGGTAAACCACTCGATGGCCTCTTTCAGGTCCTTGACCACGTACACCACCTCTTTCTGAGTACCCGGGCGCTTGGTGGCTGCGGCCAAGCCGTTGTGATGCCTTGGGTGCTTGTGCCGACGGCGGCTCACGAGCAGGGCGGTACCGGCCAGAAGCAGCGTGGTAGCTGCCACAACGTTGTTTTTCATGGCTAAAAGCTGAAAGGAGAAGTGGACAACCCACCGCCCGCCACGCTGTGCGTCGTACCGGGGAAGGCCGCTAAAGACGAGCTTAGCAATGTAATAAAGTTAATAAAAAATATTGTATATAATAGATGAAAGGCTGTTTTCGGCTGCCTGGCTGGCGCTGGTTACCGGTGTTCGTCGGGCGTGGTAGTGGGCGGGTAGATGGGGTTGTTGATGACGCCTACCTGGTTGCCGGCCGGGTCAAGCACCACAAATTCGCGCACCTCGGTGACGGCCGCCCCAGCCGTTAGGGTCAGACTGCCGTCGGGCTTGTGGTCTTCGAGCTGGCGCACGGTCCGAAACAGGCCCCGCTCAAACTTATTGTCGGGGTTGGCATCCAGGCTGTTGTACTTGCGGGTCACGTCGGCGGGCGTGGGCAGCACCCAGTAAAAGACGGGCTCCTTGAGCTGCAAAAACCGCGGGTTGGTTTCAAGGCGCACCTCCACACCATCAACCGAATACACGGCGTAGGGGTAACGGCCGTCGCGCCCGACCGTCACGGGCTGCTGGGCGAAAAAAGAGGAGTACCACGCCACGGCCGCCGCCATCTTCGTGGAGTCGCGGATGGGATACAGCACCGTTTTCTGGGCTGCAAACTGCAAGGGTGGTTCCGGGGCCGGACGAACGGCGGGCAGCGTCTGGGCCAAGCCTTCCGTGCTAACCACCAGCCCGAGCAGGCTCAGCGCAATCCAATAGGGGTGTTTCATGCCTTCCATGGTTAGATGTATCGTTGCCAACGGCCCGGCTCCTGCTCTACGCCTACCCGGATTACCGAAAGCTGAGCAGTTGGATCAAGGTAATAATAAATATAATATATATAATTTTCCGAATGCTGGCAGTACAACTGAGCATAGAGCTGATTCATCTTAAGTAAAAATGCTATACGTGGCATATTTTATATAAAAAATATAAAATATCTCGGTTGCAATTTCGTATATTTAGGGCTTGAATAGGCTGGAAGCAGGGTTTTCGCTCTGGGTGGGGTAGGCAGCAAAACCTGGCCATCCGCCGCAAGCAGGACGATGGCCGCCCCGTTACCAGCTTCCCAAGCGGCGCCGCCACTTGCTCCTGGTGCAGCAAGTTGCCCGGTGCCCCGGTCCCGGCTATCGGTCGGGTTTGTGCTGCGTCCGCCGCCCAGGCTGCCTCCCAAGGCCTTGTCCGGCGTGTGAATGGTGAGGTCGCCCTGTTTTTGCCGCGGTATGTTGTTCGAACGAATCAAGCCGGAAGCCGTGCCGGCCAGCGGCCCGGCCCAGCCGCTGGGGTGGCCCCGGGCGGTAGCGGCTGGCCCCGTCGGTGGGCTGCTGACCCTCACGCCCGCCCAGATCCGCCAGAAGGTGCTCCAGCTGCTGCTGCTGCTGGCCGGGGTGTTTTCGGCGGCCCTGGGCCTGAAGGGGTTTCTGCTGCCCAACGGGTTTATCGACGGGGGCGTGACGGGCATTTCCCTGCTGGTCAGCCAGCTTTCGGGCATGTCGCTGTCGTTGCTGATTATCGTCATCAACATTCCCTTCATCATTCTGGGCTACTACCAGCTCGGCCCCGCCTTTGCCCTGCGCACCCTGCTTACCATCCTGTGCTTGTCGGGGGCGCTGCTGGTCGTGTCGTTTCCCCCGCTAACCCAAGACAAGCTGCTGATTGCCGTCTTCGGGGGCTTTTTCCTCGGGGCCGGGGTGGGCCTGGCCATGCGCGGCGGCGGCGTACTCGACGGCACCGAGATTCTGGCCGTGTACATCAGCCGCAAGCTGCCGGGTTCGATTGGGGATATCATTCTGATTATCAACGTGCTCATCTTCGGGGTGGCCGCCTGGCTGCTGTCCGTCGAGACGGCGCTGTACTCGATTCTGGCGTACCTGTCGGCGGCCCGCACGGTGGACTTTGTGCTGGTCGGCATCGAGGAATACACCAGCCTGACCATTATTTCTTTTCACAGCACCGAAATCCGGCAGCTCATCACCGACAAGCTGCACCGGGGCGCCACCGTGTATGAATGCACCCAGGGCTTCGGCTCGCACGGGCATCAGCACCTCAAGATCGAAGCCATTTTTACCGTCATCACCCGGCTTGAGGTTATCAGCCTGGTCAAGGAAATTCACGCTATTGACCCCCAGGCCTTCGTCGTGATGCAGAGCGTGAGCGACGCCCGCGGCGGCCTGATCAAGAAGCGGGCCCTGCACTGACCCGCGGCCACAGTTCGCCGCCGGGCTACACTCCCCCAGGGCCTTTACAAGCAGGATTCCAATGAACACAGACGCGTGGTATCGGGGACGGGGCGTGCGGGCGGGCGAGGCCCGAACCGTCGGGCTCTTCTGGCTGCACGGATTCCTGGTGGGCATCGGCACCATCCTGGTGTACGTGGTGGCCAACGTGCTGCTGCTGGAGCATCAGCCCGCGCGCACCTTGCCCCAGGCCTACTGCTTCGGGGCCGGGGCCATGCTGGTCGTGGGCCGGCTATATGCCTATGGGGAACAGCACTGGCCGTTGCAACGGCTGGCCGTGCGCACTCTGCTGGCCGCGCTGGTGCTGCTCACGGTGCTGG
This sequence comes from Hymenobacter persicinus, assembly GCF_004167665.1. Taxonomy (GTDB): domain Bacteria; phylum Bacteroidota; class Bacteroidia; order Cytophagales; family Hymenobacteraceae; genus Hymenobacter; species Hymenobacter persicinus. The sequence goes on along the minus strand of NZ_SEWE01000057.1, from coordinate 11,542 downwards.
GCGTGCTGGTGCTGCTGGGTCCCTCGGTGCCCGCGGCCGTGGCCATCATGGCCGGCTACCGGCTGATTTACCTGCTCACCACTCTCGGGTTTGGAAGCCAAGGCGCGGCCGTGTTCAGTGCGCGGCAGGGGCAGCGCCTGTTCGGCATCATCAGCGGCGGCGACCTGCCCGCCAAGGTTCTGGGAGCCCTACTAGCCGTGTTCGTGCACGTCCGCTACGACCTGTACCTCCTGCTACTGCTGGCCTTTGCCACCTACCTGCTGGCCCTCTATGTGCAGCGCCGTCTGTTTGAGGTGCCGGTCGTACCCGCCAAGTCGGTGGCTGCTCCGGCACCCGAAGCGGGGGCTGCCGGTTCGCCGCCAGCCCGGGGGCGGATGTTAGTGCTGGCGCTGGGCCTGAGTCTGACGGCCGTGGCAGCAGCAGCGGCGGGCGTGGAATACCAGTTTCTGCTCAGCGCCCACGACAACCTGGCTCCGTATGCCAACCTGTTGCAGTACGTGGGCAGCGTGCTGGCCCTGACGTACCTGTTGGCCCTGGGTATAAAGCTGCTGGTTGCCCATCGGGGCCCGATCCGGCTGGGCGGGCGCCGGCTGCTGCTGGTGTTGCCGCTGGGGGCCCTGGCCGGCGTGCTGCTGGGTGGGGCGCTGGGCGCGGCCGGGGTAGGGGCCGGGGGGCAGATGCTGTACTTCGGGGGCCTGTACCTGGGCCTGGAAGTGGCGCGGCGCACGTTGTTCGAACCGGTTTTTCTGGTACTGTTTCAACCCTTACCGCCCCTGCGCCGCCTGCGGGGGTTCACCACCGTCAGGAGCGTGTATGAGCCGGTAGGCCTGGGCCTGGGCGGCCTGCTGCTGTACCCTGCCCCGGGCTGGGCGCCCTGGCTGCCGCTGGCCTGGATGGGCGGGGCCCTGCTGCTGGCAGCGGCGCTGCTGCAAGGCGCGTACCGGCAGTACTTGGCCGAGCTGAAAACAACGCTGGGCCTGCGCGGGGCGGGGCCGGCCGGAACTGCCGCTGCCCCCCCGGCCCGGTCAACCGGTTCCCTCCACGCCCTGCTGCACCTGCACCGCGCCGATGCCGCCACGCTGGTGCGCCACGCCGAAGCCCTGCTGCGCCACCCGGAAAGCAAAGTCCGCAGCCGCATCCTGACCATCGTGGGAGAGCAGGCTGGCCCGGCTCTGCTGCGCCACCTGACCCTGCACGACCCCGACGTCAGCGTGCGGGAGCAGGCCAGCCGCCTGGCGGGCCGCCACCCGGTTAACACTGATCTGCTCGACCACCCCGACATGGTCGTGCGCAAGGGCGCCATCCGGGGGCGGCTGGAGGCTGTGCCAACGGATACCCACGCCCAGGCCAGCCTGGCCGCCGTGGTGGCCGACGCCCAGCACCACCTGACGGCCCTGGAGCTGATCCGCTTTCTGGCACCCGAGCAGCAGGTGCACTGCGTAATGCGGGGCCTGCGCAGCTCCGATCCGGCCCTGGTGCTGGCTGCCACTAAAGCCTCCGGGGCCGTGGCGCCCGAGGTGCTGGTGGGGCCGCTGCTGGGTTTGCTGTCCCGCCAGGCCACCCGCAAGGGGGCCATGGATAGCTTGGTGCGTATGGGCGACGCAACCCTGCCGCTGCTGCGGGAAGTGCTGACCCGGGAAACCGACGAGCGGCTGGTGCGCCACCTGGCCCAGGTGTGCGCCCGCCTGGGCACGCCCGCCAGCCGGGAACTGCTGCTCCAGCTCGTGCAGGATACCAACCTTAGTGCCCGCGCCGCGGCGTTGCGCGCCCTGAGTATGCTGCCCACCGCGCCCGCCGATGCCCCGATGTTTCAGCACTTGGTGGAAGAAGAGCTGCGTCTGGCCCAGCACCTGGTGCACAGCATGATGGCGGTGAATGCCGAGCTGCGCACGGCGTTGCGCTACGAGCTGCGCCGCAGTCAGCAGCGGCTGCTGGGGCTGTTGCTGCAGCTCTACGAGCGGGCCCCGCTGCTGGCGGCCCAGCGCAGCCTGGTGCACACGAGCGGGGAGCGGCAGGCCACGGCCCTGGAAAATCTCGACACGCTGATGCCCCGCCCCCTCTACCTGGGCCTGCAGGCGCTGCTGGACGTGGGCCGGCTCCGGGAGCGGGTACAGATTTTCGACGACCTGCTGGGCCCTTCTATTCAGCCGGAGCCCATCCAGACCACCATCATCCGGCGGGGTACGGCCGCCTTCACGGCCTGGACGGTGGGCGTGGCTCTGCGGCAGTGGCGGCCCGAGCCCGACACAGTCGGGCATTTGTATCCGCACCTGCAAACCTCGGACCCGCTGGTGCAGGAAAGCGCGGTGGCGTTGCTGCGCCGCCTGCCCACGCAGCGGCCGTCCGCCTACGACCAGCTCCTTATCCAGTATCCCACCTTAGCCGCGCTGCCCGCCATGCCCGACCAAGCCACCGATTCCCCCGTGCCGTTCCTGGAGTGCGTGCGCATTCTGAAAAGCACCGCCCTGTTTGCCCAAACGCCCGAAAACGTGCTGGGAACCATCGTGCCCATCATGCACGAAGTAACCTTCCGGCAGGAAGAGGAAATCTTTGCCAAGGGCACGCTGGGCACTTCACTGTTTATCATCTACGAAGGCGAGGTCGGCATCTTCAATCGGCGCCAGCTGCTGACCACCTTCGGTAAGGGCGACTTCTTCGGCGAACTGGCCCTGCTCGACGCCGAGCCCCGCTCCGCCTCGGCCGTGGCCCTGAAGCCCGTGCGCGCCTTTCGCATCGACCAAGAGGACTTCTACGACGTGACGGAAGAGTGCGCCGAGGTGATGCGCAGCATCATGCGGGAGCTGTGCCAGCGCCTGCGCCGGCAAAACGAGAAGATGCTCCTGACCCCTGACGACGCCGTGGCGCAGTCGGTGTAAGCAAGGCCGCGCCTACGCCGGGCGCTGGGGGCGGTGCTCCAGAATCAGCTCGTTGCGGTAGTCGTGCAGGGTGAGCTCCAGGCCCACGGGGTAGGTGTGCGGGTTGAGGAAGCGGCGGATGCTGGGGTCGAGGCTCTGCACCTCGCGCTGGGCGTGGGCCCGGCTTTCGGCCAGCGTAGGCAGCTCCAGCACCCGCCGGCCCTGCCGGAACACGGGCTCCAGCAGCTCCCGGTACTCGGCCTCGGGGCGCACGGGGCGGCGGCGGGTGTAGTCGGAGGGGTCCACCAGGGTGAGCTTCTCGGGCAGGGGTTGAGCCGTGTTGTAGAGCATGTCGGCGCGGGGCTTGCCGTAGTCGTTAAGGTAGCGGCGCACCTGCAGAATGCCCGGAATACTGGTCTTGACGAGTTGCTCCGAGAGCTTGATGGTGAAATCCCAGTCGGTGCCGTCTTCCCGGCGCAGGGCGGCTAGCTTGTACACGCCGCCCAGCGCGGCCTGGTTGTAGGCCGTCACGAGCTGGGTGCCGATGCCCCAGGTGTCAATCCGGGCGCCCTGGCTTTTGAGGCTGGTAATCAGGTTTTCTTCCAGGTCGTTGGAGGCCACGATGCGGGTGTTGGGAAAGCCGGCCTCGTCGAGCAACGCCCGGGCCTCGCGGCTGAGGTAGGCCAGGTCACCGGAGTCGAGGCGGATGCCGCCCAGCTCGTGGCCCTCGGCGCGCATCTGCCGGGCCACGCTGATGGCGTGGCGCACGCCTTCGAGCGTGTCGAAAGTATCGACCAGAAACACGGAGTCGTCGGGAAAAGCCTGGGCGTAGGCGGCAAAGGCTTTTTCTTCGTCGCCGAAGGCCTGCACCCAGCTGTGGGCGTGGGTACCCTTGACGGGGATGCCGTAGAGCTGCCCGGCCAGCACGTTGGAGGTAGCATCGACTCCACCCAGGTAGGCCGCCCGGCTGGCCCCGATGCCGCCGTCGAAGCCCTGGGCGCGGCGCAGGCCAAACTCCAGCACCTGATCCGTGGGGCCGGCCGCCTCGCGGATGCGGGCGGCCTTGGTGGCAATGAGGGTCTGGAAGTTGACCAGGGTGAGCAGGGCCGTTTCGAGCAGCTGGGCCTGGAGCAGCGGCCCCTGCACCCGAATCAGGGGCTCATTGCCAAACACCACCGTGCCCTCGCTGATGGCGTCGATGTCGCAGCTGAACTTCAGGTCCCGCAGATATTCCAGGAATTCCTGGGGAAACAGGCGCGTACCCTTACTCCCCTGCAAGCTGGCCAGATAGTCGAGGTCTTCGGCCGAAAAGCGGAAGTTTTCCAGCCAGTCGACGGCCAGAGCCAGGCCGGCCGCCACGGCGTAGCCGCCCTGAAACGGTGCCCGGCGGAAGTAGAGGTGAAACACCGCTTCGCGGTCCTGCATGCCCTGCTGCCAGTAGCCGTAGGCCATGGTGAGCTGGTAGAGGTCGGTGACCAGGGACAAAGACGGGGCGTAGAGGCCGGACAGCGGGGCAGACGGGTTGAGGCTAGGCATGGGGGAGCAGGGTCGGAGGGGCGCACCGCGCGCCGGTATCTAAATACGGAGGAGGTCCCAAAGGTTGGAGAAAACTGCGAAAACCAGCCAGCGCAGAGCCGCCAACCTAGCCGTGCGAACGAGCAAACCCGGGAGCTAGCAGGTACTTGCGAGGCGAAACCTGAGCCAGCAAGAAAAAGGCGCGGTCAGACGATTGTATTTAACCTCGATACCTGTATTCTTGTATCCTAAATTCGAAAAATTCAATTTGCTGGCATTCCCACTTTTATCACACTCCTACTTATGAGAAGACACCTACCCGCTCTGGCGCTTGTCGTGATGCAGGCCGCCCTACCCGCCGCCCATGCCCAACAGGCCGCCTTCCGGGCGCAAAACGGGGTCGTCACGTCCGGCGGCCCGACGGCGGCAGCCCGCGCCCTGAACACAGCCCTGCCCGGCGCCCTGGCGGCCCGCACCGCGGCGCTGTCGGCCTGGAACGTCGGCGCCAGCCTCGCCCAGGCCCGGGGGCAGCACGCCGCCGCGGCCCTGAACGGCAAAATCTACGTGTGGGGCGGCTACAGCGCCAGTGAAATCAGCAGCCTGGAAATCTATAACCCGGCCACCAACACCTGGAGCGCCGGTGCCCCGCTGCCCCAAGCGCTCCGCGGCCACGCCCACGCGGTAGGCAATAACGGCCTGCTTTACAGCTTCTCCGGGGTAAGCGGCAGCGACAAGGTCAGCAGCAGCTACAGTTACAATCCCGCCACCAACGTCTGGACGACCCTGGCCCCCATCCCCGTTGCCGTCTGGGAGGCCCGCGCCACTACCGGCACCGACGGCCGCATCTACGTGCTGGGCGGAGAAAACAATCTGTACGGCAACCAGATCTACAACCCGACCGCCAACACCTGGACCACGGGGGCGCCGCTGCCCATCACCACGCTCGGTGCCGCCGTCGTGACCGACGGCAGTGGCCGGATTCACTTGATAGGCGGCGCAACCAATGGCTACACGGCCGGCACTACGCACTACGTGTACAATCCGGTTACTGATACCTGGGCTACTGCTGCCGCGTTGCCCACGGCCATTGCTCAGGCTGGCTGCACGCTGGGCTCGGATGGTAAAATCTACGTGATTGGGGGCAAGGGCTACACCGGCAACAACAGTGCGCCGTTTTTCCAGTCCGCGTACGTCTACACGCCGGCCTCCGACACCTGGGCCACCGACACGTCCCTGCCGGTGCAGTTGGGCGAGACCAAGGCCGTGACGCTGGGTTCTAGCATCTACACCCTGGCCGGCTGCAACGGCATCTTTCAGTCGGTGGTGTACCGGGCCTCGCTCGGCAATACGTACACCTGGACCGGCGCTACCTCCACGGCCTGGGCGCTGGGTTCCAACTGGGCGGGCGGCGTCGTGCCCACCGCCACCGACAACGCCATCATTCCCACGGGGCTGTCCCGCTACCCGGTGGTCAGCACAGCGGCCACGGCCGCCAACGTGGTGGTCATCAGCGGAGCCTCGCTGAGCCTGACCGACGGCAGCACGCTGACCGTGACGGGCAACTGGATCAACGACGGTACCTTCAATGCCGCCGGCAACTCCACCGTGGCCCTGGCGGGCACCGCCGCGCAGAGCCTGGGCGGGGGCAGCACCATGCAGCTTCGCAACCTGACCGTAGGCGCGGCCGGTGCCACGCTCACCGGCCGCACCGAAATTCAGCGCCTACTGACGCTGAACGGCAACCTGGCCACCAACGGCCAGCAGTTTCTGATCCTGTCCAACAACGTGGGCTCGGGCATGGTCTACAACAACGGCGGGGTCGTTACGGGCTCGACTATGGTGCAGCGCTACATCGACGTGGCCAGCAACGCGGACTTCGGCTACCGGCACTTCGCGCCGGCCGTGAGCGGGGGCACGTTCAACACCCTGAATATCTTCCCGATTCTGCCCGGGGCACTGGCCGCCGGTCCGCTCCAGCTCAATACGGCCTATAACTCGGCGGCCCAGCCCGGGCTGGTGACGCCCTATCCCACGGTATTCTCTTACGACCAGAGCCGGGTGGGCGCGGTAGCCGGCCCCACGGGCTTCGACCAGGGCTGGCAGTCACCCGCCGTCGGCAGCACTTTGGTGCCGACGGCGGGCTTTACCATCAATGAGCCCGCCGGCAATTTCCTGGAGCTGACCGGCACCAGCCTCAACAACGGACCCTTCACCCGCGCCGGCCTCACCCGCACCACGGCCGACGGGGGCTGGGCGCTGATTGGTAACCCCTACCCGGCGCCCATCGATTGGAACCGGGTAGGCCGCACCAACGTCGATGCCGCGGCCTACGTGTACCGCTCCACCGGCCGCTACGACGGTGGCTACGCGGCTTACGTCAACGGCGTGGGCTCCAACGTGCTGCCCATGGGCCAGGCCTTCTTCGTGCGCGTGAGCACCGTGGGCGTCAGCGGCAGCGTGGCCTTCACCAACGCCTCCCGCGAAACCACGTTTACTGACCCCACGTTTGCCCGCCCGGCCCGGACGGAAACCCGGCCTTTGCTCCAGCTGGCCTTGCGGCGCGCTGGTACCACTGCCGCCGGGCAGCAAGACGACTTCTACGTGTACGAGCAAAGCGGCGCCACCCCCGGCTTCGACTCGGAGTTCGATGCGCTGAAAGTGCAACTCAACGGCGGCGACCAGCCCAGCCTCTACCAGGTGGAAGGCGCACAGGGACTGGCCATTCAGGGCCTGCCTGCCGGTAGCATACCGCGCGCCCTGGCGCTGGGCGTGCAGGCCCCCGCGGCGGGCACCTACGAGTTTAGCCCCGCCCAGCTGGTGAACTTCGCGGCCGGCGAAGCCCTCTGGCTCGAAGATAAGCTCACCGGCACCTGGCACGACCTGCGCCAGGGCGCCTACGCAACCCAGCTTTCCCAGGGCCTGAGCACCGCCCGCTTTGTGCTGCATCTGCACGAGGCCCGGCCCCTGGCCACCAAGGCCGCGGCCTGGGCCGGGGAGCTGCAGCTGTATCCAAACCCTGCCGCCAACGCGCCCGTGACCGTCGCGGCTACCGGCGTGCTGGGCACGACGGCCGAGCTGGTGCTCACCAACAGCCTCGGCCAGTCCGTGTGGCAGCAGACGGCCGTCATTGCGGGTCGGGAGCTGCGCACCCAGGTGCCGGTGGCTGAGCTGGCCCGGGGCGTCTATCAGCTGCAGGTGCGGAGTGCCGCGGGCGTCCTGACCCGGAAGCTGGTGCTGCGCTAAGTCAATTCAATCGATACGAAAACGATATTTCCCTTTAGCATGGCCAAGTCCATCATCCTTCGTCTTTCCTTTTCTCTGCTGATGTTGGGTATCACCCAGCTGCCGGTATTGGCCCAGGGCCCCGGCAACGGCGGCCCCCGCCCCGGCGCCGTCACCGATGTTCCCGTCGACGGCGGGGCCAGCCTGCTGCTGGCCGGGGGCCTCGCCCTGGGGCTGCGCCGGTTGCGCCGCCGCTAAGGCTGGGTGGGATTCCAGAGAATTGCTTCTGTAATCATCACCCGCTAGATAACCAAAGCCGTTCGTGGTGCTTCGCACTGCGGACGGCTTTGGTCGTTTTACGGGGACGGTAGGACCGCACACTCTGTCCGGTTTCGGACAATTTGGTAAAAGTCTAGCCTGTTTATTTTGTGTATAAAACACTGATAGAAAGAATGTTGTAATAATGGCACGGGCGTTGGCTGACTACGGCAAACCTTTCGTTACCGCTGTACAAAAATGGACAGAGCCATTTCCGCCGATATCCACGCCAAACGCCGCCGTCGGGTCTGGCTGCTGGTGCTCGTAGTGCTGGGCCTCGTCGTGGGGAGCGTATTAGCTTTCCGCGTCGCCCTGCGCCCCCACATCAGCCGGGAGCTGCTGCTGACGGCCCCGGTGGAAGTCGGCGACGTGGAAGCCTCGCTCACGGCCGCCGGCGTCGTGATTCCCGGCCGCGAAGCCGTTATTTCGAGCCCGATTCAAAGTGCCGTCCGGCGGGTGGCGGTGCAGGTAGGGGAGAAGCTGCGCCCCGGGCAGACCATCCTGGAGCTCGACAAGGAGCTCACGGCCAGCGCCCTGGCCAAGCTGCAGGACGAGCAGCAGCAAAACCGCAACCGCACTTCCCAGCTGCACCTCACCCTGGAAAAGGCCCTCAACGACCTGGAGTCGCAGCAGCGGGTGCAGCAGGTGAAGGTGCGCAGCCTGCAGTCGACCCTGCGCGACGAGCAGTACCTGCTTAACATCGGGGGCGGCACGGCCGAGAGCGTGCGCCAGGCCGAGCTGAATTTGAAAGTGGCCCAGCTGGAGCTGGAGCGCCTGCGCGAGCAGATTCGCAACCAGCGGGCCGCCAACGCCGCCGACGTGCGCGAGCTGGGCTTTACCATGCAGATTCAGGACCGCAGCATTGCGGAGCTGGCCGACAAGCTCCGGCAGGCCACCATCAGCAGCCAGCAGCCCGGGGTGCTGACCTGGGTGAACGAGGACCTGGGCGCCACCGTGCACCAGGGCGACCCGCTGGCCCGGGTGGCCGACCTGAGCAGCTTCCGGGTGCGCGCCACCATCTCCGACACCTACGCCGACGCCCTGCACCTGAACGACGCGGCCGTGGTGCGCCTCAACGGCACCGACCTGCGCGGTACCATCAGCACCATCAGCCCGGCCGTCGACAAGGGCGTGGTCACGTTCTACGTTCGGCTGCACGACGACCATCACCCGGCTTTGCGCTCCAACCTACGCGCCGACGTGTTTGTAGTTACGCGGGCCGAGCACGGGGTGCTACGGGTCAAAAACGGCCCTTTCTACCAGGGCGGCAAGGAGCAGGCGGTGTTTGTGCGGCACGACAATGCCCTTCGGCGCCACGTCGTGCGTTTTGGAGCCAGCAACTTCGACTGGGTGCAGGTGCTAAGTGGGCTGCGGGCCGGCGACGAAGTGGTCATCAGCGACCTGAAGGACTACGCCGATACCCCCGAGCTGCTGATCAAGGAATAGACTGGGGCCGGGAGCTGCCAACGCAAACAGCCCCGCCTCCAGAGCTGGAAGCGGGGCTGAGTTTGTAGTGCCGAAAAGCCGGACAGCTAGTACCGCTGCAACGACCGGGTCAGCAGGCGGGTACCCTGCCGGACCCGGAGCGTGTACACGCCCAGGGGCAGCTCCCGCACCAGCAGCTGGTAGCGGCTGCTGCCGGCCGGCGCCGTGGCCTGCTGGCTCAGCACGGGCCGACCAGTGACGTCGTAGAGCTCCAGCAGCACCGGCCCGGCATCGGGCGTTTTCAGATCCAGGGTCAGGTAGTCCTGCATGGGCACGGGGTAGGCTTCGAGCGAAAACTCCAGCCGGGCCGCAAAACGCACCTGCAGCACGCTGCTGGAGCGGGCCTGGCCGTCGGTACCGAGCTGACGCAGGCGGTAGTGCAGGGTTTCGGCCAGGCGGCCGGCATCCTTATCCACGGCCGTGGAGGCGGCCGGCGACCAACTCTGGCCCGCCACCGGCTGCCGGCTGATTTCCTGCCAGCGCTGTCCGTCCGCCGACCGTTCGATGACAAACCAGCCATTTTCCGGCTTCGAGGTCGTACTCCAGGTCAGGATGGCGTCCAGCTGCCGGGGGGCGGCGGTGAAGACCAGCTGCTCGGCCGTGAGAAGGACGGGCTTGGTGCTGCTGACCGTGTACCAGGCATTCAGCCGGGTGGTCGTGACCGAAACCTGCCGGGCCCCGGCGTACTGCGGCCGGCCTTCGCGCACCCAGCTCACGCCCTGATCGGTGGAAGACCAGACCTGGGCTAGGCCGGCGTCGAAGTCCTGGCCGTGGTCGTTGACGGGCAGCCAGGCCAACGTGAGCAGCACCGGCGCGGCCGGATTCTGGGCCGTGGACGTGCTCAGGCGCCAGATCCGGTCGATGCTCTGACGGCCGGCAAACTCCCGGTAGCTGGCAAAAGAGACATTGCGCTGGCTCAGGCCGGTACGCCGCTCGACGGTCAGGGTTAGGAGCTGGTCCTGCGGATTCAGGGTGAAGCCCGCGTTGCCGAAGTCGACGGGGTAGGGGCCGCCGACCTGCTTTTGCTGCACCAAACTGCCTTTTACGTAGTGCTGCGCATCTTCGCGACCCCCGGCGGCGCCCTGCACGGTGGCCGCGGCTCCCAGCCGCAGACTAGCGTTTTCGGCCGTGAGCAGGTTGCCGCCGGCCAGCTTGAGCGTGCCGAGCACCGTGGCATCCGATTCGAGCGTGGTACCCGCGGGATTATCGAGGCGCAGGTTGAACAGCGCCGCGCCGTGCATGCTCAGCACGTGGGGCGCTGTGCCTAGGCCCAGCAACACCACGGTGCTGCGGCCAGCGTCCCAGCGGGCTCCAGGAGCATTACGCAGGTCGCCCTCGTCGATGAAGAGGCGGCTGAGCGGCTGATCCTGGGCAGTCAGCAGGCTCAGCTCCCCGGCATTTTCGACGTCGCCGCGCAGGTAGCGCAGGGAGTCGGCAATGGTCAGCACCCCGCCGGGGCCGTTGTAGAGGGCCTGCGCCCGGCCGGCCTGCGGAACCAGCGCCCAGCACAGCACCAGCAGAGCCAGCAGCTTGGGCGGTTCGAAGTAGTTAAAGTATCGGTTCATGGTCCTGCGCATTAGATGGCAACCCAAGTGGTGCCGTCGTAGATGAACATGCGCGTCTGACCAATGGCCAGCGTCAGGGTAGTGTTGAGCGTCAAGGCTCTACCGGTATCATTACGTAAGTAAATGATACGCCCGGTCGTATTGTTGGTCGTCGGCAACGTAGCGGTGGTTGCGCTTCCTCCTTTCAGGGTTACGTAATTGGCCACGCTGAATGCCGTGTTTAAATCAGTTGAGCCGTTCACCGCTACTGTCGTGGGGTTGACCGTGGCAGCTACTGGCCCAGCTGGCCCAGCTGGCCCAGTGGCGCCCGTAGCACCAGCCGGTCCGGTCGTGCCAGTAGCCCCCGTAGCTCCGGTAGGCCCAACCGGCCCTGTCAGGCCCTGAGCGCCTTGATCACCTTTAGCGCCTGTTGCGCCAGTGGGTCCTGCGGGCCCGGCTACGCCCTGAATTCCTTGGTCTCCTTTAGCGCCGGCTGGGCCTTGGGCGCCAGTTGCGCCCACAGCGCCTTGCTCACCCTGTGGGCCAGTTGCGCCTTGTGGGCCGACAGAACCGGTTTCGCCCCGATCACCCTGCGGGCCAGCT
>NZ_SEWE01000056.1 GCF_004167665.1 Hymenobacter persicinus | reverse complement strand
TGAATAATCTGGTGGGCTGGCTGGTGTTTGCCCTGGCCACCCTCACTTACCTGCTGACCTTGGAGCCGACGGCCTCGTTCTGGGACTGCGGCGAGTTCATTGCCTGCTCCTACAAGCTGCTGGTGCCCCACCCGCCCGGCGCGCCCACCTTCCTGCTGCTGGGCCGCCTGTTCTCGCTCTTCGCCTTCGGCGACGTGACCAAGGTCTCGGTGCTGATCAACACGCTCTCGGCCCTGAGCAGCTCCTTTACCGTGCTGTTTCTGTTCTGGACCATCACCATGCTGGCCAAAAAGCTCGTGCTGCACCGCCCCGGCCTGCCGAACGACCGCCTCGCCGAGCCCACCGGCGGGCAGACCGCGCTGATTCTGGGCGCGGGCGCGGTCGGGGCCCTGGCCTTCGCCTTCTCCGACTCGTTCTGGTTTAATGCCGTTGAGGCCGAGGTCTACGCCATGTCGGCCCTGTGCACCTCGGTAGTCGTGTGGATCATGCTCAAGTGGGAAAACCGCGCCGACGAGCCCGACTCGGACAAGTGGCTGCTCTTGATTGCGCTGGTCATCGGCCTGAGCATCGGCGTGCACTTGCTCAACCTGCTGGCCATTCCGGCCCTGGGCTTTATCTACTACTACCGCCGCCACGCCAATCCCACGCTGGCCGGCGGCATCCTGACGCTGGTCATCAGCAGCGTGATTGTGGGCCTGATTCTGGCCGGCATCATCCCGGGCCTGCCCACGCTGGCCGGGGCCTTCGAGGTGTTCTTCGTCAACTCCATCGGGCTGCCCTTCAACTTCGGGCTGGTGATTTTCCTGGTCGTGTTCGTGGGCCTGATCTGGTTTGGGTTTCGCACCTCGTTTCGCACCCACAACCGGCTGCTGAACACGGCCCTGCTCTGCTTCGTGTTCATTCTGATTGGCTACTCCTCCTACCTGATTGTCCCGATTCGCAGCTCCTACCACCCCACCATCAACGAAAACGACCCGGAGGATATCCTCTCGTTTGTGAGCTACCTGAAGCGGGAGCAGTACGGCGACCGGCCATTGCTCTACGGCCCGCAGTTCAACGCCGAGCCCATCGACCAAAAGGAAGGCGCGCCCCGCTACGTGCGTAAGGGCGACAAGTACGTGGTGGCGGAGCGCAAGCTCGAAACCATCTACCGCGACGAGGACAAGATGCTGCTGCCCCGCATCTACAGCCCCGACCCGAGCCACATCTACAACTACAAGAAGTGGGTGGACATTCAGGAAGGCGTGAAGCCCACGATGGGCCAGAACCTGGGCTTTCTGACCAAGTACCAGATTGGCCACATGTACTGGCGCTACTTCCTCTGGAACTACGTGGGCCGCGAAAGTGATATCCAGCAGGCCGGCGTTATCTGGCCCTGGGACGGCGGCAAGGCCGGCCTGCCCGAGCGTATTGCCGACAGCCCGGCTCGCAACAACTTCTACGCTATTCCGCTGATTCTGGGCCTGCTGGGTTTGTTCTACCAGGCTCGCCGCGACGGGCGCAACGCCTTCGTGGTCGGCTTGCTGTTCGTTTTCACCGGCCTGGCCATCGTCATTTACCTCAACCAGCCGCCCATTGAGCCCCGGGAGCGGGACTATACCTTCACTGGCGGCACCTACGCCTTTGCCATCTGGATTGGTCTGGGTGTGCTTGGTTTGGCCGACCTGCTCAAGGCCGTGCTGAAAGCCGACGGCGCCCGCGCCATTGCCGCCACGCTGCTGGGCCTGCTGGCGCCGGGCCTGATGGCCGCCCAGGGCTGGGACGACCACGACCGGTCGGACCGCTACAACTCCGTGGATTCGGCCAAAAACCTGCTCAACAGCTGCGCTCCGAACGCCATTCTGTTTACCAACGGCGACAACGACACCTTCCCGCTCTGGTACGCCCAGGAAGTAGAGGGCATCCGCACCGACGTGCGCGTGGCCGTGCTTAGCTACCTCAATACCGACTGGTACATCAACCAGATGAAGCGCGACTCCTACAAATCGGCGCCGCTGCCGATTTCGATGAGCCCCGAGGACTACGCCCAGGGCACCAACGACTACCTGCCCTACGTAGAAAACCCGGCCGTGCAGGACGTCAACCTGAAGGAGTTTATCCAGCTCGTGGACCAAAACAGCCCCCTGCTGCAGGTGCAAACCCAGAGCGGCCGTTCCATGCTGTCTTTCCCGACCCGCAAATTCTTCCTGCCCGTGGATACCACGGCCGTGGAAAGTCTGGGTATCATTCCGAAAGACCGCCGCAAGCAAGTGGTGAGCCGCATGGAGTGGGACATGGGCAAGGGGGCCATTGAGAAGAAGAACCTGGTGATTTTGGATATGCTGGCCACCAACAACTGGAAGCGCCCGATCTACTTCTCGACCACTGTCAACTCCGACGACTACATGAACCTGCAGCCGTACTTCCAGCTCGAAGGCCTGGCGTACCGCATCCTGCCGGCCCGCGCCCCGAACTACAACCCGCGCAGCCAGGACGACGGCTACGTGGCCAAGGACATCATGTTTGAGAACATGATGCACAAGTTTGCCTACCGCAACCTGGACCGCGCCGACATTTTCTACGACGAAAACAACCTGCGCTTCCCCAGCAATTACCGCCGGCAGTTTTCCCGCCTCACCGACGCCTACCTCGCCGAGGGCGACAAGGCCAAGGCCAAGCAGATCCTGGACAAGGCTTTCACCGTGATGCCCGACAAGTCCATCATGTACGATTACTCCAGCGCCCAGCTTGTGGTGCCGCTGGTGCAGGTTGGCGAAAAAGCCCGCGCCAACGAGATGATGGACACGATGACCAACCGCGCCCAGCAGACCCTGGCCTACTACAGCACCCGCAACAGCGCCCTGTTTGATATGGAAGTGCAGTCGAGTCTGATTTCGCTCCAGAGCGTGTACCGTGCCGCCGAGCAGGTCGGCGACCAGGCCCGGGCCAAGAAAGCCTACGATCTGCTCAACCAGTACTATCCGCGCCAGTAGTTTGCCAAACCGAATTCTGTAAGCTGCCAACAGCCGCCCCGCCCGGGGCGGCTGTTGTTTTTTGCTCTCGGGCCAACGCGTTGTATCCCCCAGCGGGTCCGGTTACGTTCAAGACCCAAACTCTCTGCTTACTTCGCCTTCGTGCTGCTACCTTTTCCCCGCTTACTTCGGCTGTTGCCCCTCGTGCTGCTTACCGGCCTGCTGCTGGGCGGGCCCGCCGCCGTGGCCCAGCGCCGCGACTTTGCCGGACAGTACAACACCCGACGGCGCGTGCAAGTTGATACGCGCCGCGAAGCCGACAGCCTGCACTTCTACCTGCGCTTTCCCGACGGCAGCGTGCTGCGCCAGCACCATCCGCTGCGGGTGGCGGCCTGGCTGAGCTACGACGCCAAACGGCCGCTCTGGCAAGACACCGTGCGCCAGCTCAGCCGCCGCATCCGCCCCGCGGGGTCCGCGTCGTGGGTGGAATTCTCGCTGCCCGCGGCCCGCCTGCAGGCCGGGCAGGTGCTGAGCTTCACCTGCGGGCCCGCCGACGAGGCGAATTCCGGCGAAGGAGCCTGGCTGTTGCTTACGGCTGCCCGGCTGAGCCGCCCGTTTGTGCTCACCGATTCGGCGGGGGAACCTCTTCTGCGCCGGTTTGCGCGCCGTGCCGAGCCCGTACTCGTGGACTGCTACGGGCCCGAGCAGCCGGTGGTGGCCAAGCTGTACCCGACGGCTGGTTTTGCCGCGGCCCTGCCCCCGATGAGTAACCCCGCCGCGCAGCCGGCTGCCCCGCGCACCCTGGGTTTGCTCGACTCGCTGTTTTTTCGGGCCGGGCAGCCGTTGCGTCTCCAACGGCCCGGGCTGTACGCGCTGCGCATTCGCCCCGGCGGGCCGCCCCTGGCCCTGCTGGTCGAAAACGAGGATTTCCCCGAGCTCAAAACGGCCGACGACCTGATTCGGCCGCTGCTGTACCTGACCACCGCTACCGAGCGGGATAGGCTCTACAACGCCTCCAATCCCAAGCAGGCCGTCGATAATTTCTGGCTCGACGTGGCCCGGGACAATCAGCCCATGGCCCGCCAGCTGATCCGGACTTATTACGGGCGGGTGGCGGAGGCCAATGCGCTTTTTTCGGCCCACAAGGCCGGCTGGATGACCGACCGTGGGCTGCTCTACATCGTGCTGGGGCCGCCAGAATCGGTGTACCGGACGACGGCGGAGGAGCGCTGGGTGTACCGCGGCACCACCTCGGGCACGACCACGTACACGTTCCGACCCAAACCGAGTACCTTTGCCCCCGAACACTATGAACTGGTGCGCCGGCCGGAGTACGAAATGCTTTGGTATGCCGCCGTCGAGCAATGGAGAAAAGGACTGACCGCCCCGACCGGCCGCTAAAGGAGCGCCGCACGTATTTCGATTCTGAAAACCGCCCCGTGCCCCGCGACCGGGACCGGGAGGAGCGCGCCCCTGCGCCCCGCGGAGAAGGCCGGGAAGGCCGCAGCGGCGGCGACAAGCCCCGCTACCAACACCGCCCCGCCCAAGACCGCAGCATCGACATGCTCTTTGGCCTGCGCCCGATTCAGGAAGCGCTGAATGCCTCGCGCACCCTGGAGAAAATCTACCTGCTGCGCGGCACCAAGAACAGCATGACCCAGGAAATCACGGAGCTGGCCAAGGCGGCCAACGTCCCGGTTTCGCTGGTGCCCATCGAGAAGCTCAACGACCTGACGCGCAAAAACCACCAGGGCGCCGTTGCCTTCGTGTCGCCCATCGACTACCAGCCCCTCGACAACATTCTGGCCGGCCTCTACGAGGAAGGTAAAACTCCCCTCCTGCTGCTGCTCGACCGGGTAACCGACGTGCGCAACTTCGGCTCCATTGCCCGCAATGCCGAGTGTATGGGCGTGCACGCCATCGTGGTGCCCAGCCGCGGCGCTGCCCAGATCAACGGCGACGCGTTGAAAACCTCGGCCGGGGCCCTGAACATCATTCCGGTGTGCCGGGAGCCCAACCTGAAGGAAACCATCAGCTTCCTGCAGCAGTCGGGTGTGACGGTGGTGGCCTGTACCGAGAAGGCCGACGCCAGCCTCGAAGCCGGCACCGTGGACCTGACCGGCCCCGTAGCCGTGCTCATGGGCAGCGAGGAAGACGGCATTTCGCCCGAGTACCTCAAGCTCGCCGACCACAAGCTGCGCATCCCGATGGCCGGCCAGATTGGCTCGCTGAACGTGTCGGTAGCCAGCGGCATCATGCTGTTTGAAGTGCTACGCCAGCGGCTCGTAAGCCATAAGTAGCTTTTTAAGAGTTAGCCAAGGCAGGCCCGCCGGAAAGTATTCCGGCGGGCCTGCCTTTTTTCGTTCCGACTTCCCCCTTCCAGCTTTCCGCCTGCAACTTTTTCCGGCCGGCCAGGCTCCTCCCCATACGCTCCGGCGTTCCGCTCTTCTTATTTCGCCGCTTTATTCCTGTTACCCCGTGAAAAAAACTACGCTTACCACCGCCCTGCTCGTCACTCTCACTGTGGCTGGTCAGGCCCAGGATCAGCCTCATAAGCTGGAGGTAGGCCTCGACGTGCTGACCTACACGCCCTTTCAAACGGGCTACAACAACTTCGCCAACACCCGCAACAACGACCGGGCCCATTGGCTTTCCGGCGGCTTTGTCCGCTACCACTTCGGCCAGTTGGGGCTGCGCGCCGGAGCTAACTACACCACCAGCACCGAAACCGTGGACGACAGCAACTGCGCCGACTGCCTGACGGGCAGTTCGAAAAGCAAGGAGCTGCGACTGAAAGTGGGCGGGCAGTACGCGCCGCTGGCTACCCTGCCGTGGCTATACGGGTTCGCCGACGTGTACTACCGCCGCTACACCTCCGGGGGCCACTTCACCGGGGGCTTCACCGGCCAACAGAACGCAACCATTGGCGTGACTTCCAACGGCGTGGGCCTTAATGCCGGAGTGGGCGCCACGCTCAAGCTCACCAACCACTTCTCCCTGAACCCCGAGGTGTATTACGACTGGCTGCGCGCCCGCAACTCCGAGGACTACTCGGACCCCACGCTGCGCAGCTACTCCCGTTCAAACAGCCGCACCAGCATCCACACCCCGGCGGCCCGCCTGAACCTTGTCTACGCCTTTTAGTCTGGCTGGCTGGTTTCTACCAAAAAAGGCCCGCTGCACTGTGCAGCGGGCCTTTTTTTTGGCGTCAGGGAATTCGGCTAGTTATAGCCCGTGCCTTTCTTCGACTTCACGTCGGCCACAAACTCCTTGACCCGCTGCTCCTCGGTGCGCTTGCAGATCAGTAGCACGTTGTCGTACTCGGCCACGATGTAGCCTTCCAGGCCCTGCACCACCACGAGGCGGTCGGCGGGGGTTTTGATAACGCACTCCCGGGTGTCGTAGAGCAGCGCGTCGCCGTCCACCACGTTGTTGTCGGCGTCGTGGTGGCCCATGCGGTGCAGCGAGTCCCAGGTGCCCAGGTCGCTCCAGCCGAAGTCGGCGGGCAGCACGTACACGTTGTCGGCCTTTTCCATCACCCCGTAATCGATGCTGATGTTGCGGCAGCGGGTGTAAGCCTGGGTGATAAATTCGGCCTCGTCGGGAGTACCCAGCTGCTGGGCGCCTTCGTCAAACACCTCGGCAATGTCGCCCAGGTACTGGTGGAAGGCGTGAATGATGGCGTCGGCCCGCCACACAAACAGGCCCGAGTTCCAGAGGAAGTCCCCGCTGTCCAAGAACATCTTAGCCAGCTCCAGGTTCGGCTTTTCGGTGAAGGTTTTCACCTTTTTCAGGCCCTGGGGTACGCCGTTTTTATTCTCCTCGTCGATGTACTGAATGTAGCCGTAGCCAGTGTCCGGGCGCGAGGGATGAATGCCCAGCGTAATCAGGATTTCGTGGTGCCGGGCCGCGTCTACGGCCTGGGTGATGATGCGCTGAAACTCCCCTTCCCGCAGCACCGCGTGGTCGGCGGGCGTGACAATGATAACGGCCTGGGGGTCGCGCTGGGCAATGCGGTAGCTGGCGTAGGCAATGCAGGGGGCCGTGTTGCGGCCAATGGGCTCCCCCAGAATCTGGTCGGCGGGCAGGCTGGGCAGGTGCTGCTGCACCAGGTCGGTGTAGTCGCGGTTGGTAACGATGAACACGTTTTCGGGCGGACAGATGCCCTGAAACCGCTCCACGGTGAGCTGCAGCATCGAGCGGCCCACGCCCATCACGTCGTGAAACTGCTTCGGCAAGTGGGTGCGGCTGAACGGCCAGAAGCGGCTGCCAATGCCGCCCGCCATCACGACGAGGTAGGTGTTTTGTTCCATAAGAGGGAGAGCCGGGGTGGGGTGAGGTTTTTTTCCGGTCGGTAAAGCTTGCAATATCTGGGTTTGCGGCCGAAACCAGCACGGCCCGTTAGGCCGCGGCCAAATATGTACAATTATCTCATCAAATCATTATACTAATCCTTCCCGTAGCAAATCGTGCAAGTGAATGAAGCCGCTGAACTGGCCTTCTTCGGTCACAACGAGTTGGGTGATGTTGCGGCTCTGCATGCGCACGAGGGCCTCGGCGGCGAAGTCGTCCACGTCGATACTCATGGGCTGGGGCGTCATGATGTCGCGGGCCCGCACGTCTTCGAGCCGGGTGAAGTTGGTGAGCATGCGGCGCAGGTCGCCGTCGGTGATGATGCCCAGCAACTGCTCCCCGCTCGTGCTGAGTACGGCCGTCGCTCCGAGGCGCTTGCCCGAAATTTCAAGGATGATGTCCTTGAGCGGGGCGTCTTCGCGCACCTGGGGCGTCTGGTTTTGCCGGCTCAGGTCCCCGACTTTCAGGTACAGCTTCTTGCCCAGCGTGCCGCCGGGATGCAGGCGGGCAAAGTCGGCGGAAGTGAATTCCCGGGATTCGAGCAGGCACACGGCTAACGCGTCGCCCAGGGCCAGCGCGGCGGTGGTGCTGGTAGTGGGCGCCAGGTTGTGGGGGCAGGCCTCACGCGTGACGGGTGCGTGCAGCACGTAGTCGGCCTGCACTCCTAAGTAAGAGTCGGCATTGCTGACCAGCGCGGCCAGGGGCACTCCCTTGCGCTTGAGCAAGGGCACGAGCACCTTGATTTCGGGCGTGTCGCCGCTTTTGCTGATGGCAATGACAAAATCTTCCGGCTGAATCATACCCAGGTCGCCGTGAATGGCGTCGGCGGCGTGCATAAACAGGGCTGGCGTCCCCGTGGAGTTTAGCGTGGCCACCATTTTGCCGGCAATGTGGGCACTCTTGCCGATTCCAGTAACCACCACCCGACCCCGTAATGAGAGTATGGCGGCTACGCATTGTGCAAAATCCGGCGTTTGGGCAATGGCGTCAGCCACGCCCCGAACGGCGTCTGCTTCTTCGAGAAGCACTTTTTTTGCAATTGAGATGGTGTCGTTCTGCGGTTTCAATCTAAATTTGTATAGATTGAGTAGCTAACCCCGAAGGGCCAGTGCTCAATTCTGCAACCCAATAGAGCAAGTGAGAATGTCGATGCCAGCCGTAAAACAAGCCGTCCTGCAAGAGGCTGATCTGAAGGGCAAGTTAAAGGAAGTTTTTGGGTACGGGCAGTTCCGGGGCACCCAG
Source organism: Hymenobacter persicinus (assembly GCF_004167665.1). GTDB lineage: Bacteria > Bacteroidota > Bacteroidia > Cytophagales > Hymenobacteraceae > Hymenobacter > Hymenobacter persicinus. The sequence continues at coordinate 17,694 of NZ_SEWE01000056.1, read as the reverse complement.
GAGGCCATCATTCAGAACGTCATCGAGGGCCACAACACCTTCGTGATTATGCCCACGGGGGCCGGTAAGTCGTTGTGCTACCAGCTGCCCGCATTGATCCTGCCCGGCACGGCCATCGTCATTTCCCCGCTCATCGCCCTGATGAAAAATCAGGTCGACCAGCTCAACGCCTTCGGCGTGAATGCCCAGTTTCTAAACTCGACGCTGAGCAAGTCGGAAATCAACCGGGTGAAGAAGGACGTCATCAGCGGGGAGGTGAAGCTGCTCTACGTGGCCCCCGAAAGCCTGACCAAGGACGAGACCATCGACTTTCTGCAGAAAGCCACGATTTCGTTTGTCGCCATCGACGAGGCCCACTGCATTTCGGAGTGGGGCCACGACTTCCGCCCCGAGTACCGGCGCATCCGCGGCATCATCGACAACATCGGCCAGGTGCCCATCATTGCCCTCACCGCCACGGCCACGCCCAAGGTCCAGCTCGACATCCAGAAAAACCTGCAGATGGACGACGCCTCGGTGTTCAAGACCTCGTTTAACCGCACCAACCTGTATTACGAAGTCCGGCCCAAGCACAACACCAAGAAGCAGCTGATTCAGTACGTGAAGCAGCACAAGGGCAAAGCTGGCATCGTGTACTGCCTGAGCCGGAAGAAGGTGGAGGAAATTGCCGAGCTGCTGCGCGTGAATGACGTGCGCGCCCTGCCCTACCACGCCGGCCTCGACCCGCACGTGCGTATGAACAACCAGGACGCTTTCCTCAACGAGGACTGCGACGTGATTGTGGCCACCATTGCCTTCGGCATGGGCATCGACAAGCCCGACGTGCGCTTCGTGATTCACTACGACACGCCCAAGAGCATCGAGGGCTACTACCAGGAAACCGGCCGCGGCGGCCGCGACGGCCTGGAAGGCAACTGCCTGATGTTCTACAGCTACGACGACATCGTCAAGCTCGAGAAGTTCAACAAGGACAAGCCCGTGACCGAGCGCGACAACGGCAAGCTCCTGCTCCAGGAAATGGCCAACTACGCCGACTCGGCCGTGTGCCGGCGCAAGCAGTTGCTGCACTATTTCGGCGAGCATTTCGAGAAGGACTGCGGCTTCTGCGACAACTGCAAGCACCCCAAGGAACGTTTCGAAGGCCGCGACGAAGTGCTTATGTCCTTGAAAGCCGTTGTGCAGACTGAGGAGCGCTTTGGCCTCGACCACATCGGCACCGTGCTCATGGGCATGAACAACGCCCACGTGGAAAGCTACGGTCACAACGCCCTGCCGGTCTACGGCCTGGGCAAGGACCACGACGCGCAGTTCTGGCATTCGGTGCTGCGGCAGGTGCTGCTCAACGGCATGCTGGAGAAGGACATAGAAAATTTTGGCGTGGTGAAAATCACCCAGAAAGGACTTGACTTTATCGAGAATCCTCACTCTATTAAGCTCACCAAAGACCACAACTACGAGGAAGAGGTGAAAGAGGAACAGGAACAGGAGGAGGTTCAGCAGGCAGCCGGCCACGACGAGGCCCTGTTTGAGATGCTCAAGAGCCTGCGCAAAAAAATTGCGAAGGACAAGAACCTGCCGCCCTACGTGCTTTTTCAGGACCCGAGCCTGAAGGAAATGGCCACGACCTTCCCGACCAAGATGGACGACCTCGCCCACATTGGCGGCGTGGGCTCGGGCAAGGCCCAGAAATTCGGCCAGCCCTTCCTGGCCCTGATCCAGAAGTACGTGGAAGACAACGATATTATCACCGCGGCTGACGTAGTGGTGAAGTCGGCCGTCAACAAGTCGAAAATCAAGATCTATATCATCCAGCAAATCGATAAGAAGATGGACCTGGAGGAAATTGCCTCCTCCAAGGGCATCGACATGCGCGAGCTGATGGAGGAAATCGAGCACATCTGCTACTCCGGTACCAAGCTCAACCTCGACTATTACATCAACGGCGTGCTCGACGAGGACCGCCAGGAGGAAATCACCGACTACTTCCTGCAGGCCAGCACCGACAACATCGCCGTGGCCCTCAAGGAACTCGGCGCCGACGAGTACACTGAGGAAGACCTGCGCCTGATGCGCATCAAGTTTTTGAGCGAGTACGCCAACTAAAGGCCCGGCGCTTGCCTGGCAAAAAGCCACCTCCCGCGAGAGGTGGCTTTTTTGCTTTTCCACCCCAGCCGGAAAGCAGCCCGGCCGGCTAGTTGGTGTAGTTAGCATTGTCGCCGGAAAACGTACCTTCGAAACCAACCTTTTCTTTCCCTATGTCTTTTCACGCTACTTTCTCCGCCGGGCGCGTGGGTCTCACCATGCTCGTCAGCCTGTCGGCCATGCTGAGCGCCGCGGCCGCCGGCAACCCGCTCACGCCGGCCTTCAACCAGCCCATTGCCTTCGCCCAGGCCACCAAGGCCGACGTGCAGCAGGCCGCCACCACGATGATCACCGGCACCAAGGCCTCGTTGAAGTCCATCTATAACGTGCCGGCCGGTAAGCGCACCTTCACCAACACCATGGTGGCGCTCGACAACCTCTACAACGACATCGACCGGGTAGCGGGGCCCATCAGCATCCTGTTCAACGCCAGCCCCGACTCCAGCATCCGCAACCAGGCCCAGCGCAGCCTGGCCCAGATCGACAAGTACGGCAACGAATTGTCGCTCGACGAGCAGCTCTACCGGGCCGTGAAGGACTACTCCAAAACCAAGGAAGCCCAGGCCCTGACCGGCCCGCACAAGAAGTTTCTGACCGAAACGGTGGAGGAATACGAACGCAACGGCTTCGCCCTCACCGCCGACAAGCGCAAGGAGCTCCAGGCCCTCAACGACAAAATCAGTGACTTGAGCCTGGCCTTCGGGGCCAACATTGCCAAGGACCAAAGCTTTCTGCTGGTGAGTGAGGCCGACATGAAGGGCCTGCCCGAGGACTTCAAAAAGAGCCGCACCAAGGTCGGCGACGCCTACCGCATCGGCGTGGACGGGCCTTCCTATAGCACGTTTATGAAGTACGCCGAGTCGGAGGCCATGCGCAAGCAGCTCTACGTGCTGTATAACAACCGCGCTTCCGACACTAACCTGACCCTGCTCAAGCAGCTGCTCATCGAGCGGCAGAAGAAGGCCCAGCTGCTGGGCTACAAAACCTACGGCGCCTACCAGACCAGCTCGCGCATGGCCAAGAACCCGGAGGCCGTGTGGGCATTCGAAACCAAGCTCGTGGACCGCGTGAAGCAGAAAAGCCAGCAGGACCTGGACGAGCTGCTGACCGTGAAGCGCGCCTACCTCAAGGACCCGAGCGTGAAAACCATTGCGCCCTGGGAATCGGGCTTCTACGGCAACATCCTGATGCGCGACAAGTACCAGCTCGACCAGGAGAAGCTCAAGGAATACTTCGAGGTCAACCACGTGGTGGAAGGCCTGTTTAACACCACCCAGCAGCTGTTTGGGCTGAAGTTCAACGAAGTGAAGGGCGCCTCGGTGTGGCATAAGGATGCCCGCCTGTTTGAGGTCCAGCGCGACGGCAAGCTCATTGGCCGCTTCTACCTCGACCTGTTCCCGCGCGAAAACAAGTACAGCCACGCGGCCTGCTTCGGCGTGCAGTCGGGCAAGGCGACGGCCAAGGGCTACCAGCTGCCCACGGCCGTGCTGCTGTGCAACTTCAACGCCCCCACCCCCGGCAAGCCGGCCCTGATGAACCACGGCCAGGTCGTGACCTTCTTCCATGAGTTTGGCCACGTGATGCACAACCTGGTCACGACGGCCGAGCTGGCCAGCCAGGCCGGCACCAGCGTGAAGCGCGACTTCGTGGAGGCGCCCTCCCAGATTCTGGAGAACTGGGCCTGGAACTACGACGCGCTGAAAACCTTCGCCAAGCACTACCAGACCGGCGAGGTGCTGCCCAAGGCCCTCTACGACAAGATGTGGGCCGCCCGCACCGTAGGCTCGGGCCTGGGCGCGTCCCAGCAGATTCTCTACGGCACACTCGATATGACCCTGCACGACAAGTTCGACCCGAACGGTACCGAAACGACCACTGAGGTGCTCAAGAAGCTGCAGAACCAGATTACGCCCTTCGCCTACCTCGACGGCACCAATATGCAGGCCGCCTTTGGCCACCTGACCGGCTACGGCGCGGGCTACTACGGCTACATGTGGTCGAAGGTGTACGCTGAGGACATGTTCTCGGTGTTTGAGAAAAACGGCGTGATGGACCAGAAAACCGGCCTGCGCTACCGTGACCTGGTGCTGGCCAAGGGCGGCACCGACGACGAGTACCAGCTGGTGAAAAGCTTCCTGGGCCGGGAGCCCAACCAGGAGGCCTTCTTCAAGTCGCTGGGACTGTAAAAACCCCGGCTTCCGTAAGGTAAAGCCCGCGTCGACGCTCAGCGTTGGCGCGGGCTTTTTGCGGGGCGCAATCGGGTTGCGGGCCCGGCATCGTATTTTCGCCGATTCCTTATTCCTCGCGTTTTTCCGGCCGGCCTGATGTCGCACACGATTCTTGGTATCAATTGCAGCGGATTTCACTCCTCGGCCTGCCTGCTGGGTCCCGATGGGCAGGTGCTGGCCGCCATTGCCGAAGAGCGCCTGAGCCGGATCAAGCAGGACAAGTCGTTTCCGCGCCGGGCCATTCAGTACTGCTGCGCGGCGGCGGGCCTCACGCTGGCCGACGTCACGGACGCGTTTATCGGCTGGAACCCGGCCTCCTACCTGCTCCAGCCCCGGCAAAATTTGGCCGACGCCTTCCAGGACCGCGGCAAGCTGGCCCAGCTCACCCTCAACGAGCTGGCGGCCCTGCACGGGAGCGTCGAGAGCATCGGCCAAACCCTACACGGGCCCGGGGGCGCCCCGTTGCGGCTGCACTACGTGAATCATCACCAGGCCCACCTGGCCAACGCCTGGCTGCAATCCGGCTACGCGCAGGCAGATTTCTTTATTGCCGACGGCTTCGGGGAAACGTCGACGGGCCTCATGGGCACGGCCACCGCCACGGAGCTGCGGGAGCTGGCCGCCAACCGTACGCCCCACTCCCTGGGCTTGTTTTACGCCACCTTCACCGAGTTTCTGGGCTTCCGCCCCAACGGCGACGAGTGGAAAGTCATGGCCTTAGCCGCCCGCGGCAACTCGCAGCAGTATTATGACAAAATCCGGCCCCTGATTCAGGTAACCGGGCTGCACTACGAGCTGGACCTGCGCTACTTCGAGTTTTTCCTCTTTTTCACGCCCCATTACTACTCGGCCAAGCTGGTCGAGCTGCTCGGCCCGGCCGCCCAGCCCGGCGCGGAGCTCACCCAGCACTACTACGACATTGTGGCCGCCGTGCAGCGCGTAACTGAGGAAGTCGTGTTTGAGCTGCTGGGCAACCTGCACGCCCACACCGGCCAGACCCGCCTCGTGCTCGGCGGCGGCGTGCTGATGAACTCGGTGCTGAATGGCAAAATCACCCGGGCCACGCCCTACCGCGAAGTCTTCATCGGCGGCACTCCCGACGATACGGGCATCAGCGTAGGCAGCGCCCTCTACGGCCGGCAGTTCGTGCTGGGCCTCCCGCTAGTGGAAGCGCCGGCCAGCCGGCACAATTTCTTCGGCCGCGCGTATGCCGAGTCCGAGCTGGAAGCCGAGCTAAGCCGCCGCAAGGCGCCCTACGAGCGGCCGGCGGATATCGTCGCCGTCACCGCCGCGCTGCTGCGGGAGGGCCGCGTGGTGGGCTGGTTCCAGGGCGGCTCGGAGTTCGGCCAAAGGGCCCTGGGCCACCGCAGCATCCTGGCCGACCCCACCCGCGCCGACATCAAGGAGCGAGTCAACGCCAGTATCAAGTACCGGGAAGCGTTCCGGCCGTTTGCCCCGGCTGTACCCGAAGAGCGGCAACACGAGTTTTTCGACCTACCCGCCGGGGAAAGCGCCTATTTTATGGAGAAGGTGTTTGCCCTCCGGCCCGCCGCCCAGCCATTGCTGCCAGCCGTGACCCACGACGATGGCACCGGCCGCCTGCAAAGCGTGCGGGCCGCTGACAACGCCGAGTTTCACGCCCTGCTGCTGGCCTTCGAACGGCTCAGCGGCGTGCCCGTGCTGCTCAACACCTCCTTTAATCTGAACGGAATGCCCCTGGTTGAGTCGCCGGCCGACGCGCTGGACTGCTACTTCCAGTCGGGCCTCGATGCGCTGGTGCTGGGGCCGTTTCTGCTCCGCAAATGACCATACGCAAAAAGGCCACCCGAATGGGTGGCCTTTTTAGTACCGGGCAATTCGGCCGACGGCCGAGTTCCGACAATTAGCAGTACTCCTCGAAGGCGCCCTGCAGGTTGTCGACGATGCGCATCAGGTCGTTGCCTTCGATGTGGTGGCGCTCAATGACGTGCACCAGCTCGCCGTCCTTGAACAGCGCGATGCTCGGCGAAGAGGGCGGGTAGGGCAGCATGTGCTGGCGGGCCTGGGCGACGGCGTCGGTTTCCATGCCGGCAAACACGGTGACGAGCTTAGCGGGCTTCTTCTCGGAGCTCGACACGGCCAGCTTCAGGGCCGGACGGGCTTTGGCGGCGGCGCAGCCGCACACCGAGTTGACGGCCAGCAGCACGGTGCCGCTCTGGGCGTTGAGCACCGAGTCAACGGCTTCGGGGGTCATGAGCTGCTCAAAACCGGCGTCCGTGAGGTCTTGCCGGATGGGAGCTACCATGTATTCGGGGTAAGTGGCCATTAGCGTAAGTGGCTGAAAGGTAGAAAATCAAGTTGGGGCCCGGAGGCGAAGCAAAAATACGCAAACTCCGGCGCTTGCCCCTGCCTAACCAAAATTGTCGCCATCTGGTTTGCCGCCGGCTGGCTTTGTATTTGCTAGAGGCCCCCGTTTGCCCGGTTCGGCCGGGCTACCGCAACCATCCATCATTAATAAAATACCAATGATGTATAAATTTCCGGCACTGCTGCGGCATTTCGGTAAATAAAATTACATTTATCCCGTCTAAGCTCAATGAGTTGTTGCTATGCTAAAAACCCTAACTCTGACTGCGGCATTTGGCCTGACGGTGGCGGCGGCCCAGGCCCAGGTTGATACTGTGCGGGCCAGTACCCTGCCCCCGGCCCAGCAGGCCGAGAAGCTCTACAACAGCGGCGTGGCCAAGTACAACAGCAAAAGCTACCGCGCGGCCCTGCTCGACTTCGACAAAGCCCTGACCCTGCGGCCCGACTTTGCCAAGGCCTACTACAACCGCGCTACCACCCGCTACGAGCTCAAGGACTACCAGCCCGCCGTGGAGGACTACAACCAGGCCATCCGCCTGGACCCCGCGGGCTTCACGTCCTACTTCGGGCGCGCCCAGGCCAGGGAAGCCCTTGGGCAAACGGCCGAAGCGGAGCTCGACTACGGCAAGGTCACGGAAGTCAAGCCCGACTACGCCCCGGCCTGGTACTACCGCGGGGCGCTGCGCTTCGAAAAGGCCGACTACGCCGCGGCTAAGGCCGACTTCGACGCGGCCGTGAAAGCCGACCCCACCTACGCTTACGCCTACCACGACCGGGCCAGCGCCGAGCGGAAGCTTAATCAGTTTCCCGCCGCCGTCCAGGATTATACCAAGGCCCTGAGCCTGCAACCCGACCTGCTCCCGGCCCTGCTGAACCGGGCTGCCGCCCGCCGCCGCGCCGGTGACCTGAAAGGCGCCCTGGCCGACTACAACGCGTATCTGGACAAGAAAACCGACAACCCCACGGCCTACACCAACCGCGGCGCCGCCCGCTACGAGGCCGCCGACTACAAGGGCGCCGTGGCAGACTTCACCCAGGCCATCCAGCTCAACGACCAGTACGCCTTTGCCTGGAACAACCGCGCCGCCGCTAACCTCAAGCTCGAGGATTACAAAAGCGCCGCGGCCGACGCCACCAAGGCCATTGCGCTGAATCCGCAGTACGCCGAGGCTTACCTCAACCGCGGCCACGCCCGCGAAATGCTCCGCGACGACCAGGCCTGTCAGGATTGGCGCAAGGCGGCCGAGTTGGGCCTGGAAATTGGCACCAGCTACGCCGCGGCTTCGGGCTGCGGCCCGGAATAACACCTAAGTTTTAGCGCGGCCTCTACCCTATTCCCTCCCTTCTACGCTGTATCGATGCAAACTTTTCTACGCATCCTTTTCCTGCTGGGCGCCATGCTGTGGGCCATTTTCTCCAATGCCCAGAGCGTGGAGTTCAGCAAGGACCGGTTTGGCTCCGACAAAGACGGCCTGAAAGAGGCGCTGCGCGAAATCAAGGAGGGCGACAGTTGGTACGACTCCGACCCGCCCCGCTACGAGCAGGCTCTGCCCCACTACCTGGCGGCCCAGAAGTTCAACCCCGACAACGCCCGCCTCAACCTGCGCATCGGCAACTCCTACCTGCACTCCGGCTTCAAGCCCCGGGCCCTGGCTTATTTGCAGAAAGCTGTTCAGCTCAACCCCGACGTTGACCCTTACATTCACTATTATCTGGGTCGGGGCCTGCAGCTGAACGCCAAGTGGGCCGAGGCCATTGCCGAGTACAAAGCCTCTATTCCGGCCGCCAACGGTAAGAATGCCCCGGCTCAGATTGCCGCCATCCAGCGTAAGATTACGGAGTGCGAAAACGGCCGCCAGCTCATGGCCAAGCCCGTGCGGGTCTTCATCGACAATGCCGGGCCCGCCATCAACTCGCCCTACCCCGAGTACGGCCCCGTTATTTCGGCCGATGAGTCGGTGATTCTGTTTACCTCCCGCCGCGACAATTCCACCGGCCAGCAGCGCGACCCCGAAACCGGCGGCTTTTTCGAAGATATCTACCAAAGCACCCGCGGCGCCAACGGGCAGTGGACTGCGGCCCGCAACCTCGGCGCGCCAGTCAACACCGACGGCCACGACGCCACCGTGGGCCTGGCTCCCGACGGGCAGCGCATGCTGGTGTATTCGGAAGACAATGGCGGCGACCTAGAGGAAGCCGACCTGCGCGGGGCGGCCTGGCGCAAGCCCCAGAAAATGGGTGGCCGCATCAACACGAGCAAATACCACGAGTCATCGGCGGCCTACACGCCCGACGGCCGTAATCTGTACTTCGTGAGCGACAAGGCCGGCGGAATCGGCAACCGCGACATTTACAAGATTGAAATCGAGGGCCGCGGCCCGGCCGTGAACCTGGGGCCAACCATCAACACGCCCTACGGAGAGGAAGGAGTGTTTCTGCACCCCGACGGCAAAACCATGTATTTCTCCTCGGAAGGCCACAACTCCATGGGCGGCTACGACATCTTTAAGTCGGTGTTCGAAAACGGGAAGTGGAGCACGCCCGAAAACCTGGGCTGGCCCATCAATACCCCCGACGACGACGTGTTTTTCGTGATTTCCGCCTCGGGCCGCCACGGCTACTACTCCTCCTTCCGCGACGATGGCCTGGGTTCCAAGGATATCTACCAGATTACATTCTTGGGCGCCGAAAAGCAGCCTTTGCTCAGCCAGGAAGACCAACTGCTGGCCTCCCGCATTCAGCCGGTGAAGGAAACCCTGCTGGCTCCGCCCGTCGCCATTGCTACCGCCCAGGTGACCATCCTAAAGGGCGTCGTGACCGACGAAGCCAGCAAGCAGCCCCTGGAAGCCACCATCGACGTGGTCGACAACTCCCGCAACGAGCTGATTGCCTCGTTTCGGTCCAATGCTCAGTCGGGCCGCTACCTGGTGTCCTTGCCCTCGGGCGTCAATTACGGCATCGTGGTACGGCAGGAAGGCTACCTGTTTCACTCCGAAAACTTCGACTTGCCGACCGGCGCAGCTTACTCGGAAGTCGTGAAAGATATTGCCCTTAAAAAGCTCGATGTGGGCGTGAAGGTGGTGCTCAACAACATCTTCTTCGACTTCGATAAGGCCACCCTGCGCAAGGAAAGCACCGCCGAGTTGGAGCGCCTGCAGAAATTGATGGTCGAAACCCCGGCCCTGCGCCTGGAAATTTCGGGCCACACCGACAACGTGGGCAAGGCCGAGTACAACAAGGACCTCAGTCAGCGCCGGGCCAAGGCCGTGGTCGACTACCTCGTGGCCAAGGGCATCGACAAAGCCCGGCTGACCTTTGCCGGCTACGGCGACACTCAGCCCGTGGCGCCTAACACCACCAAAGGCGGCCGCCAGCTTAACCGGCGCACTGAGTTCAAAGTAACCGGCAAGTAGCCCGTTCCGCAGCTGTAAGCCCCATTTCTACCAGCCTGGCCCTCTGAGTCCGCCTCAACCGGCGGACTCTTTTTTGCCAGCTAATAGGCCGGCCGAAGGCTCGATTTGGCCTTTTTTGAGCATGTTTTCATTTATCCAATCCAGTCCCTGAATTGGCGTCAGCATGGTAATTAGCTAGTCTCACCTTTGCATACTACCAGATAATTCCTTTGCCACAGTACTTATCGGGTAAAAAATTGCTTTATTTGCACGCCAGCTCTTCCATTGGCGTTGTTCCATACTCTCTTCCAGCATGAAAAAAGTCTGCGTTCTTCTCTTCCTGGCAGCCAGCCTCGGCACTTCGGTTCACTCCATGGCTCAGCAGGGCCCTGACCTGCGCACGCAGGCCACCGAAGCCACCCGCAAACTCGCCCAGCAGATTTCTCTCGATGATGCCCGCTCCATTCAGGTGCGCCGCTTCACCTACGAACGTTTGGTCCAGGAAGCTGAAGTCACGCGCATGTACGCCGACGACCCGGCTATGCTCCAGAACAAGATGCGGGTGGTAGGTGAAGAATATGCCGAGAAGCTCAAAGGCGTGCTTTCCGACGCCCAGTTTCAGCGCTACGCCACCCTGAACGCAGCCGTAGCTCCCACCACCGCCTCCGCGCCCGCTCAGCACTAGTCTGGTTTAATCCACCCGGTTGCGGGCAGCTTTTTCGGCGGCAATATCCTGCGCGGCATTTGCCCGCAGGATATCCAGCGTCAGCTGCCACAGGGCCTCGTAGGGGATAATTTCGATTTCGGCGTACGCCTCCCCCGGCTGCGGGGCCTCCCGCAGGTGGTTGAGCAGGGGCTGGGCCTTCTTTTCGCACGCCTGCGGATTGAAGTTTTCCTTCACCGTCAGCACCAGCAGCCGGAAAAACAGCTGACTGCGCACTGTGGCGGCATCGCGCAGGTGGCGCCGCTCGTATTTGCGCAGCCCTTCCAGGCGCGACAACAGCCCTTCCACGTCTTGGTGGCGCAGGTAGTGCAGAAACTGCAGAATCAAAATGGCCACGTTATAGCCTTGTTTGTCGCGGCTGTAATCGGGCAGGGTTTGTACAAACTGGTTGAAGTGCCGCAGCCGTAGGGGCGAAACCTCGGGCTGCACAAAGTGAATATAGGCCCTAAACAAGTCCCACCGCTGCCGGGCCGCCACCCGCTGCTTGCGGAAATACGGGTTTTTGTGAGCCAACTCCAGCAGGTTATGCGCCTGCCCGTACTGCCCGGCGTGCAAGGCCAGCAGCACGTAGTTTTCCAGGAAGAAAAACCAGTTGCCCGACGAGGGGTGGAAGTCCTTGAAATATTCCTCCGCCAAAGCCAGCCCCTTCACCGGCTGCTTGCTGCGCAGGTGGGCGTAGGCATTCATGTAGTTGTTGAAGCGCTTGTCAAACCGCTTGCGGTTAAGCTTACCCTGGGCCGCCTGCTTGGCCGTGGCCGTAGTCAGGCGAATAATTTCCTCGTAGTTGCCCGTCAGTTCCTGCTGGGTTAGCTTAATCAGGTACAGGTAGTTGAAGGTCGTGAAGCTCTGCGCCTTCTGGTGCAGCTGCTCCAGCTGTGCCTGATAGGCCGGAATCTGGTTGAGCAGCGTCCGCCGCGTGCGTACCGTGTGCGCCAGAGCCAGCTTGCTGCTGCCGTAGATCTGTCCCGCCTCGTCTTCCCATACCAACTGCTGCTGCGACTTAATCAGCTGCTTGCTCATGGCCTTGTAGCGGGCCGGCTGGCGCAGGTCGGCGTAGAGCGTGCACAATAGGCGGGCCGCCATTACTGCGTATTGCGTAAATTCCCCATCCAGCGCCTGGCGCAGGCATTTACGCAGCAGCTGCTCGGCCAGCGAATACTCCCCTTCCCCGTACAGCACGCTCACCTGATGATACAGGCCAATACACTGCAGCTCGTACCGCCGTGACACCAGATGGCGCGGGTCGGCTTGGTCGAGAAAGTACAGATGATTCAGCAGCTTTTGCTGCACCCGCGACTTAAGTTTTCGAAATGAAATCTGGCTTTGCGCGTTCGTCTTGCCGTATAGTCCCTTGGTTAGCTGGAGTTGCGTTATGTCGGGCTCAGCCTCTAGGAGTTGAATTAATCGGTAGTCCTTGTGCTTGGTAGCATGCGCCGAAAAGTCAAATAGCGGGGCTTCCTTCAGACGTCTGTCTGTCACAATTTTCGCCAGATTACTTAGTTTATCCATAGTAAACAGGTGTTTTTTGCCCTTATACTGCTATTGACGCTCAAATAAAGCGAATAATAGCATGTCACAAAAAAACAGTTTGTTTCCTTTATTCTTACCTTGGTTTGCTCACACCTTTGCACGGGGTGAATTGTGCGCTGACCACGCAGCTTTTGTCACAATTAACTCTTTGCTGCATCAATTCTGGCACTACAAAGTACTCCGTCCAGCGAACTGAGGAATGCTTTTTCACCATCACAATAAGTAATGTTATATTATAAATTTTAATAGTTCAAGTCACTTTTGCAGCATCTCTTTCCTTTCCGAAAGCGGTGTTGGCGCTCAACTTTGTGTCATTCAATCACCTGAACCATCAAACAACAGACACCATGTTAGAGCTCATCGCCATTGCCCTGCTGCAACTTTCCAGCCTGACCACCGACGTTGCTCCCGTAACTAATGATGCTGCTTCGGATACTACGCCTATCGTTACGACTCCTCCTGCTGAATCGGGCCATGGTGGCTGGGGTGGCGGTATGATCTAAGACGGCCGCTCAGTGGGCAGGCGCATGTCCCGACAGAAACTTGGCTAACTTGCCTAGCTCCTTCTTCTGTACGGCTCCTTTCCATGAAGCGACTTTTTTTGAGCATTGGCTGCCTGTTCACGCTGGCAGCCTGTTCAACCCCTGCCTCTACCGCTGACGAAACCGTCCGAATCCGCTGGTCCCGCGACCCGGAAAATCTGGATCCGCTGGTTTTACCCAACCCCAACGCGTACGAAGCAATCAACCTGCTGCACTGCAGTTTGCTGACGGTTGACTACACCCAGAAGAAATTTGTACCCTGGCTGGCGCAGGCCATGCCGCGCGTGCAGCAGCAGGACTCCCTGCTGCTGGTCACCTACCAGCTTCGGCCGGAGGCGACCTGGGACAACGGCCAACCCGTGCTAGCCCAGGATGTTGCCTTTACGTTGAAGGTGATGAACTGTCCGGGCCTGCCTAACGAGGCCGCCCGGGCGCAGTATGGCTTTATCGAAGCTATTCGGCTCGACTCCCTCGACCAGCGCCGCTTTACACTCGTGTTGCGCGGCAGAGCCCAGGAATTAGTCCAGTCATCCGGCGACTATCCAATTTTACCCGAGTATAAGCTCGACCCCCAGGGACAGCTGCGGCCCGTTGCGCTGGCGGCTCTGCGCGCTGATACGGCCCGCACCAATCCCCGCCGCAGCCCCGCCGTGCTTGCGTTTGCCGAACGCTACGAAGCGGCCCACTTGAATCAGCATCCGGAAAATCTGCCCGGCTGCGGTCCTTACACGCTCAAGGAGTGGCAGCCCAGCCGCTACTTGTTGTTGCAGCGCAAAAAAACGTGGTGGGCAGACCGGGTGAAGAACCCCGCCCCCCAGCTCGTGGCCAATCCGACTGCCATTAGTTACGAGATAATTCCGGACGATGCCACCGCCCTGCTGGCTTTGCGGCGCGGTGATATTGGCGTTTACCCCATGGTGCCCGCCCGGGATTTTATCCAGCTTCGGCAGGACAAGGCGGCTCACAACTTACGCTTTTACACTGCCGATTCGTACGATATGATAACGGCGGGCTTTAACACTCGTCGCTCAGTGCTCCGCGACGCGGCCACCCGCCAGGCCCTTAGCTACCTCTTCGACATTCCCGGCCTGATCCAAGCCAGTCAGCAAGGCATGGCGTATCCAAGCGTGAGCCTGGTTAATCCCCAGGCCACAGCCATCTACAACGATAGTCTGCCGCTGCTGAAGCCCGATTCGCGTCAGGCAGCGTCCTTGTTAAGTAATGCCGGCTGGCGCCGGGACAAACAGGGCTGGGGCCGACAAGTGGGCAACGGGCCGGCCCAACGCCTGGAGCTCACCTTCAGCTACCGCACCGGCGACGCGGCCTACGAGGCCATTGTGCTGCAGTTCCGAACAGCCGCCGCTCAGCTTGGCATTCCGGTGCGCCCGCAGCCCCTAGAGGCTTCGCTCTTTACGAAGCAACTGCGGGCCGGGGAAACCGATATGTTTCTGCAACTGCTCAGCGGCAATCCGTTTGCGTACAATTTCGCGCCCATTCTGCATTCCCAGAGTCTGGGGTGGGGCAACTTCACCGGGTTTGGCACCGCGGCCAGTGACCAGCTGATTGAGGCTATTGCAACCGAAGCCGATGCGTCGCGCCAAGCCCGTATGCTGCGTAAGTTTCAGCGCCTGCTGCGCCAGGAAAGCCCCATGGTCGTGCTGTTCTTTTTGCAGTACCGCCTGGCGGCTGCCAGCAACCTGACCAATCTGCACGCCACGGGAATCCGGCCCGGCTACGAGGCCGCCGCCATCCGCACCCGGCCAGTCAGCCCGCTTCAACCGTAGAAAATGGGGCGTTTTCTGCTGCATCGGCTGCTGCGCCTGCTCCCGGCCACCTGGGCCATTCTGTCCATCATTTTTTTACTGAGCCGCTCCTTCTCTCAGCAGCAACTGGCCACCGGACGGCTGGCCGACGTTTCTTCGACTGCGCACTCTGCCTCCGGAGCGCAGCGCGAGTTGGCGGAGCGCCAGCTGCGCGCCAGACTCGGGTTGGCCGAGCCCTTGTTCTACTTTTCGGCGGCTCCCCGGGCTACTGCCGGCTTGGCAGCGCGGTGGCAATGGAACGGAACGACCAATCAGTACCACCGTTGGCTAAGGCAGCTGAGCCGCGCTGAACTGGGTTTTTCCTTCCGTGACGAGCAGCCCGTGACGGCGCTGTTGCAACGCTCCCTCGGCTACACCCTGCCCCTGACGGCCGGGGCCGCCGCCTGCACAATCGGGCTGGCGTGGCTGGCGGCGCCCTACCTGGGCTGGCCCCGGCGCCGGCGTAGCGCACTGCTTTCGGCGCTTTATCTGCTCGATGCCCTGCCGCTTTTCGTGGTGGCGCTGCTGCTGCTGCTGCTGCTGGCTAATCCGGATATGCTGGCTTGGTTTCCAGCCTACGGACTCGGCCGGGAAGACCCGGCGGCGTCGGGGCTGGCTCAGCTTCAGTTTCGGCTTTATTACCTGGCCTTGCCCATCCTTGCCCTGACGTTAGTCAGCTTACCGGCGCTGATTGTGCAGCTGGATGCGGCCTTGCGCCAGGAATTGCGGGCCGACTACGTGGTGACGGCCCGGGCCAAAGGGCTGCCAGAAGCCTTGGTGATGCGGCGGCACGCGTTGCGTAATGCCCTGTTGCCGGCTTTAACGCTGCTCACCGAACTGCTGCCGGGCCTGGTGGCGGGTTCCGTGGTGGTTGAGCTGGTGTACTCGTTGCCCGGCATGGGCCGCCGGCTGGCCGAGGCGGCCGCTGCCCACGACTACCCCGTACTACTCGGAGGCGTGCTGCTGATTGCGCTGGTCCGGCTCGTGGCCCAGGTCCTGGCCGACGTGCTGTATTTTCTGACCGACCCCCGCATCCGTCTGTCCCAATGAAGTCGCGCGCACGCTTTTCAACTCTGCGAAGGTGGCTGGCTCTGTTGTGGCTCGCCGGACTCCTGGTGGCGGCCGGGCTGGCTCCGGTGCTGCCCCTGCCCTACGCCCCCGACGCGCCGGATTTACACGCCATTGCAGTAACTCCCCTGACGGGGCAACACTGGCTCGGCACCGATCCGCTGGGCCGGGACGTGCTGGCGCAGCTGCTTTTCGGGGCCCGAACGGCCGTTTTAGTGAGTCTACCCGCTGCGGCCTTAGCAACTTTGCTAGGCACCATTCTGGGCAGTGCGGCCGGATTCTGGAGCAACGATAACATCCGGATTCCGGCGGTGTACGGCCTGGCAGCTTTGGGAGTAGTAGCTTTTAGCTTCGTATTTCAGCTATCCTCCGGCACGTCCATTCTGCTGTTGGGCATCATAGCGGCGGGGCTGAGCTTGGGAGCGGCGAGGCTGCACCGGGCCGGGTATCGGCAAGTTGTGGCGCTGCCCGTGGACCGGGCAGTGCTGGGGCTAGGCGCTTTGGTGGCCTCCGTCCCATTGCTAATTCTGGCCCTAACGCTGGCAGCCCTACTACAACCTTCGCCGGCCGGGCTGCTGGCCGTACTAGTGGCGACGTACTGGCCCGGCCCGGCTCGGCTGGTTCGGGCGGAGGTGCTGCGCATTCGGGCCTTGCCTTACATTGAGGCCGGGCGCAGCCTAGGGCTGCCGGACGGGCGGCTGCTTTACCGTCACATTCTACCCAATTGCTGGCACACCATCAGCGCCACTTTCCCCATCAGCGTCGCCACCCTGATTGGATTGGAAACCACGCTTTCTTTTCTGGGAGTGGGCTTACCACCCGAAACGGCCAGTTGGGGGCGCCTTCTCGCTTCGGCCCGCTTGGCCCCCACCGCCTGGTGGCTTATTCTGAGTCCCGCGTTGGCCATTCTTCTGACGACCCTTGCCCTGCGACAATTATCGAATACTGTAAGCAGAAATCCGCAATAACTTCCGTCACAAACAAACTATAATTGTCCTGAAATTGGCTACTCTATCAATTGCAGCTAGGTAAGAGAGGCCGCCAAAAACCTTCTCTATTTAGCCATAACTACATATCAGGCGAATATAGGAATCGAGCCGGCTAGCAACATGTTAAATATTTGATGGATTTTCTATCAAATCAGCATGTCACAATTTGCGCAAAACCGTCCTTTACACCGGCTGCTGCACCGCTTAATATTGTCATAAGAAACGGCTACCCACATGGACAGCACGTCTTGAAAAGCTGCTTTGGCAGCTGAATGGCATGAACTCTTTTTCAATCACCCGGCGACCTGGCTTCCTTCTGCAGTGCTTTCTGCTAGAAGTAGCTACCCGCCACGCAGTGGCGCTCGGCACCATGGGCTTTCAGATGATTGACGGAGAGTGGGTATCCTACGCGGCGGGGCAAGCGGCTCTGCAAAGTGGGACTGCCGTATTAGTGGGCGGGTTACTCGTAGGAGTGGTTCCGCCCGAGAATACCATTTAAATAAAGAGAATTGGTTTTGCGGCTGCAGTTGCTCGTAGCCCCAAAACATTAAAGGTTGTTGCAATAGGTGTGTGAAAAACCGCTGGTTCTGCTGGCGGTTTTTTTGCGTCTATACATTTTTTGCCCCGCCTTCGGCCTGCTGCGCCAACAGGGCAATGCCCTGCCTAAACGAGTGCGGCCGGTAGCCGAGCTGTTGCTGGGCCTTGGTGATGATAAAGCCAGTGCGGGCGGGGCGCCGGGCGGGCTGGGTAAACGTGCTAGCGTCGACTCTCTGGATAAGGCCTTGGTCCAAGTTGAAATACTCGGCTACCTGCCGGGCCATCTGGTAGGGCGTGAGTAGCTCACTGCTGCTGATGTGGTAGATGCCAGAAGCCTCGTGTGCGGCCACGAGCCAGCAGCCTTGGGCAAGGTCTTCGGCCAGGGTGGGCGTGC
>NZ_SEWE01000055.1 GCF_004167665.1 Hymenobacter persicinus | reverse complement strand
CCCAGGCCCTGCCCGCCCTGCTGGCCGCCTACCCCGCCCCGGTCAACCCTACGGACCCTGACGACGCCGAGCTCCACGCCGGACTCATCCGCCGGCTGCACTACCACGCCCGCCCCCTGCCGGCCGAGGACGTCACGCGCTGGCACCTGCTGCAAGCCCGCATCGTGGCGCTGGAAGCTGAAGCGGCGACCCTGGAAGCTACGCTGGGCTAAAAACAAAACAGCCGCCCCAGAACCGGGGCGGCTGTTTTGTTATCCTGTCATGCTTCACTCTGCTCAGCATGACCTTTTTTTTACCGCTGGTCTATATTAAATCCGTGAGTTGCTTCACGCCCACCGGCCGTTCCCGGGTGAAGCCTTCCCCGAACTCGACGCCAATCAGGTGGCCGAACTCCCGGGCCCGGGCTTCCATGAACTTGGTGAAGACGGGCGTGGAGAGGTAGGTGACGGGCTCGGTGCTCTCGGGGTCGAAAAACTGGGTTTTGTAGGCCTGAATCGACTCCCATTTTTTCTCCCAGTGCGCCGAGATGTCGACCACGAAATCGGGACTGATCTGGCGGTCCTGAATGAAGTGGTACACGTGCAGGGGGCGCCAAGCGGCCTGGGGCTGGCCGTCGTGGTCGAAGGTTTCAATCATCTTCAGGCCCGACAGAAAGCACGCGTCCGAAATGAGCTGGGCGCCGCGGCCGTGGTCGGGGTGCCGGTCGTGGATGGCGTTGCAAAGCACGATATCGGGCCGGTAGCGGCGCAGGGCGGCAATGATGGGCAGCTGGTGCTCCCGGTCGTTGCGGAAAAAGCCGTCGGGCAGGCCCAGGTTTTCGCGGGCGTCGAGGCCCAGGATACGGCGGGCGGCCTCGGCCTCGGCGGCCCGGGTGGCCGGCGTACCCCGGGTACCCAGCTCCCCCCGGGTCAGGTCTACGATGCCGATTTTCTTGCCGGCGGCGGCGGCGGCCAGCATCGTGCCGGCGGCCGACATCTCCACATCATCCGGGTGCGCCGCAATGGCCAGAATATCGAGTTTCATTTCGGTTGTTCGTTGTCAGTTATTAGTTGTTCGTTGTCAGTTGTCAGTTGGCAGTTGGCAGTTATTAGTTATCAGTTGCCGATCATCGTTGAACGACCTAACAACTGACAACCGACAACTGACAACTGGCAACCAGCAACGAACAACTCATTTAATCCGCAGCGTTTTGCCGACCTGCAGCGTGCGCGTGTTGCCGTTGAGGCGGCGCAGCTGGGCCTGGGAAACGCCGTACTTGTCGGCAATTTCGGAGAGCGTGTCGCCGCTGCGGATGCGGTGGGTGACCACCCGGCGGGCCGCCGCGGCCCGACTGCTGCTGCTGGCCTTGTGCGCCGCCTTGGCCCGCAGCGCCCGGCTGTAGTAGTCAAACAGGGACGAGGTGATAACGAAGTTGTCCTTGATGAGCTTGTAGTCGGGAAAGTCGTACATGCGCTCCGGGTCAATGGGGTTGCCCTCGTAGCGGATTTCGAAGTGCAGGTGGGAGCCGCTGCTGCGCCCCGTGCTGCCGCCGAGTCCAATGACCTGCCCGGCCTTGACGAAGGTGCCGGGCTTGACCAGCGGCTTGCTCAGGTGGCCGTAGAGCGTTTCAATGCCGTTGTAGTGGCGCACGAGCAGGTAGTTGCCGTAGCCCCCGCCGTCCCACTTCGAGATACGCATCACCCCATCGAAAGCGGCCCGCACCGAGTCGCCGGTTTCCAGGTCCAGGTCCACGCCGTAGTGCCAGCGGTAGCCGCGGAAGCCGAAGTCGGAAGTAACCGGCGTTTTACTGAGCGGCATCTTGGCAAAGCGCTGCTTTTCGGGCTCGGTCAGGTGGAGCGTGAGCGTGTCGCGCAGGCGGCGCCCATCCACCCGGTACGGGTTGATGTTGTGGGTGTCCCAGATGGAATAATAGCCCGCCACCTTCACCCACGACGAGTCGATGAGCACCTGCTCCGACACTTCCACAATGTGCTGCTCGCCCTCGTTGAGGGTAGTCGTGTCCTCACTGACCAAGGAGAGTTTCTTGGCCGGATTGAAGAAGATAGACTTGGCCGCCTCGGAGTTATCGTCGGGTAAATCCTTGGTTTCAATCAGCACCGTTGTATCGGGCCGCACGTAGCGGATGGTCGGCGACTTAATGCGGAAAAAGTCTTTCCGCCGGCTCGGCGAACCGGCTTTGGCCTTGGGCTCGGGCGCTTTGCGGCGCTGGGCCAGCGCTTGTCCCGGCAGAGCCAGCAGCAAACCCATCAGCAGCACGGGCAGCAGCCAGTATTTGAGAAGGTGAAGCAAGGGCAAAAGGTGATTTAGTGATTCAGTGACGTAGCGAGGCAGTGACCTAACGAATTGACGCCCATTCTATGCTAGACAGAACGTCAAACCCGCTAACTCACTACCTCACCCACTCACTAATGGTCTCCCAGGGCGGCCAGGTAGCGTTCCGCGTCGAGGGCGGCCATGCAGCCCGAGCCGGCGGCCGTCACGGCCTGGCGGTAGGTGTAGTCCTGCACGTCGCCGCAGGCAAACACGCCGTCGACGTTGGTTTTGGCCGAGCCGGGAATGGTTTTGAGGTAGCCCTGCTCGTCGTGGTGCAGGAAGGGCTGGAAAATCTTGGAATTAGGCTCATGCCCGATGGCGACGAAGAAGCCCTCCACCGGAATTTCCCGGGTTTCGTGAGTCAGCACGTTTTTCACCCGCACGGCCTCCACGGCGTGCTCGCCCAGGATTTCGTCGGTCACCGTGTTCCAGAGCACCTCAATCTTGGGGTTGTCGGTCACGCGCTTCTGCATAATCTTGGACGCCCGCATCTCGCCCTTGCGCACAATCATGTAGACTTTGCTGCACAGGTTAGCCAGGTAGGTAGCCTCCTCGGCGGCCGTGTCGCCGGCGCCCACGATGGCCACTTCCTTGCCCCGGTAGAAAAACCCGTCGCACACGGCGCAGGCCGACACGCCCGAGCCGTTCAGCCGGGCTTCCGAGGGCAGCCCCAGCCACTTGGCCGAGGCCCCGGTGGCGATGATGACCGAGTCGGCCGTAAGCTGCTTGTTCTCGTCGATGGTGATTTTGTGGGGGTGGCTCGAAAAGTCCACGGCCGTGGCCAGGCCGTAGCGCACGTCGGTGCCGAAGCGGGCAGCCTGCTTCTTGAGGTCTTCCATCATTTCCGGCCCCATGATGCCGTCGGGGTAGCCAGGGAAGTTCTCCACGTCGTTGGTAATGGTGAGCTGGCCGCCAGGCTGCAGGCCCTGGTACATCACCGGATTCATGTTAGCCCGGGCCGCGTAAATGGCTGCCGTATAGCCCGCTGGACCCGAGCCGATAATCAAACACTTGATGTGTTCCGTGGTGGTATTCTCCATTGCTTTGAAAAAGCCGAGTTGAAAAGTGAAGTGCAAAAGTAAGTGTCCGGTCGGGTTCTGCCGCCCGGGGCGCCTACATTGTCGTGGCCTAGTCCGGCAGCCGAACGATAAAGCGTCCGCCTCTGGTATAACCGGCCAAGCCGCCGAGCTTCCCGCCGGCCAACAAAAAACCCCAACGGCGGGCTGGGGTTTTTTGGGGCAGGAATCGTAAAAAACTATCCCAGGTAAGGCTTCAGGGCTTTGGAGCGCGAGGTGTGGCGCAGGCGACGAATGGCCTTCTCCTTGATCTGGCGCACCCGCTCCCGGGTCAGGTTGAACTTCTCGCCGATTTCCTCCAGAGTCAGGGAATGCTCCCCGTTCAGGCCGAAATACAGCGTAATCACGTCGGCTTCGCGCTTGGTGAGCGTGCTCAGGGCGCGCTGCACTTCCTTGCGGAGCGAGTCGTTCATCAGACCCGTGTCGGGCGACTCCTCGTCCTCGTTTTCGAGCACGTCGAGCAGGCGGTTTTCCTCACCCTGCACGAAAGGAGCATCCACGGACACGTGGCGGCCCGAGATTTTCAGGGTGTCAACCACTTCCGAGGTCGTCAGCTCCAGCACTTCGGCAATTTCCTCGGGCGAAGGCTCCCGCTCAAACTTCTGCTCGAGTTCGGAGAAGGACTTGCTGATCTTGTTCAGCGAGCCCACCCGGTTCAGGGGCAGCCGCACAATGCGGCTCTGCTCGGCCAGGGCCTGCAGAATCGACTGGCGAATCCACCACACGGCGTAGGAGATGAACTTGAAGCCCCGGGTTTCGTCAAAGCGTTTAGCGGCTTTGATCAAACCCAGGTTGCCCTCGTTGATCAGGTCACCCAGCGACAAGCCCTGGTTCTGGTACTGTTTGGCTACCGACACCACGAAGCGAAGGTTGGCTTTGGTCAGTTTTTCCAGCGCCTGCTGGTCACCTTCCTTGATGCGCTGCGCCAGCGTTACTTCCTCGTCGGGAGTGAGCAGATCGACCTTACCAATCTCCTGGAGGTACTTATCCAGCGACTGGCTTTCGCGGTTGGTGATCTGCTTGCTGATTTTAAGCTGTCTCATTGCGGGCGCGAAATTGTATTTTTAAAAGTATTGAACATCTGTGAGGCTTTCCCGGGGGTCGGCAGTTGTAAACAACGTGCCGACCCCGCTGAAAGTTCGAAGAACTAAGCGTTAGGCTTGGGCTTCGCCGGCGGCACGCTCGGGCTTGGGCAGCAGGGCCTTGCGCGACAAGCGGTATTTGCCCGTCTTCTTGTCGATGTCCATCAGCTTCACGTCGATTTCCTGCCCGACTTCCAGCACCCCTTCCAGGGCGGCCAGACGCTCGTGCGAGACTTCCGAAATGTGCAGCAGGCCGTCTTTGCCCGGCATGATTTCCACGAAGGCGCCGTAGGGCTGGATGCTGCGCACCTTGCCTTTGTAGGTTTCGCCCACTTCCGGGGTGGCGGCAATGGCGCGGATCCGGTCGATGGCGGCCTGCATGTCTTCCTGGTTGGAAGCGTAGATGCTCACGTGGCCTTTCTCGTCCTTCTCCTCGATGATAACCGTGGCGTTGGTGTCCTTCTGGATCTGCTGGATAACCTTGCCGCCGGGTCCGATAACGGCACCGATGTACTCTTTGTCGATGAGCATCTTGTGCGAACGGGGCGTGTGAGGCTTCAGCTCGGCAGCCGGTTCACTGATGGTCTTGGCCATCTCACGCAGGATGTGCAGGCGGCCTTCGCGGGCCTGGTGCAGGGCGGCGGTCATGATTTCGGAGCTCAGACCCTGGATTTTGATGTCCATCTGGCAGGCTACGATGCCTTTCTCGGTGCCGGTTACCTTGAAGTCCATGTCGCCGAGGTGGTCCTCGTCGCCGAGAATGTCGCTCAGCACGGCGTACTCCCCGGTTTCCTTGTCTTGCACGAGACCCATGGCAATACCCGAAACGGCGGCGCGCACCGGAATGCCCGCGTCCATCAGCGCCATCGAACCAGCGCAGACCGTTGCCATCGACGAAGAGCCGTTCGACTCCAGGATGTCCGACACGATGCGTACGGTGTAGGGGTTCTCGTCGTCGGAAGGCATTACCTTCTTCAAGGAGCGCAGGGCCAGGTTGCCGTGGCCGATTTCCCGACGGCCGGGGCCGCGGTTAGGCTTCACTTCACCGGTCGAGAAGGCCGGGAAGTTGTAGTGCAGCATGAATTTGCTGTAGCCCGAGGTCATGGCCGTATCGATGATCTGCTCATCGAGCTTGGTGCCCAGGGCTACCGTGGTCAAGGACTGGGTTTCGCCGCGGGTAAACAGCGCGGAGCCGTGGGCGCCGGGCAGGTAGTTCACTTCGCTCCAGATGGGGCGAATCTGGGTCAGGGCGCGGCCGTCGAGACGGGTGCGCTCCTTGATCATCATGTCGCGGATGCCTTTCTTCTCCGCCGAGGCGTAGTAGCGGCCGAACATTTTCTGGTCGAGCTCGGGGTTTTCTTCGAGCAGCTGGGCCAGCAGGGGCTTCTTGATAGCGCCGAAGGCTTCCTTGCGACCAGCCTTGCTGGTGTTGCCCGACTTGGCCACGTCGTAGGCGCCCTGGTAGACGGCGTCCGTGATGCGCTTTTTCAGCTCCTCGTTTTCCTCGTACTGCGGATACTCGCGCTTCACGTGGGACTTCTCCACGGCGGCGGCCAGCTCCTGCTGCACGCGTACTTGTTCTTTGATGGCTTCGTGGGCGTAGGCAATGGCTTCCACCATTTCCTCTTCGCTCACCTCGTTCATCTCGCCTTCCACCATGGCCACCGAGTCAGCGGTAGCGCCCACGATGAGGTCGATGTCGGCGCGGGCAATGTCGGCGGTGAGGGGGTTGATTTGCAGCTTGCCGTCGATGCGGGCCACGCGAACCTCCGAGATGGGGCCGGCGAAGGGAATGTCCGAAATCGAGAGGGCAGCCGAAGCGGCCAGGGCGGCCAGCGCGTCGGGCTGCACGGTCTTATCAGCCGAAATCAGGGTAATCATCACCTGCACCTCGTAGTGATAGTCCTTGGGGAACATCGGGCGCAGGATGCGGTCTACAATGCGGCATACCAGGATTTCGTAGTCCGACAGGCGGCCTTCGCGGCGCTGGAACGAGCCGGGAATGTTACCGGCACCACCAAATTTCTCCTGGTAGTCGACCGACAGCGGCAGGAAATCCACGTCGCCGCGGGCGCTGGGCTGCGATACGACCGTGGCCAGCAGCATCGCGTCGCCGAGGCGCACCACGACGGCGCCGTCGGCGAACTTGGCCAGCTTGCCGGTTTCCAGGGTGATCTGCCGACCGTCGGGCAGGGTAATGCTCTTGGTAATAGCGTTGTAATTGGGCATCTAGGAGTGCTTTTTAAAAGCGTGCAGCGGGCGAGCAGCCAAAAGAACGGGCCGGCGAAAGGCGCCGTTCTACTCTGAAAATTGGAAGGGATTCAACCTGAACAGCAACGGCGGCGGGGAAGTGCGGACCGTTGGGAACAAAAAAAGAGTAGGGAACCCTCGGTGTGAGGGTTCCCTACTCCAAAGCGGTGGGTTACTTGCGGATACCCAGCTCCTTGATGATGGCGCGGTAGCGGTTGATTTCGCGGTGCTGGAGGTAGTCCAGCAGGCGGCGACGCTTACCAACGAGCTTCAGCAGACCCAGGCGGGTCGAGAAGTCTTTCTTGTTTACCTTCAGGTGCTCCGTCAGGTGGATGATGCGGTGGGTGAACAGCGCAATTTGCGATTCGGCCGAACCGGTGTCGGTTGACGTCTTGGCAAGGCTATTTTTCTCGAAAATAGACTGTTTTACTTCGGTAGTGAGTTTCATCGGCAGATAGGTTTCCCCGTCTTGGATTAAGCGTGAAAAAGAAATTGACTACCCCGCATTTCGGGGTGGCCGCAAAGGTAACAGATTTTCCTATCCGTTGGTAGCCCGGCGGACAATTTCCCGGGAGCCCCGCTCCCACCCGAGTGGCTACACGGTGCGCTTGTAGCCGCGGAAAGGCCAGCGCAGCTTGGCGGGCACGAGCCGGCTAAAATCCAGTTCCAGCAGCCCGGAGTCGCGGCGGGCCTGATTGAGAAAGAGAATGCCCACGGGCAGCAGCAGCAGCGTCGACATCCACATGCCCAGGCCCACGGGCATTACGGCTTCGCGGCCGTACTTCTCGCCCATGATGGACAGCACGTAATAGATGATGAAAAAGACGATGGAAATCAGCACCGGCACGCCCAGGCCACCCTTTTTGATGATGGCGCCCAGCGGGGCCCCAATCAGGAACATGAGCAGCACGGCCGCCGACTGCACGTACTTGCGGTAGATTTCGATGCGGAAGTTGTTGGTTTCCTTGGCTAGGTTGATGAGCCGCTCCCCGGTGCTGCCGACGTAGGACTTCACGTTGCGGACCCGGTTGGTGGCCTGGTCGATGAGCGAGGCGTTCAGGGCGGGCAGCTTTTTGGTGGGCACCTGCCAGCTAGCCACGCGGCGGGCCTGCACCTGGCCCGTGGTATCGAAGCGCAGGTAATTGTAGTAGGGCGTCAGCTGCCGGGGCAGCTGCCGGCGCTCCAAGGCCAGGCGGTTGTGCAGCGAGTCGGTGTAGCTGCGCAGCTCGGGCAGGTTCTTCATCATCTTGTTGCTGGTGAAGAGCTCTTCCTTGGTGCGGTTCAGGTCGAACGAGGCCAGCGAGAAGGTAATCATGTTGCGGTCGAAGGCCTCGCGCACGAAGCTGGCCCCGGCCCGGTCGCGGGCGTCGGGCTGCTCCACGTACATCGTGCCCCGAAACAGCTCCAGACCCAGGTATTGGCCCCCGAAGCGGGTGAACATGCGGCCCGAGTCGGCCAGAATCACGCTGGAGTTGCCGCGGCCGTTGGTGTGGTCGTAGATCATGACGCCCATCAGGATGTCGCCGTCCTCGCCCAGCTTCTTGTTGACCTTGATGGTGTAGCCGGGAATCCCGTTGTAGAACACGCCCTCCCGGATGTCGAGGGCCAACTTCTGCTGGCGCAAGTCCCAGAGCAGGCTGTAGGCTTTCAGGTTGGCCTTGGGCACAATGGCGTCGTTGAACCAGAACGAGCCCACGGCCAGCAGGGCACTGACCAGCAACACGGGGCGCAGAATCCGGATCAGGGAGATGCCCGAGGTTTTGATGGCCGTCAGCTCGTGGTGCTCGCCCAGGGTGCCGAAGGTCATCAGCGAGGACAGCAGCACGGCCAGGGGCAGCGAGACGGGTACCATCAGCACGCTGAAGTAGAACAGCAGTTGGGAAATAACGGCCGCCCCGAGGTCTTTACCGACCAGATCGTCGAGGTACTTGAGCATGTACTGGGTGAGCAGAATAAACTGCACCACGGCCAGCGTCAGCAGAAAGGGCCCGGCAAAGGCCTTCAGAATCAGTTTATCGAGTTTCTTCATGTACGGTACTCCCCGCGCGCAGCCGGCGGGCCCGGCCAACAAAAAAGGAGCAAAAGAGAAACGAAGGTACGCTCCGTTTCGCTCTTGCTCCCTGCGGATTTTTTTGCGGGGCGCTTAGCCCCCCACCAGCTCGCGCAGCTTGACGATCATGCTTTCCCACATGTCCTGCAGCTCGCTGTCGTCGGTTTCCTCGGAATAGTCAATCACGCGCAGGTACACCTCCTGGGTCAGCTGGGACTCCTCGATGGAGAAATCCAGGTAGTTTGCGTCGGCCGTGTGGCGCTTGTGCGCATCCAGAAACACGAAGCGCACGGAGCGGTTGGTGCGGTGGGAGCTCATTTCGGCGTAGTGCGGCTGATTATCCCAGATAAAATTGTAGCGGTGGTCTTCGTCGATGCGTACGTCCTGACAGTACCACTGCGAGAGGCCCGAGGCCGAAGCCAGGTACGGGTAAAGAATTTTGGGCGAAGCGTTTACGGGCAATTCGACCGTAAAACGGTGTTTAGAGCGAGTAGCAGAGAGGGGCATAAGCTGAACAAAACGAGTAAAAAAGAGGGGCCGCCGGCTGGGAGAACAGCGGGCCGCAGCCAATATACACGGGTTTTTTTTCATGCAAGGCTTGCGCGGGTTCAAAACTTGTCCCTACCTTTGCGGCACCAAAAACCCGGCGGGGTAGCTCAGTTGGTTAGAGCACAGGATTCATAACCCTGAGGTCACGAGTTCAACTCTCGTCCCCGCTACTTGCTAAAACCGTCTTTCTCTCGCAGGAAGGCGGTTTTTTTGTGCCCGTTGGTTTTTTGCCCCGGCGCAGCAGAGCCATTGGCGAATCTAACGCGAGCAGTTCACTTTCAGCTTCATTAGCATGAAATGCTGAATGTCACATTTACAGGGCAATGAGCCTTTTTTAAGGCCCAGGCTAGGGGTAGATTTACTGCATTCCTCACCCTTTTTTCCTGTTCTTATGAAAAGCATATTTCGCCTACTCGGCTTAGCGGCCGCCCTCACCCTCAGTACCGGCCTGACCAACGCGGCCATTAAACCGCCCGTGCTAGCCAGCATGCTCCCCGACGTTTATTATGCTGGGCGGGACATGGGCCAGGCAGTACGCACGGAGCTCTACGACGATTACATCCATAACCGGATTACCAAGGACGACTACAACCAACAGATTACCGACAGCAGAGCCGAGGCTGAATTTTATCTGGCCGAAGCCCAGCAGGAAAACATGTACGACGATATCTGGTACTGGAAAGGATTTCTCGCGGGCAGCGGCATTGGCTATCCTCTGCCATAGATTCAGACAGATACACGCTGAAGAATCAGGATTGCCGGTAACCTCACCCTGACGCCCTGCTTTCTGATTCGGCGCACGTCCTCGCTACCCAGAAAATGCCTTCCTGCAATCAGGAAGGAATTTTCTTTTTCGGCGGCTCTCCCCTACCAGTAGCCGGATCAATATCCCTACGCCGCCAGCTCTGCCCCGTCGGCCACGGGCAGCGTGAAGCAGAACGTGCTGCCCATGCCCAGCTCACTTTCCACCCAGAGCTGCCCGCCCTGGCTGCCGATAAACTCGCGGGCAATGCTTAGGCCCAGACCGGAGCCGCCGCGGTAGCCGCGCTGGTCGGGAATCTGCACGAAGCGCTGGAAAATCCTTTCCTGGTGCTGGGGCGCGATGCCCGGGCCGTGGTCCTGGACGCTGACCTGCACCTGGCGGCCGTCGGTGGAGCGGGCGGCGCGCAGATGAATCGGGCTCTGCTCGGGGGAGTAGCGGATGGCGTTGGCCAGCAGGTTGAGCAGCACCCAGGTGGTTTTCTCGATGTCGGCGCGCACCCGGGGCAGCGTGTCCGGCAGCTGGGCGTCGAGGGTGAGCTGCCGGGGCTGGAGCTGGAGCTGAATGGTGGCGGCGGCAAACTCGACGATGTCGGCCACGGCGGCCGACTGGATGTTGAGCTGGATGTTGCCCGACTCGAGGCGGGACACGTCGATGAGTTCCCCGACCATTTTAAGCAGGCGCTGGTTTTCCTGCTTGAGGTTGCCCACGATGCTGAGCTGCTCGGCGTTGAGGGCCCCGACTTTGCCGTTTTGCAGCAGCTTGAGGCTGAAATTGATGCTCGACAGCGGCGTTTTAAGCTCGTGCGACACGGTGGCCAGGAAGTTGGATTTGGCCTGGTCGAGCTTCTTGTATTCCGACACGTTGTGGAGCGTGAGCACCGAGCCTACAAACTCCATCTTGTCGAGGGCCTCGTTGAACGACACCACGTCGTTGACGGTGAGGCGGAAGTAGGCCTCTTCCCCACCCTGGCTGATGGTAAAGAGCGGAATGTCCTGCTCGCGCCGGGCCGCGGGCACGTCGAGGTGGGTCAGCAGCTCCCGAAACAGGTCGTTTTCCCGGGCCACGTCCTCGGCGAGCCGGCCCACCAGACGGCTCGGGGGCAGCTCGAGCAGGCGGCCGGCCACGGGGTTGGCCACGATGACGCGGTGCTTCTCGTCGATGAGCAGCAGGCCCTCGTCGAGGTTGTCGACCAGGCTGGTCACGCGGTTGCGCTCAGCCATGAGCTGGGCCAGCGTGGAGGTGCGGTAATCCTGGAGCTGGACCAGCATGCGGTTGAAGGCCCGGGCCACGGTACCGAACTCGTCGTGGCTTTCCACCGGAATGGAGGCCGTAAAATCCTGGTTCGTGGCGTTTTCGATGCTGGCCAGCAGCTTGCGCAGCCCGCCCACGGCCGCCTCGGGCACGCTCAGCACCAGCAGCAGGGCCACGAGCGTGGCCACGGTAAGCAGGCCCAGCACGTAGCGGCTCTGCTCGCCGAGGCGCTGGCTGGCGGCCTCATTTTTCTGGGTCAGGGCCTGGGTGTTGACGTCGATAATCCGGTAGGTAAGCTCCCGCATTCGGCCCGTGACTTCGGGCGCCACGTCGGGTGCGCCGCCCGTGTCGTGGAGCCAGGCACCCTGGTATTCCTGAAGCCGGGTGAGCTGCTGCTGCAACTCATTGACCAGCTCCTGCTCCCCAGGCTCGGTCACGTTGCCGGCTTCGAGCAGAAAGGCGCTGGCGAAGGGGCCGGTGCCGGTGGTATCGGTCAGGGGCTGGCGCTCCAGCTGGTCCAGGGCGCGCAGCATGCGCTGACCCAGCTCCACGGAGTAGAGGTTGTCCTGGAGGCCGTGGCGGGAAGTGCGCTCCAGCTGGCGCAGTGAGTAGAGCGAGTAGCCGCCCACGCCCGCCAGCAGCAGCAGCGCCAAAAAGCCCAGGGTAATTTTGGTTTTCAGATTCATGGCAAAAAGTACTTGAACGAGCCGTCACGGCGGGTAGTCCGCACCCGTGGGCTGCTCTACTCTAGGTAACGAGGAAAATATCGAGGTCGGGGCGCTGGCGGGCCACGTGCCGAATCAGCCGGTGCGTAACGCTACCCCGGACGAGGCGGGCCCACCACCCCTTCTTCCCCGTAACCCCGCAAATCAGCAACGAAGCGCGCGTATCGGTGGCCACCCGCATGATTGTCGGCACCACGTCGGGGGCTTTCACCCGCAGAATCTGGGCGCCCAGCTCGGTGGCCAGCTCCAAGTTGCGCAGCAGGTGGCGCTGGGTGGCCAGCTCCACCCGGTCGGCAGCTTCGCGGGGCAGCTGCACGTAGAGCACGTACCAGCGGGCCCCGCCGAGCCGGTCGGCCAAGCGGCTGGCCTTGCGGATAATCTCGCGGGCGGCCGGGGCATTGGCGTTGATGCAGGCCAGCAGACAGTCGGCGTTGCGGCGCTCCGGGGCCCAAGCGGGCCGGTCCGCGGCCTGCTGCTCAATTTGGCGGCCCAGCAGATTGGCTACTTCCCGCAGGGCCAGCTCGCGCAGCTGGAGCAGGTTTTCGGTCTGAAAGAAGTTCTCCAAGGCCGTGGGCACCTTCTGCGGGTCGTAGATCTTACCCTCCTCCAGCCGGGCCCGAAGCTCGGGCACGGTCAGATCCACGTTCACCACCTCGTCGGCGAGCTTGAGCAGCTGGTCGGGCACGCGCTCCGTCACGTCGGTGCCGGTGATGCGCAGCACTTGGTCGTGCAGGCTTTCCAGGTGCTGCACGTTCAGGGCCGTAATCACCGAGATGCCGGCCCTGACGAGCTGCTCCACGTCCTGCCAGCGCTTTTCGTTGCGGGAGCCGGGCACGTTGGCGTGGGCCAGCTCATCAACGATGACCACCGCCGGGCGGCGCTGCAGAATGGCGGCCACGTCGAGCTCCTCGAGCCGGCGGCCCTTGTAGAACAGCGGCTTGCGGGGCAGCAGCGGCAGGCCCCGCAGCTGGGCCTCGGTACCGGCGCGGCCGTGGGTTTCGGCGTAGCCCACTACCACGTCGACCTGGTGCTGGAGCAGCTCGTGAGCCTCCTGCAGCATGCGGTAGGTTTTGCCCACCCCGGCGGCCAGCCCGAGGTAGACCTTGAGCCGGCCGCGGCGGCGCTCCTGCACGAGGCGCAGAAACCGCTCGGCCGATTCGTCGCGCTGCTGGTCGTCGTCAGCGCCAGGGGCGGAAGTTGGCATCACACGGTCGAAAAGTAAGCCAGACTAAAACGAGAGGGCAATGCTGCTGGTCAGGTTGCCGTAGCTGTCGGCCTGGCGCCCGTGGCGCTGCTCAAACAGCGGACTGCGGGCCGTCAGCAGGCGGCCTTCCACCCGCCAGACCACGTTGGCCGTGGGCGAGTAGTCCAGGTTCAGCGAGGCACCCTTGAGCCGAACGTCGGCGGCAGTGGCGGCGGGCAGGCTGGAGCTGATAATCACGCCGTGGTCGGCGGAGTAGTACTCGGCGCGGGCGGCGGCGGTCCAGTGGTCCGTAAAGCGGTAGCGGACAAACAAGCTGCCGGCGTGCCAGGTGTCGGCCTTGCCCCCGCCCGCGCCGCGCTGCTGCTGGCCCACGTCGAACACCAGGGCGAAGGACAGGCGGCCGGTGGCGGCGTACGAGGCGTAGAAATCGTGGAAGTAGCGGCGGCGGCGCACCGAGTCCTGAGGCTGCTCGTTGCCGTAAAACGTGCTGCTGTTGAGCAGAAGCTTGGCCGTGGGCTTCCACTGCAGCTGGGTGCCGAGGGCCTTGGCCTGGTTGTTTTCCCGGATGTTCTGCCAGCCGTTGAGTACCAGCCCGGTCAGGGTCAGCTTGGGGCTCACTTCGTAGGTGAGCCGGGCGCCGGCCTCGTAGTAAGGCGAATTTTCGGCCATCAACGAGCGGGTCAGCGTCCAGTTGTCCTTGCTCAAAGCCGACTCAAAGCCGATATGGGAGCTGAAAATGCCCACGTCGAGCCAGGCCCGGCGGAAGGGCCGGAAGCCGGCGTAGGCTTCGTAGAGGTGCTTGAGCACCGGATCCTCGGCGGCGTAGTTGGCCGACACGTAGGTTCCCGCGTGCAGGCCCAGGGCCCCGCGCACCCGCCCGTCGTCGTAGCGCGCGCCGAGCACGGCGTTGTTGACCGTAAACTCGTTTTGGCGGTTGTGGGAATACAGAAAGCCGGGGCGCTGGTTGGTGGCCGCGTGGCGGAAGTCGTAGCCGTAGTAGCCATCCAGAAAGCCGTAGCTCGTCAGGGACGCCGCGGGCACGGCCGCCACGGAATCAGGTTGGGCGGGCGGAGCGGTTTGGGCAGCGGCGGCGGCGGCGGTGAGCAGCAGGCCCAGGGTGAAAAAGGCGCGGTAGGTCATGGGAAGTAGAAGGCCGCGGCCGGCGTGGCGGCCGCTGGAAGATGGGGAAAGAAGCAGCTCAACCAGGAGCTAAACAACGGACTTCGGCGGAAAACGGCGGCCGGGCGGCCTACTGGCCCGAAAGTTCGTCGAGGGCCACGTTCAGGGCCAGCACGTTCACTTTGGCCGGGCCGAAAAACACAATCAGCGGTTCTTCCACGTGGGCCGCCACCAGGGCCCGGACCCGGGCCACGGGCAGGTGTCGCAGGCGGGCTACCCGCTCCACCTGGGCGTAGGCCCCGGCCGGCGACAGGTGCGGGTCGAGGCCCGAGCCGCTGGCCGTGACCAGCTCGGCGGGCACCTGCCCGGGCGCCACGGTAGGATTCTGCTGCAGAAACGCTTCCACCCGGGTGTGCACCTCGGCCAGGTAGGCGGGGTTGGTCGGGCCCTTGTTGGAGCCGGCCGAGCCGGCGGCGTTGTAGTCGACGGCCGAGGGCCGGGAGTTGAAGTAGCGCGGCTGGTCGAATTTCTGGCCCACGTTGGCGTAGCCGACCACGCGGCCCCGGTGGCGGACCGTCACGCCCTGCCCGGCGGCCGGGGCCAGCTGGGCGCCGGCCCATACCAGGACCGGGTAAATCAGGCAGCAGACGACCAGCAGCACCAGGGTCAGGCGAAGGGCGGGAAGCAGGTTCTGTTTCATGGCAAAATGCGAAGTGCGAGAAGGAAAATGGCGGCCCCGATGGCCAAAACCGGGTGGGCCGCGCGGTTATTTACAGGAAAAGCCCCACCACCAGGTCGATGAGCTTGATGCCCAGAAAGGGCACGATAACGCCGCCCAGACCGTAGATGAGCAGGTTGCGCCGCAGCAGCGCCGAGGCGCCCAGGGGTTGGTAGGTGACCCCGCGCAAGGCCAGGGGCACGAGCAGCGGGATGATGAGGGCATTGAAGATGACGGCCGACAGGATGGCCGACTGCGGGGACTTCAGGCCCATCACGTTCAGCGCACCCAGGGCCGGAATGGCGACCATAAACAGCGCGGGGACGATGGCGAAGTACTTGGCCACGTCGTTGGCGATGCTGAAGGTGGTGAGCGTGCCCCGGGTCATGAGCAGCTGCTTGCCGATTTCGACCACCTCAATCAGCTTGGTCGGGTCGTTGTCGAGGTCGACCATGTTGCCCGCTTCCTTGGCCGCCTGGGTGCCCGAATTCATGGCCACCCCCACGTCGGCCTGGGCCAGGGCGGGCGCGTCGTTGGTGCCGTCGCCCATCATGGCCACCAGCCGGCCCTGCTGCTGCTCGCGGCGGATGTAGGTCATCTTGTCCTCGGGCCGGGCCTCGGCAATGAAGTCGTCGACGCCAGCCTGCTCGGCAATGTAGCGGGCCGTGAGCGGGTTGTCCCCGGTTACCATGACCGTCTTGATACCCATCCGACGCAGGCGCTCAAACCGCTCCTGAATGCCGGGCTTGATGACGTCCTGCAGCTCGACCACGCCCAGCACCCGCTCGTTCTGGCTCAGCACCAGCGGGGTGCCGCCGTTGCCGGCAATGGCATCGACCTGCTCGGAGGTGGGCTGGGGAAACGGCTCGTTGGCCCGGGCCGCCAGCTGCCGGATGGCATCGGAAGCGCCCTTGCGCAGGCGGGTACCGTCGGGCAGCGTGACGCCGCTGCTGCGGGTTTCGGCCGTGAATTTGATCAGCTCCGCCCCGGCCAGGCGCTGGTGCAGGGGCTCGGGCGCCACCGCCAGGCTGCGCGCCAGCTCCACAATGCTCCGGCCCTCGGGCGTCTCGTCGGTGAGCGAAGCCAGGGCGGCCAGCTCGGCAAACTGCCGCTCACTAACTCCCGGCGCGGGCCAGAAGCGGGTGGCGCGGCGGTTGCCGATGGTGATGGTGCCGGTTTTGTCGAGCAGCAGCACGTCGATGTCGCCGGCGGTTTCCACGGCCTTGCCGCTTTTGGTGATGACGTTGGCCCGCAGGGCGCGGTCCATGCCGGCAATGCCGATGGCCGAGAGCAGTCCGCCGATAGTGGTCGGAATCAAACACACGAACAGGGCAATGAAGGCCGAAATGGCAATGGGCGTGCGGGCGTAGTCGGCAAACGGGGCCAGCGTGACGCAGACCAGCACAAACACCAGCGTGAAGCCGGCCAGCAGGATGGTGAGGGCAATTTCGTTGGGCGTCTTCTGCCGCGCGGCCCCTTCCACCAGCGCAATCATCTTGTCCAGAAACGACTCGCCGGGCGCAGTGCTTACCACCACCTTGATCCGGTCGGTGAGCACCCGGGTGCCGCCCGTCACGGAGGACTTGTCGCCGCCGGCCTCGCGGATAACCGGAGCCGACTCGCCCGTGATGGCCGACTCGTCGATGGTGGCCAGGCCCTCGATGATTTCGCCGTCGGTGGGAATGATTTCGCCGGCCTCAACCAGGAAAATCTGCCCCTTCTGCAGCGCGGACGACGATACTGAAACCTGGCGGCCGTCGGCGTCCAGCACCCGGGCGGGTGTTTCCTCGCGGGTTTTGCGCAGGCTTTCGGCCTGGGCCTTGCCCCGCGCTTCGGCCAGGGCCTCGGCGAAGTTGGCAAACAGCAGCGTTAGCAGCAGGACCACAAACACCGTCAGGTTGTAGCCAAACGAGCCCTGGGCCGGGTCGGGCCGGAACAGCAGCCCTAGGGTCACGACCAGCATCACCGCCGTCCCGACTTCGACGGTAAACATCACCGGGTTGCGAAACATCAGGCGCGGGTCGAGCTTGACAAACGCCTGCCGTACGGCCGGAGCCACCAGCGCGGGTTGAAAAAGGGAGGTTTTCGTTGACATGAGATTTTAGAACTCAGAGCTTAGAAGGGAGAGCTTGCCACTGGCCGAGAGCTAGGTTTTCAGTTCTCCTTTCCAAGCTCTACATCAGATTAGTACAGGGAGAAATGCTCGGCCAGCGGGCCCAGGGCCAGGGCCGGAAAGAAGGCCAGGGCCGCAATGATGACGATGACGGCCAGCACCATTACCCCGAAGGTGGCCGTGTCGGCGGGCAGGGTGCCGGCGCTTTCGGGCACGTACTTTTTGCGCGCCAGCAGGCCGGCAATGGCTACGGGTCCGATGATGGGCAGGAAGCGCGCCAGCAGCAGCACCACGCCGGTGCTGATGTTCCACCAGGGCGTGTTGTCGCCGAGGCCCTCGAAGCCCGAGCCGTTGTTGGCCGCGGCGGAGGTAAACTCATAGAGCATCTCGGAGAAGCCGTGGTAGCCGGGGTTGGCCAGCCAGCCGGCGTTGGCGGCGGGGTCGGCGGCGTAGAGGTGGGCCGTGAGGGCCGTGCCGGCCAGAATCAGCAGCGGGTGCAGCAGCGTGACGAGCACGGCAATCTTCATTTCCCGGGCTTCGATTTTCTTGCCCAGCAACTCAGGCGTGCGGCCAACCAGCAGCCCGGCGATGAAGACGGCAATGATGAGGTAGGCAAAGAAGTTGAGCAGCCCCACCCCGCAGCCCCCGTAAAAGGCGTTGGTCATCATGCCCAGCAGCTGAGTCAGGCCCGAAAGCGGCATAAACGAGTCGTGCATGGAGTTCACCGAGCCGCAGCTGATAACCGTGTTGGTGATGCTCCAATAGGCCGAGGCGGCGGCCCCAAACCGGATTTCCTTGCCTTCCAGCGCGCCCAGGGCCTGGTCGACGCCCAGCTTGGTCAGGGCAGGGTTGCCGTGGAGCTCGTAGTACACGGCCGGGGCCAGCAAGGCCGCGAAGCCCACGGTCATCACCCCAAAAATCATGTAGGCCAGCCGGGGGCGGCGCAGGTAGAAGCCCAGGGCAAACACCAGGGCCACCGGAATCACGCAGAGGGCAGTATTCTCGACGGCGTTGGTCAGAAACGTCGGATTTTCGAGCGGGTGGGCCGAGTTGGCCCCGTAAAACCCGCCCCCGTTGGTACCCAGCTCCTTGATGGCCACCATGGCCGCCACCGGCCCCCGGCTCACCGCCACCGAGTCGCCCTGCAGCGTCACCAGGGGTTGCTTGCCGAGCATGGTCATGGGCGTGCCGCTGAAGACCAGTACCAGGGCAACGAGCACCGAGCCGGGCAGTAGCAGGCGGGTAAGGCTCTTGACGAAGTAGTCGTAGAAGTTGCCCAGCTTGTCGGTGGTGCGGGTTTGCAGGGCATTAAACAGCACCACGGCCGCCGCAATGCCGGTGGCGGCACTCACAAACTGCAGGAAGGTGATGACCACCAGCTGGGCGAGGTACGAGAGGCCCGACTCGCCGGAGTAGTGCTGCAGGTTGCAGTTGACCAGAAAGGAAATGGCCGTGTTAAAGGCCAGATCGGGCGCCATGCTGGGGTTCTGGTCGGGGTTGAGCGGCAGGCTGCCCTGGGTGCTGAGCACGAGCATGGCCAGCCCAAACCAGACGAGGTTGATGGTCAGCAAGGCCAGCAGATGCTGCTGCCAGCTCATTTCGCGGCGCACATCGATACCGGCCAGCCGAAAAATGCCGTTTTCCACGGGCCGCATAAAGTCGAGCAGGCTCTTTTCGCCCCGAAACACGCGGGCCAGGTACGCGCCCAGCGGTAGGGCCAGCGCCAGCGTGACGAGGTATATCCCGCCGAGGCTGAGTAGTTCGTTGTTCATCATGAGTGAGGTGGTAGGCGCCGACGGCGAGGGGGAGCAATCCGGGGTCAGGCGGGACCTGGGCGGGCAGCGGGCCCCTCGCCGCCGGAGCGGAATTAGAATTTCTCCGGGCGCAGCAGCACGTAGCAGAGGTAGCCGAACGTGGCCAGGGAGAGGAAAAACAGGGTGACCATCATGGCGCGGCGGGGTTAGATCTGGTCGAAAAAGTCCACGGACCGGTAGAAAATCCAGAATCCGGTCAGGCCGGTGGCCACAAGCACGGGAAGCATCAGAAAAGCAGGCATCAGGCAAGCAGTAGAATGGTGATGCGCGGCCAACTGCCATTCCGGGCCCGCTTTTCCTACCCGGCCTCCCCTAGGCCTGTATCATTTTGGTATTCAGCGCAAAATGTTTTTCACCTTCTTCACTGGCCACCCCCAAACGCAAAAAAACCGGGTCATTCTGACCCGGTGCGCTGGTCAGAATAACCCGGTTTGGTGGAGGGCGGCGGCCGTGTTTGTTCTTCAGCAGCCTAATACTGAGGTAGCGGCGCTACAACCCGTACTCCTGAATCTTGCGGTAGAGGGTCTTGGTGCCGATGCCGAGCTGGCGGGCGGCTTCCATCTTGTTGCCGCCCGTCTCGTGCAGCACCTGCCGGATCTGGCGCTTTTCCAGGCTGCGCAGGGTTTTGTCGGAGGCTTCATCCAGGTTTGCGTCGGCCGACCAGTAGTGGAACTCGGCCGGCAGGTCGTCGGTAGTGAGCGTGTCGCCCTCGGCCAGGATGGCGGCGCGCTCCAGCACGTTTTTCAGCTCCCGCACGTTGCCGCGCCAGTCGTGGCGGCCCAGCTGCTCGAGCACCTCGGGCTCGAGGCCGCGCAGGCGGCGGCGCAGCTTGGCGGCGAAGAACTGCAGAAAGTAGTCGGCCAGCAAGGGCACATCCTCACGCCGCTCGTTGAGGCCCGGCACCGGCACCGTAAACACGGC
The DNA here is from genome assembly GCF_004167665.1 of Hymenobacter persicinus. GTDB lineage: Bacteria > Bacteroidota > Bacteroidia > Cytophagales > Hymenobacteraceae > Hymenobacter > Hymenobacter persicinus. Next base: position 6,671 of record NZ_SEWE01000055.1, on the reverse strand, counting down.
CAGGCGGTAGTACAGATCGGGCCGAAACTGGCCCGTTTCGGCTTCCTGGCGCAGGTTGCGGTTGGTGGCCGCCACCAGACGCACGTCCACGCTCGTGGGCCGGGTGTCGCCGAGCTTGGTGAAGGTCTGGGTTTCGAGCACCCGCAGGAATTTGGCCTGCACGTTGAGCTCCAGCTCCCCGATTTCGTCGAGAAAGAGCGTGCCACCGCTGGCTTCCTCAAGCAAGCCTTTTTTATCAGTCAGCGCCCCCGTAAACGCGCCTTTCCGGTAACCAAACAGCTCCGATTCAAGCAAATCCTTGGGAAACGCCGAGCAGTTGACGGCCACGAAGGGCTTATTTCGCCGGGCGCTGGCCTGGTGAATAGCCTGGGCAAAGAGCTCCTTACCCGCGCCGGTGGGTCCTTCCAGCAGCACCGTGGAGTCGGTGGGCGCGACGCGCTCCGCCAGCCGCTTGGCCTGGCGCAGGGCCGCCGACTCCCCAATCATGCTGGCAAAGCTGTATTGGGCCCCGACTTTCTTTTCCAAGTCGGCAACCCGGTGCTGGAGCCGGGCTTTTTCGGCGGCGCGGTCCACCACCACCACCAGTTGGTCGTCGGAGTCGCCTTTGGTCAGGTAGTCGAAGGCCCCCTCCTTCATGGCCCGGACGCCGTCGGCAATAGTGCCGTAGGCCGTCAGCAGAACTACCTCGGCCAGGGGAGCGGCCTGCTTGTAGCGGGGCAGCAGGGTCAGGCCGTGGCCGTCGGGCAGCTTGACGTCGCTGAGCACCACCAGCACCTGCTCGGCGTGCTGGCGCAGCAGTTCCAGGCCTTGGTGGGCGGTGGGCGCGGTCAGCATCGAATAGCCTTCGAGTTCGAGCACCCGCGTGAGCACCTGGCGCAGGCTGGTTTCGTCGTCAATGAGCAGCAGGGTTCCTTTGGGCATTACAATCGGCAAAAGCGGGGTTGAGGCCGCAAGGCTACGCAAAAACCGCGTAACCCGCCCATCCGCAGTAATTCCCGTATGCTGCGCCACCCGCGCGCCGGGCCGGGGCGGCGGCGGATGCAGTTGGAACAAAAAAAGAGCCTGACCGGGATGGTCAGGCTCTTTTTTTGTGCGTTACGCAAAAGATCTATTTGATCTTCTCCACAATGCCTTTGAAGGCCGCAGGGTGGTTCAGGGCCAGATCAGCCAGCACCTTGCGGTTGAGCTCGATACCCGCCTTTTTCAGGCCGCCCATCAGCTGCGAATACGACAGGCCGTGCTCGCGGGCACCAGCGTTGATACGCTGGATCCAGAGGGCGCGGAACTCGCGCTTCTTCACTTTCCGGTCGCGGTAAGCGTAGAGAAGGCCTTTCTCAACGGCGTTCTTGGCGACGGTCCATACGTTCTTGCGACGGCCGAAATAGCCTTTCGCCAGACGCATTACTTTCTTGCGGCGGTGGCGCGAGGCCACGTGGTTTACACTTCTTGGCATAACCTACTTTTTTTGGCGGCCGGTGACTGTTCACTAAAGTCTTCGAGACCGGACGCCGGGTTGAAATTTACTTAAGCTACTCTGCCGAACTTAGATGTTCAGCATGTCCTTCACGCGGTTCATGTCCGCCGTGCTTACCAAGGTGATGTGCGTCAGATTACGCTTCTGCTTGGTGCTCTTCTTGGTGAGGATGTGGCTTTTGAAGGCGTGCTTCCGCTTCACCTTGCCCGAGCCGGTGAGCGTGAAACGCTTCTTAGCACCGGATTTCGTCTTTACTTTCGGCATTGTGGTATGTATTGAGAAAAAAGAAAAAGCTGATTGGGGGCCGAATCAAGTTGCCTCACTTCGGCTGGCTCCCGCTACTCGGCGGCTTTGGACTCGGCGGCTGGCTTCGGCGCCGGGGCGGCACCTTCCTTGGCTGCGGGCTTGGGCTTGGCCACCGACGGGGCCACTTTCGGGGCCAGGTACAGGAACATGCGCTTGCCTTCGAGCTTGGGCAGCTGCTCCACCTTGGCCAGATCCTCGAGGGCCTGGGCAAACTTGAGCAGCAGGATTTCGCCCCGCTCCTTGAAGACGATGGAACGCCCCACGAAGTGCACGTAGGCCTTGATCTTGGCGCCTTCCTTCAGGAATTCCTGGGCGTGCTTGAGCTTAAAGGCGAAGTCGTGGTCGTCGGTGTTGGGGCCGAAACGAATTTCCTTGAGCACCACTTTGGTGGCCTTGGCCTTCATCTCGCGGGTGCGCTTCTTCTGCTCGTACTTGAATTTCGAGTAGTCGATAACGCGGCACACGGGCGGCACGGCGGTGGGCGAAATCTCAACTAGGTCGAGGTTTTGCTCCTGGGCCATTTTACGGGCCTGCTCAATCGGGTAAATGCCTTGCTCGATGTTTTCACCGACCAGGCGTACCTCACGGGCCGTAATCTTCTGGTTGATTTTGAACGGCTCCTCCACCTGAGCGCGGGGGATGTAGCGGCGATTTGGGGTAGCTATGGGTTGGTCCTCCTTCTGAAAGGTGAGCTTAAAAGTCTGTTTGCACGCGCCGAAGCCCGAAATGCCGGGCAGCAGCAACGCTATCAGGGGGCGAATATCCGGCTTTTTTTCGAATCTAAAAAAGCGACTATATAAAATAGCCCGGAAAACAACCCGCTGGGTGGCTTTCTACAAGCCACTGGCGGCCGGTTAAGTTCAGTGCGGCCGGGTTATGGCGAGGCCAAGCCCATGCAATCCACCCTGTTCAATGCACTAAACCTTGTGCATCGAAAAGCCCCAACGTTGCGCTAACGTTGGGGCTTTCTATTATCCGAAGCTATTTAACTTCAGAAGGCAGATTGCTTCGGCCTTTGGCCTGGCAAGGACAGCAAGCTAGGAGGCTTTGCCGTCCATCATTTCCGAGACCTGGGCCTGGAAGCTCTTGATAAAGGCGTCGATGGGCATGGAGCCCAGGTCGCCCTCGCCGTGCTTGCGCACTGAGACGATGCCGTTTTCCTGCTCCTTTTCGCCCACGATGAGCATGTAAGGCACTTTGGAAATTTCGGCGTCGCGGATTTTGCGGCCGATTTTCTCGTCCCGGCCGTCGAGGTTGCCGCGCAGCTCGGCCTGGATCAGGCGGTCGTAGACCTGCTGGGCGTAGTCCTGGTACTTCTCCGAAATGGGCAGCACGGCAAACTGCTCGGGCGAGAGCCAGAGCGGGAAATTGCCGCCGCAGTGCTCAATGAGCACGGCCACAAACCGCTCCAGCGAGCCAAACGGGGCGCGGTGAATCATCACCGGGCGCTGGCGGGAGTTGTCGGGGGCCACGTATTCCAGCTCGAAGCGCTCGGGCAGGTTGTAGTCGACCTGAATCGTGCCCAGCTGCCACTTGCGGCCGATGGCGTCGCGGACCATGAAGTCGAGCTTGGGGCCGTAGAAGGCCGCCTCGCCCAGTTCCGTTACCGTGCTCAGGCCTTTCTCGGCCGCGGCTTCGATGATGGCCTGCTCGGCGCGGGCCCAGTTCTCGTCGGAACCGATGTACTTGGTTTTGTTCTCGGGGTCGCGCAGCGAAATCTGGGCCGTGAAATCGGGGAAATCCAAGGCCTTGAGTACGTAGAGCACGATGTCAATTACCTTGAGGAACTCCTCCTTCACCTGGTCGGGGCGGCAGAAGATGTGGGCATCGTCCTGGGTGAAGCCGCGCACCCGGGTCAGGCCGTGCAGCTCACCGGACTGCTCGTAGCGGTACACCGTGCCGAACTCGGCCAGGCGCACGGGCAGGTCGCGGTACGAGCGGGGCTTGCTCTTGTAGATTTCGCAGTGGTGGGGGCAGTTCATCGGCTTGAGGAAGAACTCCTCGCCGGGGTTGGGCGTCTTGATGGGCTGGAACGAGTCGGCGCCGTACTTCTCGTAGTGGCCCGAGGTCACGTAGAGCTCCTTCGAACCGATGTGGGGCGTCACGACGGGCTGGTAGCCGGCCTTGAGCTGGGCGCGGCGCAGAAACTGCTCGAGCTTCTCGCGCAGGGCCGTGCCCTTGGGCAGCCACAGGGGCAGCCCCGCTCCTACCTTCTCCGAAAACGTGAACAGCTCCAGCTCCTTGCCCAGCTTGCGGTGGTCGCGGCGCTTGGCTTCCTCGAGGCGCTCAAGGTACTCGGTGAGCTCCTTGGCCTTGGGGAAGGTGATGCCGTAGATGCGGGTGAGCTGCTTGTTCTTCTCGTCGCCGCGCCAGTAGGCGCCGGCCACGTTGAGCAGCTTCACGGCTTTAATCGGGGAAGTATCCGGGATGTGGGGGCCGCGGCAGAGGTCGGTAAAATCGCCTTGGGTGTAGAAGGTGATGGAGCCATCCTCCAGGCGTTCGAGTAGGTCGAGCTTGTAAGGGTCCTGCTTTTCGGTGAAGTAGGCAATGGCGTCGGCTTTCGACACCTCTTTGCGCTCGTAGGTGCTTTTCTTTTTGGCCAGTTCGAGCATTTTCTTCTCCACTTCCGGCAAATCGTCGGTGGAGATGGTGCGGCCTTCGCCCAGGTCGATGTCGTAGTAGAAGCCGTTTTCGATGCTGGGGCCGATGCCCAGCTTCACGCCGGGGTACAGGGCTTCGAGGGCCTCGGCCATCAGGTGAGCCGAAGAGTGCCAGAAGGTGGCTTTCCCATCCTGGTCGTTCCAGGTCAGGATTTCGAGCTTGGCACTCGAGTCGATGGGGCGGTGCAGGTCGCGCACCTCGCCGTTGACGCGCACGCCGAGGGCGTTGCGGGCCAGGCCCTCACTGATACTGGCGGCGACGTCGTAGCCCGTGGTGCCATCTACAAACTGGCGCACGGAGCCGTCGGGAAGCGTGATGTCAATCATGTTGGGAAGGAAAAAAAGTAGCTATACAAACAGCGTGAAGCCGCAAGTTACGGAAAGGGTGAACTTGTGAAAGGTGAATTTGGGAAAGCTAAGCCCAATTGTCAGGGTCACGCGGGCTCGGCAGCACGGCAGACCGGTAAGACGCTGGGCTGATTCGGTACGAGGTAGCTTAGCGGCTTACAGCGACGGACGGGCCCCGGAAAGCGGCTCCACGGGCGCGGTGGCGGCCCGGCGAATCGTGTCGGTGAAGATGCCCCGGGCGCGGTTGCCGGTTTTCCAGGCTTTGTAGGTCCAGTGCCGGTTGCCGGGGTTTTCGGCCACGAGGCGGCGGTACTGGTCGGCGGCTTCGGGGTAGCGGCCCAGGCTCTCAAAGCTTTCGGCCAGCATCAGGCGGGCGTTGGGCAGGCGCGGGGCCCGACGCAGCGCCCGCTGCAGGTGGGGCAAGGCCGTGGCGTAGCGGTGCAGCTTGAATTCGTTCAGCGCCAGGCGGTAGTCGGCGCGGTAAAGCGTGGTGTCGAGCTGCACCGCCCGGGTGTAGTAGCGCAGGGCGCTGTCGGGCCGGCTTTGCAGCTCAAACTGCCGGCCGTGGTCGTACCAGAGCGGACCGTAGGTGGGTGCCAGCTTCAGGCCGCGGGCCGAGTAGGTGGCCGCCTCGGCCGGCAGGCGAAACGCATTCGAGAGAAAAGCCAGCTGGTGCAGAATCTCGGGCTGCCGCGGGTCCCGGGCCAGGCTGGCGCGCAGGTAGTCCAGGGCCTGCACCGTGTCGGCCACCGACACGTAGGCAATGCCCTTGTAAAACAGCGCCGCGGCGTGGTCGGGCTCCTGCTGCAGGGCCCGGTCGAGGTGGTCGAGGGCGGCCTCGTAGTTGCGGGCGGCCAGGTTGGTTTCGCCCACCAGCAGGTTCAACTCGGGCGAGGAAATGCCGTGCCGGGAGGCCAGTTGGGCGGCGGCCAGCGTAGCCTGCAGCTTGCCCTGGGTGCGCAGGGCGCGGGCCTTGGTAAAGTAGTACTCCCCGGGCGCGTCGTCGAGCTCCAGGGCCTGGTTGATGTCGCGCAGGGCGGCCTCGGTCTGACCCGCATCGAGCCGGAAGGCCGCCCGGCGGGCGTAGAGGGCCGCGTTGCCGGGCTGACGGCTGATGGCCCCGTCGAGTTCCTGGGCCTGAATGCGGGGGCCGCTCTGCACCGTTTTCAGGTTCACCATCCGGGCCGCCTGCTCCGGGGGCGCACTCTCACAGGCCGGAAGCAAAACGGCGGCAAAGGGCAACAGCAGCAGGGCAAAGCGCGGAAACGGCACGGGGCAGAAATGAAAGTCCGGCGCAAAGATACACGCCCACGGCCGGCCGTGCGGCTCTGGGCGGCCAGCGCCGTTTAGGTTTTGCGAATCTTGTGGTGGAGCTGCTTGAGCATTTTGCGGTTGAGCTGCACGAGCATGCTGCGGCAGCGCCGGCTCATTTCCAGCTCCTCACTCGTGACCGGGGTGAGCTGGGCCGCTTCCTGGAGCACGGCAATGGCCTGGCTGCGCTGGCCCTGGTTGAGGCGTACCCGGGCCAGGTCGTAGCAAAACTGGATCCGGGCGGGGTCCAGTTCGTGGGCCCGCGAGAGGGCCGTCAGGGCGCGGCGGGTGCTGGCCCCGTTGGGCATGCCGCCCAGCACGAGCTTGCTGAAGGCCCGCTCCAGGGGGTTGTAGTGGTCGACGCGGTAGTGCCAGCGGCCCAGCAGCTGCCAGGCATCGGCCCACTTGGGGGCTTTTTCGGTGGCCTTGAACACGTATTCGCGCATTTCCTTGTAGGCAATCAGTCGGCCCCGGGCGCTGAGCAGGGTGGCCTGGTTGGCCAGCGCCAACGCCTCGGCGTAGTTGCCCTCCGCTCCTTCCGGATTCACCACCAGCGCCCGGGTCGAGTACAA
>NZ_SEWE01000054.1 GCF_004167665.1 Hymenobacter persicinus | reverse complement strand
TAGTGGCGGTAGCCCAGGCCCGCGTTCAGGCTGGGGTCAATGTAGCGCTGCACGGTGGCCGGGCCGCCGATGGCACCGCCGCTGTTGACGACCATCGCCGTGCCACCTGCGTTGGAAAGCAGCGTCAGGCCCAAGGAGGCCGTGCTCAGGTCGCCGTTCAGCGTCAGCACGCGCTGAATCTCCAGTTCCCCGTTCAGGCTGGCGCCCGAGGCCCCGACCGTCAGGTTCCAGAGCGTAGTCCGGCTGGTGCCGCCAATAAGCTGGCGGTTCAGGCTGTCGCGCAATGACACCGTGCCGCCGGTGGCCACGAAGGTGCCGCTGTTGTCGAAGTCGCCGCGCAGCTCCAGCGTGCCGCCGCTCTGCGTCAGGGTGGCCCCGCTGGCCAGGGTCAGGTTTTTGGCGTAGGCCGTGCCGTTGGGCACTACCGGGAAGTTGGGTACGCCAGCCGGAATGCGGGCATCAATCCGCCGGCCGGGCATGCTGTTGGTCCAGTTGCCGTTGGCATACCAATTAGACGACACCGCACCGGTCCAGGTGGTGGCCGTTACAGGGGCATTGTACTGAATGCTGTATGGAGCCGCCGAGGCCACGTTGGACGTCCCGGCGGCGGTGATGGCTACGTTAGCCGGCACGCTTACCGTGGTGGGGGTGCCGGGCGTGGTAGGCGTCACGGTGAAGGAGTACGTGGTGCCCGAGCCCGAGAAGCTGCCGCTGGTCACGGCGCCGTTGGTCACGCTCACGGCGCCGGCTACAAAGCCCGTTACGCTCTGCGAGAAAGTGATGGTGAACGGAATGGGTGAGGTACCGGTAGTGCTGCCCGAGGCGCCCGCGGTAGAGCTGATAACGACAGTCGGGTTTACGGCGAAGGCTACGCCGTTACTGGTGCCACCCGGGGTGGTTACGGTCACGTTGCCGGTAGTGGCACCCGCGGGTACGAGGGCCGTGATGGTCGTGGCATTGACGACGGTGAAATTCGTGGCGGCTGCCCCCGTGAAGTTCACTGCCGAGGCATTGAGCAGGTTGGTGCCCGTCAGCGTGACGCTGGTGCCCACGGGTCCGTTGGTGGGGTTTATGCTGCTCAGCGCGGGCGCGGCAATGGTAGACGTGTTACGGAGCACGGCTATTCGTGCGTTGGTAAAGTCGCTGACGGCAATGTCGAGCAGACCGTCGTTGTTCACGTCGACCAGCACGACGCGGGCATTGAGGCCCCCGCCGGTGGCATAGTTGGTCTGGGTGGGAAAGGTACCGGTACCGGAGTTCACAAACACGCCTGCCGTTCCCGTACTGTTGCGCGATACGACAATGTCGAGCCTGCCGTCCCCGCTTACGTCACCCACGGCCACCCCTTCACCGAAGCCGCCGTTGTTGTAGGTCGTCACGGCCCCGAAGGTGCCGGGCGTAGTGGCCGAGTTCAGCAGCACGCCAAACAACGACGAGGCCTGGTGGTTGACCACAATGTCGAGGCGGCCATCCCCGTTCACGTCGCCAAGGACCATGCCCAGGGGGCCGGAGCCGCCGCTCAGATACGATGTGGCCGCGCCGAAGGTGCCCGGGGTGGTGGCCGAGTTCAGCAGCACGCTCACGTTGGCACTTTGGAAGTTGCTGGTCACGATGTCGAGGCGGCCATCCCCATTCACGTCGCCCAAACGCACACCATACACCTGATTGCCCGCGGTGTACTGCACGGCCGCGCCGAAAGTGCCGGGCGTGGTGGCTGAGTTCAGCAGCACGCCCACGGTGCCGCCGTTCTGGTGGGCCGCTACAATGTCGAGGCGGCCGTCCCCGTTCACGTCCCCCAGGGAAACGTTGACCGGACCCGCGCCGCCGGTTGAGTAGGTAATGGCAGCGGAAGGAAACGTGCCGTTGCCCGGATTCAGCAGCACGCCCACGGTGTTATCGTTGATGTTGCCGGCCACGATGTCGGGGCGGCCGTCCCCGTTCACGTCGCCAATGGCGCTGCCGGCCGAGTTGCTGCCCCCGGAGTTGTAAGTGGTGGCCGAGGCCGGGAAGGTGCCCGCCGCGGCCGGAGCCACGGCATTCAGCAGCACGCCCACTCCGGCAGTGCTGCTGTTAAAGTTATTAAGTACAATGTCAGCCCGACCGTCGCCGTTCAGGTCGCCGGCCGTAATGCCGATGGGGCTCACTCCCGAGGAGTTGTAGTAGGCCGGTGCCGCAAAAGTCCCCTGGGCCAGGGTTGGGGTCGTAGCGGTGCCGAGCCCGAACAAGAGCGCAGCCAGCGTGTGGCCGGGCCGCACAGTAATAAGATGGCGGACTAGCTGCCGTGGCAGCCGCCCAACGGGGTAGTTATGCATCATGGGAGCAATGAATAGGAGAATACCAATCCTGCGGTTTTGCAGGACAGCAAAGCTCGCCTATTATTTCTTCCCTGCAGCTAATTTGAACTCCTTTATTTTCTATTTTCCATTAATCTTACCATACCCCAGGCTAGCAAGGATTTTTCGGCCCCGGCCAGAGCCCAACGAGGCTAGCAAGCATGTCTGATAATAGTATAAAGCACCGAGCCGGCCGGAAGCAAATCGTGGCCTGCTAGGTACTTGCGCCCGTTTCGGCCGCGCGCACCTGCCCGTCAGGGCCGGAAAAAACTCCAAACTGCTGGGCGTGCATCTTTGCATTGGGGCCCACGCCCATAGCCACCCCTCCCCTTTCTTCCCAAGTAATTGCTCTAGCGGTACAAATCCGTGGCTGCTCCGGCAGTATTCAGCGCCGGCGCCTAGATAGAGCCCGCAGCGCACCGCGTCCACTGCGGGAAATTTTCTACCTCAGCAAAGCTTGGTAGCGGGCCGAGTTGGTGGGGTCCACTTCCGACATCATGGTCACGACCTGCTTTTTTTGCTCGGCGTCCGGGGCAGTGCGGAAGATATCGGTGATTTCCTGGGCCTTGGCCGTGAAGAAGGAACGCGCCAGCAGCGTGCCCGGCCGCCGGATGGCTGCTTGCTGCACGCCCTGCAGGGCCGTGAAAATGCTGGTGCGGGCATCCACGGGCTTCTCAATGAACACGTCGAGTCCCTGGCGGTAGTAGGCGTAGCTGCCCGAGCGCAGGGCTTCGAGCTGGGGGTCCTGCAGGTTGTTGAGCAGCCAGTAGCGGTTGTTGGCCTCGGTGTCGTTCCAGCCCTTGTCGGCCTCGTTGGTGCTGCTGCTCTGGGCCGAGGCGTTGTTGAGAATGTTGCGGGCCCGGTCGAAGTACGGGGAGCCGCCCAGGCGCGAGAAGCTGTCCTGGTCCATGCCGATGATGATGTAGGCGTAGAAGCTCAGCAAGGACGAGAGGTTGCCGACGTAGGCATTCTCGGAGTAATCGATGGGCGTCTGCGGATTGTACTTGAACACCCAGCTTTTGTCGGCGAAGGTCATCAGGTTGGTTTCGTAGCCCGTGCCGTAGACCGGCCGCGTAGTTACAATCCGAGCCGTAGCCTCGTAGGAGCCGTTTTCGGGAATCTTGTTGATGCCCACAAACAGGCGGCAGTTGATTCGCTCGTCGGGCCGGTAGGTCTGACTGGTGAAGGCCCGGTTGTTGAGAAACGTCTGCATGTCGTTCTGCATCTGCTGGAGCAGCTGCCGGTCGGTGATGGGCACGTTCTCGGCCGTCACCTGCACCAGCGCCTTGAGCTCCTGGGCCCGGCCCGGGTGGGCGGCCAGGGAGCAGATGAACAGCAGCGGAATCAGAAGTTTACGCATCACGGCGGGGCAAACGGGCTAAGACGGTTCGGACAATATCGTGGGCCACTTCGGCCTTGGGCTTCAACTCAAAGATAGTCATTTGGCCCCCGGCTTCCAGCAAGGTCACTTTGTTGGTATCGTGGCGGAAGCCTGCACCCGGGTCGCGCAGGGAGTTGAGCACCACCAGATCAAAGTTCTTGCGGCGCAGCTTGTCCAGGGCGTGAGCTTGCTCGTTGTTTGTCTCCAACGCAAAACCCACCGAAAATTGTTCAGCCCGCTTCGTGCGGCCCAGCGTGGCGGCAATGTCGACGTTCTTGACCAGCTCCAGCGTGAGCGTGTCGCCGTCCTTTTTAATCTTGTTGGGGGCCACTTCCCGGGGCTTGTAGTCGGCCACGGCGGCGGCAAACACCCACACGTCGGCAGTGGGCGCGGCAGCGGCGGCGGCGGCGTACATCTGGTCGGCCGTTTCCACCCGGGTAGTCTGGATCCGGGCGTCGGCGGGGTCGGGAAGGTTCGTGGGCCCGCTGATGAGCGTGACGCTGGCGCCGGCCTCGGCAAAAGCCTCCGCCAGCGCGTAGCCCATTTTGCCGGTGCTGTGGTTGCCGATAAACCGGACCGGATCCAGGGGCTCGTAGGTGGGGCCGGCCGTGATGAGGACGCGCATGCTTCAGGGAGTAAAACGAATAAAAAACCGGCGGGACGAGCCTACCGCCGCCCGCCGGCCTTGCTTGTTACGCGGCAAAGAACCGCTCCAGCTCGGCCACGATGTCCTCGGGCTCGAGCATGCGGCCGGGCCCCGACAGGCCGCTGGCCAGCTCCCCGGCCGGCGACTCCAGCACGTGGTTGCCGAAGCGGCGCAGGCGGGCAAAGTTTTCCTGCACGGCCGGATGGGCGTACATATCGAGGTCCATGGCCGGGGCCAGAAACACCGGGCAGCGGGCCGACAGATACACGGCTTCGAGCAGGCTGGCGCAGTGGCCGTTGGCGAGCTGGGCCACCGTGTTGGCGCTGGCCGGAGCAATGACCAGCGCGTCGGCCCAGAGGCCCAGGTGCACGTGGTTGTGCCACTCGCCGGCGGCCTCGTCCTTGAGAAAACCCGTCAGCACGGGCTTTTTGGAGAGCGTACCCAGCGTCAGGGGCGTGACAAAGGCCGAGGCCGAGGCAGTCAGAATGACTTGCACCTCAGCCCCGGCCTTTACCAGTAGGCGAACCAGCATGGCGGACTTGTACGCGGCAATGCTGCCGCATACTCCCAGCAAAATCTTGCGGCCTTGCAGCGGCATCGCGCGGCGGCGTAAACTACTTACTCAGCTACGCGCGCGTTGCCAAGCTCGTCGAACTCCGAAGGCGTGTTGAAGTACACTTTGCCTTCCAGGAACTCCTCGATGGCGAGGTTCGTGGGCTTGGGCAGGCGCTCGTAGTGCTTGCTGATTTCGATTTGCTCGCGGTTTTCGAATACTTCCTCGAGGTTGTCGACCGTGGTGGCAAACTCGGCCAGCTTGCCGTTGAGCTCTTCCTTGAGCTTCACGGAAATCTGGTTGGCGCGCTTCGAGATGATGGCCAGAGACTCGTACACGTTGCCGGTTTCGGCGGCGAAGTCCGACATGTTGCGGGTCACGATGGAGGCGGATACGTTGTTCGGAGTTTTCATATGACTGAGTTGCTGTTTACAGTAGAACAGGGCGAAGCGGACGGTGCTGGTGCCCAAACACCCGGGCGGCTGCGAAGTTCGGCAGCAAAGTAACACATCCGCTGGCGGAAAATTTAGTTGGCGGCCGTGCCCGGGGTTTTGAGCTTGGCAATTTCTTCCTGGGCCGACACGTACATATTCTCGGCAGCCTTCAGGTTTTTGCTCTGCGGGTAGGTGTCGAGCAGGTACTGGTAGAAGGGAATCACCTCCCGGTAGCGCTCCAGCTGCTTTTCCGGTACGCTTTCCTTGGCCAGGCTGTACTGAGCGCTGAGTTTGAGGAAGGCCGCCTGCTCGTTGTAGGGCGAGGCCGGAAACTGCTGCTGAAACGAGGTGAAGGCCGTCACGGCCGACTGGTAGTAGCGAATCTGGTAGTAGAGGCGGGCACTTTCGTAGGCCTTGCTTTCCAGCTTCTTCTGCAGCTCCAACGACATGCTCTCGGCCTCGGGCCGAAACTTGCTTTCCGGAAACCGGTTCAGAAACTCCTGAATGGCCTCGATGGCCGTGTAGGTGTTGGTCTGGTCGAGCTCGAACTCCGGGGAGTCGCGGAACAGGGACTTGGCGTACAGAAACGCGGACTCTTCGGTATACACCGAGTTGGGGTACGTCTCGGAGAAGGCCTTGAAGTAGTAGGCACTCAGCACGTAGTTGCGCTGCTTGTAGTTCGTGTTGGCGAAGTAAAACTGGGCCTTTTCGGCTTCCGGGCGGCCTTTGAGCAGGGGCACCAGGTCCTCGAGTAGGGTGCCGGCCTTGAAAAAGTCGCCCTTTTCGTAGTACTGCACCGCGGCCTCGTACTTCTTGGTTACGTCGCCGCTCTTGAGCAGCTTTTGGTAACCCGTGCAGGAAGCCAGCAGCAACGTGCTCAGGAACAGAATAAAAATGGCGGGGCGAAAATGCAGCATAAGGGGCGCAAAGGTAACGGATTGCGAAGCCGAATCAAAGGTGGGCCGAAGCGGGACTACCGGGCCTTGGGCGCCGGGCGCGCCGGAGCAGGTTTGGCCGGGGCCGACTTCGAAGCTGGCGCGGCGCGCTTGACCACTTTGGGTTTGGCAGTCGTGGTCTTGGATTTTGGTTTGGCTTTCGGCTTGGGCTTGGCCTTCACCGGCAGGGCGAAGTGCTTGCCCAACACCAGGCGGCGGGTAGGCCGTTCCTTGGGGCGCCAGCTGAAATCCTTCAGGCGCCGGTCGTCGGCCTTGAGTTCGTGGGGCGGAATAAAGCTGGCGTCGGCGTTGGTGAGGTAGGAGATGGTCTGGAGCTTGTTGGCAGCGAAGCGCAGGGTCATGTTGGCGCTGACGGCGCGGTTCATGCCCGTCAGGGCCGTGTCCCCATCAAGAGCGAAGTAGAGGCTCTCGGCGTTGCCAAGCACGTTCACTTTTTTTATTTTGTTGTCCACGAAGTAGGCCACCATGTTGCGGCCCTTCACTTGGTTGTAGTTCAGCAGTGTGTCTTCGCCCGCAATAAAGGAGTTGGCGTACAGCCGCATCTGGTCAATCTTGCCCTTGCGCTGCCGCAGCTCCATGCTGTCGGCGGTGAGCTGGTTTTTATCGGCCCAGAGCACCGGCTTCTTGTTGAGGTAGATAATGGAGTCCTGCCGGTCGTAGGTGAGCGAGTCGCAACGGCCCTGCAGGTCCTTGCGGAAGATTTTCACCTTGGGAAAAGCGTACAGGATGCCGGCGGTGGTTTTGGGCCCGCGGTTTTCGACGCTGATGAGCGTGTCGGCGGCTAGGTAGAGCGTGTCGCCGTCGGAGATGTTGCGCATCACCGGGCTGCTGCCGTACACCTTGGTGCGCCCCAGCGCCCGCCAGTACTTGCCCACGTCGCCGCGCAGCACCACGTTGTCTTTCTTCGAGGTCATCGACACGTGCCCGGTGGCCACGCCGTACTGCCGCACCTCGTCGTACACGAGCTTGTCGCCGCCGAGCAGGTAGCTCGGGGTTTCAATCTTGGCGTTGCGCTGGAAGTTGGAAACCTTGGTAATGGTGTTGTAGGTCCCGTTTTCGGCGTAGATGCTGCCCTGCTTGCCCTTGATGCGCGTCGGCCCCAGGAAGTAGGCAATCTTGGCCACCGTGTTGTACTGGAGCGTGTCGGTGGTGATGTCGTTTTCCTTGGTCACCAAATGCACGTTGCGCTTGAAGCTGAACACCTTGCTGGTGGTGTTGTAGTAGCCGTACTGGCTGTCGAGCGTATTTTCGGGGTCCACGAGGTGGCCGCCGGTGCTGTAATACGCCAGATTCTTGCTCAAATCGTAGTCGAGCACCTGGGTGGTGAGCGTCATGCGCGGATCACGCATGGTCACGTTGCCGGTCATGCGGGCTTTGCGGGTGTCGCCGTCGTAGGTGCCCCGGTCGCCGGTGATGGTGATGGTGTCGTTGTCGACGATGCGCACGTTGCTGAACGCTTCGATGGCGTTGCGGTCGAGGTACTGGTAGGCCGAGTCGCAGTAGAGAAAGGTGTTTTCCTGCTTGAAGCTCACGTTGCCCAGCAGCTTGCGGATTTCGACGCCGTTGAACGTGCCGCCCACCAGCTCCCGGGTGCCGGGCAGCAGCTCGATGCGCTGCCCTTTCTGCGGGGGTGGCGTGGGCTTGGGCCGCTGCTGGGCAACCGTTACGAAGGGCAGCAGCAGGGCCGCCAGAACCAGAAAAAGTGACTTTATCGTGGGCATTTCAGCGCAAAGGTACGGAAGGCCCGCCGGTAACGCCCATCTTTGCATTGTAGTGCACCACACTAGCGTAAAATCCCCTCCCCCATGCTTGACCGCGTCCGCCAATACATTCAGGAAAACGAGCTTTTCACTTCCACCGACCAGCTGCTGGTAGCCGTCAGCGGCGGTATGGATTCGGTGGTGCTGGCCGACGTGCTGCACCGCCTCGAAGTGCCGTTTGCTATTGCCCACTGCCACTTCGGGTTGCGCGGCGAAGAGGCCGACGCCGACGAGGAGTTTGTGCGCAAGCTGGCCAAGAAGTACGAGGTGCCCTACTTCGCCGAGTTTTTCCAGACCAAGGCCTTTGCCGAGCAGGAAGGCATTTCGACCCAGATGGCGGCCCGCACCCTGCGCTACGAGTGGTTTGAGCGCCTGCGCCAGAGTCAGGGCCTCGATTATATTGCCACGGCTCACCACCAGCGCGACGCGGCCGAAACCATGCTGCTCAACCTCACCCACGGCACCGGCCTGGCCGGCCTGCACGGCATCCGGCCCAAACACGGCCGCGTGGTGCGCCCCCTGCTGGGCATGGGCAAGAGTGACCTCTACGACTACCTCGTGGAGCAGCACCTGATCTGGCGCGAGGACGCTTCCAACGACAGCACCCTCTACCAGCGCAACCGCCTGCGCCACGACGTGCTGCCCGTGCTGCGCGAAATAAATCCCAACCTCGACCAGACCCTGCAGATTACGGCCGAGCGGGTGGGCGGGGCCGAGGAAATCGTGCGCCGCTACGTGGCCGACACCGCCCACGCCGCCCAACACGAGGAAGGCGACGTGACGTACCTGAGCATTGCTTCGCTCCAGGCTACGGCCGCCACGGCGCTAGTGCTCCACGAGCTGCTGCGCCCGTTTAATTTTTCTTACCTGGTCGTGAAAGACATTGTGGCCGCCTTCAAGGCGCCAGCCGGCCGCCGGTTTGAGTCGCCGACCCACCTGCTGGTCAAGGACCGGGAGCAGCTCGTTATTACCCGTCGCAACCTGACCAAGTTTGGCACTCACCAGATTATGGCCGGGCAGGAAGTGCTCAAAATCGACGGGCTGCACCTGCGCCTGGAGCTGAGCGAGGCCGTCGGCTTCGACGTGCCCAAGGGCAAGGCCGTGGCCGCCCTAGACGCCGATAAGCTCAAGTTTCCGCTCACCGTGCGGCCCTGGCAGGAAGGCGACTGGTTTATGCCCATCGGCATGAAGGGCAAAAAGCTGCTCTCCGACTTTCTCATCGACCAGAAGGTGCCGCTCAACCTGAAAAGCAGCGTCTGGGTACTGGTGTCCGCCGACGGCAAGATTGCCTGGGTCGTCGGCTTCCGGCCCGACGAGCGGTTCAAGGTAACCGAGGAAGCGGCGCGGGTGCTGGTGGTAAAGCGCATGTAACCGAATAGCCCAGAACGTCGTGCTGCCCCCGCCAAGCCGGGCAGTTGCGTACCGTTCGGGGC
This sequence comes from Hymenobacter persicinus, assembly GCF_004167665.1. Taxonomy (GTDB): domain Bacteria; phylum Bacteroidota; class Bacteroidia; order Cytophagales; family Hymenobacteraceae; genus Hymenobacter; species Hymenobacter persicinus. Next base: position 21,114 of record NZ_SEWE01000054.1, on the reverse strand, counting down.
TTTCCGGCAACGATGCCGGAAGTTGTGCTGGGCGGCTACGCCTTTTCGCTTACTTTTACGCCACCGAATACAAACCCTCATACTCAATCTTCCACCCGATGAAAGTAACCGTTGTTGGAGCTGGCAATGTGGGCGCTACCTGCGCCGATGTATTGGCCACCCGCGAAATTGCCAACGAAATCGTCCTCGTGGACATCAAGGAAGGCTTCGCTGAAGGCAAAGCTCTGGATATCTGGCAGAAAGCCCCCATTATCGGCTACGACTCCCGCACGGTGGGCGTCACCAACGACTACGCGCGCACGGCTGACTCCGACGTGGTGGTTATCACTTCGGGCCTGCCCCGCAAGCCCGGCATGAGCCGCGACGACCTGATTTCGACCAACGCCGGCATCGTGAAATCGGTGACCGAGCAGGTGGTGAAATACTCGCCCAACGCCATTATCATCATCGTGTCGAACCCGCTCGACGTGATGACCTACCAGGCGCACCTGACCTCGGGTCTGGACCGCACCAAGGTGTTCGGCATGGCCGGTATCCTCGACACGGCCCGCTACCGCGCCTTTTTGGCCGAGGCCCTCAACGTGAGCCCGAAAGATATTCAGGCAGTCCTGATGGGCGGCCACGGCGACACGATGGTGCCCCTGCCCCGCTACACCACCGTGGGCGGCATTCCCGTAACCGAGCTCATCGGCAAGGAAGAACTGGACGCCATTGTGCAGCGCACGGCCGTGGGTGGCGGTGAGCTGGTGAAGCTGATGGGCACCTCGGCCTGGTACGCTCCCGGCGCCGCCGCGGCTCAGATGGTAGAAGCCATTGTGCGCGACCAGCGCCGCGTGTTCCCCGTCTGCATCAAGCTCGAAGGCGAGTACGGCATCGACGGCGTGTACCTGGGCGCTCCGGTTATCCTGGGCAAAAACGGCATCGAGAAAGTCATTGAGCTCCAGCTCAACGACGAGGAGAAGGCTCTGCTGGAAACCTCGCGCGGCCACGTGAAAGAAGTGATGGAAGCTCTGGACAAGATGACGGCTAACGCCTAGCCTTTTTCCGGCTCCCTGCGAAAGGGCCGCTCTGCACAGCAGGGCGGCCCTTTTTATTTGTGGCTATTTTGGCTCAACACTCCTGGACATGCCTACTCTCACTGCCACCGCCGCTCAAGCTGCTCTTCACGCCCTGGCCCAGCCGGAACGGGCGGAACTGCTGGCTACGTTTTTCAAGACGGGTCCCGGTGAATACGGCGAAGGCGACCAGTTTCTGGGCCTGACCATGCCCCAGCAGCGCCTTGTGGCCCGGCAATTCCGGCAGCTGCCCGTGGCGGAGGTAGAAAAGCTGGTGCAAAGCCCCTGGCACGAGGTGCGCTCCGTCGGGCTGATTATCTGGACGCTGCAGTTTGCCAAAGCCGGCCCGGCCGACCGGCGCGCCATTTACGAGCGGTACTTAGCCAACCGGACCTTTATCAACAACTGGGACTTGGTCGACATCACTGCCCCGCACATCGTGGGCGGCTATCTACTGTCGCAGTCCGACCGTAGCCGGCTGGCCGAGCTGGCCGCCGAGCCCCACCTGTGGAGCCAGCGGATGGCCATGGTTGCCACGCTGGCCTTTATCCGCAAAGGACAGTTTGCCGACACGCTCGCGCTGGCCGAGCAGCTGCTGCCCCACTCCCACGACCTGATTCACAAGGCCGTGGGCTGGATGCTGCGCGAGGTAGGCAAGCGCAACGAAGAAGCCCTGGAAGAATTCTTGCACGACCACCGCGCCCGAATGCCCCGTACGGCCCTGCGCTACGCCATTGAGCGGCTGCCCCCGGCCCGGCGGCAACTACATATGCAACGGTAAAGAAAAAGGCCCACCGGACGAATCCAGTGGGCCTTTTCTCCGGGCTATTGCGCCCACCTATTTTTGGCTGGCTTTAAACAGCTTCTGCTTTTCCTCCTTCGACAGACTCTCGTAGCCGGAGCGGGAAATCTTGTCTAGGATGCCATCGATTTCTTCCTGTTCGGGTTTGATGGAGGCGCTTTTGCGGGCGGCGTTGGGTGCCTCGGCGGCCCGGCTGCGGTGGGTTACGCGCAGGTTGGGGCGCCCCGAGAGCAGGTTGCCGATCCAGTCGCCGATGGCCTGCACGGGCCGGCCCAGGTCGTGGCCGGCGTGGAGCTGCTTAATGAAGACAAAGCCCAGCAGCGCGCCCCCAAGGTGGGCAATTTCGCCGCCCGGATTACCGCCGTTGATGCCCGCAATGGACACCAGCACGACCACGGCCGCAATGTACTTGATGCGCACCGGCCCGATCAGGATGATGCTAAACGTGTAGTCGGGCAGCAGCGTGGCGGCGGCCACGATGATGGCCATCACGCTGGCCGAGGCCCCGTAGAGAATGGCCGGCGCGGCCCGGAAGGCGGGAATAAAGTTAAAGGCCAGCACGTAGAAGGCCGCCCCGACCAGCGCCCCGAGCACGTAGAGGCTCACCAGGCGCCGGTCGCCGAGATATTCGCGCACCAGGGAGCCAAACCAGTACAGGTTCAGCAGGTTGAACAGGATGTGGAAGAAATCGAAGTGGATGAAGCTGTAGGTCAGCAGCGTCCAGGGGCGGGTGAGCAGGGTGCGCGGCACCGAGGGCACGGCCAGCCACTCCAGAATGGGCAGGTGGGCGTTGCGGTCCTGGGTGGCCAGAAACAGCGCCGTGCGCAGCAGAATAAAGCCCACAAACACCAGGACGTTGAGCAGCAGCAGCTGGTTCAGGGCGTTGTCGCGGCGGCTGAAGGCGGTGCGGATATCGTTTACAATACTCATGCGGCAGAAACTCAGTAGAAACGGGCGCGGCCTCGCTCCCAGATTTTCAACAGAACAAACCCAATCAACATTCCGCCCAGGTGGGCGAAGTGCGCCACATTGTCGCCCGGCGTCCGGTGTACGCCGCTGTAGAGCTCATACAGCGCGTAAAGCGCCACGAAGTACTTGGCCTTGATAGGAAAGGGGAAGAAGAGCAGCATCAGCTCGGTGTTCGGAAACAGGTAGGCAAAGGCGAACAGCACCCCGAACAACGCCCCCGAAGCCCCCAGCATGGGCGAATTCAGACTGCTGGCGTACATATCCTGAATGGAAGTCAGCGCCCCCTGTATCAGCTGCTGGTCGTCGGGGGTTTTGTGCAGCTGCTGCACCACCGGCGTGAAGGCGTCTTTATATTCGGCCATGTTGTGCTCCACAAAGTCGAGCAGGTTTACGTCCGTCGGGCTTTGCCGAAACGCCTCGATATCCTGGCGCATGCGGTTAATCTCGTAGTAGCGCACCCCCGAATACAGCACCCCTGCCCCAATGCCGCACACCAGCCAGAAGGTCAGAAACCGATTGCCGCCCCAGCGCTGCTCCAGCAAAGGGCCGAAGGAAATCAGGCCGAACATGTTGGAGAAGATGTGGCCGATGCCGCCGTGCATAAACATGTAGGTCACGAACTGCCAGGGCTGGAAGTAGTCCGAGCCCACGGGGTATAGGGCCAGGAAATTCATCCGGCTGGCCAGTTGGGTTTGCAGCAGAAAGACGCCGATGTTAATAAAGAGCAGCGTCCGAACCGTGGGAGTCAGATTGAACATGGAATGCAAGGTAGCGCGAATCGGGAGTCCGCGTGAGGGAAGCCGCGACCGAAGCCGCCGCCGTTAGTACGCAAACTCCGCCCGGGCGCTAGGGTTTGCGGAAAAATTCCTGCAGCTGCCCCAGCTCCAGCAGCACCAGCGTGCGGCGGCCGTCGGGGGTGTAGCTGGGCACGGCGCAGGCAAAGAGCCGGTCGACGAGGGCTGCCATTTCCTGGTCGGAGAGGCGGGCGTTGTCGCTGCTGCCGGCCACGCGGCGGGCCAGGGCCCGGGCCACCTTCTCGCGCCGGTCGAGGCGGACGGGGCCGGCGTGGGTCCGAAACTGCTCAATCAGGCCTTCGAGCAGCTCCTTTTCGTGGCGGTTAGGCACGTCGGCGGGCAGGCCTTCCACGGCAATGGTGTTGGGCCCGAATTCGGAGAAGCGGAAGCCCAGCGCGTGCAGGTCGTCGGCTACTTCGCGCAGCACGGCGAAGTCCTGGGGCGAGAAGGTGACCGTGCGCGGAAACAGCAGCGTCTGGGCGCCGGCCGTTTCCCGCTCCAGGCTTTGGGCGTACTGCTCGTAGAGAATCCTTTCCCGGGCCGCCACCTGGTCAATCAGCATCACGCCCGACTTCACCGGCACCAGCAGGTACTGCTGATTGACCTGCACCACCCGGTTGCCGGGGCCGCCGGCCGTTTCGCGCAGGGGCAGTTCGGGCGCTGCAGGAGCCGGCACCGGGTCCGCAGCGGGCACCGTCGGAGCCGCCGGGGCCGCGGGCGCGTCGCCGAAGTCCGGCACCCGGACCGGGCCGGCCGGCAGATCCGGCACCACGGTTTGGCCCAGGGAGCGGTAGAAATCCTCCAGCTCCCGCTTGGCCTGCTCGGTGGGCCGGGCCGGCGCGGCGCGGTCGGCCGAAGCCTGGCGCGGGTGCTGGTCGTCCTTGCCCTTGGGGGCGGCGGCGCGGGCCGCGGCCGAAGCCAGCGCGTCGGGGCGGTAGTCGTCGGCGAAGGAGTTGCTGCCCGGCGTGGACCGCAGGGGCTGAATGGGCGCAAAGTTCACGTCGCCCTCAAAGTCCAGCGAGGGCGCCATGTTGTGAATGCCCAGACTCTGCTTCACGGCGGCCCGCACGATGGCGTACACGGTTTTCTCGTCCTCGAACTTGATTTCCGTCTTGGTGGGGTGCACGTTGATGTCGATGGCCTTGGGGTCCAGCTCCAAAAACAGCACGTAGAACGGGTGCGTGTCGCGGGGCAAGAGGCCTTCATAGGCGGCCAGCACGGCGTGGTTGAGGTAGGCCGAGCGGATAAAGCGGTTGTTGACGAAGAAAAACTGGTCGCCCCTACTCTTCTTGGCCGACTCCGGCTTGCCGATAAAGCCCTTGACGGTGATAAAGGGCGTGACTTCCTCGCAGGCCGCCAGCTGCTCCTTGTAGCCGTTGCCGAGCAGGGCCACGATGCGCTGGCTGAGGCGGCCGGCGGGCAGGTTGAAGACTTCGAGGTCGTTTTGGTAGAGCGAAAACGCAATCTGCGGGTTGGCCAGGGCCACGTGCTGGAACTCGTCCAGGATGTGGCGCATTTCCACCGCGTTGGTTTTCAAAAAGTTGCGTCGAGCCGGCACGTTGTAGAACAAGTTCTTGACAGCAATGCTAGTGCCGTCGGGGCAGGCCACGGGCTGCTGACTCATCACCTGGGAGCCCTCAATAAGCAGCAGCGTGCCCGTGTCTTGGTCCCGGGTTTTGGTGCGCAGCTCCACCTGGGCCACGGCCGCAATGGAGGCCAGGGCCTCGCCGCGGAAGCCCAGGGTGCGGATGCGGAACAAATCCTCGGTGGAACGAATCTTGCTCGTGGCGTGTCGCTCCAGACTCATGCGCGCGTCGGTGGGGCTCATGCCCGAGCCGTTATCGACGATTTGCACGAGCTGTTTGCCCGCGTCCTTGACGATAAGCTGAACTTGGGTGGCGCCCGCGTCCACGGCGTTTTCGAGTAGCTCCTTCACTACCGACGCCGGGCGCTGCACCACCTCGCCCGCGGCAATCTGATTGGCCAGATACTCGGGCAGCAACTGAATTACATCCGCCATCGGCCACTGAACTGAAGTTGAGTATGAAGAGGTTAGCCGCGCTAAAATTGACCTTTCGCTCCCTAACAGAGCACCGCCTCAGGAATTTATCCGTAAGTTTGCGGCCAACTTTAGTGTGCGCAGTGCCGGACGAAATTCCAATCCGGCACGTTAGGAGGTGAGAAAGCAGGGGGCTGAAGGCCAGCAAAACAGGCCGCTCCCGGGCTGAAAAACCTCCTCTCGGGGGACACAAAAGTAGGGCTATTTCCGCTCTCATTCAACTTTACGACGCTACCAAGAGAGCCGATGCTCAAGGATTTTCGGATTAGACTTTTACTGCTCCTTTTGGCCGTTACAGGTCTGATCATCACGTCGGCGGCGCCCCGGGACCTGGGCAGCCGGCCGATGTCGTTGGCCGAGCAGACCTGGGTCGACAGCGTGTTCAGCTCCCTGACCCCCGACCAGCGCCTGGGTCAGCTGTTTATGGTGGCGGCCTATTCCAACAAGGATAAAAAGCACGTCCAACGCATGGATGAGCTCGTGCGCACCTATGGCGTGGGCGGGTTGATGTTTCTGCAGGGCGGCCCCAAGCGCCAGGCCATTCTGACCAACCGCTACCAGGCCGAGGCCAAGGTGCCGCTGCTGATTGCCATGGACGCCGAATGGGGCCTGGATATGCGCCTCGACTCCAGCATGCACTTCGCCAAGCAGATGACGCTCGGCGCCATGGACGACGAGCAGTACGTGTACCAGATGGGCCGCGAAATTGCCCTCAAGCTCAAAACGCTCGGCGTGCACGTGAGCTTCTCTCCCGTTATCGACGTCAACTCCAATCCTGACAACCCGGTTATCGGCAACCGCTCGTTCGGGGAAAACAAGGAGCAGGTAGCCCGCCGGGGCGTATCCTACATCCGCGGGCTGCAGGACCATGGCATTATGGCCGTAGTGAAGCACTTTCCCGGCCACGGCGACACCGACACCGATTCCCACGTGGCCTTGCCGGTTATCAACTCCGACCTGGCCCGCCTGACCAACGTGGATCTGTACCCGTTTCAGAAGTCCTTTGAGGCTGGCGTGATGGGCGTGATGGTAGGCCACCTCTACATGCCCCTGTTCGATACCGTGCGGTCCGTGTCGGCTACCATCTCCAAGAACCTGGTAACGGGGTTGCTCAAGGAGAAAATGGCCTACAAGGGGCTGGTTTTCACCGATGCGCTGAACATGAAGAGCGTCACGAACCTCTACAAGCCCGGGGAGCTGGACGCGCTGGCTCTGCTGGCCGGCAACGACGTGCTGCTGTTTTCGGAAGATGTGCCCCTGGGTTTGCAGCGCATCCGCGAAGCCGTGGCGGCGGGCAAGATTGCCCAGGAAGACGTTGACAACCGGGTGCGCAAGATCCTGCGGGCTAAGTTCTGGGCCGGCCTGAACCGCTACCAGCCCATCGATGTGCCCAACCTGGCGGCCAACCTGAGCCGGCCCCAGAGCCGCACGGTGCAGCAGCAGATTTATGAGCACGCCGTGACGGTGGTGAAAAACCAGGACGACATTCTGCCCTTCCACCGCCTCGATACGCTGCGCATTGCCTCCGTGACGGTGGGCACGGAAGCCGGCGGCACCTTCGCCACCATCATGAACAAATACCAGGGTGGCCCCGTGTACTCGGTGGCCAACCGCTACGCCCCGGACTCGACCTTCACCCGGATTGCGGGCCGCCTGGCGCCCTACAACGTGGTGGTAGTGAGCCTGCACGGCATGAATAACACGCCGACCCACAACTACGGTCTCGGCGACGGCGCCCTGAAGTTTATCAAGCAGCTCCAGGCCAACCCCAAGCTCAAGACGGTGGTCGTGGCCATGGGCAACGCCTACGCGCTGAAATACCTGGAAGACGCCCGCACGCTGGTCTGCGGTTACGAGGACAACTACGCTTCCCAGCTGGTGGTGCCGCAGGTGCTGTTCGGTGCCCTGCCGGCCAAGGGGCAGCTGCCCGTCACGGTGTCGGCCGATCTGAAGGCGGGCCTGGGCCTGCCCACGCCGGACTTCCACCGCCTGCGCTACGCCACGCCGGAAAGCGAGGGTCTGGACTCGAAAATTCTGGCCCAGATCGACAACAGTGCCCTGGAGTCGGTGGCCTACGCGGCGGCGCCGGGCTGCCAGGTGTTGGTGGCCAAGGACGGCGCCGTGGTATTTGACAAGAGCTACGGCTACTGCACCTACGACAAGTCGCGCCCGGTGGAAACCTCCACGCTGTACGACTTGGCCTCGGTGACGAAGGTGGCCGGCACGCTCCAGGCCGTGATGTACCTTAAGGACCAGGGCAAGCTCAACCTCGACGCCAAGGTGGCCGACTACCTGCCCGAGCTGCGCACGTCCAACAAGAAGGACATGACCGTGCGCGACGTGCTGCTGCACCAGGCCGGCCTCAAGCCCGGCATCCCAACCTGGGAGCGGACCGTAACCAAAACCGGCCTCAAGCCCGCTTTCTACGCCAGCACCCGCTCCGAGGAGTATCCCAACGAGGTCGTACCCGGCACGTTCAGCACCAAGGCCGTGAACGACTCGGTCTGGACCTGGATTGTGCGCAGCAGCATGCTTCCCAAGATCAAGGGTAAGTACCCGGTCGAGTACAGCGACCTGAGCTTCATGATTCTGAAGCGCATGAGCGAAAAGCTGCTCGACCAGCCTATCGACGAGTTTCTGCAGAAGACTTTCTACGCGCCGCTGGGCCTGGCTTCGATGACCTACAACCCGCTGGAGCGCTTCCCCAAGGCCTGCGTGGCGCCCACCGAAAACGACACCTACTTCCGCAAGGCCCAGATTCAGGGTACCGTGCACGACCAAACCGCGGCTTTGCTGGGGGGCGTGGCCGGGCACGCGGGGCTCTTTGCCAATGCCAACGACCTGGCGGTGCTGATGCAGATGGATTTGCAAAACGGCCGCTACGGTGGGCAGCGCTACTTCCAGACGCCGGTAGTGACTGAGTTTGCCCGGGCGCAGTCGGCCGGCAACCGGCGCGGGCTGGGCTGGGATCACGGCAACCCCGAGAAGCCCGAGGGCCCGACGTCGAATTTGTCGCCGGCCAGTACCTTTGGGCACACGGGCTTCACCGGCACCTGCGTGTGGATGGACCCCGAAAACAAAATCCTCTACATCTTTCTTTCCAATCGGGTGTACCCCGACGGCGGCAACAACAAGCTGCGTCAGTACAACATCCGCACCCGCATCCACGACGTCATTTACAAGTCTCTGGTCAAGTCATGATTTGTTGCTGTAACGCTTCTTCAGCTTTCTGACCGGCACTAATTGGCGGCTGGGCATTCCTTCGGGAATGCCGGCCGCCAATTTTCGTTTTCCCCCTTTTCCTTCTCTCTCCTCCCCGTGCCCCTCGCCCACCCCACTGCCATGAACATCGGAATTGTCTGTTACCCTACTTTCGGCGGCTCCGGCGTGGTAGCCACCGAGCTGGGCAAAGCCCTGGCCCTAAAAGGGCACCGCGTGCACTTCATCACCTACAGCCAGCCCGTGCGCCTCGACTTCTTCAACGAGAACCTGTTCTACCACGAGGTCTACATTCCGCCCTACCCGCTGTTCCAGTTTCCGCCCTACGAGCTCGCCCTGGCCTCGAAGATGGTTGACATCGTGCAGAACGAGAAGCTCGACGTGCTGCACGTGCACTATGCCATTCCCCACGCCTCGGCCGCTTACATGGCCAAGCAGATTCTGCGCACCAAGGGCATCAGCATCCCGGTCATCACCACCCTGCACGGCACCGACATCACCCTCGTGGGCAAGGACGCCAGCTACGAGCCCGTCGTCACGTTCAGCATCAACCAGAGCGACGGCGTGACGGCCGTATCGGCGGATCTGCGCAAGGAAACCTACGAGTACTTCGCCATCGAGAAGGACATCGAGGTGATTCCCAACTTTATCAACCTGGAGCGCTTCAAAAAGCAGAACAAGGGCCACTTCAAGGCCGCCATTGCCCCCAACGGCGAGAAGCTGCTGGTGCACACCTCCAACTTCCGCTCCGTCAAGCGCGTCGACGACGTGGTCAACATCTTCGCCGGGGTGCGCCGGCAGATTCCGGCCAAGCTGCTGCTGGTCGGCGACGGGCCTGACCGGCCCCGCATCGAGAAGCTCTGCCGCGATATCGGTTTCTGCGACGATATCCGCTTTCTGGGCAAGCTCGAGGCCGTGGAGGAAGTGCTCAGCATTGCCGACCTGTTTTTGATGCCTTCCGAAAAGGAAAGCTTCGGCCTGGCCGCCCTGGAAGCCATGGCCTGCGAAGTGCCGGTTATAAGCACCAACGCCGGTGGCATCCCGGAGCTGAATCTGCACGGCGTGACGGGCATGATCAGCGAAATCGGCGACGTAGCCGACATGGTTAAGAATTCGCTCTTCGTACTTGAAGACGACAACCTGCCCCGCTTCAAGGAAGCCGCCCGGGCCCGGGCCGAGGAGTTCGAAGTCGGCAAGATCCTGCCCCGCTACGAGGCCTGCTACCAGCGCGCCATCGACGCGGTGCTGGCCACGGCGTAGGGTGGTTTTTGGTTGGTGGTTTTTGGTTTTTGGCCGCAAACGGCCGTTCGGAATTTAGCCACACAGAAAACCCCGCTCAACGCGTTGAGCGGGGTTTTGCGTTCGGTTTTCCACTCCAAAGAACCAAAAAAGAATCACCAAAAACGAACCTAAAACAGCCCGGTGGCTTCGCGCTTGATGGCGTTCAGGGCGCGGGCCGTGGGGTCGGCTTCGTCGGTCATCAGGGTCTCGAGGATGCGCTTGGCCAACTCGGTGCCCCGGGCCTGCTGGGGCGTGGGCAAGCCGTGGTAAGCCTTATTGATCATGGTCAGGATATTTTCCTTGGCCTGCTTCACCTGGTCCCAGACCTCGGGGCTCATGTAGAGCTGCTGGCTGAGGTTGTGCTCGTACTCAGCCCGGATTTCGGACACGAGCAGGCGGTGAAACTCGGGCGCCGTCTGCCCCGAGCTGTTCAGGCGCACGAGCAGGTTGTTAGGTGTGATACGCTCCAGCAGCAGCGTCACCCGCTCGTAGGCCTGCAAGCGCAGGGGCAAGGTTTCCTTGGAGCTTTGCAGGCGCAGCTCAATCAGGCGGCGCTGCTGCTCCTTGTCCAGGTATTGCTGGATCAAGTAGAAAATGGAGCCGGCGACGATAAGCGCCGGCAGAATGATTTTGAGCAGATCGAAGACGTACGCGGTGGTGTCCATAGAGGGGGTAAACGGGCTTGGTAGCGCGGGGCAAGGTCGGGAAATATTCTCTGAACCGGATGCCCGCGCCTGATGTTGTATAGCATCGAAGTCAACGGGGTATTGCCGGGGCTTCGTATCTTTGCGCCTACTCTTCTAACTCCGAACGCACTATGGCAACGGCCGTTTCAACTAAGACTGCTCCCATCACCCTCACGCCGGGGGCTTTGGTTGAGGTAAAAAATATCATCGAAGACAAGAAAGTGCCCCAGGACTACGGCCTGCGCATCGGCGTGCAGGGCGGCGGCTGCTCGGGCATGAGCTACCTGCTCGGCTTCGACAAGGCCAAGGACAACGACGAGGTCTACGACCTCGACGGCCTGAAGCTGATCATGGATAAGAAGCACGCCATGTACGTGCTGGGCATGGAAGTCGACTTCCAGGACGGCCTCAACGCCCGCGGCTTCGTCTTCAACAACCCCCAGGCCAAGAGTACCTGCGGCTGCGGCACGTCGTTTTCGGCGTAAGCAGTTAGCCTTGATTTATACAAAAGCCCCGGCCTTGAATGGTCGGGGCTTTTTGCGTTTGAGGTAGTAAACTGCTTTAAACAGGCTGAATATTTATTACCATCCGTTCAGGGGCAACAAGAGACTCCTGCCGCTCGCATTTCCACTTTGAACCCGGAGTCAGCCCTTGGATAGTACTCCCATCGGTAATCACGTCTCCCTGCTCATACGTGTAATAGGCGTAGTTCCAGAGGAGCTGACCGACTTCACTTTCATCTAGGTGGGTAAAACGAATCTGAAAATCGGGTAGCCCTAGCAAGTACAGGCCGACTGTGTCAAGAATTGTCTCGCCTTCCACTCCGTTGCTGACATTGAAAAGCCGCACATTGACCAAGCCATGCAGGGCGCGCTTTTCGCTATTCTCCCAGGAATCCACCAAATCTGCCGGAGCAATAAGCTTCTGCGCTCCGAGTGCATAAACCACCTGCGGATTCATGGCCTTGGTCACTGCCGTCAAGAAATTCATGAACAGCATCAGCCGGGACTTATAATCCAACTGCCGCGTCATGAAGTCGGACAAAAGCACTTCGTATCGGCAGGCGACAGCAGCCTTAGTGGCTTCCGACCAGTGCCAGTTTTGTTGAAAGGACTCCGGGCTTACCACAGCCTCTACTTTGCCAGCATCTGGAAAAAAAATGGTGCACTGTGCTGGAATGACTTTGTCAGCAAGCTCTACTCTGATTTCAGGGAAGAAAAAGAGCTGCGGGCTGGGATTATCCACTTCGGTAAAGACCTTCTTCAGCTCTTCAAGAATACTTTGACGGTCAAATACCGGCGCGTTTTCAAACAGCAGTTTGGCTGTCAACATTTGTGGATAGTTACCCCACTCCTCTTCCGGCGGCGGAACCTGATTCTTCTTTTTGAGGAAATCAAAAATGCCCATTGGTACTGTTTCTTAACTACAGGGTCTTTTATCAACTGGTAAATTAACTGCTTCTCACCCACCCCGACCGCTCAAATCGCACTTCTCCGCTTTTCGTCCGGCCCGTTTCCTGCCAGCCCTGGTGGCGGTAGAAGGCTTCGGCGCGGGTGCCGGGGGCGGTGCTGAGCCAGACGGGGTGCGGGGTTTGCCGGAAGTACCAGCTCAGCATCCGGTCGTGGAGGGCGGAGCCGAGGCCCTGGCCTTCGTAGTCGGGGTGGACGAACAGGGCCCAGATACTGTGGTCCTGCACATCGGCAATGGCAAAGCCCGCGACGCGGCCGGCGGCGTCTTCGGCCAGCCAGCCCCGGCCGCGGCGGGTGAGGTAGTCCACGTAAGCCTCGTAGGGCACTCGGGCGGGGTCAGACAGGCGGTTTTCGCGCACGGCCACGCGCACTTCCATGAGCTGGGGAATATCGGCGACGAGGGCTTCGCGGTAGAGCATGATGGGGAAGTAACTCTAAAAACAGGGCTAAACCAGTTTTTTTGCGGGCTTTTGGGGTGACCATACCGCGAACAGCTGAATCCAGGCCGCGAACCGTTGGGGCGCCACCGCGAACGGTTGCGGCGCCACCGCGAACCACCGGGGCGAGGCCCCGAGCCGTTGGGACTTGGCCGCGAGATACTGAATCCAGACCGCGAACCATCGGGACTGCACCGCGAGAGGCTGAGTCCAGACCGCGAGCAACCGGGGCGGGGCCGCTAGTCGAAGTCGTAGGGGTAGTTGATTTCGTCCAGGTCGCGGCGCAGGGCTTCCCAGTCGGCCACGTGCGTCACCAGGGCCTGCACCATGGGCTTGGTCAGAGTTTCGCCGTAGTACAGCTGGGTGACGGGGCCCAGGGGCAGGCCGTCCTTGGGGAACCGGTCTTCCTCGAAGTACTCCTGGGCCCAGTCGATGTAGGTGCGCGGGTGGCCGTCGAGAATGTAGAGCAGCTCGTCGGAGCCGTCGTCGGTGGCACCCTTGCCGAGCTGCCAGGGCTCGTTGTCAATGGTCCAGAGGCAGAACGTGGTGCCGATGGAATTGACCGGCTCCCCGAAGATGAACTCGTGAAACGGCTGGGGCAGGCCGTGGGTGAGCTGGGACTTGTCGGCCTCCTCCAGGCCGTCGGCGTAGCCGTTGATGACGGCCCCCTCGGGCGCAAACAAGACCAGCATCTGGTCACCCTCGCCGTCGTTCATCTCGAAGACCTCCTCCCCTTCGCCCCAGTGGGCGTCGTAGGTGTGGTAGCGGTATTCTTCCTCGGGCGAAATAATGGCATCGAGGACGGCCAGGGCCTTGCAGATGCGTTGCAGGTCTAGCTCGGCGGGCAGGGCGGTGAGGTCTTGGGTGGAAAGCATAGGATTTGTGAGCGGGTTGCTGCTTAATACGTCTTGGTCATGTCGGCGGGTACGGCCAGGACGAAATCGGCTTTCTGGCGGTGGTCCTGGTCTAATGTACCGATTTGCTCCTGGCTCACGGTGCTGATGGTGAGCACGCGCAGGTTGGGGTTTTGCTGGCGCAGGTAAGCCAGGATGCCGTCGTGGTTGTCGGAGTGGTAGGCACCGTTGAGGTGGAGCAGCAGGTGGCCTTCGGGGCGGGCCTGGTTGAGGAAGTAGGCCATGGTGGCGTCTTTCAGGGCCTGAGCCTGGATGATGTTGCGCACCCCGGCCGCGTGGGCCGCGTCGGAGCCGAACATCGTGACCATGTTCTTGTAGCCCGGCAGCTCATAATCCACCTTCAGCGGCAAAGGTACCAGCCAGGCTTTGGTCGGGGCTGAGAGCGTGTCGAGGGCGGCAAGGCCATTTTTGCCCACCAGCGCGGCGTAGCGCCGGGGCACGTTGGTGCCCACTACCCGAAATTTCTGCTGGCGGGCCAGTTGGAGCAGGGGCCGGTAGTCGGTGGCGTAATTGGGCCAGGGGCGGCTTTGGGCCGCGAAGTCGGCATCGTTGAGCTCCCCGGTGGTGTAGGCATCCACCAGGGGCTGCACGTCGCGCTCAAACATTTCCAGCCCCAGCACCAGCTGGCCCTGGCGGCGGCGCAGCAGGTCTTTGGTGAGCTGCAGCTCGAGCCAGTGGGCCAAGGGGTCGTTGTGCTGCTCGCCGAAAAACACCACGTCGGCCCCGGCCAGGGCGTTGAGCATTTTGTCGTAGCTGACGGCCTTGCCCGCGGCCGTGAAGAGGCGGTAGGCCGGCCGGTCGTCGGCGCGGAAGCCGAGCAACAGCAGCAACAGGGGCAGCAGCAGGAGTTTGTTGAGCATGGCAGGCGGGGGCAGCAGCATCTGGTGTGGACACGAAGCCCGGGCGTAAAAATAGAAAGCCCCGGCATCTTACCGACGCCGGGGCTTTCGGAGCGGGTTCGGAGCTTGTCTATCCCTTGTAGAACATCCAGCGCGACAGTTCGGCGTAGGTTACTTTCTTGCCGTACATGAGCACGCCCACGCGGTAGATGCGGCTGGCCACCCAGGTCGTGAACAGGAAGCCGCCCACCAGAATGGCTGCCGAGAGCAGCAGCTGCCAGGTGGGCACGCCGAAGGGCAGGCGCATGACCATGGCAATGGGCGACGTGAACGGAATCATCGACAGCCAGAAGGCCAGCGGGCCGTTGGGGTCGCCGTTGATGATGACGTTGATGCTCACGATGTAGCTCAGAATAAGCGGAATTGTGACCGGAAACATAAACTGCTGGGCGTCGGTCTGGTCGTCGACGGCGGCGCCGATGGCGGCAAACAGGGACGAGTAGAGCAGGTAGCCCCCGAGGAAGAAGAACAGGAAACCGCCGAGGATGCTGCCGATGGGCAGGCCGTCGAGCACGCTCCAGATGTTGGGCGATGTGCCCGGCTGCGGGGCCTTCAGGGCCGGGGCCTCGTCGGCAGTAGTGGCGGTGGCAGCGCTGGCCGCAGCGGGAGCTTTGGCGGCAGCCGTGGTAGCCACGGGCGCCTTAGCGGGCTTCATCAGCATGGGAGCCACCACCGTGGTGATGGTGTAGGATAGAATCAGCCAAATGCTGAACTGGGTGAGCACCACGGCGGCAATGCCCAGAATCTTGCCCATCATGAGCTGGAAGGGCTTCACCGACGACATCATCACTTCCATGATGCGGTTCGACTTTTCCTCGGCTACCCCGCGCATCACCTGCACGCCGTAGATGAAGATGAACATGTAGACCAGAATCGACAGCACGTAGGCCGCGGCGGTGGTGGCGCCCACGCTGTTTTTGCTGCCGCCCTGCTGGGAGAGGTTTACGGCCGACAGCTCCACGTCGGCCTTGAGGTTGTCGATGGTTTCGCGGGTGAGGCCCGAGCGGGTCAGCTTCAAGTCGCCGACGGCCTTGTTGACGGCCTTGCGGATGTTGAGCTGGCGGTTGAGGCTCACGTTGCCGTTGGCCTGCAGCTGCACGCCCTGGCTGGCATCGACGGTGAAGCCGGCCGGAAACACGAGCAGGGCGGCCTGCTTGGGCCGGGCTTTCTGAAAGGCCGCGGTGGCCTGGGCCGGGGTGGCGCCCACGGCGGGCACGAAGCGAACTTCGTCGGTGGCCACGAGGTGGCTGAGCAGATCGAGGCCGCTGGCGTCGTAAACGGCTACCTCGTCGGGGGCCGAGGGCGCGTTGAGCTTGGCGATGCCCAGGGTGGTGCCGGCCAGCAAGAGCGGGGCCAGTAGGGAAATAACCAGGAAGCTTTTCTTACGAACCCGCGTGAGGTATTCGCGCTGAATGATAAGCCAGATTTTGTCCATGGGAGGTTAGAGCAGGGCGTTGGCGGTTTCGAGAGTTTCGGGCATCGTTTCCTGCACCCGGCGAATGAAGATGTCGTTGATGCTGGGAATCTGCTCCCGGAAGGCGTGCACCTCCACGTTACCAATCAGGTAGCGCAGCAAATCGTTGGGCGTGGTGCCGTGGTGCAGGCGAATCCGGTTGTAGAAGTGGCCGTTTTCGCGCTCCTTGTGCTCGAGCACCTCGAAGTCGGGGTGAATGACCATCAGCCGGCCCTTGCCTTCCACCTCGTAGGTCTGGGTTTTGAAAGCGTCCTTGATGTCGCGCACCGAGCCGTCGAGCACCTTGCGGGAGCGGTTAATCAGGGCAATGTTGTCGCAGAGCTCCTCCACCGATTCCATGCGGTGGGTGGAGAAGATGATGGTGGCCCCGCGGTTGCGCAGCTCCAGAATTTCGTCCTTGATCAGGTTGGCGTTGATGGGGTCGAAGCCCGAAAACGGCTCGTCGAGGATAATCAGGCTGGGCTCGTGCAGGACGGTGGCAATGAACTGTACCTTCTGCTGCATGCCCTTGCTGAGGTCTTCCACGTTTTTATTTACCCAGGGGCGCAGGTCGAGGCGGTCAATCCAACCCTTGATGCGCTGGGTGGCGTCGGCTTTGGTGAGGCCCTTGAGCTGGGCCAGGTAGAGCAGCTGCTCCCCCACTTTCATCTTTTTGTAAAGCCCCCGCTCCTCGGGCAGGTAGCCGATGTGGCCGATGTGCGAGGGGTTGAGCCGCTCGCCGCGGAAACGAATTTCGCCGGAGTCGGCGCCCGTAATCTGGGTGATAATGCGGATCAGGGACGTTTTGCCGGCGCCGTTGGGGCCGAGCAGCCCGAAGATGCTGCCCTCCGGGATGTCGAGGCTCACGCCGTTGAGGGCGACGTGGGCGGCGTAGGCCTTGTGCACGTCGATGGCTTGCAGAATGGGAGGCATGGAAAGAGAGGGGTTGGTCGTGGGCGTAATATTACTGGAACGAGATAAACCAGCGGCGTAAATCTTCCCCAACCGGGGAATTAGGGCGCTGACCGGTTGAAAATCCCGGCTGAAAGGCGAGTGATGCGGGCTACTGCGTTTCTTCCAGTTCGCGCAGAACGCCTTCGAGCCGGTCGAGGTGGCGGCCGTACTGGTGCTGCAAATGGTAGCGGGTAAGCCAGTGCACCAGCAGCCCCGTGACGAGGGCCGTCAGCGCCAGCCAGAGGCTTTGCTGCCAGAGGGTGCGGGCATCGCCGCGGAACAGGTGAGGCAGGTGGGTGTAAGCTGAAAACAGCAGGAAGCTTCCCATAACGACAAGCGTGGCCATGGTAAGCCGGTAGTAAAGCCGCAGCAGGCGCCGCAGCGTCCGCAGCTGCCGGGCTACCTGCCCGCGCAGGGGGCCATCCGTTGTGCCCAGACGGCTCAGCGCCCGCAGCTTGTGGTAATAGTAGTAGCCCATCAGCACCGCGGAGGTGAGCAGCAGCACGCCCAGCGGCCGGATCCAGGGTAGCCCGACGAACAGCAGTCCGGCCAAGGTAAGCCCCACGGTTATTATGGTCCAGATAATCTCGTGCCGGGCGTTGCGCAGCATCCGGGTCACGGGGCTGGTTGGGGACTCGGTAAGCAAGGCGCGCAGGGCAGCTTCATCGGCGGCGCAGCCAGCCGGTGTGGGCTGCTGTTGCCACTGCCGGCGAAAGTCGTGGAGGTCCATCAGGCGGGCTGGGTTAAAAGGTGGCGGAGCTTGTCCTGCACGCGGTGCATCTTCACCCGCACGTGGTTCTGGGTGATGCCGAGAATGTCGGCCATTTCCTCGTAGGTGCGCTCTTCCAGGTAAAGCAGCACGAAGGCCTTTTCCACGTCGGAAAGCCGGCTGATGGCGCTCTGCAACTCGGCCAGGTCGTCGGCGTCGGGCCCGGGCTCAGGCGGCGGGGCCAGGTCGGGCAGCTCGGGGCCCAACCGCTCGGGCGCCGGGTGGCGGGTGCGCTGACGCAGGCTGCTGATGGCCACGTTCAGCCCTACCCGGTACAACCAGGTGCTCACCTTGGCCGCCCCGGGCCGGTATTGGGGCCAGGCCCGCCAGAGCTGGAGCACGATTTCCTGGTAGAGGTCCTGGCGGTCGTCGGCGTCGGAGCAGTACAGCCGGCACACGCGGTGCAGCAGCCCCTGGTTCGCATTGACAACGGCTAGAAAATCGGGGGCGGCGGCGGCGGGGCTCATGGCAGAGGCAAGTTCCCCCAATATATCGGCGCGCCCCGCACGGCATTACAGGCTCGGCCAAGTTTTTTTCGCACTGCCTCCCCTACCCCAAGCCGCTCCGTTTCCCGCTCACTGGTTTGGGAGCATATTTTCCTAACTCCGAGAAATATGCTCCCAAAACCGGCACAAAAAAGCCCGCCTTCCCATTTGGGAAGGCGGGCTGTGCACTTGCTCACGAAATCCGAGAGAGTCCGTGGTTGAGCGTTTTTACTGGAAGTACTCCTTCACTTTCTCAAAGAAGCCCTTCTCGTTTTTGCCGGGGTTGGGCGTAAAGTTCTGAGCGTTGCGCAGCTTTTCGAGCAGCTCCCGCTCCTCGCTGTTCACGTTTTTGGGCGTCCAGACGCTGAGGTGGATGAGCTGGTCGCCGCGGCCGTAGCCGTTGAGGTCCTTGATGCCCTTGCCGCGCAGGCGCAGGATCTTGCCGGGCTGGGTGCCGGGGTCAACCTTGATTTTCACCTTGCCCTCGATGGTGGGCACTTCGATGCTGGCGCCCAGGGCGGCGTCGACAAACGAAATGTACTGCTCGAACATGATGTTGTTGCCGTCGCGCTTGAGCAGCTCGTGGGGCTCCTCCTCAATCTGGATGAGCAGGTCGCCGGGCACGCCGCCCCGCTCGGGGTAGTTGCCTTTGCCGTTCATGCTCAGCTGCATGCCCTCGGCCACGCCGGCGGGAATGTTGATCGGGATAACCTCCTCGTGGAGCTGGCGACCTTCGCCGTGGCAGACGTCGCACTTGCTGCTCACGATTTTGCCCTCGCCGTTACAGGTCGGGCAGGTCGAGGCGCTGACCATCTGGCCCAGCATCGTATTCACCACCCGCTTCACTTGGCCCTGACCGTGGCAGGTGCCGCATTCCTTCAGGTCGGTGCCGTTTTTGGCGCCGGTACCCGAGCAGGGCTGGCAGGCCACGTAGCGCTTCACCTTGATTTTCTTCTCGACGCCGTTGGCTACTTCCTCTAGGTCGAGCTTAAGCTTAATGCGCAGGTTGGAGCCTTTCTTGACGCGCCGGCCGCCTTGGCCGCGGCCCTGGCCGCCGAAGAAGCCCTCGAAGCCGCCGCCGCCGAAGATGTCGCCGAACTGGGAGAAGATGTCCTCCATGTTCGGAGCCCCGCCGCCGTTGCCGCCCATGCCCTGGTGGCCGAACCGGTCGTAGCGGGCGCGCTTATCTTCGCTCGACAGCACCTCGTAGGCTTCGGCGGCTTCCTTGAACTTGTCTTCGGCCGTCGGGTCGTCGGGGTTTTTATCGGGGTGAAACTTGATGGCCACCTTGCGGTAGGCCTTCTTGATTTCGTCGCCCGACGCGGTTTTGGCCACGCCCAACACCTCGTAATAATCTCGCTTCGTTGCCATCTGTATAGTTACTGACTGTCATGCTGAACTTGTCGAAGCATCTCTACCGCTTCGTTGCAACGGTAATTACCACTGCGGTAGAGATGCTTCGACTGCGCTCAGCATGACGTTCTGTTTTACTGGCCCAGCACCACCTTGGCGTGCCGGATTACTTTGTCGCCGAGGTAGTAACCCTTTTCCACCTCGTCCACGATTTTGCCTTTCAGGTCGTCGGAGGGGGCGGGAATCTGGGTGATGGCCTCGTGCAGGTCGGCATCGAAGTCACCGCCCTTGGCGTTCATGGGAGTCAAACCTTTCTGCTGCAGCGTTTTGTTCAGTTTGCCCTGAATAATGTCGATGCTTTCACGCACGGCGTCGGCATCGGCGGTGGCGGTGGCGTTGCGGGCGCGCTCAAAATCGTCGAGCACGGGCAGCAGGGCCACCATCAGTTCCTGATTGGCGGTTTTGAACAAGTCGGCGCGCTCCTTGGTGGTGCGGCGCTTGTAGTTGTCGAACTCGGCGGCCAGGCGCAGGTATTTGTCCTTGAGCTCAGCCAGCTCGGCGTCGGTTTTGGAGCCCTCCGCTTTGGGGGCACCACCGTCGAGGCCCTCGGGCGTGCCCAGGTCGGGTGCGTTGGGCTCTTCGGGCAATTCGCCAGCCACGTGGCTCGGGTCAGCGGACAGATTGTCGTCCTGAGGCAGGTTGGTATCTTCAGCCATTTTCGTAAATATTCGTCGGAATGGGTTTTTCACGGGAGTTGCCGTTGGGCTACCGGTCGGGCGCAAGGAGTTTGCCAAAGCGCGCTTGGCTGTCAGTTTGGCACGGAAACTTCACAGGAAAGACAGTTAGTTCAGCAGAACAGCGCAAGCCCTACCTTGCTGAACATTAATACACGTGACCAATGACTACCCAACTTGCTCGTGAGCAGCTTGCTCAAGCTTATCCCTGCGGCACAAACGTCAGCGGTACGGTAACTATCACTCCCCAGTTTGGTGTTTTTGTGCAACTAGATGGCTTCCCAGATGATGTGCTAGCTCTCTTGGAGATAGTTCACATACCGAACCTCAACTACCAACATTACCCTAACGATTTTCCTATTGGGGCACGAATTGAAGCTACAGTATTAGGTTGGACAGAGAATTCGGGCCAAGTTCGCCTTACTCAACTCAATCATCAGAACCAGCTATTGGTGGAATAACTACTCCTTGGCATTCAGCGCCTGCCAGATCATGTCCTTGAGCGGCTGAATATTCTTGTTGGTGAGGCTGGAAATGAAGATGGTGGGCAGGTCCGTGGGTAGGGTGGCGCGCATCTCGGCTTCCAGTTCATCGTCGATGAGGTCGGACTTGGTGATGGCCAGCAGACGACGCTTTTCGAGCAGCTCGGGGTTGAACTGCCGCAGCTCGCCGAGCAGGATTTCGTACTCGGCGGCAATGTCGTTGGAGTCCACCGAAATCATGAACAGCAGGATGGAGTTACGCTCAATGTGCTTCAGGAAACGAATTCCGAGCCCGCGCCC